>JBEKUB010000008.1:0-124170 GCA_049515455.1 Occallatibacter sp.
GCCACGCACTACACGCCGGAGGACCTGAGCGGAAAGCAGGCCTGCAGCGCCGATCTGATGCATGCCTTCGGGTTGGACAAAGTGAAGGATTCGACGCCGGTCATCGGCATCGTCTCGCGGTTTGCAGCCCAAAAGGGCTTTGATCTGGTGGCGCAGATCGCCGGCCGGTTAATGGAGCGGGATGTTGCCGTTGTGGCTCTGGGATCGGGCGAGCCGGAGTACGAGAAGTTTTTTCGTGACTGGGCCAGCCGCAATCCAGGGCGAGTGGCCGTCGAAATCGGCTACGACGAAGCGATGGCCCACAAGATCGAAGCCGGGGCCGATATCTTCCTCATGCCCTCGCGCTATGAACCCTGTGGCTTGAGCCAGATGTATTCGCTCAAGTACGGGACTGTGCCCGTGGTGCGAGCCACAGGCGGCCTCGACGATACGGTCGAGGAGTGGAATCCGGCGCTGGGAAAAGGAACGGGATTCAAGTTTGAAGGCTTGACTGGTGAGGCTTTGCTGGCTGCAATCGATCGTGCGCTGGTGGCGTTCCAGGATAAAAACGGCTGGGCAAAACTGATGCGCAACGGAATGGCGCAGCATTATGGTTGGGCCGGTCCGGCGAAGAAGTATGCCGCCGTTTATGAGGAAGTGGCTCGGCGACGGGCATGATGGCCTGCGCCCAGACTCGGGCCTAGATATCGCTGACGGATACGGGATGTTGCGCACAGTGGGGCTCTCCCTACCCCCACCCCCCACCCCCGTCCTTTTTGGTAAATTCCTCATTTGAAATGGGATGCGAGGGGTGATCGGCTGTAAGTGTCTTATTATGTTGAAGTTAAATCCAAAATTCCTGACGACAAAGGGGTTAGAGGCGCTTTGTTGGAGATCTTCGCTTTCTGCTCCCCCTGAGCCGCATAGGTCCGCGTGAGTTTTGAGAGATGGTATGAACTATTGTGTGCCGGTGGAGGGTAATTATCTGCAAAAGGAATCAGGCGGCGTGAGGAGTGAGAGGAAGCGGTCGAGCGCGGGCGCCCTCCATGACATTCTAGTCGGGAATAGCCGAATCCGGCTGGGTGTGAAAATGTGCGAAGAGGGCCTCGGCGGTCTTACGCGGGACTACGGCGGCCAGGGACTCAGCTGTGGCTTGCTGCACGTCGCGGAGACTGCCGAAGTGGGTGAGCAGGCGTTGGCGGGTTTGCGGGCCTACGCCTGGAATATTCAGCAGTTCTGAATCGCGGTCGCGCATGGCGCGGCGCTGGCGATGATAGCCGATGGCGAAGCGGTGGCTCTCGTCGCGGATGAGCTGGATGAGATGAAGCACCGGTGAATGGCGGTCGAGGACGATGGGCTCGTCTTCGTTGCCGTGGAGATAGATGACCTCTTCGCGCTTGGCGATGGAGGCTAGCGGCTGGCTGGTGAGGCCAAGCGATTCGAGGGCTTCGGCGGCGGCGTGGAGTTGGCCTAGTCCGCCGTCGACGAGGATGAGCGAGGGCATAGTTGCGGGTTCTTTCTTGCGAGAGTTATTTCCTTCAGAGGCTAAAGCCCCGGAATCTCTTGGATCGCCAACGTACGGGCTATTGGTTTCTGCATCAATAGTGTCCTGCACCGTCCCTACGGGACTCTGTAATGAATCTGTGGAATTCCTTTTCCCCACGCTGAAGCGCGGGGCTAACAAACTCTGCGCCTCCGGCGCGTTCCCCGGCGTTTCGTTGACTCCTTGCGGCGTTTCGATCCCTTCGAGCAGGCGGCGGTAGCGTCGTGTGACCACTTCGCGCATGGAGGCGAAATCGTTTACGCCGAGTACGGTCATCACTTTGAATTTGCGATAGAGCTGCTTGTTCATCTTGCCGTCTTCCCAGACGACCATCGAGGCCACGGTCTCAGCGCCCTGGATGTGGGAGATGTCGAAGCACTCGATGCGGCGGGGAAGCTCGGGAAGCATTAGCGCGTCGGCGAGCGCCTCTTGGATGGCTTTGCGGGAAGGTTCGAGGACGCGGAAGCGCTGCGCGTAAGATTGCTTGGCGTTTTGGCTGGCTAGATCGACGAGAGAACGTTTTTCTCCGCGCTGCGGGACGGCCAGCTCGATGCGATGACCGGTGCGCTCGGTGAGCAGGGCGGCAAGGGTTTCGCGGTCGTCGAAGTCGACGGGGATTAGAATGCTGCGGGGAACGTACTGCTGGTCGATGTAAAGCTGCTTGAGCAGGGCGCTGAAGACTGCGCCGGCGTGGAAGGGCGTTTCGGTCTGGGGCTGGTTGGGGTTCGGGGTATCCCAGGTCCCCAAATGCGAGGGACCTGGGGCACCCGCCCTGCTTGATCTTGTCTGCTGAACGTACGGGCTAAAGCCCGTACCCTTCAAGGCATTGATTGATTGTGCTCCGTCAGATTGTGCTCCGTCGTCGTCGGCGGGTAAAAGCAGCTCCGGCAAATCTTCCCAGAAGAACTCGCGGCGGTCGACGATCTTTCCGGCGCGGACGTGGAAAAGGTTGACGGCCAGCGAGCCGTCTTCGTAGTGATAGCCGAAGACGTCGGCTTCGTCGTCCTGTTCGACGGTGGCGATGCGCTGCTTTTCCTGGAGCTGATGAACGGTGGAGAGCTGGTCGCGGAGGCGGGCGGCGGTTTCAAATTGCTCGGCTTCGGCGGCGGCCATCATGCGGGCGGTGAGCGTGCGCTCCAGTTCGGCGTGCTTGCCCTCCAGAAACAGCTGCGCGTCGCGGACGGCGTTGGCGTAGATCTCCGGGGTGGTGAGGCCTTCAACGCAGGGGCCCAGGCAGCGGTGAATGTAGTACTGGAGGCAGGCGCGGGGATGGTAGCGGGAGAGATCGACTTTGCAACTGGGGATGAGAAAGCTGCGATGGATGAGCTCGACGATGCGATAGGCGAGGTTGCCGGGAAAGTAGGGGCCGTAGTAGGCGGCGCCGTCCTTGCGCAGGCGGCGGGTGACGAAGACCTTGGGGAAACGGTCGGCGAGTGTGAGCTTGACGTAGGGGTAGGTTTTGTCGTCGCGGAGCAGAATGTTGAAGCGGGGCTTGCGCTGCTTGATGAGATTGTTTTCAAGCGCAAGGGCCTCGTGCTCGTTAGCGACGAGAATGTAGTCGAGATCGACGGCCTCGCGCATCAGCGAGCCGGTTTTGGCGTTGGCTTGCGCGGCTTCCAGTAGATAAGAACGCACGCGAGCGCGCAGGTTTTTGGCCTTGCCCACGTAGATGACCTCGCCCTCGGCGTTTTTGTAGAGGTAAACGCCGGGCTGGGTGGGGAGGGCGCGGATTTTCTCGTAGAGGTCCATGGGGACGAGGCCTGATCTTTAGGATAAGGGACTGGGGACTGGGGACTAGGGACTAAGGGACTAGGGACTAGGGGCTAGGGTATAGGGAATAGGGAATGGGGAATAGCAGACCGTTCGCTGCGCAGGGACGGCTTATGGTCAACTGACCACAGACCACTGAAATCTGGAAAGGTTCGCGGCCGGGTGGGATGATGGTGAGCTCGCTGGGATTCGAACCCAGGACCCACGCCTTAAAAGGGCGTTGCTCTACCTGCTGAGCTACGAGCTCGTTCAAGCCGCTCTTTCAAAGCTAACACAGGGAGAGTTTTGCCGCTTCCGCGCTCTTCCGTTGAGGATCTAGCGGGATGATTTCCGGCGGTCGAAACCGGGTAGCCTGAGAGGCCAAATTGCTGTATTTCAGGTTTCCTGATCGGCGGCATAAAAACTGATTATTTTGAGTGCGCCGCATCGTATCCCACCTCGATACTCGTTACTGATGCACGATGGTAACCGGTGCTCTCGGGATTCAGATTACCTAAGTTGCAAGTGTCGTATGACAATGAAAATGAAGCGATTTATGTATATCGAATGGCAAGAAAGTGGTAGGAAGGTGAGCGTTCAAGTGTTATTGTTCTGACAACAGCAAAGCGGCTAGGATTCTGCATAAGAGATGTTGCGTCTTCAGTCGGCGAAGACCGGCGTGGTGTCGTCTTCGGCTTGATTTGCAGGCAATGGAATCTCAGCTTGGATCATGGCGGCGGTCGGTCAACGGGTGACAGAAGCAGACGGCCAAGGGTGGCAGATGACAGATCGCAATATAAACGGTGATCAGTTCGAAACGCCGGAAGATGTGGCGACCCTTTACTCCTGGGCCAATTTACATGGCGCCAAGTACCGGGATTTCTCAGCCTCTCGCGCGCAGACCAGGGAGAAGGCGAGGCAGCGTGTGCAGGATGCCATTGATGCGGATCGCCGCCGGGCTCGAGAAGAGGCTGAGGCGGCAGAAGCAGCCCGTGCGGCAGAAGCGGCTCGTGCAGTTGAGGCGGCTCGTGCTGCGGAGGCGGAGCGCGTGGCGGAGATCGCAAGGCAAACTGCGCTGCGTCAACAGGAGTTAGCCGCGCAGCAAGCCGCACAGTTGGCCGCACAGCAACTAGCCGCCAAACTTGCCGCCAAACTTGCCGCCCAGCAAGCAACACAAATGGCCACGCAGCAAGCCGCACAAGTGGCCGCGCAACAGGCTGCCTGGCAGGTTGAGTTAGCCGCACAGGAGGCTGCGCAGCGGGCTGCGGAAAAGGCCGCACAGGAAGCCGAGCAGCAGCGCGCCTGGCAGCAACAGAACCGTTTCTTCGCACCCTATGCTCAAGCTCCCCCGCCCGCATCTGTGCCTTCTTCCAGGCCGTTTTATCCGCCCCAGCCGCCGCCGTTCGATTATCCGGGCTCTACCCCTCCTCCTGCGTCGCGTCCGGCAGCGAGCCAGCCGCAGTATGCTCCCGTCTATGACGACAGTCGCGTGCCGTCCAGCTCTTCCTCGGGTCAACCCGATTCGCGAGAGGCCGGCAGCCGTCCGGCGTGGCTGTCGGCAGAGCGGCGTACGGATATTCCCAGCCCGCCCGCGCCCAACGCTCCTTCGCGACCGGTTCCTGAAGATACGCTTCAGGGATCGCGCGACCGCATGGCTTCACGCTGGTTTGCATTGAGAAGTGTTTTCGATGGGGGCCAGGCGCCTGCTGAAGCGGTTCCTGCTCCTGTAGCTGCGCGCGCTCCGGCAGTGGCCGTTTTTTCGCTGGCCGGCGGAGTGGGCAAGACCAGCCTGGTGGCCACACTGGGTCGCGCACTCTCTGCACGCGGCGAACGGGTGCTGCTCATCGATACCGCGGCCTTCGGTTTGCTGCCTTTTTATTTTGGCGCTCGCGATCAGCGTCCCGGCCAGTTGAGAACCTTCAGCCCTCCAGGCTCGAGCGGCGATGCACCTATTCAATTGGTGGCCATCGATCCTGATTCCCTGGCTCCCGAGGCTTCGGGGCAGGAGCCTCTCACCGCCGAGATCGGTAAATATTCCCGGGGCATCAGCCGCGTGATTGTCGATCTGGCTACCGCTTCAGGCGCAACCACCCGCAGGATAATGCGCCTTTCTCCGCTGATTCTGGTGCCGATCATTCCTGACATGAACTCCGTGGTCAGCGTCAGCTCAATAGACGCCTTCTTCCAGCACAACGGAGCTCCCGGTGTGAAGTCGGCATTGCCTTACTATGTGCTCAACCAATTCGATTCTTCTCTTCCGCTGCATCTTGACGTGCGCGAGGTGATGCGCGAGCAGTTGGGCGACCGCCTGCTTCCGTTTTCTCTGCGCCGCGCTCCAGCCGTCAGTGAAGCTCTGGCCGAGGGCATGACGGTGATGGATTATGCGCCCAACTCGAGCGTGGCCGAAGATTTTGGCAGCCTTGCAGGGTGGGTGAAGGGTCTTTCCGCTCCGGCGAACTCAACCTATCGTGGTGTGCGGTGGAGTGAACGATGACGGCAACGGGCCTTTGGCAGGATATTGGCGCCGGGGAAAATGTTCTTACCAGGTTTCTCCGCCTGCTCTTCCTGCTTGCTGCGGCGATAGTCTTCTATTTTCTGGCTGTGCTGCCTCTTTCCTGGCCGCAACAGGCGGTTCTGGGCCTGATTACCCTGGTGATCTCGCTGGCACTGGCGCGGGCCTCAGACTCCTACCTCATCACGCTCTGCCTGATGATGATGTCGCTGTTCTGCACCTTTCGCTACGGATTCTGGCGCATTACGCAGGTGGTGCGGTTCTTTGAGGATCCGGCCAATCACTGGGGCGCGCTGGACGCGTTTTTCATCTTCGCCTTGTTGTTGGCGGAGGTTTACGCATTCGTTATCCTCTCCCTGGGCTATTTTCAAACCATCTGGCCGCTGCGGCGCGCTCCGGTAGCGCTGCCCGACTCGCCCGATGAATGGCCGCATATTGACGTCCTGATTCCCACCTACAACGAGCCGCTGGAAATGGTCCGTTACACCGCGCTGGGCGCGCTCAACATGGACTGGCCCGCCGACAAGCTGCATGTCTACATTCTCGACGACGGGAGGCGGCCAGAGTTTGAGCGATTCGCCTTCGAGGCCGATATCGGCTACAAAGTCCGGCCTGACAACAAGCATGCCAAGGCGGGCAACATCAACACGGCGCTGAAGAGCGTGAAATCGCCCTACGTGGCTATTTTCGATTGCGACCACGTGCCCACGCGCAGCTTTTTGCAGATGACCATGGGATGGATGCTGCGCGATCCAAAGCTGGCCATGCTGCAGACGCCCCACCATTTCTATTCGCCCGATCCATTTGAGCGCAACCTGGGACAGTTTCGCGTCACGCCTAACGAGGGCGAGCTGTTTTACGGAGTCGTCCAGGACGGCAATGACTTCTGGAACGCGACTTATTTCTGCGGCTCCTGCGCCGTGCTGCGCCGCAAGGCCCTGGACGACATCGGCGGCATCGCAGTGGAGACCGTTACCGAGGATGCGCACACCTCGCTGCGTATGCAGATGAACGGCTGGGGAACGGCCTACATCAACATTCCCCAGGCGGCAGGCCTGGCTACGGAGCGGCTCTCGGCGCACGTGGGCCAGCGCATTCGCTGGGCCAGAGGAATGATTCAGATTCTGCGCACTGAAAATCCACTCTTCGCGCCGGGTCTCAAGCTTCCCCAGCGCCTGTGCTACTTCAACGCCATGGCGCATTTTCTCTATGCGGTTCCGCGGCTCATTTTCCTTAGCGCGCCCTTGATTTATCTGTTGTTGAACCACACCAACATTCCCGGCTATTGGGCGGCCATCCTGGCCTACGCCTTGCCGCACCTTACGCTTTCAAACCTCACCAACTCCCGCATTCAGGGCGAGCACCGGCACTCTTTCTGGAACGAGATCTATGAGACCGTGTTATCGCCTTACATTTTGCTGCCCACCATGATGGCTCTCATCAGCCCCAAGCTGGGCAAGTTCAACGTGACCGCCAAGGGCGGGGTAGTCAGGCAGACCTACTTTGACGCCAGGATCGCGCAGCCGTTCATCATTATGCTGGTGCTCAACCTGGCCGGGCTGCTGTTTGCCATTCCGCGCTTCTTCATCTGGGATCGCGACCGGCCGGGCACAGTGCTGATGAACGTGCTGTGGTGCGCCTTCAATGTTGTCATTGTGGGTGTTTGCATCGCCGTCGCACGCGAGATGAGGCAGTTGCGCACCAGCGTCCGCATCAATGTTGTGTCGCCGGTGACGGTCCGTCTGCCGGACGGAAGGCCGATCACCGCTAATTACAGTGCCCTCACTTCGATCGAGACCAGGCTGCCGGACGTGCGCCCCATCAGCGGGGAAACCATTGATATGTCGTCGGGCGGCACCAGCATCCGATTTGCCGAAGAGGTGGATTTGATGCCGGAGTCGAAGGTGATGCTTCGATTCCCGCATCCCGCTCCGGCCACCGAACTTCCCGGCTCCGTGGTCTCCTCTGAAGGTACGGTGCTGCGAGTGCGCTTTGATGAATTAACGATTGCCGAACAGGAAGTGCTAACTATGGTGCTATATTCCCGAGCGGACTCCTGGCTGGGCTGGGGCGAATCCCGCGAAAGCGATAACGTATTGCGCAGCCTCGGGCGCATCTTCCAGATATCCTTCCACGGCCTGATTGCGGCCTTCCGGATGATGTCCGGCAGCAGGCAATCAAAGGCCACTAAGGCCGGTGCTATTTCCATAACCAGTTCCGCGGGAATCATCGCCCTGACTGCCATTCTTATAGGCGGCGCGATGAACCTCCACGGGCAGGTTCAGGGCTATGCCGGCGCGCTGCTCTCCGGCGCTCCCGACAAGAACGCTCCCGTTCCCCAGGGACAGTTCCACGACTCGTTCACCCTGAACGACGCCGGCTCGCCGCAGATTGAGTTGCACGGCATCGACAGCCGGCACGAAATTTACTTCACCCTGCCACAGACCCACGTCGTCCGGGCAGCCAAGATTCACATCTACTATGCTTTTTCACCCAGCCTGTTGCCGGAGCTCAGCCACCTGAAGCTGATGATGAATGGAACGCTCTTTGCCACCGTCCAGCCTACGCCGGGGCAGTTGGGCGGCTCTGACAGCAAGGATGCGGAGGCAGAGTTCACCATCCCCGCTGATCTGCTGGTGCACAACAACACGCTCACCATCGAGTTCATCGGCCACTACACCATGGTCTGCGAGGACCCGGCCAACACTACGCTGTGGACCCGCGTTCACCGAACTACCTATCTCGATCTTCATGGCGATCTGCTCCCGCTGGCCGACGATGTAAAGCAGCTGCCCATGCCGTTCCTCGATCCGGCCGTCATTCAGCCGCTGAACATCCCCATCGTCTTTGCCTCCGCGCCGTCGTATAAAGCCATTCAGGCGGCCGGTGTGGTTACCAGCTACTTCGGCATGATTTCTGAGAACAGGCCGGTACGCTTTCCGGTTCACATCGGACCCATTCCGCAGGGCAATGCAATTGTCATCTCCGATAACGCAAGCAATTTGCCGCCGGGTCTGAATCTGCCTGACATCAACATGCCGACCGTGGCCATGCGCACCAACCCCATCGACCCCTACGGCAAGATTCTGATCGTGGCTGGAGCCGACCCGGACCAGGTGCTGCTGGCAGCCCAGGCCGTGGCATTGCACAGCGACATGCTAGCCGGAGCGCAGGCGAGCATTGACAGCCTCCGCCTGCCCATGAAGCAACTACCCGATGCGGCGCCGCGCTGGGCTAGAACCGATCAGCACATCGCGTTGTGGGATTACTCCACCGCAGAACAGTTGCAGGGCGACGGCACGGCCCCGTTGAGCGTTTATTTCCGCATCCCGCCGGATCTCTACTACAACTCCAGCAAACCCAACGCGGTTCTGCGGATGGTTTATCGTTACAATTCCATTCCCATCGGTCCCATCTCCAGCGCGCAGATGCGCATCAATAACGCCTTCCTGGGCTCCATTCCGCTTATTCCTGGCCAGGAAGCATCGAAGAGAATGCAGGTGGACGTGCCGGTGCCGGTGGTGAATCTGCGCCCGTTCTCCAACTCGCTTTCCTTCGATTTCACCTTCCAGTTGCTCAAGAAGGGCGGCTGCCAGGACACAACGCCCATCAACATGCAAGCCGCCGTGCTGCGCGATTCCTACCTTGACCTGAGCGGCTATCCTCACTACGCGCCCATGCCCAACCTGGAACTCTTTTCAAACGCGGGCTTCCCGTTTACGCGCGTTGCCGATCTGAGCGAAACCACGGTCGTGCTGCCTGCGGCACCCACCGAGGCGGAAATTGAAACCTTTGTTACGCTGATGGGCCACTTCAGCCGCCAAACCGGCTTCCCGGCTCTGCGCGTTACCGTGGCCGGCCCTGAGGCCGCGCAACAGGGCGCCAAAAACGATTTCCTGATCATCGGCTCGGGTGACGATCAGCCTGTCTTTGACAGGCTCTCCAACCATCTCCTCGTTGTCATGCGGAGCGGCCAGATCCAGGTGCACGACACGCAGGGCTTCTTTGTTCAGTTGTTGCATCACGCGTGGTGGAAGCTCGAATCCAACGACCATACCGAATCCGGCGACCTGGCCGCCGTCGGACAACCTGACGTAGTGATTGAAGGAATCAAATCTCCCTTTTATCTGCTCGGCGACCGCAGCATTGTGACGATTCACCTCAAGGACGCAAGCGTCTTTACGCCGTTCATGGACACATTTATGAAGGTGCAGCAGTCCAGCGATATCTCCGGCTCGGTTGCGGTTCTGCATGGAACCCAGTTTCAGTCGTTCCGCATCGGCGCTGAGGTCTATCATGTAGGCGTGCTGCCGTGGTGGACGCGGTTAACCATGTGGTTCGCTGAAGTCCCCTGGCTGGTCGCGGTAGTGGTTGTTATTCTGGCATTTTTGCTAGCCATCTGGACAAGGCAATGGTTGCGCAACAAAGCCAGGGCCCGCTTGAAGATGATTGAAGACTAGAGAATGTCTTAAGCGGTTCTTTTTTGGGCTGCGACCTGTTCGTCAGCCGCCTGTACCCCTTGTTGGAGACTTGCGCAATGAGCCTTCGGAAATTCCGGCTGGCGAAACGTTGGTGGCTGATCGGATTTCTTTTGCTGCTTTCATCTACTGGAGGTTGCAAGCAGGGCCCGTGGACGCTGTGGAACTCCTATTCAACCAGCTTTATCGATGTGCAGGGCCGGGTGGTCGATCCCCAGGGCGCCAACCGCACCACGTCGGAAGGCGAGGCCTATGCGATGTTCTTTGCGCTGGCCGCCAATGACCGCGCCACCTTCGACCGCCTGCTGAAGTGGACCCAGGACAACCTCGCCGGAGGCGATCTTGAAACCCACCTGCCGGCCTGGCTGTGGGGCAGGAATAAAGACGGCGAGTGGACGACGATCGATCCCAACTCCGCCGCCGATGCCGATGTCTGGATGGCCTACGCGCTCACCGAGGCCGGCCGTCTGTGGAAGTCACCCTACTATACCCGCATAGGCCGCCAGATGATGGCCCTGATCGCCAAAAACGAAGTGGCGGATCTGCCCGGCTTTGGCCCCATGCTTTTGCCTGCGTCCGCAGGCTTCCAGCACGACCGCTTCTGGACGCTGAATCCAAGCTATATGCCGCTGTTCATCTTTCAGCGGATGGCCGCTGTCGATCCGGCAGGACCGTGGGGACTGATTGCCCTGGGCATACCCGCGATGCTGGAGCAGAGCGCGCGCCACGGGTACGCCATGGATTGGGTGGACTACCTGCCCGGCGACGGTTTTTATCCTGCTACAGAAATGCATCCAGGAAACAAGGAATCCGACGCTCCCGGCGGTAGCTACGATGCCATTCGCGTTTATTTATGGGCAGGGATGCTTGACGGCGGAAAAACCCGCGCCCGCATACTCGACGCCGTTCCCGCCATGCGTGTCTACCTTGCCGACCATGATGCCCCCCCTGAAAAGGTAAGTGACCAGGGCATTCCATTGGAGCAAGATGGACCTATAGGATTTTCAGCGGCCGTGCTGCCTTACCTGCGGGCCTTTCCGGAACTTGGAAGGATCAGCGCAAAGCAGACGATTCGCATGAGTTTGCAAAGAAACCCATCTACGGGTTTGTATGGTAAGGACTTGGCATATTACGATCAGAATCTCTCCCTATTTGCAACCGGTTTTCTTGACGGCAGATTTCGTTTTGGGCCGGACGGGGAACTGAAAGTAGAATGGATGCGCTAATGAGGCTAGGCTCGAAGACCTTTAGAAAGAGTTGCGTTGTTGCGGGATGCCTGATGCTGGCGCTCCAGGTGGGGTTTGCCCAAAACAAGACCGCTGGCTCGGCCAATGCCACGCGCGCCGTTTTGTTCGAGAAAGCCCACGCACTGGAGTCGCGCGGACGGCCCGATATGGCTATCCAGATCTGGCAGCAGATTCTTCTTTCTGATACTAAAAACATTGAGGCCCTGGCAGGCCTGGCCAGGGATTATAAACTTAGCGGCGCGGCTGATAAATCGAGCGAGGCGCTGAGCCGTCTGCGCGCAATCGACCCCAACGATCCTAATATCGCGAAGATTGAAGCTATGGCCAGCACGCGCTCGCAGAGCGAAGCGCTCAACCGGGCAGGCGATCTGGCCCGCGCGGGCCAACTCGACGAGGCCATGCGCATCTACCGCCAACTCTATGGCGATCATCCTCCCGATGGCGATATCGCCCTGGCCTATTACCAGACCCTGGCCGGTACGGCAGGCGGCAGGCAGGCGGCCATGGCCGGCATGCGCGCCCAGTTGGAGCGCAATCCCGGCGATCCGCGCTATTCCATCGCACTGGGCACTGTCCTCACCTACGATGCCAGGACCCGCGCTGAAGGCATTCGCATCCTCAGAGAGCATTCCCAGGACCCCGACGCCCAGGCTGCCCTCCGCCAGGCATTGGTTTGGGATTCGGCCAACCCGGCTTCGGCTGAGGAACTGCGGAAATACCTCAAGGAGCATCCCCAGGACACAGAGCTCACAGGCCGCTTGAAGGAAGACGAACGCAAGCTGGCACAGATGAGGTCCGGCATTGCGCGCACGCCGGAAGAGAAAGCCGCGTTCGCCGCCCTCAACGCCCACCGGCTTGACGAGGCGCAGAACCGCTTCACCGCGCTGCTTGGCCGGGAACCCAACAACGGCCGTCTGGCTGCCGGAATGGGCTTCCTGCGGATGCAGCAGAAGAACTTTGGCGGAGCCATCAGCTACCTTACGCAGGCCGAACAAAACGGCTACAAGACCCGCGTTGTCGAAGACGGGCTGCTCACATCGCGCTTCTGGTACACGATGGGCGGAGCCACGCAGGCCTTCGACGAAAATAAATTCGATCTGGCCGGAAACAAGTTTCGCAGCGCTCTCGATCTACGCCCCCGCAGCCCTGAGGCTCTCAACGGTCTGGCCGGATTGTTGACCAGGCAGCAGCACTACTCCGCAGCTGCGGCAATCTACGAGAAGTTGATCAAGGTTCAGCCGGGCTCTTCTGATGCCTGGCGCGGTCTCTTCCTGGCCTATGCGCGCGAGGACGAGAACCAAAAAGCGCTGACCGTCTCCGCTCGTTTCCCTGCAGCGGTCAAGGCCGCCCTTTCAAAAGATCCGGAGTATCTGCGCACTCTGGCCATCATCTACCATGCCCAGAACCGCAACGCCGATGCCCAGCGTGTGCTTGCCCAGGCATTGACGTTGCCTTTCCCCGAGAACGGCGCAACCCTCAAGACCGATACCAAGCTCGAGTACGCCGGCCTGCTCATGGATGCCAAGCATTACGATCAGGCCGCAGCGCTCTACGTTCAGGTGCTCACCGCCGATATGGGCAACCTTCCCGCATGGATGGGTCTGGTCAGCGCGCATCATCAAATGGGCCAGGACAGCCAGGCCATCGCCGACGTGCAGAAGATGCCGCCGGCCACCTATGAGGCTGCGCTCACCGATCCCGGTTTTCTCTCCATGTTGGGCGCAATCTATCAGCAGGCCAACCAATTTGAGGTCGCACAGGGAATGCTGGAGCGTTCTGAAAAGCTCCAGATCGCCGCCGGCGGCCATCCCAGCATTGCCATCCAGTTGCAGTTGGCGGCCATCTATCTCCAACGCAACTATCCCACCCAGGCCTACAACATTTACCAGCAGGTGCTGACGGCGCACCCTGACCGCGTGGATGCCTGGAAGGGCCTGATTGATACTTTGATGGCCACTAACCGCAACAGTGAGGCGCTCCAGCAAATTCACCTGATTCCGGCACCGGTGCGCAAGCAGTTGGAAGCGGATATTGCCTTTCTGCAAACAGAAGCCAGCCTCTACGCCGCCTCCGGCGATACTCCCCGGGCCGTCGATTACATGGCCCGCGTCGAAGCTCATTACGCCAAAGCGAAGACTCTGCCACCTCCAGATATCGACGTTCAGAACGCCTGGCTGCTCTTCAATACAAAAAATGACCGTGCCCTCTATCCGGCTCTGATGCGACTGGGAGGCCGCAAGGACCTGACTGTTGCGCAGCGGGAGACGGTTCAGGATATCTGGGCCAACTGGAGCGTGCGCCGCGCCGAAATGGCCATGGATAACGACAACGTCACGCGCGCTGTGGACATTCTCGACGCCGCAAATCAGGCATTCCCTGACAATCTAACCGTTCGCAAGGCGGTTGCCGGCGGATTGATCAAGGTTGGCAGGTATAAGGAGTCACTGGCCCTCTTTAAAACCATTCCCATGCAGGACGCAACTGCGGGCGACTTCCAGGGCGCCGTTGATGCGGCACTCGCCGCCAACGACAGAACTCATGCCGAGGCTTGGCTTCGCCAGGCGCTGGAACGCTATCCCCGCGACCCCGCCATTCTCTCTCTCGCCGCGCGCTTTGAGCGGGCCCGCGGAGACAATCAGCGTGCAGCCGATTACTATCGCGCCGCGCTGGCCGTCATGCCGCTGGCCTCGCCCACCGACAGGTTGGCCCACGCGCTAGTTTATCCCGAACAGGACACAAAGGCTCATCGCGCCGTAACCGCGGCCGACTTGCAGCAACTGCTCGATCCCGATTACGAGCCCTTTTCAAAGACCACCAGGCTGCCGCCTTTGCCTGCCTACGGCCAGGATCCCTACAACGGCTCAGCCCCCGTCGTCCTAACTCCGAAGAAGTCCGATCTGCAGCCGTCTCCGCAATCCTCTACACAAGACGCGCCCTGGGTCAATGCGCCAACCAGAGAGAATCAGCCGCCCGATTTCAATCCTGCTATCGTAACTATCCCCGCCGCGCAGGCCGCCCCGCCTCAAAACTTCTTTCAGCAGGGTCAACGGTACATTGAGGTTCCAGGCTCCGGCAATCCGGAATACCCACAGCTCATGCTGCTGAATGCTTCCAGCGGTTCGAGCTTCGAGCCGTCTCAAACCACTGAACAACCCACGATCACGCTCTCCGCCAACACACCGCACTCCATGGCTTCCGATGCCTGGAAGGGTCTCGTCTTCTCATTGATGGCCGGCGGCCGCAACCAGGATGCGCTTGAGGAAATAAAAAAAATGCCGGCCGATGTGCGCAAGCAGCTCGAAGCCGACCCCGACTTCGTGCAGGGCGAAGCCAATCTCTACGCCGCCCTCGGCAATGCTCCCTTAGCCCTCGAATATATGGCCCGCACGGAAGACTTCTATCTCCTGCGCAGGACCATGCCGCCCGCCGGCCTTGAGATTCAGCACGCATGGCTGCTCTACAACGTGAAGGACGACCACGCCCTCTATCCGGTCCTGCAGCGTCTTGATGTTCGAAGCGACGTCACCTCCGATCAGCGCAAGCAGGTCGATACTTTGTGGGCCAACTGGGCCGTGCGCCGCGCCTTTGCCGCGATCGATAGCGGCCACCTCCTGCGCGGAGTTGAGATTCTGCAGGCCGCATCCGCGCAATACCCAGACGATCTGGGCGTTCGCCGCGCGGTTGCCGGCGCATATTCCAAGACCGGCCGTTCCAAGGATGCGCTCACTATCTTCAAGACCATCCCCATGGAGAACGCGAGTTCGGGCGACTACCAGGGAGCTATCGGTGCGGCTCTCGCATCCGCCGATTTGGCGCAGGCTGAAACCTGGATCCGTCAGGCGCTCGGGATCTATCCCGGTGACCCGCAGATTCTGGCTCTTGCCGCCCGCTTTGAGCAGGCACGAGGAAACAATCAACGCGCCACCGACTACTGGCGCGCGGCACTTGCAGCCATGCCTCCGGATTCTGCCGTCCGAAGCCTCGATGCCGGCCTGGTTTATCCCCCGGAGTCCTACCATGCTCCAGTGCAGGGCGACCTGAAGCGCATTCTCGATCCACACAACGATCCGACCGCGCGCGCAACCAAGGAACCGCCTCTGCCCTCTTATCCCCTCACATATTCCGCGCCCGCCGCAGTTCCGCCGCAGAGCCAGTGGGTCGAAGCTCCCTCGGCCAATCCGCTTCCCATGCCTTGGGGAACGATCTACGCTCCTTCAGCCGCTCAGCCCGCTGCGCCGGCCAATGACTCGACGGCTCCAGCCTCGCAGCCAACTCCGCCCACAACAGCACCCGCCGCCCCTATTTACGTTCCGCAGAGCTTGGTGCAGCAGCCGGCATCCGTCCATCCGGTCTTTATCCTGCAACGCGCCACGCAGGATGCTAGTCAGGAATCCAGCGATTCGAGCACGGTTCCGGGAGTGCGCATCACATCCCAGCCGATGAACACTCTGGCCGCCGAGGCGGAGGCCCTCTTTGCCGAACAGACAGATAGCCAGCTCACACAGGGTTCCGCAACGGCCATCCACTCCGTGCCCAACATTCCGCCTGCCTCGTTGAGCGCGCTTCCCGACAGCAAGAGCCAATACACCATGGCGCAGTACACGCCCTCCGCTCAGGAAGCCGCTACAGGCGCTTATTCCGTACCCAAGCAGCCGGCCGCACAGCAGCAGCCCCCCGCGCAGAAACCTCCTCCGCACGCCAAGAAGCCGTCGCCCAGACAGCAACCAGGCCTCAAGCAGACAAAGCACGCAAAGAAGAAAAACAAGCCCACTCCCACGCTGGGCGAGCAAACCGCTCCCACCCCAACCCTTGACCACGTGCCGGCTGAGCAAGAATCTCCCCAGCAGGTGCAGGCTCCAGTTGAAGTACCGGCCGAGCCGGAGCCGGCCACCGGCGCCGGGCTCACGGATCAGGAACTGATGCAGCGCAACCTGCCGCCACTGCGCGGGCCATGGATTCGCATCCAGCGCGACACTCAACCCCTCAGCCCCCGTGAAGAGGCGGAGATGCAGTTGCGCTCCATTGAGAGCGGATACAGCGGCTGGCTGGGCGCGGCCGGCATCGTCAACTACCGCGTCGGAAATCCCGGATACGATCAGTTGGCCAACCTCGAGGCTCCATTCGAGGCTTCGGCGCCGCTTGGCTACAATGCCCGCGTCGCATTGATCGTAAAGCCCGTCTTCCTTGACTCCGGGCAGGCCAACGGCAACGCAGTTCTCACCGTTCAGGGTTCTGGAACGCCTGGCGTTCCGCTGACGTTGATCACCATCCCGGAACCCATCGGAAGCATGATCCCCATTACCACCACGCCCGCGCAGCAGAACGCCGCCGGGCTAGCCGGCGAGCTGCAGTTGATCTTCCCGCATCTGGCGCTGGCCGGCGGATACACGCCCTACGGTTTTCTGGTGGCCACATTCACCGGTCGTGCGCAGTGGAGACCGGGAAACGGCCCGTTCACTTTCAATTTCAACCGCGACTCGATCAAGGATTCGCAGCTTTCCTACGCCGGACTGCGCGACCCCGCCGGGAACACTCCAGGCAATCAAGGGCAGATATGGGGCGGCGTGATTGCCAACTCGGGCAATTTCCAAATCGCCAAAGGCAGCGGAGAGTCGGGAATCTACATGGGCGCCGGAGGCCAGTACATTACCGGCTATAAAGTCCAAAACAATATTCGCGTCGACGGTAACGGGGGCGGGTATTGGCGCCTGAAGACCGTGCCCGAGTATGGCAACCTGAGTATCGGCGCGAACTTCTTTGGCATGCACTATTCGCACAACAACGACGCCTTCACTTACGGGATGGGCGGCTACTTCAGTCCCCAGGCCTACTTCCTGGCCAACATACCTTTGACCTGGTCCGGCCACTACCTCACCCGCTGGCACTACAACATCGTGGCTAGCCTGGGAGTGCAAGCCTTCCAGGAAAGCACGACGCCCCTTTACCCGCAGGTCAACTCCGCCATCAATTACGAGAACTTCATAACCTATACGATTCCGGGCGGCACAACTTACAGCGACCTGGCTCTGCCAGCTTTGACCAGCGTAGGCCCCAACTACGACATACGCGCCCAAACCGCCTACCAGATCAACTCCCACTGGTTTGCCGGAGGATTCGTCAGCGCCAACAACACCCGCAATTTTGCGGCAACCTCCGCCGGATTCTATGTGCGCTTCCTCTTCCGTGAGCAGCCGTCCACGGTAGCCGGTCCCACAGGCTTGTTTCCAGTCTTCCCACCCAACGACGGCCTGCGACCCTTCACGGTGCCATAGAGCATTTTCAAGGTTTGTATAATGTATTCTTCGTACTATCCCACCCTAGCCATAAGTACAAAGACGCGGCGAGGGTGGGGCACCCAGACCCCGCATTATTAGTGCTAATCCTCTATACCCGCCGCAACGGCCTGTTCATAGGCACCACTTGCACGGTCACATCGCGAACTTCCGACAAAAACCGGTTCAGCACCGAACCGTGCATGAAGATATCCCACCGCGACCGCACTGACTGACCAAAGACCACGTGCGAGATGTTCTCCTGCTGCGCAAAACGAATCAGCGCGTCGGAGACATTATTCTCAGTTAGCGTAACCACCTTCGCGCCCAGGTCCCTGGCCATGCGCTGATACTCTTCCAAACGGTGGAACGCCTCGGGATCGCCGTGGCCTTTGTCGTCTTTGGGTCGAACCACATAAACGGCATACCAGTTCGAGGCTAGCCGTCCAGCCACGCGCGCTCCCACGCGGATCAGGCGCTCGGTGCCCGGCCGCGTGCTCAGACATACCATCACCTTCTCCGGAATCGGCGCCTGCTCCAGTCCTCGGGTGCGTCGGTACTCTGAGGCGCGGTTGCTCACCTGCTCGGCGGTGGTGCGCAGGGCCAGCTCGCGCAGCATATTCAGATTGCCGGTGCGGAAAAAGTTGGCCAGCGACTGCTCCACCTTCTCCGGCGCGTAGATCTTTCCCTGGCGCAGGCGTCCCCGCAGCTCGTCCACCGTCACGTCCACGTTCACCACTTCGTCGGCGCGCTTCAGGAAATTGTCTGGCACGGTCTCGCGGATGGTCGTGTTGGCCGAGCGGCTGACGGCGTCGTTCAGCGTCTCCAGGTGCTGAATATTCACTGCCGTCATCACGTTGATGCCGGCGTCCAGCAGCTCCAGAACGTCTTCATACCGCTTCTTGTTCTTGCTGCCGGGAACATTCGTGTGGGCCAGCTCATCCACCACCACGGTGTTGGGATGCCGGGCAAGGATGGCGTCCACATCCATCTCTTTCAGGGTGACGCCGCGGTAGGGAATTTCACGCTGGGGAATAATCTCAAGGTCGCGGATGCGGGCCTCGGTCTCCTTGCGCCCGTGGCTTTCGACCAGGCCGATCACCACGTCCACGTCCTGCTGATGGCGCATATTGTAGGCGTCGTTCAGCATGTGGTAGGTCTTGCCCACGCCCGGCGCCGCGCCGATATAGATGCGCAGCCTTGCGGGTTCCTGGGCTTTTTCGAGAACGATCTCAGCCATGCAAGGGCCTGCTAAGACTACTGGGATGGACGGCGTTGCGAGCAAAAATCCGGCCAGACGAAGCCGAGCGCGAAGGCTGTGGCGGGACCACCGTCAAGGGCGAGAACGAAGTATGGCCGAATTTTTGTTGCAACCCTTCGGGACGGGGCCGGTTTTCCCCATCTCGTTGTCGCGCGTCGCTCCAGTAAGCCATTACAGTTCGCTCCTTTCTCTTAGATCTGGGGAAAACCGGTTCCCGTCGCCGGCATCCCAGTAGTCTTAGGAGGCCCTAACCCACCTCGACTGGATGGCGTTCTGCCTCAACTGCCGCCACGGGAAGTGTAAAACGGAATGTGGTTCCGTGGCCCAGCCGGCTTTCGACGGCAATCTGTCCGCCCAGCGACTCCACCAGCCGCCGAGCCAGCGCGAGCCCCAGCCCGGAGCCGCTCTCTGAGAATGCATTGAAGCGGTCGAAGATGGTGCTCAGCCGCTCCGCCTCGATGCCGCGGCCCGTATCGCGCACGGTGAACTGAACGAACTCCTTGATCTCTTCGGCCGCCAGCAGAATCTCGCCCTCCTCCGGTGTATAGCGAATTGCATTCGACAGCAAGTTATTCAGAATCGAATTCAGCGCCCTGCGGTCGGCCTTCACCACGGATAGATCGGCATAGGCGCGTATCTCCACGCGGATGTGCTTTTGCGCCGCCTCGTCGCAATAGCGATCGCGGGCCTCATTCAGAGCCTGCAGCGGGCGCAGCCGCTCAAATTTGAAATCCCGCTTGCCGGTATCCAGCTCAGCCACTTCGATCAGGTCGCCCATCAGATCGTCCAGCTTCTCCGCCTCGTGGCTTGCCGCGGCCACCAATTCCACCTGCAGCGGCTGCAAATCCCCACCAAATCCTTGGCCCAGGGAATAAAGTCCGCGCCGCAACTGCAGCAGCGGATCGCGCAGCTTGCGGCTGGCCACGGTGATGAATTGTGTTTTGAAGCGGTCGGTATCCTGCAGCGTGGTCACGTCTTCGAGAGTGGTCACCGTGCCCAGCAGCCGCCCCTCGGAGTCGCGCATGGGCGTGGTGCGTAGTCGGTAGCTGCGCTCCTGTTTGCCGATGCGCATCGGCAGCATCGCCGCTTCGTCCTCCGCAGCCACAGCTTTCTGCATTTGCACCGCATCGCGGATGGCGCTCAGAATCTTGTCTCCGCCCGGCGTATTAGTCAGCGCCATGCGGTCCCCGGCTGCCTCGCCCAGAATCTCCTCCGCGGCCTGGTTCACCTTCAGGATGTGTCCCTTGCCGTCGGTTACGATGATGGGCTCGAAAATCGACTGCAGAACCGCGTCAGAGAGTTGAAACTCCATCTGCCGCCGCCCGGCCTCTGAGTCGCGCAGCTCCCGCAGCCTCACTGCCAGCCGGTTCAGCTCCACGGCGATTTTGCCAAAGTCGTCGCGGCTGCGCCATTCTACGCGGTGCTCCAGGTTGCCCTGCGCAATGCGGTGAGCATCGCGGGCCAGCATGCGGATGGGTCGCAGCACAAAGTAGACCGTCCCCAGCTCAATCAGCAGCGCCGCCCCGACAAAGGCCCATGCGAGGTGCGACTGACCCGCCGCCTCCAGGGCGCGATGCGTCATCGCCACCAGCCCCACCGTAAGGCCGGCAAGCAGCACACAGCCGAGAATCAAACGCTGCGAGAGGTTCAGCATGGAGAAGTCACCTTACAGGTAAAGGGTAACTCATCTATATTACGGAATTTGGCAGACAGTGAGTGCATTGTTGTGCCATTTGCAAATCAGTCCCTCCGGCGGCGGATAGTTCACCAGCGCCCAGTCCGCACTGAAATCCTTTTTCAGACGCTCGAAGTCCGCGAGCTTGAAGCTGCTCCAGCCCTCTCGCGCCACAACCTGCTGCTTCCACTTCCGCGCCAGCGTCGGCTGCTTGGTCACCGTCGATGTGTCCTTGTTGGAGTCGGCCATCATGCCGCGTTCGGCCAGCGCCCTGAAGCCGTGGCAGTCTTCGCCGGGTGAGTTTGTGTAATCGGGATCGAGGGCAAAGTAGGCGTCTTCAGGAGTGTTCTGCCTGATCCAGTCGAAGGCCTGGAGCCATGGGTTGGCCGAAGTCACGTCAGGCAGTTCAATGTGTGGACTGGATGCAAACAGCTGCCGCTGCGCCACAAACATTCCTCCATTGGCGACGATCAGAAAGATAGCCCAGCGCCATACGCGCGTTTTTAGCACGTACCGGCCCAGATAAGCGCCGCCGATCAGCGCCAGAAAAACATAAACCAACTGCAGATAGCGCATCGGCTCCAGCGTGGTCATGCCAATGGGTGCAGACGGACTCAGAATGACAAGCGCTATTGCGAATTGAAAGACGCTGTAGATGAGTACTGCCGTCGCAAAGCGGCAGAGGTTGGTTTCGCCGCGCTTGTGGGCCGCGCGCGCCACTAGCCAGAACAGCAGAAGAGGCCCGACCGCTCCCAGCCATTCGTACCACTCCCACTTGTAGAGGAAAAACATATGCCGGGTTCGCACCGCTTCCACCCAGGGACCGGACGGTCTGCCGAAGACCCATCCGAAGGGAATGAATGCGGCCACCGGCGAGGCTCCAGTTCGCCCCCCCAAAAAACCAAGCCACGCCCACAGCGGATCGCAGAGAACGAGCGCCAGCACGCAACAGAAGCTGACGCCCATAGCCCCCATCAGCGGGTGCAGCAGGAATGCTACTGCAAGCAGCGGCACAGCCTGCCAGCTTTTGCCGGCCATCATTCGCGCAACTGCAAACAGGATCAGCGCGGTTGCCGGATTGCGCGGGTGCAGATGCTGGTCCATCAGGTAGAGCCCCGTCCCGGAGACCGGCAGCGTCAGCATGGCCGCAACCATGGCCACTCCGGCCCACCGCGCGGAGGGCTCTTCAAAGAGCTTCCCCACAATGCTCCAGCAGGACCAGATCACCAGGAAGATACTCACCAACTGCCAAAACAACTCCGCCCAGGCTACCGTCACTCCGGTTGCCAAAACAAAGCGTGCCATCCACGCGGCAAAGACGCTGGTGCGCATTTGAAGTTGGAAAAAATCAGCGTCGTGAGGAAAAAGCGAAGGATGGACGTCCGCCTTGACGGCCGCGAGATAGAGGCTGTCGTCTTCCGCGCCGGGGTGATAACCCATCACCAGAAAACCAAACGCGGCAAGAAGTAGAAGAAGCAAAAATGTGCGCAGGAACTTGCGGGACTGCAAAAGAAATCTTCCTCCCCAGTTCCGCCAGAATAGCACCGCGGCGGAAAACCGCTTTCCAGGCGACGGATCACCACAGACATTTTTTCGTGTCCGGGGTTACACTACTTCTTCCATAGTCAGGAGGAAGAGACCCATGCGCTGGAATCGAAGAGATTTTCTTCGTGCCGCCACAACCGCGGCCGTTGCGGCCAGGGTGCCGATGCTTCATGCCCTTGCCGGTGACGCCAGCCGGATGAGTTGGTTCCAGCAAGCCAAATTCGGCATGTTCATCCACTGGGGCCCTTATTCGGTGGCAGGTGTTGAAGCTTCCTGGCCGATCCTCACCCCCAACGGCGAAATCACTGAAGCCGACTACCGCGCGCTGCCTGCGCGTTTCAACCCGCAGCACTTTTATCCACATGCGTGGATCGCGCTCGCCAGATCCGCAGGACAGCGTTACATGGTCTTCACCACCAAGCACCATGACGGCTTTTGCATGTTCGATTCCGAGTACACGAGCTACAAGATTACCCGCACGCCCTACGGCAAGGACATCGTGCGTCAATTATCGGATGCCTGCCACGCCGATGCCATGCCGCTGGGGTTCTATTATTCGCCTCCGGATATGAACCATCCAGACTTTCGTGATACATCCAAGCTGTCCGCAACCAACTATCGCGGCGAGCCGGAACGGCCGGAGTGGCCGCTGTACTTGGAATATATGCGCCTGCAACTCGATGAACTGCTCACCCACTACGGCCCGGTGGCTGAGTTGTGGTTTGACGCCGACGACTCGAATGCGCAACAGCGTTACGATGGCCAACGATTCGTCGACCAGATCCATCGCCTGCAACCGGCCACGCTGATCAACAATCGAATTGGAGTACCGGGCGACTTCGTCACTCCCGAGCAGTTCATTCCCAAAGCGATCCCGGTCAAAGGAGTCCGGCTCGACAGTCCCAATCACAAAGAAGCCGACAAGCTGGCCATCACCGTGCCGCGCCTTGAAGATTTTCAGCCCTGGGAGTCGTGCATGACGATCAACAATACCTGGGCTTACCGGCCCAAGGATCGCGACTTCAAGAGCTCCGATGCTCTGATTCGCGCGCTGATCGAGATCATCAGCCGCGGCGGCAACCTGTTGCTCGACGTAGGACCGCAGCCCGACGGCCAAATCCAGCCTGAATTTGTGGAACGTCTTGAAGCGGTAGGCCGTTGGACAAAACTCAACGCGGCGGCTATCTACGGCAGCACCTACGGCCCCATCCAGGGCCAGCCGTCTTACCGCGCCACGGCCCGCGCCGGGAGCATCTTCGTCTTTGTGATGGACGAGACGGCCACGGAGTTGATCGTGCCCCACGTCGACCATCCGGTGCGCCAGGTAAGGCTTATTGCCACAGGCAAGCCTCTGGCCTTCCACTCAAGCGGCAAAGAAATCAGGATTCCGCTGGACGAGGCTCTGTGGGAGCAGGGGATTCCTGTGCTGGAGTTACGCTGACGGTCATTACCACTTTTGGAAAAGCTGTCGATCGTTTACCGCGCCGCATCACCCAGCACCGGACCCACACTGATCAGATCCGTCCGTTCCGCTCCAGCTTCCTTCACGCGGGCAAGCGCATAAACAGTGCCGTCTTTGCCGACAGCGATTGAATTGACATTGGCCGGCCGATCTCCGTTTTTATAGTAGATCGCACCATGGTCGATGTAATGAGAAGTAGGAATGTCATAAGTGACCAGGTGCAGATCTTCTTGGCCCATTGCCTCACCTTTGGCCGTACTGCCTTTACCCGCGAGCCTTTTCCCTTCAACGTAAATCGGGCCGCCGGTTAAATAATACAAAGTACGCCCATCGGGCCCGAGGGTAAATCCCAGGTATCCGTAGCTGAACTGGTCAGACATTCCGCTGCGTTTGGAAGGTTCTGAGGTAATACGGTCCAAAACCTCAACCCTTTCTGTAACCGGATCGAAGCTGAACAGGTAACCTGAGTTACCGTGAACTCCATAGAACTTATTATCGGCTGGATTCCATATAAGCTGGCGCCAGTTATAAGCCATGTTACCCGGCACCGTGAAGTCATAAACTCCGAAGTAGTCCTTCTTCATGTTATCGCCCGCGATTGTTTCCACGGCGTCCTGTTCGTAGCGATAACGATGGATCGCGCCGTCGCCGGTAGTGAAATAAGCTGATCCGTCCCGTGGATCGATTCCGATGGCGCGACAGATCGTCCGGTAATTTGGTCCCGTGCCAGCCTCACCTTGTTTGAAGAACGAACCCAGCTCCTTCAGATCATGCGTGGCAAGATCAAATCGATAGAAAGTTCCTGTCGGCCAGGTCAGGAAATAGATTCGCCCGCGAACCGTATCCATGTTCATCGCTATGATCCCTTCTCCGCGCGGGGCCACCGCCAGACTCTCGAACTTCCCGGATGCAATCTCGTAACTCAACAGGTGACCGCCGGGATAGCGCCCATAGCCGGCGGGAGGTACGCCCATCTCCTCCCTCCCGCTGATCGTGCTGTAATAACCGAGGTGCGTGGCAAAGTAGAGCTTTCCGTTGGATTCAACGAACCTGACGTGGCTCTTTCCCTGCGAAACCACCTTCAGCCCTTTCTCACCACTCGCCTTCGACAAGTCGCCCACATGACTTATCTTCTTCGCTGCCGGATCGAAGGAGAACATTTGTGCGGCTACGTTGTAAGGCTCCGCACTGAGAACGTAATAGATGGTTCCGTCGCTCGCTGTACTAATCGCGTTGTAAGTATCGTGGCCAAGTGCGAAGCCGGAGTTATACGTTTTGGCAATCAGTTTCTTGTGCTGCTCCGCACCCGTTTGCGCGGTGCAACAGCAAGAAGAGGCAGCGCAGAGCGCGATAGTTAAGAGTGTTTTCGATTTCATATTTTTTACAATTCTAGACGGTCTACCCCAACCTCTTCAAATGCCACTGAACGAGTCTAATGCGCTCTGGGGTGGGTGCGGTCGTAAACCTGCGTCAACTGCGCGGTGGTTAGCTGCGTATACCGCTGCGTCGTCGACAGCCGCTCGTGGCCGAGCAGTTCCTGAATGGCGCGCAGATCGGCGCCCTCTTCCAGCAGATGCGTGCCAAAAGCATGCCGAAGCGTATGCGGATGCACGTCCGCCGAAAGCCCGCGCTGGACCGCGATGCGCTTGACGATGCGGCCCACGCTGCGCGTCGTCAGCCGCGCTTCACCGCCCGGCTTGCTCAATCCGCGCAGATGCAGGTTGACAAACAGCGCCGGAGTTTTGAATCCCTTGGCCTTGCCGGCCGCCGCTAGCAGCGCTGAGCGCTCCGCAAGATAAGCCCGCAGCGCCTGCGCCGCCGCATCACCCAGCGGAACGTAGCGCTGCTTCTGACCCTTGCCGCGCACCAGCACCGCTTCGTTGGTCCAGTAAATATCGTTCAGGTTCAGCCCCGTCAACTCCGCGTTGCGAATGCCGCAGCCATAGAGCATCTCCAGAATTGCCGCATCGCGCGCAGGCCAGCTCGCCGCAGCGTCTTTGCACGACGCATCCTCCATGGAATCGATCAGGCGGTTCATCTGTTCAATGGAAGGCACACGCGGCAAATGCTTCGGCAGCTTCGGCGTGGAAACCAGCGAGGCCGCATTTTGCTCCACCAGGCCGGTTCGCGCCAGCCACTTGAACCAGCTGCGAATGGCCGCCAGCGCCCGCGCCGCTGAGGCCTTCGAGAGCCCGCGATCGTAAAGCGTCCCTAGATAAGCGCGGATATCGGTGTGTTCGATGCGGTCAACGCCCTGATTCTCTTCTTTGTACTTAGTAATAAAAGCGGCAAACCCATTCAATTCCCGATGGTAAGCGCGCAGTGTGTGCGCCGATGCCCCTCGCTCATTGGCCAGCACGCGCAGATAACCAGCGACGAGCGAATCGAGCGGCGAACCAGCCTCAGTCGCGCTCATCCCGTCTCCTTCTTCGTGAGTGCGCGTGGCACTAACCGCAGACCACCATGCGGTTCAGGGCGTGCATTCATTTCAGTCTCCCGCCGGGTTGCCCGGGGATGGTGCTCGCGATGCACTGCCTTCAGCCTGCCCAGCGCCAGGTGCGTATAAACCTGCGTAGTAGAAATATCGGCATGCCCCAGCATCAACTGCACGCTGCGCAGGTCGGCGCCATGCTCAACCATATGCGTTGCGCAACTGTGCCGTAGCCGATGCGGGCTTGCGTCTCCATTCGCCGTCTTCACCACCTGCCAAACCCATTGCCTCGTCAGCGGCATACCGCGCAGGGAGAGAAACAGTCTCGTCGCATCCTGCCGCGCTCCGGACTTCCTCGCAGAACTGATGCGCGCCATGTGCGGCCTGCCCTGGCGCAGATACTCCTCCAAAGCCTCGATTGCCGAGCGCCCCAGCGGCACAATCCGCTCCTTATCTCCTTTGCCGCGAACCTGCACACGGCCCAAATCAAGCGCCAAGTCGCCGGTCGAAAGTGCCGTCACCTCTGATACCCGCAGCCCGCCCGCATACAACAGCTCCAGAATCGCTCGATCGCGCAGGGCCGTGGCCTTCGCCTGCGGATGCTCTGCGGCCATTCCGGCGCGCTCCAGCATCTCGGTCACTTCCGGCTCGGCCAGCGATTTGGGCAGCACCTTCCACGCTTTAGGCGATTCGATGTTCACGGTTGGATCGTGATGGATGC
Source organism: Occallatibacter sp. (assembly GCA_049515455.1). Taxonomy (GTDB): domain Bacteria; phylum Acidobacteriota; class Terriglobia; order Terriglobales; family Acidobacteriaceae; genus Telmatobacter. Next base: position 26,876 of record JBEKUB010000008.1, read on the forward strand.
GCCGGTCCAGCAGCAGCCACTTGTAAAAACCCCGCAGACAGCTGAGTTTGCGCGCCGCCGATCGCGAATCAATGCCGTGGTTGCGCAGATGTCCAAGAAATGCAGAAACGTCCGCCTGAATCGCCGACGACAGCACGCTGTTGCGGCCCTCCATGAATTCCGCAAAGGTATTCAAATCGCTGCTGTAAGCCTCGCAGGTCAGCGGGCGCAACCCCTTTTCCACGCGCAGATACGCCTGGTAATCCTTCAGCAGCAGTAGATTGCGCAGGTTGTCCACATTCCGATTATCGGCGTCAAAAGGTTGATTCCAGCGCATCCCGGCGTCGCTGCGAACCTCGTTCATCAAGGAACCTAGTTCGTAACCCCTGCCGGAATCGATCATATGGTCCCCAAAATGAGTTAGCTCATGGGCCTACGGAGATATTGGCTCAACCTTTACGTGCAAAAACAGCGCCGTTAGGCGAAAATAAAATTGGAAGAATTTCAAGTTGGATTGAGGAATGCTTGACGCCTACGCAGTTGGAATCTCCCAAATGGACCGCCCAGGAGTTTGAGCGGCTGGTCCTCGAGTGCAATCCCAAGGTCGCGGTCTTCGATTGTGACGGAACGTTGTGGAGCGGAGACGCAGGTCTCGGTTTCATGATCTGGTCGATGGAGCAGGGCCTTGTCTCACGCTCCACCAGCGACTGGATCGATAACCGCCATCGCTCCTATCAGCAGGGCCACGTCAGCGAGTTGGAGATTTGCGGCGAGATGGTGCAGATCTATGCCGGCCTGCGCGAACAGGAGTTGCGCGCCGCCGCAGCACGCTATGTGAGTGAGTTTGTGCGCGAGCGGTTTTTCCCTGAGATGCTTTCGCTGATTGCAGCTCTGCGCCAGGCCGGCGTTGAGATTTGGGCCGTCAGCTCGACCAACAAATGGGTGGTCGCCGAGGGCATTCGCGATTTCGGCATTCCGGAAGATCGCGTCCTGGCCGCCGAGGTCCGCGTCGCCCAGGGCATCATCACCAGCGAGATCGTCGACGTGCCCACCGACGAAGGCAAAGCCGCCACGCTGCGGCGCATCGGCCTCAACCAGCCCGACGCGGCCTTCGGCAACTCCATACACGACTTGGCCATGCTTGAAATCGCACGCTGCCCATTCCCGGTTAACCCCTCCCCGGCGCTGCTTCAGTCTGCTGCCAGGCACGGTTGGGGCTATTTTAGACCTCTATCTGTCGAGGGTGTCGCCGCGGATGTTGCCGGGGAATAGTCCCGGCAATCTTTGTTCAAAACTCGAACCCGTTTACTGCGAGTAAACTAGGACCGTGGAAGAGAACCAACCGGAACCCAATGCTCGACCCGCCGGTCCAGCCCTTCGTTTTGTAGCGGCGGCATTCATCATACGTGACGGTCAAGTCCTCATCGGCCAGCGCCGTCCCGATCAGCCCATGGCCCTGATGTGGGAGTTTCCCGGCGGCAAGATCGAGGCCGGCGAGAGCCCTGAGCAGGCCCTGGCCCGCGAACTGGACGAAGAACTGGGCATCAAGGCTACCATCGGCCCCCGTGTCACCCGCGTTCGCCATAATTATCGCCATGGTGGCGCCGTCGATTTGCAGTTCTTCGCCGTCCATGAGTTCAGCGGCGAAATCGCCAACCACATCTATCATCAGTTCCGCTGGGTCCGTCTCGAAGACCTGACCGGCTACGAGTTCCTTGCCGCCGACCGTGCCCTCATCCAGGACTTGGCCGCCGGCAAGCTGCTGTAGGGCGGTTCGTCATTCTCGCTTCGATCAATGCCCCGGCATCATTCCCTTCAGCATCACCATTGTCATTCCGATCACGATGATGTTTCCCCAGACAATCACATTTCATCGCCGCGAGTGACCGTGCTCGCCCATCAGGCCGGGTCGATTGATCCGCATCAGGGGGGCGACTATCGGCAGCTGAAGTCCGTTCAACATCGTAATTCGAAACGGGTGACATTTACGGAGACGGTATGGTAATCATTTTTTTAACCGACAGGGAGGTCTGCCGATGGATACAGCAAAGTGCGAAATGAAGAGTTTGAGTTCCCCCGATGAAGTGCGGAAGTTCGAGAAGGGCAAAGTCGAGATCGTCAAGGTTCGCGGAGTCGCAGTAGGCCGTGCGACATTTGAGCCTGGCTGGCGTTGGTCAACCTGTGTCAAGCCGATCGCCGGAACCCCGAGTTGCGAGGCGCCGCATTACGGCTACCAGGTCTCGGGGACGATGGTGGTCCGGATGGATGATGGCACAGAAATAACTTCGAAGGCCGGCGAAATAGTCAGCATTCCGCCTGGTCACGACGCTTGGGTCGTCGGGAACGAGCCGTTTGTGTTCGTCGACTTCCAGGGTATGGCCGACTACGCAAAACAGAGCAAATAAGAAGTCCGGACTCGCTGATCTTCTCATGACATGCGGAATTTCGAGGGAAACCCCAGTGTTTTGGCTACGAGGCCCGGGCGCACCGATGGGCGCGCAGGTGTGTACGAGCACTTCAATGCCCCGGAATCATGCCCCACAGCATCACCAGCGTCATGCCGATTACGATGATGCTGGTGCCCCAGGCAATCACGTTCCATAGGCGAGAGTTCTTGTGCTCGCCCATCAGATCCTGTCGGTTGATCAGCATCAGCATCAGGATGATGACCACCGGGAGTAGAACCCCGTTCAGCACCTGCGAAAGAATGGCCACGTTGATCAGTTGCGCGTCGGGAAGCAAGAGTACCGTTATCGCGCCGCCCGCGATCAGCAGCGAATAGAGCCAGTAGAAAAACGGCGCTTCCTTGAAGCTCTTGTCTACGCCCGATTCAAAGCCCAACCCTTCGCAAACTGTATAGGCCGTCGAGATGGGCAGGATGGAAGCAGCGAAGAGCGATGCATTGAAGAGCCCAAAGGCGAACAGGATGAAGGCATAGTCGCCGGCTAGCGGGCGCATTGCCTCGGCCGCGTCCGCCGCAACCTGGATCGCTCCCATTCCATGCACGTAGAGCGTGGCCGCGCAGGCCACGATAATGAACCATGCCACAATATCGGTGAACAGACTGCCGATAATCACGTCGAGCCGCGAGGCCGCGTAATCCTTTACGCGAATGCCCTTCTCCACAATTGACGATTGCAAATAGAACTGCATCCACGGAGCAATCGTGGTGCCCACCACGCCGATGGCCATATACATATAGGCCTTGTCGCTCCACACTTGTTTGGCCGGTAACTTCACCGTGGCCAGAATCGCATCGTGCCAGCTCGGCTGCGAGAGCACACCGGCAAAGATGTAGCAGATATAGATAAAAGAGGCGACGATAAAGATTTTTTCCGTGCTCTTGTAGCTGCCCCGCACCACCATGTACCAGACCAGGAACGCGCACAGGGGCACGGAGATGAACTTGGTCACATGAAACAGGTGCATGGAGCCTGCGATACCGATGAACTCGGTGACCACGTTCGTGTAGTTGACCACCACCAGCAGCACCATCAGCACAAAGGTGAGGCGCAGCCCAAACTCCTCACGGATCAGGTCGCTCAGTCCCTTGCCGGTGACCACGCCCATGCGGGCGCACATTTCCTGCACCACGATCAGCGCGATGGTGATGGGAAGCATGGTCCACAGCAGCGTATAGCCGTACTGTGCGCCTGCCTGGGAGTAAGTGAGGATGCCGCCGGAGTCGTTATCGACGTTGGCGGTAATAAATCCGGGGCCGAGAACGGCCAGAAACAGTAGTATCCGGATTCGCCAACGTCTCCACATGCGCGCGGGTCCTAGGGTGGGTTCATGTAGGGTCTGCTCACACTATCAGGGTGGATGGCGTTGCGGACGAAAATCCTGCCAGACGAAGCCGAGCCCGAAGGCTGTGGCGGGACCACTGTCGAGGGCGAGAATGAAGTATGGCAGGATTTTCGCCGCAACCCGAAGGGACGGGGTCAATTTTCCACATTTCGTCGTCAATCGTCGCTAGCAGACACCCGGTATGCGTCGCTCCTCATTCCTCGAACTGTGAAAAATCGACTCCCGTCGCCACCACCCTGATAGTGTGAGCAGACCCTTGAGATTCCTCACTGAAGATAACAGGCCGAGCCGCGGCAGGTGAAACCTTGAAGCCGGCCCCCCGAAAAAAGTTGTTCGGAGGATTGACTTCGCGTGCGTACCGTGGTACATATGTACCAAGACAACAGGAGGAACTATGCCCCAGGAACAACAAAATCGTGAACCCGTAGTAGTCGAGCGCGTCCAGACCGGAGTGCGGATGGAGAAGCGCATGTTGAAAGTGCTCAAAGCCATTGCCGAGCAGAAGGACCTCACGCTGGGCGACCTGCTGGAGGGAATCGTCCTGCATGCATTCGAGGGCAAGGCCGTGCCTTTCTCCGCTCAAACGCTGAAGGAGATCGAGCAGTTCAAATCGCTCTACGGCATGACGCTCACAGCAGCCGACAGCCACAACCTGAAGGAGCGGAAACGTTGAACGGCGAGTTCTTCAGGCGCCGAGCGGCAAACTCTTTCTCGCAAACCGCGGCCGGGCCTCATCTTTGCCACACTCGGCGAGTGGGCTCGCTGCCGTCTTGCTTGACACGGCTAACCTTGCGCGACTACAACACTCTTTCAACCCACTTCGTACGGAAGGATTCTCCGAAATGCAACCAACGGACAAAAATAATGCTATGCCCGCACGCCGCAAGCTGCTGGGTTCCATGGTCTCCGCCGCCGCACTTCTGGGCCTGAACGCTGCTGGAGCCGCAGCTAGTTCCGCGGCCGGCCCCGCTGCCGGCGCTGTCACTGAACCGGAACCATGCGGAGCGGACGATCTCTTTGCGCTGGCCAGCCTGCGCAGCTACAAAACCCGCCGCTCCTCCAGTTGGGACCGCACCGGCGGAAACGACGACTCGGTTCCCGTGGAGCCGGGCGCAACGGCAACGCTGCTTGATGTTACAGGCGCAGGCGTGGTTACCCATCTCTGGTTCACCATCGACTCATCGGACAAGATGCACCTGAAGAACCTGGTTCTGCGCGCCTGGTGGGACGGCGAATCCACGCCTTCCGTCGAAGTCCCCATCGGCGACTTCTTCGGCCTGGGATTGGGCGAGTATTACACTTACCAATCCGCGCTCCTGGCCGTGGCGCCCATCAAGGCGCTCAACGCCTATTTCAAGATGCCGTTTGCAACCGCCGCTCGCCTCACGCTGACCAACGAGGGAACAGTTCGCACTCATAGCCTCTACTTCGCCGTGGACTACGTAACCCTGGCCAGCCTGCCCGGCAACCTCGGCCGCTTCCACGCGCAATACCGCCAGGCCGCCCCCTCCAAGGGCTGGACCAACGATTGGGACAATGAATACAGGCCTCCGGTTGGCGACAAAAAAAATCTGAGTGGGGAAGGGAATTACATCTTCCTTGAAGCCGAGGGAAAGGGACATTTTGTGGGAGTCACCCACGCCGTCGAGTTGAACCAGGGTCAGTGGTTCGGCGAGGGCGACGACATGATCTTCATCGACGGCGACAAGCTGCCCACCATCAACGGCACTGGAACTGAAGACTACTACAACGGCGCATGGGACTTTGGCGGCCAGGCCTTCGACTACATGCACAACGGCGCGCCCTACATTGTGGATGCGGAGCGTTTGGGCGGACGCTGGTGCCTCTATCGCTGGCACATTGAGAGCCCCATCACCTTTGAGAAGTCGATTCGCGTGACCATCGAGCACGGGCACGCCAACCACCGGTCAGATAACTACTATTCGACCGCCTACTGGTACCAGGCCGAGCCGCACGCAGCATTCCCCGCGTTGCCCGCTCCTGCCGATCGCGTTCCGAGGATCTTCGATGTAGGCAGCGGCCAGGGGGCCTTGCCCGTGCCGAAGAGTTAACGAATTTCAGAAGACCGTGTAATTAAAAAAGGGCGCGGCAAAAGCCGTGCCCTTTTGATTTGTGTGTCAATGCAAGCTAAGCCCTTGAGGGGAATTTTGGATTTCCCTTGGCCGGAATCTATTCAGGCAGTGAGCGTAATGGGTCTTGCCTCAACCTCTTGCTCAACGGCCACCTTGCTCAGCAGCGACGCAACCACGTCAGCGGCGCTGTAACTTTCTTGTCCCGGCGCGAGGAACTGCACCACGGTATTCAGATCGTCGCCGATGGTCACCAGTGCCGGCTCCACAACATCGTTCTTGCGCCGTTGCGCATGGCCCACATTGGCCAGCAGCGCATTGCACAGGCATTTTCTTCCCACCGTCTCTTCCACCTTGCCGCCTTTTGCCACGTAGTTGGCCACCGGCTCGGCAGCACAGCGATAACCTATACTGCCATCAGGCGCGTTGTAAGGCTCCCTCAGATAGCCCAGATCGCAAACTCGTGTCCGCGCAGCGGCCACTTCCGGATCTGAATACGAGCCATCCAGCAGTGCCACCTTGAAGGGAAATCCAGTCGGCGAGGCCAGCGGATCGGTAAATACCTCGCCTGTGCCTGTGGTCGCGTGAATTAGCAGTGCATCCTTCAGGTCGCCGCGCAGCCCTGATTCCCGGCTGAACGCAAACGCCGTCCCAACCTGCACGCCCGCCGCACCCTGATCCAGCGCCTCTCGCACTTTTTCCGGGCTTCCATAGCCGCCCGCAAGCCAGAAGGGAACGCCCAGCGTCCGCAGTTCCGCAATATTCACCTGGTCCCGCACGCCGTAGACCGGTTCTCCGTTTTCGTTAAGCTGCAGCTTGCCGCGCGGAGGAGCGTTGTGCCCGCCCGCCGTGGGGCTTTCAATCACCAGCCCATCCACGCGGCCCGTTGCACGGCGCAGCATGGTGGTAGCCAGCGTATTCGAAGAGACAATGGCCAGAAACTTTGGCCGATGAAGCAGCGGCAGCGGACCCTCCGCGTAGTCCGCGGGATTGAAGTGCATCTGCGTATCCTGGGTCGATGGCGCGCCCGTCACGCTCAACTTGTACTCTACCTCGTGATGGGCCGCCAGCAGATCGAGCACGCCGGGAATGTGCAGCGGAATCCCTGCGCCCATCAGCACGTAGCCCACGCCCGCCAGCATCGCTCCGTAGACTGAAGCCATGTGCGGCATCTGCACCTTCTCAAGAAAATTGATCCCCACCGGATTCGTATGGTTTTCCCGCGCCAAAAAAACCTCGACGAAGTTGCTTACCATGCACAGCTCAATCGCCTTGCGCACATCCTTGCGCTGGTGCACCGGCGTCAGCGGATAAGGCGCTTCGACGGGCTTGCCGCCGGCAACAAAGTACTCCTGCCAGATGCGCCGGGCCATTTCGGGAAAGGGAAATGCATCCAGTCCGCGGCGCATATGACCGCCCTGGTCGCCATCGGCGAGCCGGCGCACAAACAGCGCATCGAGCGCCGTGCCGGAGACCACGCCAAGCTGGCCGAGTTTTGAGACCGCATTGGCCAGGCGCCAGTTTGATACGCCAACTCCCATGCCGCCCTGAATAATTTTGGGAAACTGGATCATCCTACAATTCTTTCACAAATCGGTAATATTTCGGTGATTATCTATCACATTAGATCAATAGCCGGAATAGAACTGAGCAATATTGCTCAGTTCTTAGAATCGTCGAATCGTTTTCGCTCTCTGTTTACAGACACTTACAGCGATTCGCTTCGAAAATCCAGGGCATCCGGCCCAGCTAGTAGCCCCTTTCGAATGCCTCTTTCACGCCGGGATAAAAGGCCAGGTAGCAAAGAATGAGTAGATTCCATGCAAGGCTCAGCAGAATAGCCAGCTTATATTGGGCGGGCATGGGAGGGAAACTGATAGCCACTGAACTCCGGATGATGGAATCGAGCACAAGAAAACGCACCGTGGTGCACAGCGAATAAAATGCCCAGAACATGGCTGCGAAGCGCCATTTGGCTGACAGCGTCCATAGCTTGAATGCCAGAAGCCCGCAAAGAACCGCGAGCAGCAGAAAGAGAAGCGGGAGCGCTTGAACATAGTGTCCCTGCGCTTCGCCGGACAGATATGGAGAAGGCCGGAAGATTCGTGGAAGCATGCTGAGCGCAAGCGAAGGATGTGAGGCAAGAAAGCTTGCCATTCCAGAATCCGGATCGCCCCAGGGAACGAGGGCAAGGAGCAGACAGACGACTGCCTTGATGAGCATATAGACGGCAACGATTGAAATCATGATTGGGCGTCCGCTGGACGTCCGCGCTTCCGCCGGCCGAAACTGGGCGGGAATGTCAATATGCGCAACTCCATGCATCTTCGGCTTCGCTTGTTTCTGATCCTCCGTTCTTAGAGGCGCTGGGCCGGCTGGCACGCTCTGAACGGATGATGCAGGCCTTGCCACAGGCGGAACATCTGCTTCCGCGTACTTTTCCGTTATAGGTTTCCACGTATTTACAAACTCATTGTCCTTAGGTTCCAATTTGCCTCCTGTCAAGACGGCGCCGATACGGCAAGGGCGCAATCAGCCGCTCCGGCATTCCTCCACTCTTCCAGCCAAGGGGATGGTAACCATGACGCAGAATTGTCGGTTACGATTTGAAAAAAGTGTAGCACAGCCTTATTGAAGCAGTAATCGGGTTTGGTAGAAGGAATCTATGCAATCAACATTACAGCTTTTCGCGCAGGAAACTGATCACGTGATCGGCCTGCACTTCGCCCACCATGCGGCCCTGTGCATCCACCACAGGCAGCGCGTGCAAATTGTATTTGTCGAAGAGCTCTGCCAGATCGCCCTGGTTGGTATCGGCAGGGCAGGAAAGCACGCGCGGCTCCGCCAGCACGCTCAGCCGCGTCTCCGGCAGCGCCATCACCAACCGGGCCAGCGAAATGGCGCCGCGAAGCATCTCTTTTTCGTCCAGCAGGTAAATCTCGGTCACACTCTCTGGATCGCCGTCAAAGTTGCGCAGCGCCTGCACCGCCTGGCCGACCGTCGCATCCATCCCTAAATGAATAAAGTCGGTGGTCATTGCGCCGGCAGCCGAGTCCTCGTCGAACTCCAGCAACTCCTCCACCTCCTGCCGCTCCTCCGGCTCCATCTCTTCGAGAATTGCGTCGGACTGTTCCTCGGAGAGCTCGGCCAGCAGGTCGGCTGCGGCGCCGGGGTCCATCTCCTCCACAATGTCGGCAATTTTTTCTTCGTCCAGCTTTTCGAGGAGCGCCTTCTGCATCTTGGGCTCAACCTCTTCCAGCGTTTCCGCGGCTACGTCTTCATCCAGCGAGGTAAAGACAGCTTCGCGCTCGGCTGGCGCCAGATCTTCCAAAATATCGGCCAGGTCGGACGGGTGAATCTCCGACAGCCGCTCGTACTCGATGCGCAACTTCACACGTCGCGCCGGGTCCACCTCGATTACGTCCACAAACGCCCATGGGATTCCGTGCGCGGCGAACTTGCGCGAGATCGCCTCCAGCGTGGCTCGCGGCAACAGGCCTCTAAAGACCCGGCGAAAGGCTCCGCGCAGCCCCACTTCCACCTCGGCCACGCGCAGCAGGTGAGCCCCGCCGCGCCCCAGCCACTCCAGGTCCACATCGTTCACCCGCACCACCTTGCGGCCGTGAATATCGATGATCTGCCGGTCAATCAGGTCCTGCTGCAGATAGATATAGTTGCCGTCATCCTTGAGCGGAACCAGCGCCCCTGAGGACCTGAGCTCCAGCGTGCCCGCCGGCGTCTCCATCACATCTTCCGAGGGCACAATGCACAGTCCGGAGCGGGTCTTCAGCACCAGCCCGGCGACCTTGCCCGCATCCGGCCCCGTGGCCACGGCAACGTCCTTCAGGCGCCCGCGCAGATGCCCCTGCGAATCGGTCACCGGGGTGCCGAGCAGTGCCGTCAAGCTGACCCGTGCTGTGGTCCTGGGCTGCATGAGGTGAGTGTATTACTTCCGAGTGGCTTTCGGCCTGTGGATGCGGGGTGGAAAACCATAACCACAACAGTTCCCGATTCCAATCACACGCGTTTCCCGCTTGACACAATCCCTCCCAGCCATGAAACTCCAGCTAAGGTTATTAAGAACAGGATGGGCAAAAAAGCCCACCTCGTTGCGGAAGAGGCGGACTCGAAGCCGGTGAGCGTACCCAAGGCAGGACGAATGAGCTGGATATTGAGTTCTACCATGGAGAGCGTGGGAACGGTTGAGGCCGCTGCTGAAAAACTGGCTATGGAGGCCGGTCTCGACGAAGAAGAGTGTTTTCACATCACCATGGCAGTGCGCGAGGCCGCGGTTAACGCCGTCATGCACGGCAACGAGTACGACCCCAACAAGCACCTCTCCGTGAGTTTTGAGAACAATGGCGATTCGCTGGTCTTTGTGATCGCCGACCAGGGCAAGGACCTCGATCCGGCTACGCTCCCCGATCCCCTGGCCCCGGAAAATCTTTTGCGCGGCACCGGCCGCGGCATCTTTCTTATCCGTTCTTTCATGGATGAGGTACACTTTCGACAACTGCACCCCGGGACCGAGTTGACCCTGGTCAAGCATTTGTCTCCGGCGAGCGGGAAACATTAGGATGCGGCGTTTGATTCGCCGGCGTCAAGACTGAGTTCCGGCAACGCAGGCGGGCTGAGAACTTTTTTCTTGGGGCTTCGGCACGTACTATAATTGCAATACCAACTAAGGAGGATTTTCCGTGGCACTTACGATTGCTTCCCGCGAAGTGGACGGCGTCACCGTCCTGAACCTCAATGGGCGGATTACCCTGGGCGAAGGCAGCGTGCAGATCCGCGATGCCATTCGCGATCTCATTGGCAAAGGCCAGAAGCGCATTCTGCTCGACCTGGGAGAAGTGAACTATATCGATAGTTCCGGACTGGGCGAACTGGTGAGCGCATATACCACCGTCAAGAACCAGGGCGCCGCGCTCAAACTGCTCAAGCTGACCAGGAAGGTTCACGACCTGCTCCAGTTGACCAAGCTCTACACCGTTTTTGACATCTACGATGACGAGGCCAGCGCTATCGCCTCCTTCAAGTAGACCGCTCGAGCAAACAAACTCTTCGGGCCGAACTCAAGACGAATTCGCAAAAGAGGCCATCCCGCCAAGCGGGATGGCCTTTTTCGCCTAAGCACTGCTGCATTGCACTGCGGGGTGCCTCAGGTCTCGATTTTGAGACCCGGGAAATCACAATGCTCCATAGATTTGTCATCCTGAACAGTAAAACTAAAACTTCACCGAAGGCACAGTCCGAGCCGCTGGACTGGCCGTAAAGTAAGCGTCATTCTGCTTGAACCCGGCCATCCCCGCCCAGATATTATTCGGAAACTGCAGAATGAACGTGTTGTAATCCTGAATCGCATCGTTATACCGTTTGCGCGCCACGCCAATGCGGTTTTCAGTCCCTGAGAGCTCATCCTGCAGCCGCATGAACTGCTCGCTCGAGCGCAGTTGCGGGTAATTTTCTGTGAGCAGCAGCAAGCGCCCGATCGCCCCATCCAGTTGGCCATTCGCAGCGATCTTCGCCGCCGGCCCCTGAGCATTCAGCATCCCTGCCCGCGCATTGGCTATATCGCCAAAGACGGTGCTTTCCTCCTTGGTAAACCCCTTCACGGTCTCCACCAGGTTGGGAATCAGGTCGGCGCGCCGCTCCAGTTGCACATCTACCTCAGACCACATGGACTTCACAGTCTGATCCTTGGTCACCATCTGGTTCCTGGCGCCCACGTAGCTGCTGAAAACCATCAGCACCACGAGCACCAGAACGCCCACCACTCCAAGCACAATCCAAAGTCCCTTGCTCATATTGTTTTTTCTCCTCCGGCCCGCCGCAGCGGACACCTTTCTCCGAATTCAAAATCCTACCAGCTTCCCCCGGCGCCTCCGCCTCCAAAGCCCCCTCCGCCGAATCCGCCAAACCCACCACCGCCCCCGCCACCGCCAAATCCGCCTCCGCCTCCAAATCCACCGCCCCCGCCGCCCCCCCAGTTTCGCCCATTAAAAATACTGGAGAAAAGGCCAAAGCCCAGAAGCATTCTGAAGAGGGAAGAGCCACCAAAGAAGATCAGTACGAACAGCAACAAGATCAGCTTGCCGAATGCCGCACTGTGGTGCATCTGGTTCACAGGCTGGCTGGCCGGCATCGGCTCATCCGCCAGGGTGATTTTCGCATCGGCGGCGATCACCTGGGCCATCTCATCCACGGCCGTCATTACGGCGCTGTCATAATCGCTGGCCCGCAGATAGGGCACCATCTCTCGCCCAATATCGCCCACCTTGCCGTCGGGCAAAATGCCTTCCAACCCGTAGCCCACATCGATCCGGTATTTGTGGTCGTCCACGGCCAGCAGCAGCAGCGCGCCGCGGTCCGAACCTTTGCGCCCCATCTTCCACTTGTCTTCCAACTGGTTGGCATAATCCGCCGCGTCGTCCCCATCCAGATTATGGACAGTAACAATCGCAAGCTGGGCATTAGCCTGGGAATGGTCCAGTTGGCTGCAGAGGCTATCCAGCCGCGCAATCGCCTCCGGCGTTAGCACGTGGGCATAATCGCTAACATAATCAGTGGGTTTAGGGAGATCCTGAACCCGCTCGGCCCTGGCAGCCGACCAGGAAAACCCCACCAGTGCGGCCAGAATCAGCCTTAAGAACGTCGAATGTGCGCGGTGAAAGCCTTTCATCGCTCTTTATTGTACGCGGGCGCCGGACGGAAAGTTCCCTTAGCCGGTATTCGCGCTATCTAACTCGAATCCCTCCCAGCCGATACACTGGGAATGAAATGACTCAAAACCAACCTCCCGCCCCAGCCCCCATCGCCAGCAAGCGGCACACTGAAACTCGTTTGCATGGAGTGGTCCTCACCGACGACTACGCCTGGCTCCGCGACAAGCAAAACCCCGAAGTAACCGCCTACCTTGAAGCTGAAAACGCCCACGCCGAAGCCTGGATGGCCCCGCTCGCCGCCCTCCGTGAAGACCTTTACAAGGAGATGCTCTCCCACATCAAGCAGACCGACGTCTCCGTCCCCTTTCGCGACGGGGACTGGTGGTACTATACCCGCACCGAGGAAGGCCAACAGTACACAATCATCTGCCGCAAAGCAGCCACGGAGGACGCTCGCGAACAAGTCATTCTAGACGGCAACCAGTTAGCCCAGGACCACGCCTTCTTCGCTATCGGCGACACCGACATCACCGACGACGGCCGCTGGCTGGCCTACACCACGGACACAACCGGCTTCCGCCAGTACACCCTGCACATCAAGGATCTCGAAACCAACGAAACCCTCCCCGGCGAAGTCGAGCGCGCAGGCTCCGTAGTCTGGGCTGCCGACAATGGCACGCTCTTCTATACCGTCGAGGACGAAGAGCAGAAGCGCCAGTACCAGCTTTGGCGACACAAGCGCGGCACTCCCCATTCTGAAGACGTTCTGGTCTACCAGGACGACGACGAGCGCTTCAACCTGGGCGCGGGCCGCACCCGCGACGGGCAGTTCATCGTGCTTGAATCGGCCAGCCACATCACCAGCGAGTCCCAGGTGCTTCCCGCCGCCGACCCTGAAGCCGCATTCACCCTCATAGCTCCCCGTCAGGACGATCACGAATATTCCATCGACCATCGAAACGGCTTGTGGTTCATTCGCACCAACGACCGCGGCCGCAACTTCCGCCTGGTCACAGCCCCCGTATCTAACCCAAGCCGCGAAAATTGGACTGAACTCATCCCCCATCGCGACGCAGTAATGCTTGAAGACGTAGACCTCTTCGCCAACTTCTTCGTTGCCTGCGAGCGTGAAGACGGCCTGCCCCGCCTGCGCATCCATCGCTTCTCGGGCGTTGGCCCCGAAGCCACGCCCGCCGGCGAAATCTCATTCCCCGAGCCGGCTTACAGCGCCCATCCCCACATCAACCGCATCTTTGACACCCCCACTTTCCGCTATGCCTACCAATCCCTCGTCACGCCCGCCTCAGTCTACGAGTATGAAGTGGCCACCGGCGCATCCGCGCTTCTAAAGCAGTTGGAGATCCCCGGCGGCTTAGATCGCACTCTATACGCCAGCGAGCGCATCCACGCGACTGCCCCCGACGGCGTCCAGGTCCCTATCTCGCTCGTCTACCGCAAAGACAAACGCGAGCCCGGCAGCAATCCTCTCTATGTTTACGGCTACGGCTCCTATGGCTACTCACTCCCTCTCAGCTTCAGCAGCAACCGTCTCAGCCTGCTCGATCGCGGAATAGTCATGGCCTACGCCCACATCCGCGGCGGCGGCGATCTTGGCGAGCCCTGGCACGACGCCGGCAAGATGCTCCTCAAGCGCAACACGTTCATTGACTTCATCACCGCCGTCGAGCAGCTAACCGCATCCGGCTATGGCGACCCCACGCGAGTAGCCATTGAAGGCGGCTCTGCTGGAGGATTATTGATGGGCGCAGTCACAAACACGCGTCCCGATCTCTTCCGCGCCGTCGTTTCCCACGTTCCCTTTGTCGATGTGATGAATACCATGCTCGACGCGACCCTCCCACTTACTGTTCCCGAGTACGAAGAGTGGGGCAACCCCAACGAAGAGACTTACTTTAGAACCATGCTGAGTTACTCGCCCTATGACAATCTGAAGACCGCGAGTTATCCCGCAATGCTGGTTAAAACCTCGCTCAACGACAGCCAGGTCATGTATTGGGAGCCGGCCAAGTACGTAGCCAAACTCCGCACCCTCAAAACCGATACGAACCCGCTGTTGCTGCTGACCAACATGCAAGCCGGCCACGGCGGCGCCAGCGGCCGCTACGACTACCTCAAAGAGATAGCCTTCGACTACGCCTTTCTGCTCCGCATACTCGGAGTTGTATGATGGATGCATTCTGCTGAGGTAGAGGTAAGCTTATGCCGAATCGGTTAGTAACTGCATCGTTGCTTCTGCTGACGGCAGGTTTTTCCGGCGGGCAGCAAATTGCTCAAGCCACGAGAGACTCGCGCGCGGTTGCGCAATCTGCTCCAGTGAAAGTCTATGCCCTCGGCCCGGATGTGACACCACCGATGCTTCTTCCACTCGACCTGTCCCCATTCCATAATGAGAAGTGCGGAAATAAATTAGATGGAACCGTGGTACTTGACCTTCTCATCGACACGCAAGGGAAGCCGCGCAATATCGTAATCGATGAGCCGTTCAGCACCGACCTGGAAAAATTGGCACTTAAGATTGTGGGCGATGAGCGATTCAACCCCGCAATTCATGATGGAATCCCAGTGGTTGTCGCACAATCGGTGCAAGTGGACTTGAAAGCCTGTATTGACGAAATCAAGGATGATTCGGGCATGAAAAAATATAGGTTGCAATTGATGTCCCAGCCGGTGCAGAGGTTCGGTGGGCTCCCAGAGTCGCCGAAGGAAGCAATACTTATTACGGATAATGACAAAATCCCGGCAAATAGTATTGACGGTTCTTCTCCCTATCGCGTTGGGGGCGGAGTCAGCGCCCCTGTAGCTCTTAACAACGTTCAGGCGCAATTCAGTGAGGAGGCACGAGAAGCAAAATACGGGGGAATTTGCCTCCTCTCTCTGATTGTCGACACACAAGGAATGCCGAGAAATATACGGGTGGTGCGAATGCTGGGAAAGGGTTTGGACGAGAAGGCTATTGAGGCTGTTAGTCAATATCGGTTCAAGCCTGCAATGAAAGATGGTGTGCCCGTTCCGGTCAAGATAACGGTCGAGGTGAACTTCCATCTCATATAGGCCAGGTCATCAATCGCTGTAAAATCGTAAGCATCGGTCAGCGTCTTTACGGGATATCTGTGAAGGCAGTTCACGGCGGCGCATAACCGCCAACGCAAGGAAGTGCAAACACGGATGCCCGAGAATTCTCCAGCGTTTTCCGCGAGCCCCCTGCGCCTGAAGAAGGTCCTCACGCTGTGGGACCTCATCTTTTACGGAATGGTGCTTATCCAGCCTACCGCCCCTATTCCACTTTTCGGCATCGCGCAAAAACTCTCCAATGGCCACACGGTGACCGTCATTTTGATAGCCATGCTGGCCATGGTGGTGACCGCCGTCAGCTACGGCAGAATGGCCGCCGTCTACCCATCGGCGGGATCGGCTTATACCTACGTGGGCAGGGTCATCAATCCTCACCTTGGCTTTCTCATCGGCTGGGCGATGATTCTCGACTACGTTTTGCAGCCGCTGCTCAGCGTCGTATGGATTTCGACGGCACTGCAAAGCCGTTACCTGCAGCAGATCCCATATTTTGTGATCGCCCTCATCGTCATCCTCATCATCACGGGACTGAACATGAGCGGCATCAAAACCTCGGCGAAGACCAACAAGCTGCTCATGCTCGCCATGTGCCTGGTGATCGCAGTATTTTTCTATCTCGCCGTTCGCTACCTCTTCCACATGGACCGCTGGGCCGGCGTTTTTTCCATTCAGCCCTTTTACGATCCGAAAACATTCGATACGCATCTCATCTGGGGCGCCACATCGTTTGCTGCCCTCACGTATATCGGCTTCGATGGAATTACCACGCTATCAGAGGAAGTAAAGAATCCACGCCGCAATGTTCTGCTCGCCACGGTTCTGGTCTGTGTGCTCACGGGCGTTATCAGCGGCGTTGAAGTTTACCTGGGGCAGCGCATCTGGCCCAACTGGCATACCTTCCCCAATCTTGAAACCGCATTCATGGATGTGTGCAGCCGAGTAGGCGGTCCGGTTTTGTTTCAGGCGATGGCGTTGATTCTGATTCTTGCAACCCTGGGCAGCGGTCTTGCCGGAGGGCTGGGTGCCGCGCGGCTTCTCTTCGGCATGGGGCGCGACGGCGTTCTTCCGCGCCGCTTCTTCGCTCATCTTCATCCCGAATCGAACACTCCCACTTACAACATTCTTCTGATCGGAGCCGTGGCTTATTTCGGTGCACTGGCGCTCAACTATATCGGGAATGCGTACGAGCACACCGCCGAGCTGCTGAACTTCGGTGCCTTCCTCGCCTTCATGGGCGTGAACCTGTCTGTCTTCTGGCACTTCACTTTGCTGACGCGCAAGGCTCGCCGCCCCAGAATTCTTGCCGACGCCGTCCTGCCTCTGCTCGGCTTTGCATTCTGCGCATTCATCTGGTGGAATCTCAACACGCTCGCGAAAATCGCAGGCGGGATATGGTTTCTCATCGGTCTCATCTATCTCTGCGTCAGCACGCGCGGATTTCGCCAGGCTCCGAAGACAATCAATTTCAGTGAGCCATAAGGCGGGAGCAAAAATGCCTGCGCTAGTAAACTGAGAAAAGACGAAGTCGGCAGGTCGGGGGTGGATCTTTCGGCTGCCCAGGGAAGGGTGCGTGAGCAGCGAAGAGCAAACAATCCGCGCCAAACCGGGCGAAGCAACGAGCGCTGTGGATTCGCACGTATTCAGTGGTTCATCCCACGCCTGGCGTGCGCTGCGCCATCGCAACTTCCGCCTCTTCTTTGGCGGCCAGACCATCTCGCTGGTCGGCACATGGATGACGCGCATCGCCACCAGTTGGCTGGTCTACCGGCTCACCGGATCGGCGCTGCTCTTAGGCACCGTCAGCTTTGCAGGCCAGATTCCCACCTTTCTCTTCGCACCTTTCGCCGGCGTATGGATTGACCGGGCCGACCGCCGCAAAGTACTGGTGTGGACGCAGACGCTCTCCATGGTGCAGTCCCTTGCGCTGGCCGCACTCACCCTCTCGCATTTGATTACCATCCCATTGCTGTTGGCCTTCAGCGTGATGCAGGGCATCATCAATGCATTCGATATGCCCGGCCGCCAGTCCTTTATGGTGCAGATGGTCGACGACAAGCGCGACCTGGGCAACGCCATCGCCATCAACTCTTCCATGGTGAATGTGGCGCGCCTTATTGGCCCATCGCTGGCCGGAATGCTGATCGCGGTTTCGAACGAGGGCTGGTGCTTCCTCATCGATGGCATCAGCTACCTGGCCGTCATCGCCTCCCTGCTGATGATGCGCGTACATGTGCCGCCGGTCGTACGGCGGGTTACTTCGATGCTGACCGAGCTGCAGGCCGGATGGACCTATGTTTCAGAATTCGAGCCCATCCGCACCATCCTGCTGCTCTTTGCCGTCATCAGCCTTATGGGCATGCCATTTGTGGTGCTGATGCCGATCTTTGCCGCCAGGGTTTTGCACGGCGGCCCGCATACTCTCGGATTCTTAATGGGCGCAATGGGTGTTGGCGCGTTGGTCTCCGCGCTCTCACTGGCGGCGCGCAAAAGCGTGCGTGGGTTGATCCGCATGATTCCCATCGCCGCAGCCGTCTTTGGCCTGGGCCTGATCGGCTTCGGCCTCTCGCGAACATTCTGGCTCTCGATGATCATGGTATTCATTGCCGGCATGGGAATGATGCAGGGCATGGCCGGCAGCAACACCGTCATCCAGACCATCGTCAGCGAAGACAAGCGGGGCCGCGTGATGAGTTACTACACCATGGCCTTCATGGGCATGGCGCCCTTTGGCAGCCTGCTGGCCGGCACCATGGCGCACGCAATCGGCGCTCCATGGACCGTGATCATCAACGGAGCCGTCGTAGTTCTCGGCGGCGCATGGTTCATGACGCAGTTGCCGGCGCTTCGGCTCGTGATTCGGCCCATCTACAGAGAGATGGGAATTCTACCCACACAGGAGGGAATTCAGACGTGAGCGATCTAAAGCTTGACCCGCAGCGCACGGCCATCGTGGTCATCGATTTGCAAAAGGGAATTGCCGCAATACCCGGAGGCGCGCCGCACGCAAAGCTCGCGGTTATCGCCAACTGCGCGCGCCTGCTCGCCGCCGCCCGTGCCGCAGGAGCGCAGCCTGTCCTGGTGCATGTGGGCGTCTCTCCGGATGGAGCTGATCGACTGAAAACTCCCACCGACCAGCCAATGCGGACCACCGGAAACCTGCCGCCGGATTGGAGTGAGTTCATCCCCGAACTCGACCGTCAGCCAGGCGACGTCGTGATTCTCAAGCGCCAGTGGGGCGCATTCTACGGTACGGACCTCAACCTGCAACTGCGCCGCCGCGGGCTGACGACGATTGTGATCTGCGGTATCTCCACCGAGTTTGGCGTGGAGAGCACGGCGCGCGATGCCTACGAGCACGGCTACGAAATGATTTTTGCGCAAGATGCCATGACCGGCCAAACTGCGGAGAGCCACGCGAATTCCGTGGAGCGCATCTTTCCCCGCCTGGGGCGTGTGCGCTCCACCGATGAGATTATCGCGGCGCTAGCTTAGCTTAGTGCTTCCGCAAAGATGAACGGTGATGCCAAGATCCGCAAGCATGGCGGCCTTGGTCGCAAGAGCCTTGTCGGCCGTCTCGCCTGAAGGCGTATAGGCCACGTTCACGTGATTGGCGCGGTGTCGAGCCATGAATTGATTCTGGCTGACGCCGTGGAAGACGGCATTCACGATGGGCCATTCATAGGTAGTCTGCTTCCAGCGGCGCTCTGTCTCCGCCGCTGGCAGAGTGACCACAGTGCCTCGTCCAAGGTCGGCGTGCAGCGTGCCGCCCTCGACGAATACGCGGCTCCAGACGATCTCGCCCGGTTTGCCGACGCCCTTCAGTGATCCGCCGCCAAGAGGGAAGAACATAGCCGGCTGACGCTCGCTGCTGGCCCCGGCATAGCCACCGGTAAAATGGTTGGCCGGCGCGGCGCCGGAGATTTGCAGCAACCAGACAAACGCGTCCAGCCCATCGCCCTTGTACTGCTCACCCCAGCGAACATCGTGCAGTGTCGTCGATGGGTCGAGTCCTAGCGCGCTCCAGCAGCGGTTGGTAATCATTGCATCCACGCCGGCGCATTCGTCCACTTCATTGAAATGCACCACCGGGCCGCCCGCGTAGAGTTCCTCATTTCCGCCCTCGGCGAAGACCGGCGGCCGCTCGGCATTGTTCAGCAGCCCCTCGGCCAGGTCCGATGCAGGCACCATATCTTTCAGGCCCTGTTGATACTGAATCCCGATCGCGTCGCAGCCGAAGTCGTGCGCAATCCGGACTGCGGCGATATACATCTTGCATTGCTCGATGACCTGCTCCAGAGTTAGTTCGGTAGCAGAGTCCTTGCCGAATGCGAACTTTACTCCCTTGGCCACCAGCCATTTGTAGATTGCCTCCGCCTCGGCCTGGCTCACTGTCCGCATCTTCGCCACCAGCGCGGACTGGCTCAGCCGCTCCTTGAAGATTCCCGCCGGATTCAGCATTTCGTCTTCAATGATGGCGTTATACATTCCCATGCAGCCTTCATCGAAGATGCCCATGATGGACTTGCGCCACTTCAGATCGCCGGCTAGCGTGGCGCCCAGCTTTGCGTTTTCAGCCGGCAGCTTGCTGCTGTCCAGAGGGTGAACATGCGACAAATCATGCGTGATCTTTCCGTCGCGCAGCCATTCCGTCAGTGCGGCGAGAAAATAATCATCTGTGAAATCCTTGCTCCAGATGGAGGAAAACCTTTTGCCGGCCTTGACGAGCGATCCGTTCAGGTTGAGAAGACCCACCAATCCCGGCCATTGCCCCGACCAGTTTGCCACCGTCAGAATCGGCCCCTTGTGGCCGCGCAGACCCGGCAGCACATGATGCGTGTATTGCCACGTGGCCGTCGCAAACACCAGTCTGGCCTCGGGATGAATGTTCATGAATACGTCCATCCCCATGCGCTGCGATGAAATGAAGCCGTGCTTTTCTTTCTGGTTGTAAGCGTGGGCGCGGACGAGCTTGATGCCTTTTTGCGCAAAGGCCGCGGTCAGCTTCTCTTCCATTGCCTTCTGCGCGGGCCAGCATTCCTGGTTGGCCGATAGCCGCAGATCGCCGCTGGTAATCAGCAGCACTTCATTTGCCGCCGGCTTTACCGCCTCATTTTTCCGCTCTTCCATTTTGATCCTCTCATTGCGATGCTTTTCGATCCGCCGGAGAGAAATAAATGATTTTTCCCACGCGGATTTTTGCAGCCTGTTCAGCCGCGCCTCATTTAAAGCCTCGTCCCTGTGCTCAAAATCCCGCTCATTGGCCCCTATTTTCCGGCGAACCTTACACCGAGGGCATAGAGCTTGGTCTTGGCCTGGGTGGCTTCAGGGGTTTGCGGATGGCGTTGGATGAGCAGGCGCAATTCGTGGATGCCGGCGTCTTTTTTGCCCTCCTGGAGCAATGCCAATCCTTTGCGCAGTTGCGCGGCGGGAGCTTTGGCACTGCCGCTGAAGCCTTCCAGCACGGCGTTATAGCTCTTGATCGCATCGGGATAATTCTTCTGGCGGTAGGCCATCTCACCCAGGTAGAAATTGGCGTTGCCAGCCAGGTCGTCGAGCGGATAATAGTGCAGCACATCCTGAAATTCGCCTGCAGCCACGTCGTACCGCGCGGCGTTGTAGTCGCGCACGCCAGCCTGAAAGGTCTCCTTCAGCGGCGGTGCCTGCACGGTGGTCGTTGCGGCAGTCGCAGGGGCAGCCGCTGCGGCGGATGCATCTCCAGCGGGCGGAGGGGCAGTCGGTTCCGCGCCTGGCGGAGTCACAGGAGCCGCTCCGGCGGGAAGAGTCTGCGGGGTCTGCAACTGCGTCTGCATATCCTGGATCGACTTATCCAGCTTGGCGATGCGCGACTTCAACTCGTCCACCGAGTCGTTCAAGGTCTGCACCTGGCCGGAGACGGTGTCCAGCTTGCCGTTGCCGTTCTCGCTCTGTGCATCGAGCTTCTTCTGCAGATCGTTCACGGCTGTCGTCATCTGGTTGACGGTGTCCGCGCTCTGCTCCACCAGGTGCTGCAGCACGCCGAAGCGGCTGTCCATCGTGGATTGCAGCCGCTGCATATCGTCAAGCAGTTGCTGCACCTGCGTTTGCAACTCGATGATTTCTTTCGAGGCAGCATGCGCGGGAACAGGCATGGAAACAAAAACCATTGCAAACATTGCCACGCCGAGAAAGCGATTGCGAAGTGTGTGGGTTTTCAGCATTTTTCACCAGTGAAATTCGGAAGTCGGAGATAAGGGATCAGAGGCCGCATCGGCTTGCGAGCCTTCGAGGCGTCCCAGGTCTCGAACTTAAGACCTGAGACGCCCGTTCTTGCTTTTCTACTCGAGCGATTCGTTACCGGTCCAGCGAGAAGCCGCCGCGGCGGTTCTGCTGCCAGCAGGCTTCGTTGGATTCGGTGCAGAAAGGCTTTTCCTTGCCGTAGCTGACGACGCGCATGCGACCTGCGGCCACTCCGGCCGTGACCAACGCGTTCTTGGTGGCGTCGGCGCGATTCTGGCCGAGAGCCAGGTTGTACTCGTTCGAACCGCGCTCGTCGCAGTAGCCGCCGATGACGAGTTTCACGTCAGGATGGCTGACCAAGTAAGAGGCGTCCTTCGAGATTGTGGCCTGGGCATCGGCGCGAATTGTATAAGCGTCGTAATCGAAGAAGATGTCCTGCACATTGGCCTTGAACTCTTCTTCAGCGCTCATTGTATTCGCCGGCACAACCACTGCCGGCGGCGCATTGACGGTGACGCGAGCCGAAGCTTCCGCCGAGCCGCCCGTACCACGGGCAACCAGGTGATAGGTGGTCGACGCGCTCGGAGTCACGGTCTTTGTGCCCGATGTGGAAACGTCCCCTAAACCATCAATGGAAGCGCTGGTGGCGTCGGTCGTCTGCCAGGAAAGCTGAACCTGGTCTCCGGCCGTGACCACGCTGGGAGTAGCTGTGATTTGTGCAGTGGGTGCGGTGATGGGCGGCGGTGCTGCAGCCTCTGGCGGTGGAAGCGGCTTTTTCTTACAACCTGCAACTGCAACCAAGGCAATAAGCACAACAACCGGTACGAGCAAGCGATAGATACTACGATTCATGTGGAACTCCTTCCCCAAAATGACAAAATGTCTCCCGGCCTATTCAGCTGGCGAGGGATGTGTTAGCAACCATTAGTATTATAGTTCATCCAAACCCGTGCCACCGCCGTCGGGAGCGTGCGTCTCCTGCTTTTTTTTCGCTACCCGTTCCAATAATCGAGCTACTTGATTCTTCCCGCCCCCAAGTTTACTTCCAGCTCCAGTTGGGCATGTAATTGTTGCCCGTGTGGGTGAGCTGACGCTGCCCGGTGCCGTCGGCCAGCATGGTCCAGATCTGCGCGTGGCTGCCGCTGGCGCGTTCAAAGACGATGTGTCGCCCATCCGGCGCCCATGATGGAAAATCGTTGCTCCCGGACTCGTGTGTCACCTGCAGCCAGCGCTTGCTGGCGATATCCATCACGTAAATATCCTGCCCGCCGGGGTCGCCGGGACCATACTTGCGATTCCAGCTGAAGGTAAGAAACTGTCCGTTGGGCGACCACGATGGAGAAATCGCATAGCCTCCGTCGGTCATGCGTTGAATATTGGCCCCATCGGCGTCCATGATGTAAATCTGCGGCAGCCCGGTGCGTCCGCTCACCCACGCAATCTGCGCATTGGTGCGTGGATTCCATGTGGGCGAAACATCCGGGCCCCGGAAACTGGTCAGCCGGCGCAGATTGGCTCCGCTCGCATCGCAAACCCAAATCTCAGGATCGCCCGTTCGCGAAGACGAAAACGCAATCTTGGCCCCGTCTGCCGACCAGGCCGGAGACTGATTGCTCCCGCCTGCCGTTCCCGCGGAAAAGCCCACCGGCCGGTTAAGCTCCAGCGAGTACATACGCACGGACCACCCCGAGTTGCTCAGCGATGCAAACGCCAGCCGCGAATTGTCCGGCGAAACCCTCGGCGAAAGCGAGATGCTGCCCAGGTGGGTAATCTGGTGCTGGTTTTCTCCGTCGTAGTCCATCGCCCAGATCTCTTTCGATCCGGTGCGCGAGCTGACGAAGTAGATTTTGGTTTCGGCAATGCCGTTAATGCCGCCGCCCAACCGCAGGATAATATCATCCGCAAATCGATGTGCGAGCGTGCGTGCTGAATCCGGACTGGCGTCGTCACTGTACTGCTTGCTCAGCACCTGGGGGCTGGCGATGTTTGTCGTAGCGTAAAGCCAGCCGTAAACAGTCAGCTTCCCATTGCCTGCCGAGACCGTTCCGAAGGCCACCATGGCCGCATTGGCCGGCGCATCGGACCACTGCGTCAGCTTGATCTCCTGTGGCGACCCTGGCGTCTGCTGTGGCGCCATGCTCTTTGAGACCAGGTCGAAGATGCCCGCATTCGCCAGATCGCGATAAAGCGTGGCATCGAAGACAGTCTTTAACGCCGGATTCTGGGGATCGTTGCCCAGAGGCTTGAAGTCGGCCGCGGCAATACGGATGCGGTCATTGCCAAGGTTGGTGCCTGTGTGCACCCAGTCCTGTGCCGGCAATTTGCCTGCCGCAAAACAACTCAGAATTAAAAGACAGAGGAGCAGAAGCCGGGAATCATTCTTCATGCGATGAGCAATCCTTCCTGGTGGAAAAAGGTAAGCGGCGCCTTTGAAGAATCTTCATGCGCCGCGGATCAAACGCATTAGTACGCACAATCGTAAGTAACGTCAATCCATTGATCGTTGGAGCCGGCCGGCAAGGCGCCAAATGTGTCCACTCGCTGCGTAGCCCGCTCGCACGACAGGTCGAGTGTAGGGCTCCCGCTGGAATTATTGATCTTGAAGTTGGACGGAACGCCCTGGCGGCTCACTTTGAAGTATACCTGCACCGTTGCTCCTTTCGGCGTGCGCGGATCCACCTCGGCGCGATACCAGTTCTGATCCACCTTGTGTTTGATGATGTCAACGTACCAGCCGAAGCGGCTGCCGAAGTCTCCATTTGCCACGCTTACCGGTCCGTTTCCGCCCTGCGCCGTTGCTGATCGTGGCATTGCGCTACCCGCCTGCTCGCCGTATTGGGCGTGATTGTCCTTCGCCAGTTGCGGGTTCTTCTGCGCCTTGGGAGCGGTCTTCTGCTGCGGCTTTACCTGCTTGCCCGAAATCTCAATAGCTTTCTCATCCTCCGCCTCTTTTGTTTTTGGGGTGGGTTCGGCGGGAGCCTGGCTGGGAGTATCTGTCGTCAGCACATTCTCATTCACCTTCTCGGCGGGCAAGGGCAGGGCATTAGAAACCAGGCTCACTTCGATCGCTCCCCCCGATCCCGGATTGCCCCACATCATGTGATGGAAAAATCCGTTGAGGACTCCGTAGAGCAAAAGCGATCCGAATAGAACCAGGTGCAGCGCAAGCGATCCGATGGCCGGCGCGCCTATTGGATCCGGCGCGGGCGCTCGATTCAGTTGCTCCAGATCTTCCAGTAGACTGATCATGCCGTTGCTCTTGCCGTTGCTTATCTTCTGCCCTAATTCCCGTTCCCAGCCAAGCCCTTCGTATCCAGCGGCTGAGTCACAATCGAAATGTTGGTAATCCCGGCCTGCTTCACCGCGTCCATCACGCTGGCGAAAGCTCCAAACGGCACTCGCTCATCGGCGCGCAGATAAATTATTTTTTTCGCCGGATCGACCCCGGCCTGGCGCAACTTCTGCGCCAGTTCATGCACGTTCACCGGATCGTCGCCCAGAAAAACCTGTTGATCGCGGTCGATGGTCACCACCATCCGCTGCTCGGTAATCTCTTTCACCGTGCGCGTCTTGGGCACAGCAACTTCAATCCCCGACTGCAGCACCGGCGCGGTGATCATGAAGATCACCAGCAGCACCAGCACCACGTCCACCAGCGGCGTAACGTTGATGTCTGCCAGTGAAGTTCGCGTTTGTCCGTTGCTACTTGTAAAGGCCATGTTCCGCCTCACGAGTTGCTTCGGGCCCGGGTGCGACGGGGCGCTGCGGCAGGCCCGTCCGCACCGGAATCTCTTCCAGCGAATTCAGCAGCTCGCGCGCAAAGTCGTCCACCGCCGACGCAAATACTTTGATGCGCGCCTGAAACTGGTTGTACGCAATCAAAGCGGGTACGGCCACGAACAGCCCGGCAGCCGTGGTAATCAGCGCCTCTGAAATTCCCGGCGCTACCGCCCGCAACGTAGCCGCCCCAGCCGTTCCCAGCCCGTGAAAGGCGTCGATGATTCCCACCACAGTTCCGAAGAGACCCACAAACGGGCTGGTAGACGCGATCGTCGCCAGCCAGGTCATGCGCCGCTCCAGAATGCTGATGGCTTCGCTCGCCGCCGTCTGTGCCGAGCGCTCCAGCGGAGCCAGGTTGCGCGGCGGCCCCGAGCCCCCTGTCTGGCGCTTATAGGTCTCGTAAACCTCTTCAAAGACCTGCGCCAAGGGGCTGAGCTTATACTCGGCGGTCATCGCCGCAATCTCTTGCAGCCGTGTGGCCTTGCGGAAGGCGCGCACAAACTTCCGGCTCTCCTGGGTGGCCTTCTTGAAGGTGGACATTTTGTTCAGAATCACGGTCCAGGAATAGAGGCTTGCCACCAGCAGCAGCAACAGAACGGCCATCGCTATTGGACCAATGTTGCTGATCATCTCCGCAATCTCACCTGGGCCCTGCGTCAAAGGAGAGCCAGCAGGGGATGCGCCGCTGTCAGCCTGCAAGATCATGAGCAACGAAACAGTAAAAATCGCAATTCACCTCAATATCAACGTTATCAGACGGGAAGGCCGCCTCCAAGTTATCGCTCTGGTGCGCTCTAAGCCTATGAACCTGCATCAATAAGGCCGTAAGCCTTCCGTTCATGCTATGCTGCGCTCGGATTCTCGTTGCGAATTTTGCGGCCTCGGAATCACAAAGACCCTGAGCGCCACAAAAACGAGAAACACAAGAGCGGGTGCCCCATCCATCGCGCTTTATGCGATAGGTGGGATGGCATAACATTCAACAGCCGTCCTTCTCACCAAGAGGTTCGTTAACAATGCTCGTCGAACTGCGCGCTGAAAACTACGCCGTCATCGATCACGCCATTGCCGTCTTTGGCCCCGGCCTCAATCTCCTCACCGGCGAAACCGGTGCCGGCAAATCCATCCTCGTCGATGCGCTTGCCCTGCTCATGGGCGGCAAATCCTCGGTAGAAGTCGTTCGCCACGGCGCCGCCAAAGCCGTAGTTGCCTGCGTGTTTGAGTCAACGCCGAATGCGGAGACCATCCTCGAAGCCAACGGCATCGACTCCGCCGGCAATGAAGTAATCCTTCGCCGCGAAATTCTCTCCACCGGCAAAGGCCGCGTTTTTGTCAACAATCAGCCCGCCACTGCGACCGTCCTCAAGCAACTCGCTCCCGAATTGGCCCTGGTTCACGCCCAGACGGAATCCCTCTCGAGCTTCGACCAGGCCCAGCAGCGCATTCTCTTAGACCGCTTCGGCGGCATATCGACTGATGCCATAGCCGAAGCCCACTTCTGCTGGCGCACGGCGGCCGACAAACTCGAGGACCTCCTCCAAGGCGAGCAGGATCGTCTCCGCATGGTCGATTTGTGGAGCTATCAGAATAAGGAGATCTCTACCGCCCATCTCGTCCCCGGCGAAGACGAAGTCCTCGAAACCGAAAAGCGCGTCCTGGCTAACTCTGAGAAACTCTACGCCGCAGCAATTGGAGCATTTGACCAGCTTTACGAAGGCGGAGCCAGTGCCGAGGTCGCCCTCCGCGCCGCCCTGCGGAACGTAGAAGAACTTGCCCGCTACGATGGCCGCTTCACTGAGGCAGCCCAACAACTCGCCTCCGCCCGCGCCACTCTCGGCGATGTTTCCGCCAGCCTTCGCGACTACGCCGAAGGCATCAACGCCAGCCCCGAGCGCCTCGCCGAGATCGAAGACCGCCTAGCCCTCCTCGATCGCCTCAAGCGCAAATACGGCCAAGCCGTTACTGAGGTCATCGCTTTTGGTGAAGAGGTAGCTCGCAAACTCGCCGAAGTAGATGATCGCGACGAAATTCTGAAAGTCCTCCGCAAAGATCTCGCAGAAGCCGCAGCGGCTTACCGCGCCGCCGCCGCCGCCCTCACCGCCGAGCGCAAAGCTGCCGCCGTCAAACTGGCCAAGTTAGCTGAAGTCCAGATCAACTCCCTCGCCATGAAGGTCCACTTCGAAATCGACGTTGTCGCGGACGAGAATGAATCCCACTGGAACGCCCCCGGCTGGGACCAGGTCGAATACCGCATCTCCACCAACCCCGGCGAGCCCCTCAAACCCCTCCACGAGATCGCCTCCGGCGGCGAAATGTCCCGCGTCATGCTGGCTCTCAAAGTCAGTGTTGAAGAGAGCGCCGCCAAACCAAAAAAGAAAAACCCCACCCCTCGCACCCTGGTCTTCGACGAAATCGATATAGGCATCGGCGGCCGGGCCGCTGAAGCCGTCGGCCAAAAGCTGAAATCCCTGAGTCGCGGCCAGCAGGTCCTGTGCGTAACCCACCTCCCTCAGATAGCCGCCTTCGCCGACCAGCACCTGGTAGTAGAAAAGCGCGAATCCGAAGGTCGCACCAAGACCCAGATCCGCACCCTCGACGACACAGCCCGCACCCAAGAAGTAGCCCGCATGCTAAGCGGCGCAAAAGTCACAGAAACCAGCCTCCAGCACGCCGCGCAGATGATCGCCGCGAGCCGGTGAAAGCTACATCGCAGGATTATTCGCCAACTGGAGACGATTCACAGCCCGGTCATGCTCCTCGCCTAAGCTGGCTCAGCGAGCGTGGCCTTGCCCGTCCCGCACTTCATTGCCTTTGAAGTGGGCAACGTGATCCACATGGTTGTTCGGGGCCGGTTTGTCGCCACGGTTCGGAGCAGGCCCTTTGTAGCCGTGCGCGCTATCGAAGTGGTTATTCACGTGGCCATGAAAGCCCTTAGGACCATGAAACCACGAGCCCGCGCCGATGAAGATACCACCCGAAAACCATTCCGGCCCATAGTAGCCATACGGAGCGCAGGCATACGGCGGGTAATCGTAGTACCCGTACGGACAATCGGGAGCGGCTCCGATATCGACGGCCACCTGAGCTGCTGGTTTTGAGGCTCCTGCCGTCAGGCAAATGCCGGCAATGCCAGCCACAACAAAATACTTGAATGCGTTCATAAATCCTCCTTGTTGATTTAGCCAGTCGAATGTTTTCCCTCGCCGCTATGCTTTTCAATCAATGGACGACACAAAGCGAAGGCGCCGATTACCGACCCAATAGCGGAGTTGAACACGGGTATCAAGTGAATATCGAATCTTTCCAAGCCCGTAAAGAACTAAGATGATGCGGAAAATCGAAAGATTCCAGCAGCGTGTTCACTCTTATACAGTCGCTTCCGCCTTTAACACACCGATGAATCTGTATTTACTCAATGTTCTGCACAGAATTCCGGGCGCCCCATCCATTCGCGTTCTTTGCGAATGGGCGGGATGCCACAGAAGCCGGCCATCCCGCGCCCCAACTGTCCTCTTTGAGAGCTGGGAATCAATCCCCATCTCCGTCCTATAATCAATCCATCCATAGGAGCTAACGCATGGAATTTTCTTCGATCACGCGGCGGGAGTTTGTGCGTCTCAGCGCGGGAACAGTTGCCGCGGGTACGCTTCTAGACCCGCTGGCACAGGCCGCCTGGCGCAGGCCAAAAAATTCAAGACCGGCGAGCCTTCCGTTTTCCGTCACTGTAGCCGAAGAAAAGATCGGCAAGCTTCCCGACTACATGAGCAAGAACAACCCGAATTACATGGACTTTCCTTATTGCCCAGTCCTGATCGACGGCGAGTACTGGGTAATGTACAAGAATGGGTATAACTCCCCGGTCTTCCGCTATAAGGGAACTAACATTGAAAATGCGGTTCGCCAAGAGGATGGCTCTGCGGCTCTCCCCAAAGGCGCTTATATCCTCGGCGGTGTCTGGTATAACGGAGCCGAGAAAAAGCTCTACGCTCCCCTGCATTACGAGGTCGAGCATTATTTGAAGATCGTCTTTCGCGAGATTCATCTTGCAACCAGCACCGACAAAGGCATGACCTGGAAATACGAAGGTCCGCTGCTTACTACGCTCGATCCGAAAGGCCCTCCCCGCAAGCGGTCCGATTCTTCCGGCGTGAACTTCGACGGCGGCGACGGCGACCAGATGCTCTACGTCGATGAGCGCAGCGGTTACTTCTACTTATTCACCAGCCACTATGTCCAAACCAAGGACGCATCGCAGGCGCCCGCATTTCTTCGTCACCGCGTAGCCCGTTGCCCCATAGCCGACAAGATGGCGCCCGGTAAGTGGCAGAAGTTCTATAACGGCGCCTGGAGCGAGCCGGGAATCGCCGGCAAGGCTTCTTATATAAACGGCTACTGTGTCACCTATAACAGTTACCTGAAGAAATATCTCTCGTTGAACGGACTATCCGGCGTCTCCATCTGTGACGACCTCTCCAAGCAGGATTGGAGCCCCTCTATTCATCTTGGCGACTACTGGGGCAGCAACGACATCTGGGGTTATTGGGCCACTGACGACAAGATGCGCGACGTCTATCACTCCGGCAAGGAACTCTTCGTCTACAGCTTCTGGATGCAAGTTCCAGGGAGGCGTTTTCACATCTCGCTGGACCGCGGCGAAACCGGGCCAGATCACGGATACACCTCGCCCTCTGTATGTATGACTGCGCCCAACGGAGCCACGATGGATCCCGGCCAGTTATACGGCTACAACGCCTTCCCCGAATCATCCGATCCCATCGAAGCGAGAAAAACTCTGGCCGTCGGCAGTTCAAGCGAGAAGGTGAATTACGCAGGCAATTGGTCGGATGTTACTGCCCCGAGTTATTACCAGGGAAAGGCAAAATCCAGTGCCCAAAGCGGGGCGAGTGTCGAATTCGCCTTCAGAGGCAAAGATATTTACTGGCGCGCCGTGAGAGGACCCAACCAAGGCAAGGCAGATGTTTTTCTTGATGGAGTTTTAGAGGCTACTGTCGATTGCTCAGCCATGCTCCCCACCGTTTTCCAATATGCATTCATCAAGCGCGGCCTCAATGGCAATAGTCCCCACGCCATCAAGGTAGTGGTCAAAAACGAACGCGGTCATCTATCCACCGGAACCTCAATCACGCACATGGTCTTTGAGGAATCGGCGGAAAACGGATAAGGGCAGTTAATCGCCACTCGAAGCAAGCCGGGTGGGATCAGATATCCGCTCTCGTCTCATCCGTTAGCCCTATAATCCATCACGAGGAGAGAACATCATGAAACCGACCCTGCCCAAGTACTTCTCTGCTTTCGCTCTGGCGCTCTTCGCGCTGGCAACCATACCCGCAGCGCACGCCCAGCAACTCTCCCAGAAACTCCAAAACGCCGTAGGCCGCTGGCAGATCGTCAACAGCGACGGCACCCCCGGAGGCAAGGCCGAAACCTACCTGGTAGACGGCAAGCTCTTCGGCAAGGTCACCGAGGTCCGCCCCGGCCGCACTCCCAAAGACCTCTGCAACAAGTGTTCCGGCGAATACAAAAACCAGCCCATCCTCGACATGATCTTCATGCGCAACTTTCATCCCGACGGCGACGACTGGGTAGACGGTACCGTCGTCGATCCGGAGAACGGCAAGGAATACAAAGGCAAGATCTGGGCCATCGGAAATGACAAGCTAGGCATGCGCGGCTTCGTAGGCATTTCCCTCTTCGGCCGCACCGAGACCTGGACAAGGCTCCCGTAGCCCCTTAGCCCCTGGTCGCTCAGGCCCTGTCCCCCCGATCTCTGTAAATTGGTATACTTATTAATGTGACCCCTACTGTGCTCGATCCCATCTCGAACGGTCCCCACGCCGAGACGTCCCCTGGTCAAAAGCGGGTGTTGCTGCTCAAGCCGCGCGGCTTTTGCGCTGGCGTGGTGCGCGCCATTGATATTGTGAAAATCGCACTCGAAGCTTTCGGCGCCCCGATCTACGTTCGCCGGGAGATCGTCCACAATCGCTATGTAGTCAATGAGTTGGCGGAGAAGGGCGCAATCTTCGTTCATGAAATCGATGACGTCCCTGACGGCCAGCGCGTCATCTACTCCGCCCACGGCGTCTCGCCCGCAGTTCGCGAGTTGAGCAAAGGCCGCGGCCTCAAGGTCATTGACGCAACCTGCCCGCTGGTCACTAAGGTTCACATCGAGGCGGTCAAATTCGCCAGGCAGGGTTACTCATTGGTGCTCATCGGCCACCGCGACCACGATGAGATCGAAGGTACCCTCGGTGAGGCTCCGGAAGCGACCCAGGTAGTCTCAAATGTTCAGGAGGCTGCGGCTCTCGAGGTGCCCGACCCCGACCGCGTCGCCTATCTCACCCAGACAACCCTCAGTCTGGACGAAGCTCGCGACATCATTCACGCTCTCAAGCTCAAATTTCCAAATATTGTAGGCCCCCACTCGCAGGACATTTGCTACGCCACTGAAAACCGCCAGGTTGCCGTCCGCAACGTGGCACATAACGCTGAGCTGGTTCTGGTCGTTGGTTCCACTAACAGTTCCAACTCCAACCGGCTGGTCGAGGTTTCGCGCAATCTGGGCACCATCGGCTACCTCATTGACAACTCCCAGGCCATCGACCCAAAGTGGCTTCAAGGCGTTACAAATGTTGCGGTTACAGCCGGTGCGTCGGCTCCTGAAATCCTGGTGGAAGACGTGGTAAATTACCTGCGACAAAACGGCTTTTCGAACGTCGAAGAGGTTGAAGTGATGCCCGAGAATGTCCGCTTCGGCCTTCCCCCTGAGATCGTGCAAGCCATAGGCAGCGCCGGCGGCACAGAGTCCCTTCCGGTGCGGTGATAAAACAGGGAATACGGAACAGGGAAATAGAACCTGAGGCATTGAAAAAACCGCATGAGTCCAGAGCAGGCGAAGACCAAATCCGCAGCACTCCGATTTACGGCGCCCAGATTCGGCAGGTTGGACGCGGACCTGGCGGATGTCGAGTCGTCCATCGTCCGGTCGCGCGAGTACCTTCTCTCCCGGCAGCATCCTGACGGCTACTGGAACGGGGAGTTGGAAGCCGACTCCATGCTCGAGGCCGACTACATCTATCTCCATACTCAACTGGAGAGCGGCGATCCGGGGCGGCTGAAGCGCGCGCTCACTGAGATGCTGCGTTACCAGAACGAGGACGGCAGTTGGAGCATTTATCCCGGCGGGCCGGGCAATATCTCGCTCTCAGTCAAGTGCTATCTTTCAGCCAAGCTGATGGGCATTGGCGCCGGCGACCCGAGGCTCGCGAAATGTCGCGAGTGGATTCTCAAGCACGGCGGCGTGGTGGCGTGCAACACCTTCACCAAGATGTATCTCTGCGGGCTGGGCCAGTACGACTACGATGCGGTTCCTGCCATTCCGCCGGAGATTGTTCTTTTCCCCAACTGGTTTTACTTCAATATCTACGAAATATCCTCCTGGTCGCGCTCGATCCTTGTGCCGCTGGCCATCATCTATGCCAAGAAGCCATACAAGAAAATTCCCCCCGAGCAGGGCATCGATGAACTGTTTGTAGGCGGGCGCGCCAACTCCATCCTGCGCCTGCGCCGGGACCGCAGCTCCATCCTCTCCTGGAGAAACTTTTTTATCGTGCTCGACCGGCTCATGCACTGGGCCGAAGCCGTTCACCTTCGCCCCGTGCGCTCACTGGCGCTGCGCAAGGCTGAAAAATGGCTGCTGGCGCGACTGGAGATGACCGACGGCCTGGGCGCCATCTATCCCGCCATGCTGAACGCCATCATCGCGCTGCGTTGCCTGGGTTATTCCGAGGACGATCCGCAGGTGATTCGCGCCCGCGACGAGTTTGAGAAGCTGGGCATCGAGGAGCCGGCCGGCGCCGATTTGCCCGAGCCCACCTTCCGCATGCGCCCCTGCGTCTCCCCGGTCTGGGATACAGCGCAGGCAGTCTTTGCTCTTGGCGAGGCGGGCGTCGAGCGCGACGATCCCCGCATGCTCAAGGCCGTGGACTGGATGCTGGCCAAGGAGGTCCGCCACAAAGGCGACTGGGCCGTGAAGGTTCACAAGACCGAGCCCGGCGGCTGGTACTTCGAATTCAACAACGAGTTCTATCCCGATACCGACGATACCGGCCAGGTGCTCCTGGCGCTCAGCAAGGTCGACAATCCCCGCGAAGGTTACCAACACAACGTGGAGCAGCGCGCCGTCGAATGGGTTCTCGCCATGCAGTGCCGCAACGGCGGTTGGGGCAGCTTCGACAAAGACAACACCAAGATGATCTTCCAGTACATTCCCTTCGCCGATCACAACGCCATGCTCGATCCGCCGACGGTCGACATTACCGGAAGAATCCTGGAGATGCTTGCCTGCTACGGCTATACGCGCTCTGACAAGCGGGTTGAAAAGGCCATCCAGTTCATCTTCCGCGAGCAAGAGCCGGATGGAAGCTGGTTCGGCCGCTGGGGCGTCAACTACCTCTACGGAACCTTCCTCGCGCTGCGCGGCCTTGAGGCCATCGGCATCGATAATCACGAGCCGCAGATTCAGCAGGCCGCCGAGTGGATTCGCATGGTGCAGAACCCTGATGGCGGCTGGGGTGAAACCTGCGGCAGCTATGACGATCCCAACACCCGCGGAGTGGGACCGAGCACGCCCTCGCAAACCGCCTGGGCCCTGCTTGGGCTGCTGGCCGCCGGCGACGACCGCTCCGATTCCATCGCCAAAGGCGTCCGCTGGTTGCTCACTCGCCAACAGCCCGACGGCAGTTGGGACGAGAGCACCGGCTCCGGCATTACGCGGCAGGCACTGTACACTGGAACGGGCTTCCCCAGGGTCTTCTACCTGTCCTACGAAATGTACCGTCAATATTTCCCGCTGCTGGCCTTGAACGGCTATCGGCGAGCCATGAGCCGTGTGGCTTGAAACCACCGCGTTGTGGCTGTCGCTTCAGATTTTGAAAGCGCTCGACTTCAAAGACCGTGAAGGAATGCAGTTTTGTATCAGGGTACGAATTTAGCCGTGTCGAACGAAGTCAAAAAAGTGTGGGGCTTCAGCCCCTGAGGGAAAACAACCTATGGCTGTTCCGATCTCCCAAATGTGGACCGTTGCCACTTATGTACTGAAGAAGCGCCTCACCGGCAAAAAGCGCTATCCATTGGTGCTCATGCTGGAGCCGCTCTTCCGCTGCAACCTGGCCTGCGCCGGCTGCGGCAAGGTGCAATATCCGCCCCACATTCTCAAGAAGCAGCTCTCGCCTGAGGAATGTTTCCGCGCCGTCGAAGAATGCGGCGTTCCCCTGGTCTCCCTCCCCGGCGGCGAGCCGCTCCTGCATCCGCAAATCGTTGAGATCGTCAACGGCCTCGTAGCCCGCAAGAAATACGTTTATCTCTGCACCAACGCGCTCGAACTCAAGAAGCGCCTACCCGACTTCACACCGTCGAAATACCTCACCTTCTCCGTCCATCTCGACGGCCAACGCGAGCATCATGATTTTTCCATCTGCCGCGAGGGCGGCTACGATATCGCCGTCGAAGGCATCAAGGAGGCCGTCAAGCGCGGCTTCCGCGTCACTACCAACGCCACCTTCTTTGACGGCACCGATCCAAACAGCGTTCGCGGCTTCTTTGACGAAGTGATGGATATGGGCGTCGAGGGCATCGTTCTTTCCCCCGGTTACAGCTACGACAAAGCTCCCGACCAGAATCGCTTCCTCGGCCGCGCCCGCGTCCGCCGTCTTTTCCGCGCCATTCTGTCGAATCGCAAGCCGAGCTGGAAGTTCAATATGTCGCCGCTGTTCCTCGAATTTCTGATGGGCGACCGTAAATACGAGTGCACCCCCTGGGGTTCGCCCGCCTACAACATCTTCGGCTGGCAGCGTCCCTGCTACCTGCTCCAGGAGGGCTATACCGATACCTTCAAAGAGCTGCTCGAAACCACCAAATGGGAAGAATACGGCGTAGCCAGCGGCAACCCCAAGTGCGCCAACTGCATGGTGAGTTGCGGCTACGAACCCAGCGCCGTCGTGGAGGGATTCGGCTCTCTTTCAGGCTTCTGGAGCATGATCAGAGGTACGTTCAGCCTTTACCGCGACGAGCACGCGCTCAAGCTGCTCAATGAGCCCATGCCCCACGGCCGAGTTCCATTAGTCCAGATCGCCGAAACCGAGCCCAGCTTGATGGAGACCAGCCGATGACCGCCGAAGTCCAGAAGTACACAATAGAACAGGTGGAAGCCCTGGAGCTGGCTCCCGGCGCGGAGCACGAGGAACTGGAAGGCTGGGTCCCTCAGCTGTCCAGCGAGGAAGACCTGCGCCAGGCCCTCGGCAAAGCCCTCGACTATCGTGGCGACATAACGCTGACTCTGAAAAACGGCGAACGCATCGAAGCCTTCATCTTCAACTCGAAGACCGGTCCCACGCTGGCCGAATCTTTTCTGCAGTACTACACGCCCAGTTCCAATGAAAAGCGCAAAGTAAGTTACTTCGATATAGCCCGCGTAGAATTCACCGGCAAAGATCGCGCCGCCGGCAAGCACTGGGAAGACTGGGTCAAAGCCTACAACGAAAAGAAAGCCGCCGGAGAGAAGAACATAGCTCTGGCTCCGGATGCGTTGGAGTAAGTTAGATACTCCTTTCTATTAGGCTCATACATGCCGTATTGGGAGAGTGTTGAATGGACGCGCAAATCGCTTCTTCCGCCATTGCAATTGTTGGTACTTTAGGCGGAGCCTTGATAGGTGCTTTTTCTCAACGGGAAGGGAAGAGGATAAGCAGGCTTGAACAGAAAGTTGAGCAGTACAGAGTGGAGATTATCGCAAGAATCGCTCTCGAGAGAGCTGCAATGAGTTGGGTGTATAAGGAAAATCTCGCTAATAGCTTGGGCGCAGCTCAGAAGGAGCTTCGTGACAAAGCTGAGGCGATGTGTACGCATCGCCCATCTCTTACTCCCTCCGATGTGGCTCCTAACAACTTGACGATGATTGCAAACAGCGAATAACTTATAACTTATCAATCGTAATGAAAATCTTTCTCACCGGCGCAACAGGATTCATCGGCCATAACGTAGCCAAAGCACTTGCCGATCAAGGCGCTCAGCTTCGCCTTCTGGTCCGCAAAACCAGCAAGCTCTCAAACCTCGAAGGCATCGACGGCGAAACCCACCTGGGCGACCTCAGCGAACCGGAATCCATCCGTCCTGCCCTCGCCGGTTGCGACGCCGTTGTTCACGTGGCCGCCGACTACCGCCTCTGGATTCCAAATCCCGCTGAAATGTACCGCGCCAACGTCGACGGCACCCGCGATCTCCTTCGCATGGCCCGCGAAGCCCGAGTCCCGCGCTTCGTCTACACCTCCAGCGTAGCCACCATGCACTTCCGTACTGATGGCATCGTCATCAACGAAGATACGCCGGTCAAGCTCAAAGATATGGTGGGCCACTACAAGCGCTCAAAATTTCAAGCGGAACAGCAGGCCATCGCCGCCGCTGCGGACGGCCAGCAGGTCATCATCCTCAACCCCACCACCCCCATCGGCCCCAACGACTCCAAACCCACGCCCACGGGCCGCATCTTTGTCGACTTCCTCAACCGCAAATTCCCCGCCTACGTCGATACCGGCCTCAACCTCGTCGATGTCTCTGAGGTAGCCCGCACCCACGTGACCGCGCTCACCCAGGGCCAGCCCGGCCGCCGCTACATTCTCGGCGGCGAAAACCTCACCCTCAAGCAGATCCTCGACAAAATGTCCGCCATCACCGGCATCCCCTCGCCGGCGGTAAAAATTCCGTTCCCCGTAGCCGCCACCTACGCATTTTTCGAGGAGTGGATCACCGGCCGCATTCGAGGCCGCGAACCGCGCGCCACGCTTGAAGAAGTCCGCATGGGCCGCAAGAAAATGTACGCGTCCAGCGCCCGCGCGCAACAGGAACTGGGCTTCCGCATCCTCCCCATCTACCCCGCCATGCGCGCCGCCATCGAGTGGTTCCGAGCCAACGGGTATGCGCCGTAATGCCAGTCCTTCTTTGGTAATGTCGTGCGTCATTGATGAATGTTTTGTATCAGGGCCCGACTTCAGTCGTGCCGAAAAGCAACAAAATGAGACCGGGCTTTAGCCCCTGAGGAACCCATGGCCAGAGTCGCCATCATCGCTGCTATGCCCGGAGAACTGAAGCCGCTGGTCCGCGGATGGCGGCGCGAACGCTCGCAAGGCGTCGAACTATGGCGCTGGAAATTCGATGAGGGCGAGTGGATTGCTTCCTGCGCCGGTGCAGGCGTAGACGCGGCAACGCGTGCATTTGCGCAGGTCGAGAAAATGGCAACTCCTGATTTTGTAATTTCCATTGGCTGGGCGGGAGCCCTGACCCTGGCCTTGGAGACCGGACGAGTTTATAGGCCATCCGGCGTGATCGATGCGCGGACCGGAGAGCGGTTTCAGGTCGCAATTTGGGACCAGGAGCGGTGGCTCATCACCAGCCCCATCGTGGCCAATGAGGCGGAAAAGCGGCGTCTTGCGGCAGCCTATAAGGCCGATCTGGTGGATATGGAAGCCGCTGGCGTTGCGCGACTGGCCCAAATGCGCGGCATCCCCTTTTATTGCTTCAAAGGAATCAGCGATGGTTATAACGATCATCTGCCTGATTTAAATAGCTTTATTGCGGCGAATGGACAATTCGAAATGAGCCGGTTTGTGGTTTCCAGCACTATGAGACCCTGGCAGTGGCCCGCACTCATACGGATGGGCGAAAATAGTAAGAAGGCTGCTCAAAGCATCGCCGAATCCGTGCTTGATTTTCTTGATGAACAAAGTTACATCAGAAGGCGTAATGACTATCCAAACTTCTCCGGCTGAAAACCGGCTCGAAGCAAAAATTCCCGCCTCCATGCGTGCCGCCATCTATCGCGGCGTGAACCAGATCAGCGTGGAGACCGTGCCTGTGCCCGAAATCGGCCCCGGAGAACTGCTGGTCAAGATTGCCACCTGCGGCATCTGCGGCACCGATCTGAAGAAAATCCATACCGGCTCCCACTCCGCTCCCCGCATCTTCGGCCATGAAATGGCTGGAACCATTGTCAAAGTGGGCCTGGGCGTAACCCGGTTCGCTCTCGGCGATCGCGTGATGGTCCACCACCACATTCCCTGCGGCGAGTGTTACTACTGTCGCAAGCGGACCTTTGCCCAGTGCCCGGTCTACAAAAAAGTTGGCGCAACCGCGGGCTTTGAGCCCTCCGGCGGCGGCTTTGCGGAGTACATTCGCGTGATGGAATGGATCGTTTCCCTGGGAGGCG
The DNA here is from genome assembly GCA_049515455.1 of Occallatibacter sp. GTDB lineage: Bacteria > Acidobacteriota > Terriglobia > Terriglobales > Acidobacteriaceae > Telmatobacter. Next base: position 65,782 of record JBEKUB010000008.1, read on the forward strand.
TAATCCGGATTCCCGCAGGCGTCCCCTTTGAGCAAGCCTCTTTCATCGAGCCAGTAAACACCGTTCTAAAAGGAATCAAGCTGCTCAATCTTGCCGCCGACGAAACAGTGCTGGTCATTGGCCAGGGCCCCATCGGCCTGATGCTGGCAGCTCTCGCCCGCCGCACCGGCGCGCGCGTCCTGACCTCGGATTTTTATCCCGAGCGCCACGCCATCGCGGCCAGGTTCGGACTCCATGAGCCCATTCAAGCCGGAACTGAAAGCGTGATTGATCGCGTCCGTGCAGCCACGGATGGCCGCGGAGCAGATGCCGTGATCCTGGCCGTGAGCATCGATGCGCTCATTCAAACCGCAATGGACGCGGTGCGCCCCGGCGGCAAGGTGATGCTCTTTGCCCAGACCCAGCACGGAACAGCCAACTTTGATCCAGGCGCGGTCTGCATGGACGAGAAGACCCTCCTGGGCTCCTATTCAGCTTCCGCCGCAATTGAAAACGAAGTCACCGATCTGGTCCTGGGCGGCTATCGTAGCGGCTTCGATTTGACCCAGCTAATCTCGCATCGCTTTCCGCTCGAGCAGGCGGCGGAAGCGATTGAAGTTGCGTCTCACCCCACAGCCGCATCCATGAAGATTATGATTGAGCCTGCACTCGGGGCAGGGGCACTCTAGGGGAGATCGATGCCAAACACGGTAAAAGACGCGATCCTCCGTGGCCGCAAGACGGTCGAATCCGTAGTCGAAGAGGGCCGGAAAAAGGTCGAGGATGTCGTCGAGGGGGGCCTGAATACAGTCGAATCGGTCGTTGAAGCCGGCCTCAACACAGTTGAAACGGTAGTCGTCAAGGGTCGCCAAACCGTCGAATCCGCCGTCAGCCTGGGCCGCAAAACCGTCGAGCACGCGCTTCTCCCCCGGCGCAGCACCATGCAGGCCGCCGTCCTTCATGGGCGTGAAGATGTTCGCATCGAGCAGGTCCCCTTTCCCAAAGCAGAAAAGGGTGAGCTGGTTGTCAGCGTGGGCGCGGCGCTCACTTGCGGAACCGATTTGAAGGTCTTTCGTCGCGGCTACCATGCGCGCATGATCGTGCCGCCGGCACTCTTTGGCCATGAGCAGGCGGGAACGATCATCGAGGTAGGCGAAGGAGTAACGGATTTCGCTCCCGGCGACCGCGTGGTTGCCCTTAACTCCGCTCCTTGCGGGGAATGCTATTTCTGCCAGCGCGGCCAGGAAAACCTCTGCGACGATTTGCTCTTTAACAACGGCGCCTATGCCGAGTTCATCCGCATCCCGGCTCGTATCGTAGCCAAGAATACCCTTCACGTTCTGGACCACGTTCCCCTTGAGCATGCTGCGCTCACTGAGCCGCTGGCGTGTGCAGTGCATGGCTTTGAAGACTCGCGCCCGCGGCCCGGCGATACGGTAGCCGTCATCGGCGGCGGTCCGTTGGGGCTGATGATTCTGCACGTAGCCGCGCTGGCCGGATGCGAAGTCATCGCCGTCGTCAAGCACGATGGCCAGGTGGAGGCGGCTCGCCAGTTGGGCGCCGCGCACGTGGTGCAAACCGGCAGCATTCGCAAGGCGATCGCGGATACGCGCGCTCTGACCCCGAAAAATCGCGGAGTTGATATTGCTATCGAGGCGGTCGGCGTACCGGAGTCCTGGCAGGAGGCTGTTGAGCTCGTCCGCAAAGGCGGTACGGTAAACTTTTTTGGCGGATGTGCGCAGGGAACCCACGTCTCTCTCGATACCAATCGGATTCACTACAGTGACATCACCCTGCGCGCCACATTCCATCACACCCCTGCAATCTGTCGCAAGGCTCTGGATTTGATATCCGGGGGACACTTCCAGGCGCAGGCTTTCATCACCGGCCACGCTCACCTTTACGAACTGAACCGCGTCTTTGAGAAGCTGATGAACCGCAGCAGCGAGATCAAGACCGCAATTGTCCCCTGAGGCGAACCGATGACCCTGGCAACCGAGCAACCGGGCAACGAAGCGGAGGCGCTCAGCGCAGCGGAGCCGTCGAATAAGGACGCGCTCCCCGAGGAGAAGCTCGTCGAACTCGGTTGGGCAGCCCTGCCGCCCTCCTATCGCATCCCCGAGGTAGCGCCCACGCTTGAAGAAGCTCGCGCCTATTGCAAACGCCTTGCCGAGTCCCACTATGAAAACTTCCACGTAGTCTCCTGGTTCCTGCCCAAAGCTCTCCGTCCGCATTTTCACGCTCTCTACGCCTACTGCCGCATCTCCGACGATTTGGGCGACGAAGTGGGCGACCGCTCCGCGGCTTTGGCGCTCCTCAATTTGTGGGAACGCGAACTTGACGCCTGCTACGAGGGCCGTACGCGCCATCCCGTTTTTGTCGCGCTTGCCAAGACCATCCGCGAGTGCTCCATTCCCAAGGAGCCCTTTGCCGATTTGCTCACGGCCTTCCGCCAGGATCAGTTGGTCACGCGCTACGCAACCATGGACGATGTGCTCCAGTACTGCCGCTATTCAGCCAACCCTGTCGGCCGCCTGGTGCTCTACGCCTGCGGCGAAGCGGATGAAGGGCGTTTCAAGCTTTCGGACGCGACCTGCACGGCGCTGCAACTGGCCAACTTCTGGCAGGACGTGCGCCAGGACTACGCTCGCGGGCGTGTTTACATTCCGCAGAAGGATATGGAATTCTTCCGCGTCAGCGATGAGAACATTGCCGAGGGCATCGCTACCCCGGAGTTTTGCGGCCTGATGCGTTGCGAGGTCGACTATGCGCGCGGCTTATTTGAAGAGGGCCTGCCGCTGATCGGAATGGTAAATCGCCATCTGGCGATGGACCTCGATCTCTTCAGCCGCGGCGGCCTTGAGATCCTGCGCGCCATCGAACGGCAGAGCTACGACGTTCTCAGCTCCAGGCCCGCAATCTCAAAGAGCACCAAGGCCGCACTGGCATTCCGTGCCGTCACTGCCAAGCTGATGCCCTTCCTCCGCCTCGGCCGGCACGTTCGCCGAGAGAAGACCGCTTGAGCAAGGAGCGATTAGACGCGGCCTACGCCGAGTGCCGGCTGATCGCCAGGCGCGAGGCAAAAAATTTCTATTACTCCTTTGTCGCTCTTCCAAAACCAAGAAAAAATGCCATCTGCGCCATTTATGCCTTCATGCGCCGGGCCGACGATCTCGCCGACGACGAAACCATCTCCATCGAAGAGCGTCGCAAGAGACTGGATGCATGGCTGAACGAATGGCGCCAGTTCTGCGCAAACCCCCATGCAGAAATCGTTTCCGCAGATCCGGTTTTCATTGCCGTGCGCGACGCAACCGAGCGCTTTCAGATTCCACTCGCACTGCTCGACGAACTGGTAGCCGGCGTTACCATGGACCTCAACCATGCTGCATCAAACTCGGCGCCAGATACCTACCCAGCCTTCGCCGATCTCTACCGCTACTGTTACCTCGTGGCCTCGGTCGTTGGACTGGTCTGCATCCGCATTTTCGGCTACCAGGACCCGAGAGCGGAAAAACTGGCTGAAGAAACCGGTATCGCCTTCCAGCTCACCAACATTCTTCGCGACGTGGCCGAAGATGCCCAGCGCAATCGGGTCTACCTCCCGCTCGAATATCTCGCCGCCCATAAAGTCTCATTGGATTCTCTGCTGCACCGTAGAGCAGGCGCTCCGCCAACAGAGAACGAGCGCGCGCTGCTCAGGGAAATCGGTCGGCGTGCGGAGGGTTATTACCGTTCGGCGCAGGCATTGTTGCCGCTGATCGATAAAGAGAGCCGGCCCGCGCTTTGGGTGCTGGTCGCGATCTATCATGGCCTGCTCAAGCGGATCGAGCGCGCGAACTACGATGTGTTTTCGCATCGGGCAAGCGTGCCGATGGTAAAGAAGCTAGGGATTCTGGCGGTGGGACTGTTAAGGATGGCGTGGGTGCGGGTGTGGGCTTGATCCCTAGTTCAGCAATCAACACAGAAAGGTTTCACGATGAACATTTTCACGCCTCAGAAGCTTCTCACGGCCTACTCCGGTATTCTCACGATTGCGTTTGCATCGGTCATTCTGCTCGGCGCGCGCAGGTCACCGTCCAATGCCAGTTTCGATCAGATCACGGTGCATCGCATCAACATTACTGAACCGGACGGCACCACGCGCATGGTTTTATCGGATAAAGCCGAGTTTCCAGGCGCCTTTTACAGGGGTAAGGAGTACCCTCGGGCGGATCGCTATGCTACAGGGATGCTCTTCAATAATGAAGAGGGGACAGAAAACGGCGGTCTTATCTTTGGAGGCCAGAAAGATAAAGATGGAGTTACACATAGTTGGGGACATCTCAGTTTCGATGAATACGAGCGGGACCAGACGATGGTGATGGAGTCGAACAGCGATGGCGACTCGCATCACACCTATTTTGCCTTGAATGACGACGATACGCCTTGGACTATCACGCCGGAAGTCTCCGCAGAGTGGCAGAGTGTGAGTGCAATGCCTCCTGGGCCAGAACGCAGCAGCGCGTTCAGTTCATTGGGGGCGAAATACCCTGGGGGCATCATCAATCGAGGCTACCTCGGGCGTGATCGTGACGAGTCAGTGAGCCTTGTCCTCAAAGATCAGCAAGGCCAAAAGCGCCTCGTTGCGCGAGTCTCTGCTGACGGAACCCCAGTACTCGAATTTCTTGACGCTAGCGGTAAAGTAATACGCACGATCAGTGCAGATTCAAATTAATTGCGATTTGAGAAAGCACCGCACGCGGAGGATGTAAGAGAAATTGACCGGATTGCGGCAAAATCCCGGAAAGACTGTCACGGTTATCGGTGGCGGCGTAGCCGGCATGAGCGCGGCCTGCGCCCTGGCCGAAGCCGGCTTGCGCGTGCAACTCGTCGAGCGCCGCGGCTACCTGGGCGGTCGTGCCAGTTCCTATCTGCATCCGGGAGTGGAAGAGGTCATCGATAATTGCCAGCATGTGCTCTTCGGCTGCTGCACAAATCTCACGGGTTTTTACCGCCGCATCGGTGTCGCGGACCGCGTTCACTGGACTACCGAAATGACCATGATCGAACCCGGCGGACGTCGCTCGCGTCTTGCTCCTTCGTGGCTCCCAGCTCCTTTGCACAGCGCACCGAGTTTTTTAAGCGCGCACGCCTTCACCCTTGCCGACAAACTGGCTCTGGGCCGAGCATTTTCGACATTGATGCGGCCGCTACCAGCCAGGGCAGGGAATCAATCCCTGGGCGAGTGGCTCAAGCGCAATGGCCAAACTGAAGGCGCGCTCAACCGCTTCTGGCGGCTGGTAATTGCCAGCGCGCTCAATGCGGACCTCGATTCCATTGCAATGCCCTACGCAGCCAAAGTGATTCGCGAGCTGTTCATGAATTCTGCCGAAGCGGGAAGCATGGGCATGAGCACGGTTCCGCTGAGCGAACTCTACTCAGGCGCTGCGCAATACCTTACGGACTGCGGCTCCAGCGTTCTGTTCAATACAAATGTGGAATCGGCCTCGTGGGATGAAGAGACCTCGCAGTGGTCGCTCACCACGCGAAACGGCGCGCTCATCTCAGATTTCCTCGTGCTGGCACTCCCGTTTGAAGCCACGGCCAAACTGCTGCCGCACATGCCTGCCGCCGATGGAGCGGATGCGCTTGCGGCCAAACTCGAGCGCCACGAGCACTGGCCCATCTGCAGCGTGCATCTGTGGTTCGACCGCGAGATCACCGCGCTCGATCATGCCGTCCTGCTCGACCGGGAAATCCACTGGCTCTATAACAAGAGCCGCCTCCAGCCCTGGCGCAAAGGAAATTATATTGAGCTAGTAATAAGCGCATCGCGCAGCTTTGCCGAGCTCAGTCGCGAGCAAGCGATCGAGCGCGTGGTGCATCAGCTGGCCGAGTTCTTTCCCGCCGTAGCCGAGGCAAAGCTCAAAAAGGCCGCGCTGGTAAAGGAGATCCGCGCAACCTTCGGCGTTCCTCCCGGCATTGATGCCTCGCGTCCAACCTCAAAGTCCCCCTGGCCCAACTGCTTCCTCGCCGGAGACTGGACGGCAACCGGCTGGCCTTCAACGATGGAGAGCGCAGCCCGCTCAGGCCACTTAGCCGCCGAAGCAATTTGCATAAGCTTCGGAGAACCGAAGGCAATCCTAAATCCCGACCTAAAGCCGAAGGGTCTAATGAGATTCATTGGTTGATGCAAGAAAAGTTGCGATGAGACTTGTGATTTCTCGCCCTTACGACAGAAAAAATCGGAAGGATTGGCACAGCGATAATTTAGCGTAATAGTTTTCTAGTCCCTAGTCCCTAGCCCCTAGTCCCTAAGCCGTAATCCGTACCCCCTGCTTCTTTCAATGCGCCAAAAAATAAACCCCAATGCAAACCAGCACCGCAGCCGTCCATCGCCGCCGGTCCACATTCTCCTTGAGGAAGATTTTGCCCGCAACCGCATTCGTGACCAGCGTAAGCGAAGCCGATGCCGGCGCAACCAGGCTCAGGTTGAGGTGGTTCAATGCAAACAGTAACGAAAAGAATGCAAGCGCCAGAAAGCTGACGCCGGCAAAAAAGAGCGGGCAGGTGAGAACGGCGCGTATAGCGCCTTTCAGGCCGGAGTGGGCGCGAATCTCATCCAGGTCACCGACGGACTTCATGGCGGCTGCGGTCAGGACTTCTCCTGCGGTGGAGAAGAGTACGACAGCGGCGATCATGGCGGCGGCGTTCCAGGGATTGATGTTCGCGGAGGGAATCGTCATCGCGGCTGCTCCTGTTCGATGGGTGCGGCCGATTGCTCTGGAACGCCATCACCGGGTCGCTCGGTGCGGGAGGGCCCATCCGCAACAAAGCTGACGCCCAGCGTAATCAGAACGATTCCCGCCCAGCGTTCCACCGAGATCGGCTCGTGAAGCCAGAAGTGGGCAAGCAACGCGACGATAACGTAGCCGAAGGCCGTAGCGGGAAGCACAAAGGTCAAGTCGGCCCAGGAGAGGGCTGTGAGGTAGCAGGCGAAGAAGCCAATCAGTAGCACAATGCCCAGGGCGATCCAAGGGGTGAAGATCGCTGCGATGAGCGTTGCGGGATGCGCCAGAGAGAGGGGCGGCAAGCTGGTCATGCCCCGCGACAGGCAGGAGTCGCCCAGCGGAGCGCAAAGCGAAACCATCAGCAGAATCGTGTATTGTCGCGGCAAAAGTCTAGCGTGAGCCATCGATCCTCAGTCCTGACTTTGAGTGCTGCCGAAGGGAAGCGTGGCGCCGGTTCTGCGGTTGAAAAGGGCCCCTCCGCATCCGCGGAATGGCCCTCTTGTGTTGAAGCTCGAATTACTTGGCGGCGACCAGCGGGCGGGTTGCGTAGCTGCCGTCTTTGTAGCCCTTGGCAATCTCGGCGATCGCAATTGGCTTGTAGTCGCCGGCGTGTCCGGCCTGGCCAAATTGCGTCATGCGCTGTGCAACCACCTTCTGCATCGCCTCGCGGGCGGGCTTCATGTAGTCGCGCGGATCAAACTTCTCCGGCTGTGTCCACAGCACCTTGCGGATAGCGCCGGTAATCGCCAGGCGATTGTCGGTGTCCACGTTGATCTTGCGCACGCCATTGCGAATGCCGAGCTGAATCTCTTCCACCGGCACTCCCCAGGTCTCCTTCAGCTTGCCGCCGTACTCGTTCACGATGTCCTGCAAATCCTTGGGTACGGACGAGGAGCCGTGCATCACCAGGTGGGTGTTCGGCAGACGCTTGTGAATGGCGATCAGCAGGTCCATCTTCAGCACCGAGCCATCGGGCTTCTTGGTGAACTTGTATGCGCCGTGGCTGGTGCCGATGGCGATGGCCAGCGCGTCCACGCCGGTCTGTTCAGCAAACTCAACCGCCTGGTCGGGGTCGGTGACGTGGTCGAGACCGCTGCCGCCGGCGCCGTGGCCGTCTTCAATGCCGCCCAGCACGCCGATCTCTCCCTCGACGGTAACTCCGCGCTCATGCGCAAAGTCGACCACCTGCTTGGTCACCGCGACGTTCTCTTCAAAGGTCGCCGGGGTCTTGCCGTCAGCCTTGAGCGAGCCGTCCATCATCACCGAGGTAAAGCCCAGTTCGATGGCGCTCTTGCAGGTTTCAAAGCTGTTGCCGTGGTCCAGGTGCATAACCAGCGGAATCTCGGGGTAGAGCTCTGCTGCTGCCAGCATCAGATGATATAGATAATTGTCCTGCGCAAACTGGCGGGCGCCGCGGCTGGCCTGGATGATGACGGGTGAATTGGTTTCCTTGGCCGCTCCCATGATGGCCTGGATCTGTTCCATATCGTTGACGTTGAAGGCTCCGACGCCGTATCCGCCCTTGGCGGCCTCGTCGAGAAGTTGCCGCATGGAAACTAAAGGCATAGATTCTCCTATTGGCCGGATAAACCGGCGGGGTTATTTGGCTCCGATGGCCTGTGTGTTTGAAACCTCTGTGGGAGGGAAATCAGCCAGTCAGACTAGAGGAACCGCGATCATTTCTATGGTAGCAGAGGGGCGCAAACAGAAAGTGTGTTCATGAACACACACGGGGATTGCCGTTCCCTGATCAATCCCCTAACGGATTTGTTATGAGCGCGTCCCGAAACGGGGACTGCCCGTGGTGTGGAATAATCTGGCAGTGATCCCTGCCGCCGCCACAGCTCACGACTGGTTCCTGCTCGCCTGCGCCGCCGGGACGGTGCTGCTGCTTCTCTTCCTGATCGCCCGGGTGCGCTTGCATCCTGCTTTGGCATTGGCCGTCTCCGCTCTTGCACTGGGCGTGGCTTCGGGGATGTCACTGACCCAGGTTCCTCTCTCCTTTTCTAGCGGAGTAGGCAACCTGATGGGTCACATCGCTATTGTTCTGGCCATGGGCGCCATTCTGGGGCGCCTGCTGGCCGCCTCCGGCGGAGCAGCTGCGCTGGGCAGGGTCCTGGTCGAGAGTTGTGGAATCAATGGCCTGCCCTGGGCCCTGCTTGGCCTCAGCATGCTGGTGGGAATGCCGGTATTCTTTGAAGTCGGCCTGGTGCTGCTGATGCCGATTGTCGCGGAAGCCGCAAGGCGCAGCGGCCGGCCTGCAATCCTGGTAGGAATGCCGGTGCTCGCCGGTCTCTCCATGGTTCATGGCATGCTCCCGCCCCATCCCGCGGCGATGCTTGCGGCCACGCAATACCACGCCGACCTGGGCCGCACCATCCTCTGGGGTCTCGCCGCCGGATTGCCCGCAGCCGCCCTGGCCGGCCCGGGATTGGGATGGTTTCTCCTGCGCCGCTGGAGCCGTCGAGGAGGAAATCCCGCTCAGCAATCCGCCGAAGATGCCCCGACGCTTTTCGCACCCACGCTGGCGGAAGACAAGCAAATCGAGCAGTCGTCCCAGGCCTCGCGTTTGAGACCTGGGATTCCACTGAAATCTATCCCTGCTCCGGTAGGACCCATCCGCGCCGCCGCAGCCATTCTGCTCCCCGTAGCTCTCATCTTCCTTGGCAGTTGGGCCGATGCGCTCTCCGCCCCCGGAACGACCACAAACCGCATTCTCCATTTCATAGGCAGTCCGGATATCGCGCTGTTGATCGCCGTGCTGGTAGCTCTGATCACGTTGGGTGGTCACATTCAGTCCGGACAGCACCACGGCCGTGAACTGTTACGAAAGCTCACCGCGGAATCCTTCGAACCCATTGCTCAGGTGCTCATGATTCTTGCCGCCGCCGGAGGCCTCAGCGGCATTCTCCGCGACTCTGGAGCCGCCCAGTCCACGGTAGGGATTGCGCTCGGCGCTCACCTGCCGCCGCTGGTGCTGGCCTGGCTGCTGGCAGCGGTGATCCGCATTTCGATGGGCTCGGCAACAGTAGCCATGGCCGTAGCCTCGTCGGTGCTGGCGCCCATGGCCGGCCACATCGGCATCCGTCCCGAGTTGCTGGTGCTCGCCACCGGCACCGGCTCCATCATCTTCTCCCAATTGAACGATCCCGGCTTCTGGCTCATCCAGTCCTTCTTCAAGCTTGAGGTGAAGGAGACCCTCGCCACTTGGTCAGTGCTGGAGACGGTGCTCTCCGTAGCCGGCCTGGGAACCACTCTGCTGCTGGCGGCGGTGCTGCGGTAAAAAATCGGCAGTTGCCGAGGAGACGACTCTCCGCGGAGATCGAGATACAGGCACCCTCGACTTCTCCTGCTACTGCTCGGCCAATAGCCTATTGATATTTGAATCCACGTCGCTCTTATCGATAACGCCGCTATAGGTGGCGGCGATCCGGCCTTGCCTGTCGATCAGATACGTCGCCGGAACAGCGCCCAATTTGTAGGAAGTTATTAGCGTAGCGTCCCCCATCAGAACCGGGTAGTTCAATTTGTGATACAGGGCGAAGGGCTTGACCTTGCTCCAGGCTTCGTCGGCGCTCTTCGAGCCCTCATACGAGGTGTCCATCGAAATGCCAACGACTGTAAAACTGTCGCGCTTGTGAGCGGACTCCAATTCGATCAGCCAGGGAATTTCCAGTTTGCATCCACCGCACTTGGTCGCCCAGAAGTTGAGCAGCACAACTTTCCCGCGATAGTCTGTCACCTGCTTATTCATTCCAGAACTATCAGTCAGCTGGAATGCCGGGGCTGCCTGACGGCTGGCTTGAGGCACAACCGTGGCATGAGCGCCTTGTTGACCAGGGGCGCTTGTGGTGGCGAAGGCGAAAGCTAAAACGATGCCGGAGATCCCGGACCGGCCAAACAAAGTTCTCATCGAACTCACCTCTCCATGTTTCATGTACGATTACTCGGTCATCCGGAGTTGCGTCAAAAAACACCGGCCGGATTTCTAGCTGACATGAATGATCGGTCGATCGCGAACCCGTATCGGCCTTATTGCCCCAGCACCGCCCGCTGCGCCGCAAAGACCTCCTTCAGCCCCGCTTCCGCCAAATCAATCAGCGAGTTCAACTGCGCGCGGGAAAACGAACCCTTCTCTGCCGTAGCCTGGGTCTCGATCAGCCCGCCATCGGCAGTCATCACCACGTTCATATCCACCTCGGCCTGAGAATCTTCCTCGTAGCAGAGGTCAAGCAATTCCGTCCCGCCCACGACTCCCACTGAGGTCGCCGCCACCAGTTGCTTCAGCGGCGAAGTTTTCAGCGTTCCCGCCTCGACTAGAGCTTTGAGCGCCAGCGCGAGCGCCACCGCAGCGCCGGTGATCGCCGCGGTCCGCGTTCCGCCGTCGGCCTGGATCACGTCGCAGTCCAGAATCACGGTCCGCTCGCCCAGCGCCTGCATATCCACCACCGAGCGCAGGCTTCGGCCGATCAGCCGCTGAATCTCGTGCGTCCGGCCCCCGATCTTCCCCCGCTCGCTCTCTCTAGGGGTACGGGTCACCGTCGAGCGGGGCAGCATGGAGTACTCCGCCGTCACCCATCCGCGGCCCGAATTGCGCAGCCAGCCAGGCACTCCTTGTTCGACGGTGGCGCAAGTCAGAACCCGCGTGTTGCCCAGCGAGACCAGAACGGAACCTTCGGCCGTCTGGACAAAGCCGGGGGTGAGGGAAAGGGGACGAAGTTGGGCAGGAGTCCTGCCGCCGGGGCGGAAAAAAGTCTCAGCAGTGCGCATAGGGTGATTGTACGGGAGACCGGGGAGCGTCGGAGTGGGAAGCTGAGCGAGAGCCGGATCCGGTCTGGGAATCCGGCCCATTCAAGCTCCAGATTAGGAATTACCATCTAACCTATTGATAATTAAGCCGCTTAATATAACTTCTACCCAACGCCTGTTCCCATTTTGGAACGCGTCGCCCGCGAATATCCACAGTGCATTCTCCAGAACCTGGCCATAAGCGCCTCCCTTATCAGGAACTTAGCGAAAGCGTTCTGGTTTGGCACGCTACGTGTACTAGAACAGGACAAACCCTAGAGGTAAAACAGCGACGGGAAGTGCAGAACTGGGACAGTTCAGATTCCAGCCGCCAGCTTCCTTGATGTCGGGCGCGGAGCTGGTTTGAATGGACCCGTCCGGTCTTACACAGAGCAGGAACCCAACAGCTCCTTGGCTGAAAGTCGAGGAGCGAAAGAAAGAGGCAACGGGCTATGCAGCAAATCGAGCAGACGACACGATCGGATGGAAATGAGCGCAGGCGGGTGGAAGCGGTTGTGGAGACTCTTGCTACTCTGCACAGCAAGGGCGAGAGCCTGGCCGAGGTGGCGCATGATGCCAGAAATATGGTCACGGCTCTGGGGCTTTACTGCGATCTTCTGGAGGAGCCGGGAGTTCTGGCCACACAGTTTCTTCACTATGGCAGCGAGCTGCGGTTGGTGGCCGCGGCCAGCCGCCGACTGGTGGAAAAGCTGGTGGCACTCGATGCCGGCAGCGCTCCTCAAGCCGGTTTCCTTCAAGTCCCAGGGAATTCACTTGCGATGGACCCAGAAATCCGGAATGAACGCTCCCGAGTCGCCCGCTCGCGAAGCTTCGACCTGATGGCGGCCGAACCGATCAATAATCTGGCTGCGGAGCTCAAGGCGAACCGCAACCTGCTGGCCGCCCTGGCTGGGCCCTCGATTGCCGTCACCGTCGAGGCTGAGCAGGGCTTCAAGCCGGTGAGGATGACGGCAGAGGATCTGACCAGGGTGCTGATCAACCTGGTGAAGAACTCCGCCGAGGCCATGCCCGCGGGCGGGTGGATTCATCTACTGCTAAGCGAGCGCGCCGCCAACCTTCAAACTCAACACGGCGCAGGCGCCGATGCCGGCTCCAGCCTGCTGTTGACGGTGGAAGATAACGGGCCGGGCATCTCCGGCAAAGCTCTCACCAGGATCTTCGCCTCCGGCTACACCACCCGCTCGAAAGTCGGGAAAGGAGGCTGGCCCGCAACCCACCGCGGTCTCGGCCTCTCCATCGCCCGCTCGATCGTCGAAGGCGCGGGCGGACGCATTCACGCCGCCAACTCGACGCCGTCGGGGGCGCGCTTTGAGATCGAGCTCCCCATACTCAGCCGCTAAACTGCTCAACGACTAGGCCCAGGCAGCGGCCGGAAATCACACCGATTTAACGAATCACGCGTGAGGCGCATACAATGCTTGAAACAGTCTTGAACACAAGATCCATGGAGTATATCCCTCAACTCGAGGAGCCGGTAGTGCGCTTGCACCTGCTGGTGGTGGACGCGGACCCGGCCATGCGGTCGGCCTGTGCCGAGATCGCCTCCAGTCTCGGCTATGCGGTCGAGAGCACCGGCGACCTGAGCCAGGCGCGCAGCCAGTTGCGCGGCCACGCCGCCGATATCCTGTTGGTCAACCTGCCTTCGAGCTCGAACCAGGGCCTGGAGCTGGTCTCCGAGGTCAAGCTGCTTTATCCCGATACTTCGGTTATCGCCATGACCGCCTCGGGCACGGTGAACGCGGCCGTCGAGGCGATGCGCTGCGGAGCCGCCGACTACCTGACCAAGCCCTTCGCCATGGACGAGCTCTCTTCGGTGCTAGACCGCGCCGCCCAGAGCCACCAGACCGATACCACAACACGCCAGTTGCGCGAGCGTCTCCGGCTCTCGCAGGGCCTGGGCGCCATGATCGGCCGCTCAGGCGAGATGGAGAAGCTCTATCGCATCCTCTCCAAAGTTGCCCAGAGCACGCACCCCGTCCTGGTTCTCGGCGAAAGCGGCACCGGCAAGGAGCTGGTCGCCCGCACCATCCACGCCTACGGGCCGAATTCTGAGAAGCCCTTTTTGCCCGTGGACTGCGGCTCGCTGGTGCCAACTCTGATTGAGAGCGAGCTTTTCGGTTACGTGAAGGGCGCCTTTACCGGGGCCAACCGTGCTAAGGACGGACTGCTGGTCTCGGCCGAGGGCGGCACCGTTTTTCTCGACGAGATCGGCGAGCTCTCGCTCGACCTGCAGGCCAAGCTCCTGCGGACTCTCCAGGAGAAGGAAGTCCGCCCGGTCGGAGCCACCCACCGCGTTCCCATGAAGGCGCGCATTGTGGCCGCCACCAACCGCGATCTGGCGGTGATGGTCGAAAAAGGCACCTTCCGCAAGGATCTTTTCTACCGTCTCAACGTCGTCAACCTGCGCCTGCCCTCGCTGCGCGACCGCCGCGAGGATATACCGCTTCTAGCGGCGCACTTTCTTGACCGCATCAGCCGTGAGCACGGCGTCAAGTTCACACTCTCTGATGAAGCGCTTCGCACCATGATGCGCCACGATTGGCCGGGCAACGTACGTGAGCTGGAAAACTCTGTCGAACGCGCTTGCGCCCTGTCTTCCGGTCCGATCCTCCATCTGGGCGACCTGCCCACGCAGTTGCAGCAGCAGGGGCTGGAGGACCGGAGAATCGCTGCGATTGTTAGCGAATCCGCCGGAAATCGCATCGAGCCCAATGTCAAGCCACTGGCGGATCTCGAACGCCAGGCCATCCTTGAGGCCATCCGCACCCTCGGTGGAGACAAGCTGCAGGCCGCCAAGCTGCTGGGTATCGGCAAAACCACCCTCTACCGCAAGCTGAAGGAATACGGCATCTCCGACCCGCTTAGGGACGACTGACCGCTTGGACTGTAGCTGGAACCATCCGTGCCGATAGGACAATTACGGGAAATTTCACGGTACCTGCGGAGAGGATTCCCGCGGTTGCCGGCAGAATCAGTCCGAGCCGCAAGGCTGACGGACACACTTGAAGGAGCTTCATATGAGCATTCTTATTGTGACTGGAATCGAAGGCGCACAAAACTGCGCCGCCGTTGTGGGAGCGCAGATGGGAATGGAAGTCGAGCTAGCCGCGGGCCGAAAGGCAGCGCTCGCCTTGCTGCGCCGTCATGAGTATGCTGCCGTGGTGGTCGACGAGAGCATGGCCGAGTGCGACCCGGCCGCCGCCGAGGCTATCTGGGAGCACTCAGGCCTGGCGATTCCAATGCAGATCAATTTCGCGCTCTCCGGCGCGGCCCGGCTGATCCGCGAGATTCGCTCCGCACTTCACCGCCGCGAGCGGGAGCAGGCCCTGGCCCGTCGGGCCGCCGCCGCCGCCATCGAGACCGAGCTCAAGACGACCGTCGCCGGCCTGTTGCTCAACTCGCAACTGGCCCTCTCCAGCAGCGAAGTCTCCTCTCCCATTACAGACAAGCTGCGCGTGGTGGCCGACCTGGCCGGCAGCCTCCGACAGCAGTTGAGTGTGCCCTTTGAGGTCCGCGGCAATTCCGCCGCCTGACCACCAGCGGTGGGGCGGATGCCCCTTCGGCTTCGCTCAGGGCAGGCTTTCGGCCCTTTCCGGGGCTGAAGACGCCAGGTGTACACCGGGCCTGACCGCTCGCGCAGGAGAAGCAAAGAAAAGTTCGTTGCGTTGCACGCGCATCGCCGGGGCTTAAATGGCCCCGGCGCATTTTTCTTGCGTCGTCCATCGCATGAATTTGCCCACCCCTGAAGCATGAATCCGATCACCTGCCAACTCGCTATCCCCGTGTAGCGAGGCCAACTTGCCATTTTTATTAAAGAATTCAGAAGTGCCTATCTCCGCAACCCCTAACGCCCCCAAGCCCATCAAAATCCAGGCCTTAGCATTGCGGATAATTTCGGCCTTTAAGCGCACACTGGCAATAGAGGAGCAGGACAAGTCTCAGGACACAAACCCATGCGAAACGTCAGAAACATCACCGTAGCCGTATCCCCTGAACTCTACCGCCAGACCCGAATACTGGCGGTCGAGTACGACACAACCGTAACCGCCCTGGTGGCCTATCTGCTCGAAAGAATGCCCTGAGCATCGAAATCCGCCCGTTTTCCCGTTGGCGGCCCGAAACCTTCCCCGTCAGCACCCCCAACTCAAACCGTCATCCTCAGCGAACGTACACCCCCCCACCCCCTCCCCCCTGGCCGCAATTCCTCCTGTACCCCTGTAAATCGACCCTAAACCTTTCTCTTTCAGGAGCCTGCAGCGAAGGGACGGAGGCAAATACAGCCCCAGTACCGCAGTATGCCGACCACAACCACCACATTGCATTAGGCTTACAGTTAAGCTCCCGTTGGCGCGCAAGCACCGCCTGCCCCGCCGCGGGTGGTTTAAGCTGAAGTGAAGATGAAAGACACAGCCGTTCTGCTCATCGACTGCCCGGACCAAAAGGGTCTGATAGCCCGCGTCTCCAGCCTGCTCTACGAGCGGGGAGCCAACATATTGCACGCCGATCAGCATCAGGACCACGGTCTAGGTCTCTTCTTCATGCGCGTCGAGTGGGCGCTCAACGGTGAACTCCCCGTCTCCGCCGCTCAGAACTCATCCAAAACCCCGCTGGTCGCAGGCCCATTTTACCTGGAAGGCTTCAAATCGGCCTTCGCGCCGCTGGCCCGCGAACTTGGAATGCGCTGGAAGCTCAGCTCCAGCTCGCAGTTGCCTAAGATGGCTCTGTTCTGCTCGCAATATCTGCATTGCATGGCCGATCTGCTGCACCGCTGGCGGACCGGCGAGCTGCACTGCGAGATTCCCCTCATCATTTCGAATCACCGGGACGTGGAAAAGCTGGCGGCCTTCTACGGGATCCCGTTTGAATTTGTTGAGATCACGGCGGGGCGTAGAGCCGAGGCCGAGGTCCGGCAACTGGAGCTGCTCGCAGCAAAAAAAGTCGATCTGGTGGTGCTGGCGCGCTACATGCAGGTTCTTTCACCCAATTTCGTCACCCATTATCCGGCGGCCATCATCAACGTGCACCACTCATTTTTGCCCGCCTTTACCGGAGCCAGGCCCTACCATGCGGCGCATGAGCGGGGAGTGAAGCTGATCGGCGCCACCAGCCACTATGTAACCGAGCTGCTTGACGACGGTCCCATTATCGAGCAGGACGTGGCGCGCATCTCCCACCGCGACCAGGTGGAAGATCTGGTCGCCCGCGGCCGCGATTTGGAGCGCGTTGTTCTCTCCCGAGCGGTACGATGGCACCTGGATAGGCGGATTCTCTGCTACGGAAACAAGACGGTAGTCTTCGACTGATGGAGAGAAGTTGGAGATACACGGAACGGCGAGTCGTACTCTAGTTCGTTCTACTTCTCGTGCTTTTGCTCGTAGCAAGAGATCTTGTCCACTCTGCCCGCATGCCTGCCGCCTTCAAATTCTGTTTCCAGCCAGACGTCGACGATCATTTTGGCTAACCCGATGCCAACCACGCGGGCGCCGAGAGCAAGGATGTTCGTATCGTTATGTTCTCGGGAGAGTTTTGCGGAGTAGGGTTCGCTGCATACAACCGCCCGAATCCCTTTCACTTTGTTAGCGCTGATTGAGATGCCCACTCCGGAGCCGCAAAACAGCACTCCCTTTTCGCACTCGCCGCGGGCCACCGCTTCGCCCACCTTGAAGCCGAAGTCGCAGTAGTCCACTCGCTCCAGCCCATATGTGCCGAAATCCTGAATCTCATAGCCCTCCTCAATTAAATAAGCCTTGATTTCTTCCTTGAGTGCAAATGCCGCGTGATCAGAGCCGATAGCAATCATCTTGATTTTCCTGTTCTGGTTTTGCATTCATCCTTTGTTACAGCATTGCTGTGATAAGCAGAACCAGTCCGCCAAGAAAGAGAACAAACATCGCGGCAATCATAGCCACTGTTCCCCTGGACGCACCTTTGAATTCCTTCCAGATAAAGACGCCCCAAATAGCGGCGATCATGGTCCCGCCCTGGCCAAGGCCGTAAGCAATAGCTGGGCTGGCTGTCTTGGAAGCAATGAAATTCGAGGTTGTGCCAGTGCAGTTGATAAGTCCGCCTAATATCCCAATGAGGTGATACTTGAGCGTTCCTTTGGTGAAGTAATCCGAGTAACTAACCTTCGATCCTTTGAAAGGATGAGACATAAGATAGCTGTTAAAGATAAAGTTCGAAATGAACGACCCGGCGGCAAAGACCAAAACGGCGGCGTACGGCCCGAACTTACCGGTATCGAGACTGGAGTAATTGACGGAAAGCGACCTTTGCACGAGGTAGTAAAACAAGCCCATCAGAACGCCGCCTGCCAGGGCCAGCGAAACTCCCTTGGCGAGCTCGCCCGGTTCGCTTTCCTCACCTTGCTGATTACGATAGGCCAACGCGTCGAGAACAATAGCCAGGGTGATGAACGTGACACCGGTAAAAATAAGCACTGGATTGCCTTTTGGCTGGGCAATGTAATTAATCACCACGCCCTCAACCAATGCGATTCCAATGCCGATGGGAAAAGCCACAGCCATGCCCGCTACATGAATGGCGGAAGTAAAAAGTATGTTAGCCAGGTTAAAGACAAACCCGCCCAGTATCGCCCATTCATAACTGCTCATACTGCCCTGGGCCAGATCGTCAACCAGCGTTCTTCCTCCCGGTCCGAAAGAGCCGAAGGTAAGGCCGGCTAGTAGAGGCAGCAGCAGGTAGCCAATAGCCTGATCCCAATAATAAAGCGGAAACGCATAAGAGCGCGGCTCCATTTTGAGTGTGTTGGCGTGCGAACCCCAGCACATCATGGTGAGCACGCAGAGCGCTACGGCAATCGGGTACGAATGCACGATCATCATTGGGCTTTATCTAACCCTTCCAATATCTCTCTTACGGCAGTTACAGCCTCTTGAATGGAATAGTCTTTGTGAAAAACGCTGGATGTGCCGCCGACCAGCATGGTTGCGCCAGCCTCAACCATCGCCGGTATATGCTCGAAACTTACGTTCCCATCCACCTGGATCTCGACCTGGTCATGACCCGTCGAGTCAAGCAATGCACGAACATCCTTGATCTTGCGCAGCATGGCCGGAATGAGTTTCTGACCAACAAAGCCAGGATTCACGGTCATGACAGTAACCATGTCGATATCATCCAGGATGTATTCGAGATTAGATAGCGGAGTGGCGGGGTTCAATGCGATTCCGGACTTCGCGCCGGCATCGCGTATCTGCTGCAAGGCTCTTTGCACGTGATAAGTGGCTTCAACATGGATGGCTACATATTCCGCGCCCGCGGCAACTGTCCTATCGATATACCTTTCAGGCTCGACCACCATCAGGTGACATTCTTGAGGGATATTTGATAGCTCTCGGGCAGCCCGCATGATGCTGAAGTCGAGAGCAAAGTTGGGAACAAACTTCCCGTCCATAATGTCGATGTGCAGATAGTCGATTCCCGCCGCGTTTAACTGCTCGATGTCAGCCTGGAGGTTTTTGATGTTGGCGCAGGCCAGCGAGGCTTCGAGTTTAACGGCTCTGTTCATTGTGGGGGTTCCGTAGTTGTTTTCATATGGAACGAATGCTGCGGTTCATCATAAAGGCTGGCTCGTTCAATGTCCAAGCGCGACCGCTTCCTGATCCTTGTACTGCAGCTGGTAAAGCTTCCAATAGAGTCCTCGTTGGGCGAGCAGTTGCTGGTGCGAACCCATCTCGCGCAATTGCCCCTTATGCATCACCAGAATCGTTTCGGCGCGTTGTACCGTGGAGAGCCGGTGAGCGATGAGCACGCTGGTGCGTCCCTCGACCATCCTCTCCAACGCGCCGCGGATGCGCAATTCAGTGTCGGTGTCCACGCTCGACGTAGCCTCATCCAGAATAAGGATGCGCGGATTGTAGGCCAATGCGCGGGCAAAATTGATGAGCTGCTTCTGTCCGGTCGAGAGTGAATTCCCGCGTTCCTGCACCGGTTCGTCGAAGCCGTTGGGCAGGCTCTCGATAAAGTCCAGCACATTCACGTCCAGCGCAGCCTGCCGCAGTTCGGCGTCCATAATCTCATCGTTTCCGAGGCGAATGTTTTCCGCCAGAGTTCCGGTAAAAAGAAACGGGTCCTGCAATACCACCGCAAAATGCTGTCGGAGGGCGGTCAGGTCCTGGTCGCGGAGATCTATGCCGTCCACCAGAATCTGGCCCGCGGTTACATCGTAGAAGCGCATCATCAGGCTGGTAAGTGTGGTTTTCCCTGCGCCGGTGTGGCCTACGATTGCTACCGTCTGGCCCGGTTCAACGGTGAAGGAAACATCCTTGAGGATCCACTCAATGTCTTTAAGGGTAGCAAGTTCGGCGCCGGCATCAGATGAATGCACAGCTTCGTTGATAGCGGATTTCTGTACTTCGGTAAGATTTTGATAAGTGAACCAGACATGACGGAATTCAATTCGGTTGCTGCCGTCGCCGTGAACCGGATGCGCCGGGTTCACAATCTCCGGTGGGGTATCGAGCAGTTTGAAGATGCGTTCGCAGGCGGCCATGGCGGCTTGCAGGATATTGTATTTGTCACTCAAGTCCTGAATGGGCCGCCAGAAGCGCTGCGAATACTGGATGAACATGGCCAGCACGCCGATGGTGACCGTACCCTTGAGCACGCCGAAACCGCCGCGCCAGATCACCAGGGCGATGGCTATGGAGGAGAGTAGTTCTACGGCGGGGTAGTAGAGGGCGTAGGCGAAGATGGTGTCTTTAAACGCGATCATGTGCAGGCGATTGACGGCTTCAAAGTCGTCGTATGAACGCTGCTCATGGTTGAAGAGTTGCACCACGCTCATGCCGGAGATGTGCTCCTGGGTGAAGCTGTTGATGCGGGCGATGGCGGCGCGGACGCGGCGGTAGCTCTCGCGCACATGGTCGCGGAAGAGGCGTGTGACGATGAGGATCAGCGGAAGGACGGCGAAGGCCGTCAGCGCCAGCCACCATTTGATGGTGAGCATGACGATGGCCATGAAAGTGAGATTGAAAAAGTCGTCGACGATGGCCAGCACGCCAGCGGTAAACATGTCGTTGATGGCGTCCACATCGGAGGTGAGGCGAGTGACCAGGCGGCCGACGGCATGGGTGTCAAAGAAGCCGATATGCATGCGCTGCATGTGGCGGAAGATATCGCGGCGCAGGTCGAACATGAGCTTCTGGCCGGTCCACTGCATGAGGTAGGTCTGAATAAATTGAAAGAGATAGGCGGAGAGCAGCGTGCAGAGCCAGATGGCGGCCAGGCGGGTGATGCCTTGCCAGGGGTCGGCCGGGAGGTGGTTGGTAAACCAGTTGGATTTACTCAGCCATTGTGTCAGCAGGTCGGTGGAGCGCTTGTAACTGGTGTCGGCGGGAAAATAGCGGTCGATCGCCACCATCACCAATAGTGGCCCGGTAACGTCGCAGAGGGACTTGAGACTGATGGAGAGAGCCGAGATGGTAGCCTGAATCCAATACGGGCGCAGGTAACGGGCCAGACGCCGGACCAGCCGGGAGTCGTAGACTTTGCCGACCGGATCTTCGTCGGGTTTGCGGGGCTTCTTCTCTTCTTCGGCCATGCGTGGGGTGGGATTGGGCTTCCATCTCTATTGTAAGGTCACGGATCAGGGGTTAGAGAGCAGGGACAAGGGGTTGCTTTGAAAATGTCTACAGTCTGAAATGTCGTGGGGATGGTGATTGGGCCGTTCAGGATGACAATGCAGTGACAATTGCAATTCGGTCGCTGTGCTGCAATGGGTGCATGAACTATTCGACTCCGAAATTCATTGAGCGGCTTCTGGCTTCCGATTGATTCTATTTGGCATCTAACGGAACGAGTGTCTTCTGAATGGGATAGCGCTGCGCAGGCAGTTGGATACCTTCTTTTTGGGATGGCGCATTGCCACGAAGGGATCGAAATGACGACCGCATATATCAACCGCATTGCCACGGCAGTCCCTCAATACGATGTCCATAGGGCATTCATTGATTTTGCGGCTAACCTGCTTGCGGAGGGGACGGCCCGCAATTTATTTCGGCGCATGGCGCGGTTGTCGGCGATTGAGCACCGCTACTCATTTGTGAATCCTATCATTGCTGAAGACGGCTCGTGGAGCGATGCGGAGAATATCTATGTGCCGGGAGAGTTTCCGGTGACCGCGCGGCGCATGGATTTGTTCGAGCGCTTCGCGCCACAGCTGGCACACAGAGCACTAGACGAGCTGGTGCTGACTGAAGAGGAGCGACGAAGCATAACACACGTGATCGTGACGTCATGCACCGGACTCTATGCACCGGGACTGGACTTCGAGGTGGTCAGCTATTTGGGCCTTGCGCCGACAGTGGAACGGACGATGATCGCTTTCATGGGATGCTATGCCGCCATCAACGCGCTGAAGTCGGCACGTCACATTGTCCGTTCTGAGCCGGACGCCACGGTTCTGATCTTGAACCTTGAACTCTGCACGCTGCACTTACAGGAGACCCATGAACTGGAGCAGGTGCTGTCGTTCCTGGTGTTTGCAGATGGCTGTGCCGCCGCGCTGGTAAGCGCGCAGCAGAAGGGGCTGGCCATTGATAGCTTTATGGCTTTAAATATTCACGAGACGAGCGACCTGATAACCTGGCGGATTGGTGAACTTGGATTCGATATGCATCTTTCCGGCGAGGTCCCGGGAAAAATCGGCCAGGCCTTGCGGGAATCGGGAACAGAAATAACGCGAGGGCGAGATCCATTGTCGATCGATTTGTGGGCGGTGCATCCGGGTGGCCGCTCGATACTTGACGCAGTGGAAAAGGGCCTTGGCTTAGGCGCCGATGCGCTGGGATGCTCGCGCGATGTTCTAGCGCGATATGGCAACATGTCTTCAGCGACCGTGACGTTTGTGTTGCAGCAGATCATGGAGCGGGCGCAGCCGGAGCAAACAGGCTGCGCGATGTCGTTTGGGCCCGGGCTAACGGCGGAGACGATGCTCTTCCATGCCGCATAGCCCACCGGATTTTCGCTACCGCTCTAAGCTGGGCGAATGGCTGGACGAGCCCCGCAGCCGCGACGAGTTGCGCGCCTACCTACGCGACCTTGAAAGAACAAACCGCTGGGTGATGGCTTATCGGCCATTGCTGCGTTGGCTGGATGATTTTTGGGATGGACGAGAGGCGAGCGAGGAACCACTGTGCATTCTCGATGTTGCATGCGGTTATGGAGACGGGCTGCGCAAGATCGAGCAGTGGGCAAGGGCGCGCGGCATTGCCGTGAAACTGACTGGGCTCGATCTGAACCCGGACGTTACGGCGATTGCTGCGGAGGCCAGCTCTGCCACGAGCAAAATCGAGTGGGTAACCGAGGATGTCTTTCGATACGTACCGGGGCAGCCGGTTCATCTCGTAATTAGTTCGCTCTTTACGCATCATCTTGGCGAAGACGATATTGTGCGATTCATTGAATGGATGGAGCAGCATGCCAGGCTGGGATGGTTGATCAACGACCTCTCCCGCGCGGCCATCCCGTACCACTTGTTCCGGGCTTTCTCAAAGCTGGCAAGACTGCATCCTTTTGTACAGCAAGACGGGCCCATCTCTATCGCACGGTCCTTCGTGCCGGAGGACTGGCGAACGATGTGCGCTGCCGCGGGCCTTGGAGATGGTGACGTTGTGATACAGAGTTTCATGCCTGCACGTCTGTGTGTAGCCAGGCGAAAGCATTAGGTGGAGAGAATCCGAGTGAAATCAACGTGCGACCCAGCTGACAACCTTGTGATTGGAGGCGGGCTCGCGGGCTCGATGGTTGCCATCCGCCTTGCAAACGCAGGACGCAAAGTTACTCTGCTTGAGAAGGAGAACTTTGCGCATCACAAGGTCTGCGGCGAGTTTTTGAGCCGCGAAGCCGTGGAGTATCTGCGCCAGATTGGGATTGACCCATTGGGACTGGGCGCGGCAACGATTCGTTCTGTGCGTGTCTGCTCAAAGCAGAGCGTTGTGGAAACGGAGCTTCCCTTCATTGCGCTGTCTCTATCACGGTTCACCCTGGATGAAGCTACACTCTCCCGCGCCGCAGAAAGGGGATGCGAGGTACGGCGCGGCGTGTTCGTGGATAGGCTCACAACCCTGGACAGCCTGTGGTTTGCGCAGCTCCGCGACGGGAAATCGCTGTGCGCTCAAACCGTGTTTCTCGCCAACGGCAAACACGATCTTCACGGCTGGGAGCGCTCGAGTACCGGGCAAAGCGATCTGGTCGCCTTCAAGTTGCACTGGCAACTCGAGCATGCCCAGACCGAGGCGTTGAGAGAGTTTATCGAGTTATTTCTCTTTTCCGGCGGTTATGGAGGGCTCTCTCTGCTGGAGCAAGATGTGGCCAACTTTTGCCTTGTAGTCCGGCGAGCCCGGTTGCGAAAGCTCGGCGGCTGGACGGAGTTACTCGCATCGATACTCGCTAATAACCCGCACATGCAGCAGCGGCTCCGAAATGCAAAAGCTCTGTGGGAACGGCCGTTGGCTATCTCGTCCATTCCTTATGGGTATCTCGCCGAACGGCCATCTGGTCTCTGGTGTGTGGGCGATCAGGCCGCGGTGATCCCATCGTTTACCGGAGATGGCATGTCGATTGCTTTGCACAGTGCGTACCTGGCCGCGGAAATGTACCTGGCGGGAGAGAGTGCGGGCCAGTACGATCGCATGCTTCATGATCAGCTGAGGCGAAGCATGTCGCTGGCAACATTGCTGTCACAAACCATGGTTACCGGTGCGGGACGCAACCTGGCGACCTTTGGCCTTTCGTTTTTCCCGGGCGCGATGCGATGGATCGCCGCATCGACCCGCATCCCGGAGCGAGCTCTTCTCGCCAATCTGACGTCTTCTAATGTGTGATTCTCCCTAAAAGGAATTCAATACGAATCCGGATGCGGAGAATGGGCCGGGATTTTTCTAACGCTGAGAGAATTGTCGATTTTTCATTCTTGCTTGAGCGAGTGCGAGATTTCGCTTTGCATCAGCATAAGAAGGATCGAGCTGCACAGCTCGGTTGAACTGCTCGGCCGCATTTGAATAATCGCCCACCTGAGAGAGTGCTACACCCAGATCGTTATGCGCGTGTGCGTTTGCGGGGTCGAAGTGAAGCGACTGTTTGAACGCCTCGATGGCTTCGGGGAAGCGATGCGTTTCAAGAAGTGTGCTGCCGATTTTGTAGTAAACCGGGGCCTGATCGGGCAGGATGGCGAGAGAGCGGTGGAATTCGTCGAGTGCCTGTTGATTCAATCCCTGCTGGTTCAGAATCGCTCCTAAGCTGATGTGCGCGTCGCTGTTCTCCGGCTCGAGGGCAATGGCCTGACGGCACTGCTGGGCAGCCTCATCCAGTTTTCCCTGCGCCTGAAGTGCGTCGGCAAGATAAAGATGCGCGGCCGCAAAATTGGGGTCAATGGCTAGCGCCTTTCTGCTGTAGGTTTCCTCATCCTTCGGCCTGCCCATGTAAGCAGACCACAACCCCAGGTCTGCCCAGGAGAAAAAATCGCCGGGAGTTACGCTCAAAGCTTTTTGGATACGCTGGCCAGCGACTTGAAGATTATGCTGGTCATGAGTTTGCATCAGAGCGTAGGCGGAGTAAGAAAGCGTCATGGCTCCGTAGGGGTTATATACCAGAGCTTGATCAAAGTACTTCAGCGACTCGGCGAGTTTTCCCTGCCTCAGGTACTGCACGCCAAGACTCGAGTTAGGCAGTTCGCCGCGCGGGTCGACCTCGAGCACGTGAGTGAAAAGCGTCACCGTATTCTTCCACACCTTGACCTGCGCGCGGGTTTCGAAGGCGCATGCCACAATGACCGCGACTGCCAACAGTTGCGCCGCGACCTTGAGCTTGGGGGAGTTGGCGACAGCATCACCGATCAGCCAGACTGCAGCGATGAAAATGCCGATGAAGGGAAGATAAGTGTAGCGCTCAGCCATGGCTTGCACTCCGACTTGCACAATGCCGATGACCGGCACAAGCGTTTCTAGAAACCACAGCCATCCGAAGAGGCAATAAGGTCTCGTCTTGCGTGTGCGCCAGCAGACAGCTGTGATGAGAAATAGCGCGATGGCGGATAGCGCAGCGGCGGGAATTGAGGTATGAATTCTGTCGTGGTAATAGTAGGCCGTGAGCGGATAAGGCCAGAAGGCGATGCGTAAATAACGGCAGTAACTGATAGCCGCGTTGCTGAATCTCACCCACATGGGAAAGGCCTCGAGGATAATCACCGAGCCGCCGGACCGCTGTGCCAGAAAAGTGACGACGCTGGAGAAAATCGCAAGAATGAAGAGCGGCCACTTTTCAAGGAATAACTTACGGAGCGATGAGAAACGGGCGGCGTGCGTTTGCTGCGTAAATGAAACTCTGCGCAGGGGCCAATAGTCGAGCAAAAGCATGATGAATGGAAGCGTGACCGCCATCGGCTTGGACATGAGCGCACAGGCAGAAGCGAGGACAACCCATGCGAGCCGCTTCCAGGATGGACTGCGAACGTACCACACATACACAAGCAAAGCGATGAGCGAGAAGAATGCGCACAGAAGATCTTTGCGCTCGGCAAGCCATGCAACGGATTCGACGTGCGCTGGATGCACTGCAAAGAGAAATGCAGCAATTGCGGCGCGGCCTAAAAAACCGGTGAGATACAAAAGCAGAAGGAAGAGAAGGATTGCATTGGCGGCGTGCAAAAACACATTGGTTAAATGATGGCCGACGGGATTTCTGCCATAGAGGCTCCAGTCGACCATGTGCGAGACCCACGTGAGCGGATGCCAGTTTGAGGCATGGAAGGTGGTGAACGCCCAGGCGATGGTGTGCGGATTCACTCCCATTTGCACCTGGTGATTTTCCGAGACATAGACGCCATCATCGTAGGTGAGGAAATCGTTATTGCGCACGCCGCTGTAGACGAGGACGGTAACTACAGCAAGGATGACGCAGACAGCGGCGATTTGCCAGGGCTTCCGGAATCTTTGCGAAGTTGGAGCCTTCCTCAGTGCCGCCACCGCTGGCGGCCGTTTTCCTTGAGACTCGCGCTGGGATTTGTTCTGTCGCGTTTTTCCCGGCATGATTGCCATATCTCCGAAGAGTTTAGAAAGAAACAAGATTTGCGGCGTCGGTGCACTCTCGCTTCATCATCCTGCCTACACAACCATTACTTTTTCATCCTGGCTTGTGCCAAAGCAAGATTCTGTCTTGCGCCGGCGTCGGCTGGATTCAAACTTATTGCATCGCGGAATTGGTCGGCGGCTCGATCAAATTCTCCCTGTTGAAGCAAAACCAGACCGAGGTAATTATGCGCATCGCCATTGTTCGGCGCGATGGCAAGCGCCTGGCGATAAACCTGAATCGCCTGGTCGATTTTTCCCTGCGCATTGAGAGCCCCGGCAAGATAAAGCCACGCAGCGACAAAGTCAGGTTTGGCGGCGATGGCTTTTCTGCTGTACATCTCCTCATCCTGCGGGTTCCCCACGATCACCGACCATAACGCAAAGTCAGTGAGGACAAAAGGATCGTCGGGCGCGTCGCGCAGGGCCAGTTTCAGGCGCTGGTGGGCCAGAGGAAGATTGCTTTGATCGTGGGTTTGAAGCGCATTTCGCATGATGCAGTAAGCGGAGGAAGATAGAGGGAGATACCAGGCGGAGTTATAGGTCAGCGCGCGTTCGAAGTACTTCTGTGCCTCGTTAAGATTTCCCTGGCGCATGTAGGCGATTCCCAGGAATGAATTGGGAAACTCTCCGCGGGGGTCGACCTCGAGAGCGTGACTTAGTAGAGTGATTGAATCTTTCCACACCGGAATCTGCGCTTCAGTTTTAATTGCGCATGCGATAAGGACGGCGACCGCGACGAGTTGCGCAGCGATCTTGAACTTTGGGAAGTTGACTGCGGCATCACCGGCAAGCCAGACCAGGACCAGGAAAAGACCGATATAGGGAACATAGGTATAGCGTTCGGCCATGGCCTGGTTGCCAACCTGCACGATGCCGATGGCGGGGACCAGGGTTCCCAGGAACCATAGCCAGCCAGTGATGCAGTAAGGTTTATCTTTGCGGAATTTCCAGCAAAGCGCAGTTACGAGAAGAAGACCAATAATCGATAACATGGCCGCTGCCACTGCGATGTGATTTACTTCGCGGTAATAGAAGGCAGTGAGGGGGTCAGGCCAGAAGAGGATGCGTATATAGCGGAAGTAACTGGTGGCCGCGTTACCGATTCTCTCCAGCACGGACATGGATTGGAGCCTGATCACCGCGCCGACGAAGCCCTGAGCACGGACGGTCACTACGCTTGATGCGGCGGACATTAGGAAGAGCGGCCATTTTTCAAGGCATAGCTTCCAGAGGGAGTGGAAGCGGCTTGCGCCTGCTTCCGCGGTGAAGGTTATTCTGCGCAAGGGCCAATAGTCGAGCAGCAGCAGAGTGAAGGGAAGCGTGACGGCCATGGGCTTTGACATTAGAGCGTAGGCGAAGGCGAGCACGACCCAGATGAAACGCTTCCAGGAGGGTTTGCGCACGTACCATACGTAGCCGAGCAGGGTGACGAACCAGAAGAATGCGCAGAGGAGATCTTTGCGTTCGGCGATCCAGGCTACGGACTCTACGTGGGCAGGGTGCAGCGCGAATAGGAATGCGACCATCGCGGAACGGCCAAAAAAGCCCGTGATGGACAGGAACAATAAGAAGAGCAGGATGGCGTTGACGGTGTGCAGGCAGACGTTGGCAACGTGGTAACCGACGGGATTATTGCCGTAGAAGGTCCAATCGATCATGAGGGAGATCCAGGTGAGGGGGTGCCAGTTGCCCTCCTGGAAGGTGGTGAAGGCCCAGGCGACGCTCTGCGAGGTTAGCCCCTGCTGCACGTGGAGATTTTCAGAGACGTAGTTGTTGTCGTCCATGGAGAGGAAATCGTTGTTGCGGACGCCGTGGTAGGCGAAGGCGGTGGACAGTGCGAGGAGGATGCAGACGGCGATTACTTGCCAAGGCTTGTGGGTTGGGGTGGGGATGGGAGCGGTTTTGCCGGCCGGCGGGCGCTTTGCCTGGGATTTGCGCTGGCGGGATTTGCTTGCCATGGTCGGCAGTCTCCTCCCTGCCGTCCATGACGGCGGATATTGCGGCAGGGGTGTTCTTTTAATGAATTGTAGCGGAGAGGGGGAGCGTGGCGACGGCACGGTTTTGGTTTCCCTCCCTTTTGCAGAAGAGCGCGAGAGGACGGGGTACTCGGCATCTTGTGGATACGAGGACAGTAATGGAATTTTTGCGCGGCTTCAACCATTTACACTAATAGACGGAGAATACTGTGTTTTTTGATAACGTACTTACGAAAGTTTTTGGAACTGCGAACGAGCGGATCTTGAAGAAAATGTGGCCGGTTGTGGCTACGATCAACGATCTGGAGCCGGCGATCAATCGACTGTCGGATGAAGAGTTGCGGGCTAAGACTGCGGAGTTCAAGGCACTCGTTGCGGCGCGTGTGAGCGAGGCCACCAAGGGGATCGAGGACAAGGAAGAGCTGGAAAAGGTGCAGATGGCGGCTGAACGGGAGGCGCTGGACGAGATTTTGCCAGAGGCCTTCGCGGTGGTGCGGGAGGCGGGCTGGCGCGCGGTGCAAATGCGGCACTTTGACGTGCAACTGATCGGCGGAATGGTGCTGCACCAGGGCAAGATCGCCGAGATGAAGACTGGCGAAGGCAAGACGCTGGTGGCGACGCTGGCCTGCTATCTGAACGCTCTCGCCGGGCACGGAGTTCACGTGGTTACCGTGAACGATTACCTGGCCAAGCGCGATGCGGAGTGGATGGGAAAGATTTATGAGTTTCTGGGGCTCACTGTAGGAGTCATCGTCCACGACTTGAGCGACGACGAACGGCGGGCGGCCTACGGCGCGGATATAACTTACGGGACCAATAATGAATTCGGCTTCGACTACCTGCGCGACAATATGAAATTCGAAATAAAAGATTGTGTGCAGCGGGGGCACTATTACGCCATCGTGGACGAAGTGGACTCGATTTTGATCGACGAGGCGCGGACGCCGCTGATTATCTCCGGACCGACGGATGAGACGACGGATAAATATGCGCGGGTGGTGAAAATTATCCCTCAGCTGGAGTTGGGCGAGGAGGTTGAATCGCACGATCGCAGGCGCCAGGAGCAGCTGGGAATTCAGCTTGCAGAGGGCCAGAAATACTTCTCCGGCGACTACATTGTGGACGAAAAGCAGCACACGATTGGAGTGACCGACCAGGGCTGGGAGACGATCGAAAAGCTGCTGGGGATCGGGAACATTGCCGATGCCGAGAACTGGGAATTGAAGCACTACGTGGAAACGGCGATCAAGGCGCATGCGCTTTATCACCGCGACGTGGACTACGTGGTGAAGGACGGCGAGGTGATCATCGTGGATACCTTCACCGGTCGTCTGATGCCGGGGCGGCGGTGGAGCGATGGTCTTCACCAGTCGATTGAGGCCAAGGAGGGCGTAAAGATCCGCAAGGAAGATCAGACGCTGGCCACGATTACTTTCCAGAATTACTTCAGGCTTTACAAAAAATTAAGCGGCATGACGGGCACGGCGGAGACGGAAGCGGCGGAGTTCGAGAAGATCTACAAGCTCGAGATTGTAGTGATTCCGACCAACAAGCCAATGCTGCGGCTTGAAAATCCGGACGTGATTTACCGGACGGAGAAGGAAAAGTTCAAGGCGGTCGCGGACGAGATTGAGACTTTGCATGAGCGCAAGCAGCCGGTGCTGGTGGGCACGGTTTCAGTGGAGAAGAGCGAGCGGCTGTCGGCGATCTTGAAAAAGAAGGGCGTAAGTCACGCGGTACTGAACGCGAAGCATCACGAGAAGGAAGCGGAGATTGTGGCGCAGGCTGGACGGCTGGGGATGGTAACCATCTCAACCAATATGGCCGGCCGCGGCACGGATATTCTGCTGGGCGGAAACCCTGAGTTCATGGCGCGGCAGGAGATGGTGAAGAAGAACCACGCACGGGCCATCAGCGCCAATGAGGGAGCGATCAACCCGATGGCTCCAGCGGGATTTTTGCGCTTCTACTACAACGGGCAGGAGTTCGAGGTTTCGGAGCCGGAGTGGGCAGAGGCGCACAAGGGCCACGCGGAGACGGCGCGGGACGAACACGAGCAGGTGATCGAGGCCGGTGGGCTGTTCATTCTGGGAACGGAGCGCCACGAGTCGCGGCGCGTCGACAATCAGCTGAGAGGACGCGCGGGGCGGCAGGGCGATCCGGGTGAGTCGAAATTCTTTCTGTCGCTTGAAGACGATTTGATGCGCATCTTCGCAAAGCAGTGGGTGAGTACGCTGCTAGAACGGCTTGGAATGGAAGAGGGGGTGCCGATCGAAGGGAAGATGATGTCCAACCGCATCGAGGCGGCACAGAAGGCGGTGGAGTCACAGAACTTTGAGAGCCGCAAACATTTGCTCGAGTACGACGACGTGATGAACAAACAGCGCGAGGCAGTTTACGGGCTGCGGCGGCAATTGCTGGAAGGGGTGGAGCAGCGGGAGCTGATTCTGGAGGATTACGTCGGCGGGATTCTGAGCAACCAGCTGGATGAGTTTGCCGGCGAGAAAGTGCGTCCCGATCAGTGGAACATGAAGGGGCTTGAGGAGAAGCTGGTTGATCATTTCGGGCTGAAGCTGGCTTCGCTGAATATCGGCGCTACGGGAATCAATCCGCAGGAACTCAGCCGGCATGAGCTGGGCGACGCGATCTTTGAGAAGCTGAAGCAGGAGTACGAGGCCAAGGAGAAGGTGCTGAGCAGCGCGACCATGCGGTACCACGAGCGGATGGTGATGCTGAGCGTGATCGACGGGCTGTGGAAGGAACACCTGCTCTCAATGGATCACCTGAAAGAGGGTATCGGGCTGCGGGGATATGCGCAGCAGGATCCGCTGGTGGCCTACAAGCGCGAGTCCTACGATATGTTCGAGGCCATGATGTTCAAGTTCCAGGAGGATACGGTCCGGTTCCTGTTCCGGATGCAGATTCTGGGACCGGACGGGCAGCCTGTGGATGCGGCGCCGAGGCCGAGGGGTGAAGTTCCGAAGGCGCCGCCGGTGGCCAGCGCTGCCGGGCTGCTGGATGAAGAGCCGCGGGAGTTTGCGTTTGCCGCTGCACGGCAGCCATCTACGACGATCGATGCACTGGAAAAGGAGTTTCATCGCAAGAAGCAACGGGATCTGGATGCGGCTACGAGGGCTGGAGCTGGGGATAGCCAGCCGGTGCAAAGGCGGACGGGAGAAAAAGTGGGGCGCAACGATCCTTGCCCCTGCGGAAGCGGGAAGAAATACAAGAAGTGCCACGGGAAGGAAAAGTAGGGAATAGGGAGAGAGGCGGACTTTTTAGAGTAGTTCTCCTGAAGGCCTGGAGTGAGCGTGGACTGGCAGGTCCACGCTCACTCCAGGCCAGGAGGCCGGCGCTACCCATTCTTGCCGGAACCGTTAATCTTCAGATCAGTAGAGAATCACTCTAATCATAAAAGCGAATTGCCCTAAGAGAATATTTTGAAGCGTTTTTTGCCTGGGGCTTCTGCGGGGAGGCCGCAGGCTGTTCTGGCCATTTTGGTGATTGCCCTGGAGATGGGCGAGTCTTCAAGCACAATGGGGTTTGCAGTGTTCCTGGTGCGGCGGGCGGTGGCGTAATCATCTGGGATTGTCCATTGCGCGGGCCGGGTGAGGGCTTTGGAGATGTGCTTGTCGTCGAGACCGAGGGAGTGGGGGATATAGCGGTTGAGGACGATTTGGAGATCGCGGCCGCGGTTGACGAAGAAATGAGAGATGAGGCGATTGGCGTTGCGCAGTTCCGAGACGCCGACCTGGGTGATGAGATAAAGCATTGCGGAATCGGCGAAGAGGTCAGAGTCTTTGAGGTCGAGGCGAGAGCCGAAGTCGACCACCACGTAGTCGAAGTTTGCGCGCGCGACGCCGAGCAGTTTGTCTACGGCTTCCTTTGAGGTCTGGATCTGATTGAATTCACTTGGAGCCGCGAGGACGTTCAAACCGGAGCTGTGCTTGGCCAGGAGTCCGGATAGGAAGTTGGCATCGAGCCGGCTAAAATCCTGCAGAGCGTTGGCGGTGGAATATTCGGTCGCCATGCCGAGGTTGATGGCGGCGTCGCCGAGCGGCAGGCCGAAGTCGATCAGCAATGTGTTCTGACCCGATTCCTGGGCCAGCGCGAGAGCAAAGTTGGAAGCGATGGTGGTGACGCCGCAGCCGCCTTTGGCGCCCAGAAAGACGAAGAGGCTGCCGGTGGCTTTTTGATCGAGCCTGGAGGCGGGCTGGCGGATGGAAACCCGAGCGAGAGCACCGGCGATGTCGTCGTGGGCCAGGGGCAGGGTGAGGAACTCGCGAGCTCCGGCGCGCATGAAGCGGACCGCCAGATGCAGGTCGGCCTGCTCGGAGTAGACCATGACGGCGGCGTTGCTTGAGGAGCAGATGCTCTCGACGATTTCGAGAGCATATTCCGGATTGGAGTCCAGATCGACGATGACGACATCGAATTGCTGTTGCAGCATGCGGGGCAGATCGTCAATGCCGTCAGGGTAGGCAGGAAACTCCCAGATTTGTATGCCGACCGTGAGGGCCTGTCTGCCATCCCCAGCAGGCAAAGAAGTGCCGCTGGGCCTCACCTCCCGGCCGAGGCCTTTGGGATCCCGCTTTTGGCTCGTCTGATATTCAGCGAGAGCGTCTGCCACAGCCTTTCGGCGCCGTTCTTCCGGGCCGATGAGCGCAATTGACAAGTCGCCGGCGCCCTTGGCGCCTGGTATCTTTTGAACGGGCCGCATCGAACTCCTGCTGTTCCAAGAGGGTTCAGCACCATTCAGTCTATCCTTTTTTGTTCAAAGGGGTAAGCCGCCCAAATCCATTCCGTCAAAGAATGACACGGGGTACCCTTGTAACTACCCCTCCCGTAGAGCGGGCCGCAGTTGCTACTGCGCGAGGCTGAAGTTGACGGAAACGTCGACCGTAGCCGGGCCGGGGCCGGACTCGAATTTCCAGCGGTGGACGGCCTCTTCGGCAGCGGATGAGAGGACGCGATTGCCGCTGAGCGTTTTAACCTCGTTGACTTTACCGTCGGCATCCACCTTGACTTCGACCATTACGACGCCTTCAATTTTCATGCGTTTGGCGATTTCAGGATAGATGGGGGCTATGCGCGATTTGACGGCGCGCAGGTCCGCCGCCCTGGCGGGCGTGGCGACTACCAAACCGAGCGCCAGTGCAGCTGCCCGGAAGAGCACACTCCCAGCAATGGGCAGGCGGCGGGATTTGATTTCTAAGTGATCTTTGTTCATGGGTCCTCCCGGAGTTCGAGAATTGCTTATTTTACCTATCGGCGGCGGGGGGAGTCGCATTAGCACATTTTTAGAATCTCATTACGAAAGGTAGCAGGCATTGTCAGAGTGCGGTTCGGTGGAAAGGGGATTGCACCGTAGAAATGCAATGGGCGCGGGTCCGGAGGAATTGGACCTGCGCCCATTGCTGTGATCGATTTCCTGCGCTTACCTCCGTTGGCGCACGGAATAATGTGCTGCGGGTGAAAGACGAGTGATTCTCTGCCGGCCGTTGCCGATCACAGTGCTTTGCATCCGGATCTGCAACAGCTCAAATCTTTACCGCGCCTGCGATCATCAAGCGGCTAAGCCATTCAATCGATTGAGGCGCCACGCGCGAAACAAGTCCGCGACGATAGGGCTGCTCTGGCTGGAATAGTTAGCGCATCGCAAGCGTGAGCGCGACAGCCGTCGATCGCCTTACCGCACCACGCCGCGCACTGTCGGCGGTAAGGCAAAAGTAGGTGGAATTCATCGGCCCTCCTCGGGTGAGGATTCTGCAATCATACCTTTTATCGGAGGGCGTGAAGAAAACATTAGAGGATCTTTAAAATTATTTTACAGATTTGAGGGGTTGCTCGGCGGTTGAGGGGCGTTTGCTAGCGGGAGCAGGCGGCGAAGGTAAGGTGCTGGGCAGGGGAGTTATGTTGCTCGCGCCAAAGGTCAAAGAGACGGCCGTAGCTGAGCGTGATGTATTGCGAAGGGACGATGCCCAGGCGGGCCGCTGTTGCATCAATCCACTGGGGAGAGCCTTCGAGTTCGGCAAAATTGCCGATGGGGGTTTCGTCGATGTCGCAGTGACCTTGCCCGTCGGTCCACTTCGTGCGCCATTTTTCATAGCGGAAGGCTGGCTCGAGGCCGATGGAGTGAAAAACTTGAGCGAGAGCAGGGCCGTCGGAGATTTCGGTTTCGGTTTCGATGCGGTGCTTATGTGTATCTTCGCCGGGGCCGGAGTCCCATCCCGGCGAGAAAGACCTCTCGCCGGGGACCCCGGGGTCGGGCAGGCGCTTGTGGGTGAGCAGGCAGCGGCCGGCGTAGTTGCGGATGCGAAGGATTTCAGTGCGGGAACGCAAACGGCGGTCGGGAGTGTCGTAAAGGACGTTGGTTTCGAAGGAGCGGGGGGTGTGGAGGGTGAAGCCGGCGGCCTTGAGGCGGTGGGTGAGGCCGTCCTGATCGTCGATGCGGAATTTGATCTCTGTTTCGACGGGCATGGTAAGTAGTGAGTATACGGCAGCAGGCGGGCGGTGAAGTTTTGTGAAATCCCAGATCTCAAAATCGCACCGAATGGATGTGAGGGGTGAGAATAAAAGTGTGAAGACTCTGAGATTGGTTGTGGACCCGGCGCATCTGGATACGGCCGAGGCTCAAGATCTGCTGGAGCGCGGAGCGGGGATTTTGCGCGCCGGGGGCCTGGTGGCTCTGCCTACGGAGACGGTCTATGGGTTGGGGGCGAACGCGCTGGATGCGGAGGCGGTGGGGCGGATTTTTGCGGCCAAGCAGAGGCCGGCCTGGGACCCGGTGATTGTGCATATTGCAAGCCTGGCAATGCTGGACGGGCTGGTAGAGGAGATTCCGGCGGCGGCGCGGCGGCTGATGGAGGCCTTTTGGCCGGGACCCATGACGCTGCTGCTGAAACGGAGCGCGGTGGTTCCGGAAGTGGTGACGGCGGGACGGCCGCTGGTGGGGGTGCGGATGCCGGCGCATCCGGTGGCTCTGGAGTTAATTCGGAGAGCGGGGATTCCGGTGGCTGCTCCCAGCGCGAATCTCTTTGGACGGACGAGTCCTACGACAGCGGCGCATGTGCTCGAGGATCTGGACGGCCGGATCGATGCTGTAGTGGATGCGGGGGCGACGGTGCACGGGGTGGAGTCGACGGTGCTGGACGCCGGCCGAAGTCCAATGATGATTTACCGGCCCGGAGCGGTGACAGCGGAACAGATTGAGGCGGTTGCTGGGGCGGTGGAGGTTTTCAGCGGCGGGGAGTTGATGGAGAGCCCGCAAGAGGCGCTGCCTTCGCCGGGATTGGGACTGCGGCACTATGCACCCAGGGCGAGGCTTGTGCTCGTGGAGGGCGAAGCTTTGGAGATGAGGGTGCGGCTGGTCGAGGCGGTGATGCGCTGGCCTGGAGAGCGCGTGGGAGTGATGCTGCCGGCCGATTTTGACGGGTTGAATTCAGGCGCAGTGGAGTTGAAGTGGGGGCGGTGGGCTGCTCCGGAAGAGATGGCGCGGGAGCTTTATTCCGGGCTTAGGACGCTGGATGCCACCGGATGCACGGTGATTGTTTGCCCGGTTCCGCAAGGGGCGGGGATTGAGGCGGCGATTCGGGACAGGCTGAGGAAAGCAGGGGTTAGAGATTAGGATGCAGCGGCCTGGCACTTAGGGCCCAAAGAGTCGGCGTGGTGTGATGGACTGGATCGGCTTGGAGACTGCTGTTTTGAATAAAGTCAGCGAGTCAGCTCCGCTTTGCGGAATTGGTAAGTAGGCAGGTTAGTGAATTTAGTGGAGCTGCTGAAGCTGCATTTTCTCTAACCCCTAATCCCTAACCGCTGCTTTTATCACTGCCCGTTTTCGGCAAACTTGAACATATATTTGATTGCGGCTTTGTAGATGAGGGATTTCTGGCGGCCACGGACTTTCAGGGAGTAGCGGTCGTACCACTCGATGCAGCCTTCGATATGTTCGCCGTCTTCAAGCACTACAACCATGGGGGTTTGGGTTTGAATCTGCTTTTGCAGGTAGAAGAGTTCGGCCTGATGGGAGAGGACTGGCTCATCGATGGTGCGGGCGGAGAAGAGGAATGGAGACGGAGCGGAGGAGCTTCTGTGGGCGCGGGGGCGCTGCCCGCTGGATGCCGGTCCGGTCTTCTGGTTGCCACCGGTGGGAGGAATAGCTTGACCCGGCACACTGGGCATTCAATGCAACCTTTCTCTTGAAACAACGAAAAGAAATCTGCGATGGAGGAGACGATGGTCTAACGAGTATGGCACCGATCGTTCTTCCGCGCAATAACGGGGAAACAGGTATCCGTAGAGATGCATGGGACGGAGCGCGGGTTGCTCTTAAATCGTGCGGAATAAGTGCGGAGGGGAGACTCAGATTCGTTCCAGGCTGACGGCCATGGAGTCCAGCGACAGAGAGCGGAGGAGGTTGCGGCGCATACCCTGCTCGACTTGGTTGAGGGCGCGGGCGGCGGAGTCGATCCAGTCGATGCTCAAATCCTGCGCAAGGCGGTCTAATTCGGGAGCGAGATCGAGGTTGCGGATGAGCTGGGGAGTGCCGGCGTGGACGAGGAGCAGGTCTTCAAGCAGGCTGCCCAGAGCGCGGAGGAGATTGATGGTTTTTTCCTGGCCGTCGGCGCCGGCGCGATAGCTTTCTGTCGAGTGGAAGAGCTGCGAATAGTCGGGGTCGCGGAGGGCGGAGCGCAGCAGGACCAGAGCATCCTGGCGGCTGGCGAGGTAAAGACCGAGGTCGATCGTGAGAGCTCGGCCGACCGCGCCTTCGGCAAGGCGAGCGGCGAGAGCGCGGTCCTGTGACTTGAGCTCGGGACGGCGGGTCGCGAGCAGGGATTCGAGGTCGGCGGCCGGAAGCGCGCCCAGACGGTGAAGGACGGCGCGAGAGCGGATGGTGGGCAACAGTTCCTGGGGGTTCTCAGTAAGCAGGATGAGGGAAGTGTGTTCGGGCGGCTCTTCGAGGACCTTGAGCAGGCTGTTGGCGGCCTCTTTCATAAATGCCGAGGAGGTGAAGATGGTGAAGGTTCGCTTGGATTCGACCGGGGGGCGGTAGTAGGCGACGTGGATGATCTGGCGGACCTGGCCGACCTTGATGAGCAACTGCGGCGGGTCAGGAGGGACGATGAGCACGTCGGGGTGGGTCTGGATGAGGATGCGGGTTTCGCGCTTGTCGGCATCGCGCATGTCGTCGCGGGCCCCGACGGCTTCAGCGACCAGTGCTTCAAGGTTGGTGGAGCCTGCGATGCGAGTGCAGTTGGAGCATGTGCCGCAGAAATCGGGAAGGCCGTCGGATTCGGTGGGGTTCAGACAGTTGACGGCCTGGGCCAGCATGAGGGCCAGCGTATATTTACCTGCTCCACGGGGGCCGGCGAGGATGAGCGAGTGGGGAAAACGTCCGGAGCGGATGCTCTCGCGGAGATGGGTGACGGTTTGCGTGTTACCGAGAAAGTCCTTAAAGCCCACGATTTGAGTCTAGTGCATTTGCGCATTGAATTGGTGAGGAGAACTCGATGCGTTTGCAAACTGTCCTTGACGCTTGCAGCCGCGAATGGTGGACTGGTTCAGGAAGATCATAGAGTGAACCGATGAGAGTGCCTCAATTTAGCCTGGACGATTACGAAAGAATATTTGACGATCGCCATTTGCTGCACGGAGTGGTCGCGAAATGGGCGAAGGCTCGCCCTGAAAATCCCGCAATGATCAGTGCAGAGGGCGATCGCACCGTTAGTTGGAGCGAGTTTGACCGCACAACTACCGCGCTGGCGAGGGAGTTGCTGCGCTTGGGATTTGCCAAAGGCGATTTCCTGGTTACACTGCTGCCATTTTCAGTGGATCATGTGCTGCTGGAGTATGGGTGCTTCAAAATTGGCGTGATTGTTGCGCCGCTCGATTTGCGTTTGACCGCTGTCGAGATCATTCGATCTCTGGAGATTCTGCGGCCGCGTGGATTTGCGGGGCTGGGAGTGAAAGGGCCGCTCGATCTTCGTCCGCTGTGGAGCGCTGTGCAGGCGAAATGCGATTGGATTAAGCATTTGATTGTGATGGACTCGGAAGTAGAAATTCCGGGCACACTTTCGTTTGCATCGATTGCAGAGGCTGCGGGGCGCGCTGCTGCGGATGCGGGCGCGCCGGAGGAGATTGACTGCGGCGTGAGCGAGAACGACGGCGTGCTGATTATTTTTACCACCGGTTCAACCGGCTCGCCCAAGCCGGCTCTGCTCTCGCACCGCAATATTACGGTGCAAAACATGTGCATGTGCGGTGCGTTTTTTGGCGGGGACAATGGCTCGCGCACACTGGTTAATCTGCCTCCATCGCATGTGGGCGGGCAGGCGGAGGCGATGATGAGCACCTTCTTCGGCGGAGGAACGGCGGTGCTGCTGGAGGTCTTCGATGCAGGCCGTTCAATGCGCGCCATTCAAAAGCATCGGGTGCAGATTTTGGGGCAGATTCCAGCAATGTTCAACCTCGAGTGGATGCTGAAGGACTATGCGGGCTACGATCTCTCCAGCTTGCGATTTGCCGCTTATGGGGGGCATGGGGTTTCGCGGCCGTTTGTGGACCAGTTGGCCGCTATGGCGCCGGTGATCGGCACCGGGCTGGGGCTTACTGAAGCTGCCGGGTTCTGCACTTATATCCAGGCGGGCGGGGAAGATCGGGAGACGATTCTCAGCGGATTGGGAGTGGATATGCCGGTTTATCCGTGCACGATTCGGAAGCCTATGCGCAACGATGGGAATGCTGGTGACGAGCTGCCTTCGGGCGAGATTGGGCATCTGTGTTTCCTTGGGGCCCAGACTTTTCTTGGATATGTGAACGATCCCGAAGCTACGGCGAAGGCGATTTCGCGCGATGGATATTTATATACCGGCGATCTGGGCTTCAAGGATGCGGCGGGGTTGCATCTGACCGGGCGGGAGAAGTGGGTGATCAAGTCGTTCGGCTACCAGATCTTTCCAGGCGATGTGGAGTCGCATATTTGCACGCTCAAGGAGAAGGTTGCTAACTGCGTAGCGGTGGGCGTGGCGCACGAGGTAATTTCAGAAGCAGTGGTAGCGCTGGTGGAAAAAAGGCCCGGAGTTGAACTGACCACGCAGGAGCTGGAGCGGCACGCGCGCTCGTTGCCGACTTATATGCGGCCGCGGCATTGGATCATTCTGGAGCCCGGGCAGGTACCGCTGAACCGGGTGGTCAAGCCGGATTATGGGAAGGCGCAGGAAATGGCTCGCCAGGAGATTGCCGGGTTGCGGGCTCGTGGGGAGTGGGATAGTGGGTACAGAGAAAAGCTGCCATGAACTCAGGTGGAGCGCAGGTACTCTCTCCGGCTACCAGTATTTCTTCCCAAGAGCAAACTTTGCTGCCCAACCGATCCCGAGCGACAGAAACCACAACCAGGCAATGAAAGGACTGAGAACGAGCCGCTCGCGCTTGAATATCTGGCGCAACAGTACGGAGATGGAATAGCCAAAAAGCAGAAGGTAGGCCAACATCATGGGGTTGAATAAGAACGATTGAGCGAAATTTCCATCGCAAAATGCAATGAAGCTCCTATATCCACCCGTTGTGGGGCATGGAAGGCCGAGAATTGATTTCATGATGGAGGGAGGGATCTGCCTCCCGGCAATCCATGCCGCATTCCAAACCAGATAGAAAATGAATGCGCCAAGTGCTATAGGACGAATGACGCGACGCATCATCCCAGCCGGGTAAAGCATTCCGGACACTTGCGTTCTTCCTCTTTACACCCATCGATCACGAATGGAAGCCAGCAGAGCGGAAAGCATACAAGCAGCAATACCGCGAACAATACCCATCCTCCGGTCGATAACTTCTTCCTTTCGACGAAGGGCATGCCTTCATGGCCACAACACGGACATTTGAATGCCAATGGATAACTCCTTGCAGGAAAAGTTTGAATTGATTTTGTGGGAGAACTTTAGCGAAGAATTCCGGATGTGTCAATCAAAAACAAAGATGCGTCAACCTAGGTTATGTGCTTTGAGAGTAAGCCGTTCGCCGACGGCGGCAATAATTTTCTTGTGGACCCGGCCGATGGTCAGGTCGCCTTCAATCAGGACCACACGCTGAGGTTCGCGGGCGGCGATCTCTTTGTACTTTTCCCAAACGCGGCGGTAGAACTCGTCCTGCTCCTGCTCAAAGCGGTTTTCATTCTGGCCGGTCTGCGCTTCAGCGCGCTGGTTGCGATGGCGGGCGCGGGCCAGTGAGGCTTCAAGAGACGGAAGAAGCATGAGGGTGAGGTCGGGCTGAAGGTTGGAACAGAGGATGCGGTGAAGTTCAAGGACGGGTGCTGAGCCGAGTTGGCGGCCGCCGCCCTGGTAGGCCTCGGTGGAGTCGGTAAAGCGGTCGCAGAGGACGATCTTGCCGGTTTTCAGGGCTGGTTCAATGACTTCGGCGATGGTCTGGGCGCGGTCGGCGAACATCAAGGCCATCTCCGTCATGGGGGATAGCGCGGTGGAGCGGGAGTCGAGAAGCAGGGCACGGATCCGGTCGCCAGTGGGAGTTCCGCCAGGTTGGCGGGTCAGGACGAGACCGCTGCCTCCCACCATTCCGCCCGAAGAACGTCGAAAGGAAAGGGCGCCCGCATTTTGTGGGGTATCCGTAGCGCGCTTTTTGAGCCAGGCGGCCAAACGGTTGATTTGGGTGGTTTTACCGGAACCGTCGAGACCTTCGAGAGTGATAAACAGACCGCGCGGCATGAGGCGAGTTTACCACTTGAACAAAAACACTGACGAATGAGTTCAATTTGTGTTACAAGGGTTTAACTTTCATTAACGTGACAGGAGACCAGAACCGCCGCGGCGGGCAATCTCCACCTGGAGTGAATTGGATGATCAAAATACGGACCTTTTCGACACTTTCCGTTTGCGGCCTGCTTGCCGCGGCGATGCTGCTTACTGGCCGGTTGAACGCTCAAAACCTTACGCTGGAGGGCTATACCGGCGGTTTTATTACGCCCACTGCTTACGTAGTCGAGTCAGAGAAGGGTCAGGTCTTTTCTCACCCCGCGGTCGGCTATCACTTCATCGCAGCCAACGCTGTGATCGGCGATATTCACACCTTCGGCATCGCCGAGGGAATTGGCAACCGGGCCGAGATTTCCTATGGACGCAATGTTCATATGACGGGCGACAGCGCCAATTTCAGCCAGCTGTGGCACTTCAACGGGATGAATATCTTTGCCGGCAAGGTTGTGGCAATCAAGGATGGAGAATTCAACAAATATATGCCGGGAGTTGCGGTGGGAGGGATTACTCGGACCCAGGATCGATTTGTCTCCAGTCCGGCTGCCCAACTGGCGGTGGAATCCTACGATTATTACTGCATCATAACTGGGACGC
This sequence comes from Occallatibacter sp., assembly GCA_049515455.1. Taxonomy (GTDB): domain Bacteria; phylum Acidobacteriota; class Terriglobia; order Terriglobales; family Acidobacteriaceae; genus Telmatobacter. Next base: position 107,769 of record JBEKUB010000008.1, read on the forward strand.
CGCCTTCATATTGTCCGCTGGAACCGGTCCCGGCTACCAAATCCTATAGCAATGGCGACGCGTATATCGTGGCGACCAAGACTTGGGCCAAGCCGCCAGTGCCGTTCCTGGCGACCTTTGGCTGGAAGATGACCAATGCGTCGATTCTTGGAATCGGCGGCCAGGCGACGCGGTTCGGCGGACGGTTCTTCGGCGGGATTGGAATTCCGCTTCCCGGTCCGTGGAAGACGGCCATCGTGCCTTCGGCTGGGTTCATGCAAGAACCGAAACAGATCACAAACCTGAGCAGCCTTCTGGTTACGCTTTCTCCCGAAGGAGCAGTGACGGGCGCCCCGGCGCATATTCCCACCACACTGGATTATGCGATACGGGTAACGCAGCGGGAGCATCCGCACTTTACGTTTGATATCGGCGTGGGACAGGTGGCGGGAGTGATTGGCACAAGTCTGCAGGCAACCGGTATTCCTGCGCAGCCTTTTGCGCCAATACCGGCGGATCTGCAGGCGCGGCACGTTGTGGCCACGGGGTTGAGCTACCGCTACTGATTGCCGAGTTAGAGAAGACTGAAATATAGAAGCAAATCTGTGCAGTATTGACCAGATATGCAGGCGGGGCTAGGGATAGCATGACGGCTGATTCCCAAGCCCTCGCCCTGCACAGGGAAGTGGATTCCCTCCACGGTGACGGCACAAACTCACCAGGAGGATTTCCTTATGCGATTTTTCCGCATTGCGCGCTGGCTGCTGCCGGCGTTGCTTCTCACTTTAGTTCCGGCGTCTTCGCACGCACAATTGCTCATCAGCGTGAACTTCGCTCCGCCTGAGCTGCCAGTATATGAACAACCGATTTGTCCTGAGCCGAACCTGATGTGGGTTCCCGGCTACTGGGCCTACGACGGTGACAGCGGGGACTACTACTGGGTTCCCGGCACGTGGGTGGACGCTCCCTACGAAGGCGCTCTGTGGACGCCCGACTATTGGGATTGGTACGGAGGCCACTACAGGTTCCATCGGGGCTATTGGGGCCGGCATGTGGGCTACTACGGCGGCGTGGACTACGGTTACGGATACGGGGGCATCGGCTATTCAGGCGGGGAGTGGCGCGGTAACGAGTTTGCCTACAATACCGCGATCACGCGCGTGAATGAGAGCGTCATTCACACCACCTACGTGAACCGGACGATTGTGGAGCAAAACACGATCATCAACAAGAACCACGTTTCCTATAACGGTGGTCCAGGCGGGATTGAACACAAGGCTTCTGCTTCGGAACTGGTTGCCGCACGCGATAAGCACACGGCGCCGACCAGCGTCCAGACACAACATGTGGCGGCGGCCAGGTCGAATAAGGCCTCCTTCGCCAAGGCAAATGGCGGGCATCCAAAGACGACGGTTGTAGCGAAACCGTTGACAGCGCAGCAACATGCCGCGCCGAAGTCTGAGGCCAGGACTGCGCCGAAATCTGAGACAAGGACAGCGCCGAAGGCTGAGACAAAAACCGCGCCGAAGGCTGAGACAAGAACAGCGCCGAAGTCTGAGACAAGGACTGCGCCGAAGGCTGAGACAAGAACTGCGCCGAAGGCTGAGACAAGAACAGCGCCGAAGTCTGAGACAAGAACAGCGCCGAAGGCTGAGACAAGAACTGCGCCGAAGGCTGAAGCCAGGACTGCGCCGAAGGCTGAAACCAGGACTGCGCCGAAGGCTGAAACCAGAACTGCGCCGAAGGCTGAAACCAGAACTGCGCCGAAGGCTGAAGCCAGGACTGCGCCGAAGGCTGAGGCTAGGACTGCGCCGAGGACTGAGTCGCACGCTGCGCCACGGCAACAGGCTGCGCCTCAGCAACACGCAGCGCCGCAGGAACATGCAGCGCCTCGGCAACACGCAGCGCCGCAGGAGCATGCAGCGCCGCAGCAACACGCAGCACCTCAGCAACGCGCTGCGCCGCAACAACATGCGGCGCCGCAAGAGGAATCCAAGCCTAAGGGCCGGTAAAGTCGAAGAATCATTCAATACTCAAGAGGTCCACGGTCAGCCGTGGGCCTCGCTGAGTTTTGGATAGGATTCTCTGGAACCAGCCGGCTCGATGCCGGCGATTTCCACTTCGATGCCCCCGTACTCGGGATGGTCGTTTTCGCGGATGCGGTACGCGATGTCGATGAGGGAGCCTTGAGCGAGTCTGAGAGCGGCAGTTCGCTCGGCGAGGTGCCAGCCGACGGCTCGAATGGCTGAGCTGGAGCCGGCGCGGACGGGGTCCTGAGTTCGCGGCTCGGCTGGGCCACTCGCTGATTCCTGGGCCAGTTCCAGACGAATGTGGCGCTCTTTCATGATGCGGGGCGGGGTGAGCAGGCGGACGTTGCGGGCGAGAAAGACCGGCTCGGGGTTCCCGTGGCCGAAGGGTTCGAGCTTGCGTAACCATCCGGCCAGGACGGCGGTGATGCGGTTGAGGGGCAGCTCGGCGTGAATGCGGAGGATGTGCTCCGGCTCGCTGGCGGATAGGTGCTGCCCGGCGTAGATGCGCAGGCGGCGCCTGAGCTCAGGCAGCCGATCGGCGGGCAAGGCAAAGCCGATGGCGAAGGCGTGGCCGCCGAAGCGGGTGAAGAGATCGGCACAGCTCTCGACGGCGTTAAGAAGCTGAAAGCCTTCGATGGAGCGGCCGGAACCGTATGCTACGTCGTCCTCGACGCTGACAATAATGACGGGTTTGGCGGTGCGCTCGACGACGCGCGAGGCGAGGATGCCGATGACGCCACGGTGCCATCCTTCGCCGTCGATCAAGAGCAAGCGGTCGGCCGCGATTTCGGCGCTGGTGGCCAACAGAGCCTCGATAGCCGTGAGGGCGGCGGCTTCAGCATCGCGGCGCTCGCGGTTCAATCGCTCGAGCTTGGCTGCCAGTTCTGCGGCTCTCGAGTGCGAGCGGGTGGTGAAGAGCTCGATCACCTCGGAAGCAATGTCCATGCGACCGGCGGCGTTGATGCGAGGGGCCAGGCGGAACGCTACGTCGAAGCTGGTGAGCTGTTTCGTGGCGGGGTCGAGAGCGGCGGCGGCAAAGAGGGCGCGCAGTCCAGCGCCGACGGGCCGGCGGAGTTCGCTGAGGCCGAGTGCGGCGATCGCGCGGTTTTCGCCGCAGAGGGGAACGGCGTCGGCGATGGTGGCGATGGCGGCCAATTTAAGAAAACTGGGCAGAGTTTTTTCGCGTGTGCGGGCCTGGTCGCGGCGTTCGAGAACGGCCTGGGCGAGCTTGAGCGCGATGGCCGCGCCGCAGAGGAATTTTTCAGGGTAGCCGCAGCCCGGCTGGTTGGGGTTCAGAATTGCCAGCGCGATGGGGACGGCGTCGTTTGCATCCAGAAGATGATGGTCGGTGATGATGAGATCGAGGCCCAGCTTGCGGGCAGTTTCAGCTTCGGCAAAGGCTCGCATGCCGGTATCGACGGTGATTACGAGGCGGGCGCCGTCCGCATGGACCGCTTGAAGGACGCTCGATTGCAGGCCGTAGCCTTCGTTCAAGCGATGAGGAACGTGAAAGCGGGCAACGCCGCCGAGCATCTCGATCGCGGTCTTTAGCAGAACTACTGCGGTGGTGCCGTCTACGTCGTAATCGCCATAGAGCAGCACCGGCTCGCGGGCGGCGATGGCGTGCTCCAGACGCTCAACGGCAGCAGTCATGCCGAGCATGAGATATGGATCGTGAAGGTGAGCGGACGTGGGATGGAGGAAGGCGAAGGCTTCAGCGGATTGAGTGATGCCGCGGGCGACCAGCAGTTCGGCGAGCACCTGAGGGAGACGGGCTGAGGCGGCCAGTGCGGAGGATTCTTCAGGGTGCAACTCGGCCAGTTGCCAATGCTGACGGGGACGGCGGGGCGGATTGTGCGGCAGCGCCGGACTGTTCACTGCCGTGCCCACTGGGCTCTCCCGGCCTACTCGTCGTCGCCATGGGCATCGTCGATGACGATGTCCTGGAGGCTCTCAATCTCTTCAAGCAGCATCTGGAAGCGCTCGTACCACTCAGTGGTGGTCTCGTGTAGAAAGACCAGCCCCTGGTAGACAAAGCCCAGTTGAATGTAGCCAAGATTGCCGGCGTACTTGCGCAGCCATTGCGCTTCCACCAGTTCGGTGGCTTCCTCGTCAGGGAAGTTCATCTCGCTGGCTTCATCGATGAGCGCGTCCAGTTCTTCGCGCTCCAGGGTCATCTCACTGAAGGTGACAAAGGGAGCGCCCACGTGCTTGGCCATCTCCACAAAGTCTTTCCATGAGTCGGGGTTGCCGTTTCCTTCCCACAGAATGGAAGAGATGTCCTCGGTGACGTAACCGGGGAGACGGCGCATTCCGTGGCCCTCAATAAATGCCACCATGTCGTCTTTCAGCGAGAGTAGGTTATCGATGCTCATTGTCCAGTAACCATTCTCGCAGATGGGGGCGGGGGGCGTGTGGAAAGAGCTGGGAATAGGGGATAGGCACTAGGGAGTGGGGACCGGGGACCGGGGACCATAAGGTAGTCTGGAGTTATTCGAAAATTGGGGAGGAAATGCTTGCCTGCTTTTGAACGCCATGTTTTTGTCTGCCACAACACACGGCCTGCCGATGCTCCGCGACCCTCCTGTACCGCCGATGGAAAGAGCGAATTGCACACTCGTCTGCAGCAACTGGTGAAGAAGGCTGGGCTTGCGGGCAAGGTAAGGATCAACAAGTCTGGGTGTCTGGATCAGTGCGAGCATGGTCCCACGGTGGTGGTTTACCCCGATGCTGTTTGGTACGGCCATTTGCAGCCTGGGGATGCGGCGGCGATTGTAGAAGAACATCTGGTGGGCGGGCGTCCGGTAGAACGACTGCGCCTGGCCGAAGGATGCGTGAATACAAAAAGCTGTCCGCACCGGGGGGTGAAATAGATCAGTTGTACACCGGGCGGCTTGATGAGTTATCCTGAGGATTAATCCATGATTTTTTCTCGCGATTACATCGGGTACCTAGCCCGTCGAACGGTCAAGCACCTCATCGACGCCAAGATGATCACCACGACAGACGTGAAGGTGGTCGAAGCGCGTGTTCATGACGGTTTGATCGAGGAATTATCCCTTGAAGACCGCATCAATGAAGAGGTACGCGTGATTCTGGAGGCGTACTCGGAAGAAATGCGTAAGAGCGGCGCGCAATATGCCGAAATGTTCAAGAAGGTGAAGAACGAGCTGACCAAGAAGTACAAGGCGGTTCTATGAGGATCAATCCCGACAAGCTGAACAAGCTGGCCCACACGGTGGCCGATACGCTGGCCGATCTCGAAGAGGTGGGTTTCCTTGAGGACCGCAATACGATTCGCCAGGAGGCGCGCAAGGCGCTAACGGTGCTGCTCACCGAAGAGGCCAGGATCGACACGGCGGCGCGACTGAAGATCGCCAATCAGCGCAAGATCATCATGGAAGGCTCGCAGGAGTGGGAGATTCTGTACCGCAAGTATTACAACGACGAGGTACGGAAGCTTGGGATCTGACGGCCGGCAGTGGACCCGAATCTATCTTTGCCGAATGCAGAATATTTGTTAAAGTAAAAGTGCGGCCGGAGACGGCTCCCGCACAAAGTGTGGCGCTATCGTCTAGGGGTTAGGACGTGAGATTCTCAATCTTAAAACCCGGGTTCAATTCCCGGTAGCGCTACCAGAGATCATCTGACAAAGCCCGCTAACTTGGCGGGCTTTTCCTTTGCCTGAAAATCGTCCTAATGCTCCCTGGCCGGAATTTGCGACCACGGTCGTACACAAAATAGTGCACTGGTCATTTGGACCGGAGGCGCTGAAAGCAGTCTGTGAACGCATTCGACCCGATACGGTCATCGATTGTGAAAGACTGCATTGCATTACTGACCACTCTTATACCGCTTTGTGGATGGAGGCCGTTACAAGCTTGCTTCCATAGCGAAGATTACTAAGCCATCCTTCAAACCCCGGCGCAACAGCAGGAACAGGTCTCCACTCTTCACCCACCGCGGGCGAAAAGCCAAAGACCGTACGCAGGATCACTTCAGCAAATGATCCGGAGGCGCTGGCGAAATAATCCTGCCCGAAAGACAATGCCTTGCGCACGGGATATTGTTCGGTCTCTACATAGTGAGACTGACCGAACGGACCCTCCCTGGTTGCAGGAGCCAGGCTACGCAGGCGCTCGAAGGCTTCTCGTTTTCGCCCGACCCAAAAGGTCGCTTCGACAGTCAGAGCAGGCCATGCATCATAAGAGCCCGTGTAACCATGATCCGCCCTGGTGGATAAGCCGGCCGCTTCATCGAGTACGGAAAGAGCTCGTAACCAGTGAGGAGTCCATAACTCCCGATCGACAAACGCGAGCATCTCCTCAATTCTGCGCGGTCCGAGATCTTGCTTCATGGAAGCGATCGTGGTGAAGAAATCGATACAGTGGCGAACCTCAACTTTCTTGCCGTCTGTCAACTGGCAGGCCCAGAATCCGTTGCCGTCAACATATAAAGTGAGGACTGCGGCTGCCAATTGATCGGCGAGTTGGTTGAGATCCCGCGCTCGATCCGCTTCTCCACGCATGCTTCTGATTTTGGCCAATAACCGCATCATCCACACGTTTGCCGCGTTCATGGCAGGCGCGCAGTTCACATATGTCGGAACCGTCTCGAGCAGATTCGATGCATCGCCGTAGTTAGCCAGAAAGGTGGACGGCTTGGTGAGTGTGCGCCAGTAAAGCGCAATCTCATCCAGATAGTCAATAACCCGTTTGTCTCCTTGTAGAGCTTCATCAAGAAACTTCTGATCGCCAGTTACCGAGATATAAGTGGTGACCAGCCGGAACACTGAGTAATCGTTGGCTGAATACCATGGGCCTACGATCTTCAGGGTAAGAAAATCGATTGCATAGCCGGAGTGAATATTGCGGCCCAAGAACAACTTCAACTGCTCTTTCATCGCGACCGGGTCAAGCAGCGCCCAAACGGTTGCGAAAAGACTGGTATCCCAAAAGTACATAAGGCTCGTCGCCCAGTGGGGAGAAGCAGTGACAAAGACGCGAGGATACTGAGGTCCAAAATTCGTTCTCTCCAGGCAGAGGAGACTCAGGACGCTGCCGTAATACATCTTTCGGATTGCCGCATCAGAAGTAACAAGCGTTGGTAAATTGCCCGAGAAGTGCTTGTTTTGAGGGTCAAAGACGTCAAAGTACCGTTTTTGCCAGAGCGCCTGCGCCTGCTCCCAAGTAGCAGTGAAATCAGTCTTCCATTGCACAACCTGAGCGGCGATGGAATCGATGTTGTTTCCGGCGGCCATAACGCCCTTGAGAGAAAACCGTTCGCCGGGCTTCAGGTCCAACGTCCACTCCGCGATGGCGGCTGACTGCGATAACTTATTCGGGCACGGGAAGAAGATAAATCCAGCTCCGCTTTCGCTTTTGGCATCCTTTGTATACAAGACCTGGTCATTGCCCAGTTGCATTGACCGAGTCTGAAAGTCTGTCTTGTCCTTATCCTCCGGACGAAGCGTCTCCCATTCCCACGTGACGTCGTAGCGGCGAATAGAGGCTTGGAGATTGATGGCGAGCGATGAGCTAACCGGCTTCGCCGACGTATTCTCGATTTCAATGGAGAAGAGGCCTCCGGCCTGTTCAAACGGCATGCGCAGGGTGGTGAGAATCTTCATGCCTTGCTGCGTTGCTCTTCGTTGAAGTTGATAGGGAAACCACCGGAACTCCCTGGCCGGGATGTAATCTCCATCCAAGAACAAGGCTGCAAACTCTCCTCCCTGTGACAGCGGAGGCACGGTAAAGTTCTCTACCCCAAGGACATTGCGAGAGGCTTCAAGGCTGGCGTGGAAGTTCGCCAGCGCCGGCGTCAGCTCGATCATGTTCGCGGCAATCCAACTGCCGGCCAGCTCGTCCAACGAGGGAATCGCATGCGAGGCAGATAGATTCTCCGGGTTCTGAAGCAGAATTTCCGCACCAAAGCCCTTCAATTCATGACTGGAAATAACGGCCCCAGTGGCAATAGCTGTTCTGATAAATTCGCGGCGTTTCATTTGGGGGGTTCCTCTTTTTCATTATCTGTGCGGAGGACCAAGGATACAACGGCGCTTCAGCCGGCGTGCTGTAGAGTGGAGGAAGATTGTTGATCCAGAATCAAGCTGGTACGAGCTCGCATGATGACGGTTGATCGGCCGCCATTGCATATTGACGGGAAACCATGCCGGCGCACCCTCACCGGCTCTGGCGCATCTTTGTTATTGGTTGCGCGAGCGAGAATGCCTCGCCAATCAACCCCGGAGAGTCCATATGGCGTCCTTCGAGATAAAATGCCGAATCATGACGTAAGATGCGGACAGAGTCAGAGTGCCGGACTCGAAACTGAATAGGAGCCGTCCCAGATGAATACACAAATGCTGAGTGAAACCATAAAGCTGCTCTTCGCCGATAACAAGGGCCTGCTGGCGATGGATGAGAGCACCGGTACCTGTAACAAGCGCTTCGAGAAAGTTGGAATTCCGCAGACCGTCGAGGCGCGAAGAGCCTATCGCGAGTTGATCGTGACCGCACCGGGGTTGGGCGAGAGCATCGGCGGCGCAATCCTCTTTGACGAGACCATTCATCAGCAGACCACCGGTGGCACGCCCTTTGTGAAGATCCTTCAGGGCGCGGGGATAATTCCCGGCATCAAAGTCGACAAGGGTGCGAAGGATCTGGCCCTGCATCCGGGCGAAAAAGTTACCGAAGGCCTGGACGGATTGCGCGAACGCCTGGCCGCATATTTCAAATTGGGCGCGCGGTTTGCCAAGTGGCGCGCGGTCATTACGATCGGCGAGGGAATTCCGAGTTGGGGTTCGATGGCAGCCAACGCCCACGCACTGGCTCGTTATGCGGCGCTTTGCCAGGAGGCTGGCTTGGTCCCAGTTGTGGAACCTGAAGTCCTGATGGACGGCGGCCATACGATGGAGCAGTGCCAGCAGGTTACGGACAAAGTGCTGCGCACGGTCTTCAGCGAGCTGTTCGCGCAGAGAGTGGTTTTGGAAGGCATGGTCTTGAAGCCGAATATGGTGCTGGCGGGATTGGACTGTGCGGTTCAGCCAGGCGTGAATGAGGTGGCTGACGCAACGGTGACCTGCTTCCTGCGAGCCGTTCCCGCCGCTGTTCCGGCAATTGCGTTTCTGTCTGGCGGCCAGTCGGCGGAGTTGGCTTCAGCGCGCTTGAATGCGATGAATATGCGATTCAAATCGCGGATGCCGTGGGCCTTAAGCTTTTCATATTCACGCGCCATTCAGCAGCCCGCGTTGGAGATGTGGAAGGGACAGCAAGCCAACGTTTCCGCGGCACAGAAGGCCCTGGTTTTTCGCGCACGCTGCAACCGGGCTGCGCGCGGCGGCGAATATTCCGCGGCGATGGAGAAGACCGCCTGATCAACAAGGATTGGCCAGATGAGTCGAGATGAGCGGACTCGTGCTTTCAGCACGGAAGGGCCCACATATTATTTGGCCAGCAATTTGCGAATTGATTTCAGCTCGGCGCGGTGCTTTGGAGTCGATGCGGGATAAGACAGTTTCAGGTCCCTCAATGCATCTAGAACGATCTGAGAGACGATCAGGCGGGCATCGTCTTTATTGTCCGCGGGAACAATATACCAGGGCGCGTGATGGGTGGTGGTTGTGCCGATGCACTCCTCGTAAGCCTTCACGTAGTCCTCCCAGAACTTCCTTTCGCGGATATCGGCCAGACTCAGCTTCCAATTCTTCTTGGGATCATCGATACGTGACAGAAACCGCTTGCGCTGCTCATCCTTTGAGAGGTGCAGGAACACTTTGACGATGCGTGTGGAGTTACAGTCAAGATGCCGCTCAAAATCGACAATGGAGCGGTACCGGTCTTTCCACTTCGACTTATCGTCGCGCAGTTCTTTTGAGAGCCCTTCGTTGCGGAGCAATTCCGGATGGACGCGCACGACCAGGACTTCTTCGTAATAGGAGCGATTGAAGATGCCGATGCGTCCGCGCTCGGGAAGACGGCAGGCGGTGCGCCAAAGAAAATCGTGCTCCAGCTCTTCGGCACTGGGCTCCTTGAAGCTGAAAACCTCGCATCCCTGCGGGTTGATTCCGGACATAACATGCCGGATGACGCCGTCCTTGCCGGCCGCGTCCATGCCCTGAAAAATCAGCAGGAGCGCGTAACGGTTGGATGCGTAATGAAGCTCCTGAAGTGCGCTGAGTTCCTGCACATGTTCTTCAAGCAGCTTCTGATACTGCTTCTTCGAATGGGTCAGTTCCGGGGCAACCGTCGGCCACCGGCCCAGGTCAAGCTCTTTGCCCGGCGCCGCGCGGTAATCCTTCGAATCTATTTTCATCCCGTCCTCGCAATCCAGCCTATGGGGCAGGCAATGATTTAGTCTTGCCATATTTTCGCAGCAGCATTTCCGCAACTGCAATCAATAGAATACGCGCGAAAGTTCTGCCGGCAAGTGCAATTCAATGGTGGAACCGTGCCACCAATGGATTTGAGGCATCCCGTGTGCTTTTATCCAGTTTTCAGGGATTACGGGGACCAGAGCGGCAATACTCTCAATGATTGGATGGGTTATGTGCGAATCCTTACCGGGATTCATCCGTGACTTCGATTGCGCTGACACAGGCGTAGTTTTTGATCGGAACAAAACTCAGGACGATCTGGCCCGCCGCGTTGGGTTCAATCCCGTTGAAGGTCTCGGTCACTGGTTTAGTCGGTTTCCCGGCTTTGGCCAAAATATTGAAATTTCGCAATAAAGCCTGGCCATTTGCATAGACGTCAAATTCACGGCCGTTATAGCCCGACACTTCGTCTTTGGTGCCAAAGTAATCTTCAATAAAATGCAGAGTCACTGTATAGTGGCCCGGTGCCGCGGGAATCATATATGTGAAGTGACCGAACCTTTCGCCATCAAATAGATGGGCGTCACTCTCGGTCTCCGCGGGATTCTGATGTGGAGCTAAAATCCCCCCGATGGCGTACTGGTCCGATCCCCAGAAGCGGCCGGCATGATCGACATAGGAGTTCTCCTGCATCACAATACGCACTGGATTCATCCAGTTGCCGGCCACAGGCGCCAGCTCGATGGCGTTGACAAAAGGCTGATCGAACATGCGCACGAACTTGAGGTGAATCATCCCGTCGCTGCCGGCGCTCACGCTTTTGAAGACCCGCGTGTACGCGCGAAAGTTCCCGCCCGCATCGCTCAGAACGTCGAAATCGGTCAATAACGGCTTATCTCCCATGAGAACGGAGAACACCCTGCTGCTCTCTCCGCGGCCGTTGAATGTGCCCGGCCCAAAGACAGTTTCGACAAAATGCAGCCGCATTTCATAGAGGCCGGGCTTGACGGGGATGTCGTAGCGGAATTCCCCAGTTCGTGCATTGCGGTAAATGGTGGGGTCTGCCGTTCCCTGGATGTAAGGAACTTTCAGTTCAACAGCGGTTCCGCCGGTAAAGTAGCGATCGCCGCTCCAGTTTTTTCCGTCGCGGTCAACATACTTTCCATTTGGATTTCCCGCCAGTATGAAGACAAATCCGTTCTCGGGCGTGGCGGCAATTGGAGCGACAACCGCCGCAACCGCCGAAGGTGAGGGCGAAACGGGGTTGTGGGCAGCTTTCCAGCGGGACAACGCTCCGATTGAAATCCACGCGGCTACGAGGAGCGCGATTGCGACCGCGGCGGCAATCGCCACGCTCCGGATGGAATGGGTGGTGCCGCTTTTCTCTAACTGCTGCTGAGGGTTGGCTGTTGCGGAAGCCTGATCGGGAAGGGAACGGGCGCCTAGCCGGCTCCCCAGCTCCTCTCCGGGTCCGACTGGTTCTTCCGCGGCGCCAAAAGCCGCGTCAGATCCTTCATTGCGCCACACGAACTGAAGCCCGTAGCGCCCTTCCATCAGTATGATTCTGACGTTGTGGCCGGTGCCTTCAGTTTCGTAGTATTTGCGCAGCCTCCCGCGAAGACGATGCATCTCTACGCGCACGCACGAGTTCTTTGCGGGATCGAAGTCCGAGGGACGCCCCAGCGCTTCTACCCCGATTCTGTACTCGTTGAGGTCCCTCTTCTCCTCGCTGAAATGGTTGTTGCATAAATATTTGAGGAGTCTGGCCAGGGTGGGAGCTTCAGAAAAGGTCAGTGAAGAGAGCACCGCCTGGATTTCCTCGGCCTCGTCCTGGGTCTGCGTTCGGGAGGAAATTAGTAGCACCACCTTTCCCGGCGAGAATAGTACCAAATCTCGGCACGCATTGACAAACAGGAAACATTTGTTACTGATGCGTTACCGCTGCCATGTAACGTATTGCAGTTAAAGTATTTATTCGCGCGTAACCGTTGCATAGCGGGTGCAGTCTTGACTTGGATATGCGAGTGGCCTGAAAGTCTGATTCCAGCAATCGAGAGTGCTACCGAGATTCCAATTGGCCCCCACTTCTGATCGAATCTAAGTCATGAAGAATTTGCTTGACGACCATTCGGTGAGAGAGTAACGTTTGGCAATTGTAATCCAGTAGTGGAATTATTCCACCGATGAAAGAACGAAAATCCAGGCTGCGTCACCGTGGCCTCTGGGAGGACTAGGATGTCAGCGAGAGCAATATCAGTTACCCGTTGGGTAATGCTAGCCGTACTGCTTTGCATCTGGCTACCATGCCATGCGCAGTTCGGAAGCAACGTGCAAGGGACAGTAAGTGACGCGACCGGGGCTGTAATACCCCAGGTGGCCGTCACTCTCCACAACACCGCCACAAGCGTCGACCTCAAGGGCACGACGAACGCGTCCGGTTTTTACCGTTTTGAGGCTGTGGCCCCGGGCGACTACAAGGTGATCGCCCAACAACCCGGATTCAAGACCACATCGATCTCCGTTACGGTTACCCCGGATGAAACGCGCGGCGTTGACGTCAAGCTGGTTCCCGCGGGCGCGGGCACCGTCAACGTGACAGTGAACGGAGTGGCGCCGGACCTGAACCCGGAAGAGACCCGCATTGAAGTAACGCTGGCCTCCGACGAAATCACCAAACTTCCGATGGCGGGTCACGACGTGCAGCAGATTCTTGCGCTGACTCCCGGCGTAACCGGATTCGAGCCCACTCAGCCGGGCGGCGGATATGGCGCAACGCTTTTTGCCGGGAATTGGGCTCCGCCCTTCCAGGCCAACGGCCAGGGCATCAACGGCAACCTCTACCTGCTCGACGACCTGCCGGTGAACGATGACGTAACCCAGGGCGCAGCCATCATGTTCCCCAACGCGGACATGATTGACCAGGTATCCATGCAGACGCAGACCTTCTCAGTCGAGAACGGCATATCCGCTTCGCTGCAGACCACGTTCAACACCAAGTCGGGCGCCAACAAGTTCCATGGCGACCTGGATTACACCTACGCCGGCGCGAACCTGGCCGCAGCTGACAACGTCGATAACACCATCAATACCCCTGGCGGGGTGCCTACAGGCGCACCGTTCGTCGCGGGCGTGGGGGATTTCCATCAGAACGAGCTTCTTGGCTCGATAGGCGGGCCGATTGTCAAGGACAAGACGTTCTTCTTCTTCTCGTTCCAGAAGCAGAATCAAGGATCCGGCGGCACGTCTACCACCGGCCAGGACGATTGGGATCCCGCGTTTGTAGCGTGGGGGTTATCGGCCTTCCCGAACTCAGGCGCGGCCGAGGGAATGAGCATGGCCCCCAACTCGGCTGATAAACCAGGGCCGTCATACGCGGTGAAAACCGTGGCGGACGTGCTGGGGACAACAGCCTGCCCAACCAGTTCCACTACTTACACCAGCACGCTACCGACTTTCGTGAATGGCGCACTCAGTGGTCCTAACTCTGGTGCAACGCAAGGTGGTCAAGCCTACAGCATCCTCTGCTCCACGGCGATGTACGACCACGGCCAGGTATTCAACCAGGCGCAGCCGTTTAACGGTCTGCAGTTCAGCGCTCGCCTTGACCAGGTCTTCCGCAACGGCCAAGACCGCATCTATGCCATGTTCGAGCGCATCCACCAGACGCTTGGCGATCTGACAGACCGGCCCGCGCTGGATTCGACCACTCCCAGCACCAACCGGTACGGCTCGGTGAATTGGATTCACCAATTTTCGCCCAGGCTGCTCAATGAAATTCACGTCGGAAACGTTCGCACGGTCAGCGGACAGACATTGACCGATCCCACCATCGCCGGCTCGATTCCGTACGGCAACCTTGGACTCGATACCACCGATGGCTATTCGTTCTACTTCATGTTCGGGTCCGATGAACCCTTCGCTCCCGACACCCAGTTTGAACACACGTACAACCTACGCGACACTGTGAGCTATAACTGGCACAACCACACAATCCGTGGCGGCTACCAGTTCACACGCGAAGATTACCTCATCGACGATCAACTCTATGGCCGTGGAGGTTTCGGATTCAACTTCACGAATGCCTTCCAGCTCATGGCCAACGAGGCGAACTATACCTCCTACCTCTGGACGATCAGCGGACTGACCGGCACGTATTCGCCACAGAATTATGGCGCTACCTCCAAGTTTAACGGCATTTGGGCTGACGATTCCTGGAAGGTGCGTCCCAACCTGACCATCACCGCGGGTCTTCGCTATGACGACTACGGGAACCCGGCTCGCTACTCGATTTCGAGCCCATTCTCGCCGTTGTATCCCGGCGCCGGCAGCAATTTCCACGAGCAGGCATTGAATACGACGGTGCATGTTTCGAATAACGCGTTCACGCAATCGCAGGCTTTGAACTTCCAGCCCAGGGTCGGCTTTGCCTACACCCCGTTCAAGGACAAGCAGTTGACCATTCACGGCGGGATTGGCTTGTATGAGAACGCGCTGACGCCTGAACAGGTTGCCAACAATCTGCCCACCCAACCACCTTCGCGCATCAGTCTGTCTCTCAACAATCCATTTGGATACGGCGACTTTACCACGGCCGCTGCTCCGTGGGGACAGACCTACGATAATCAGTTGCCGTTCCCGGTCTATGGCCAGGATCCCTCCGGCAACGTCTACTCGTGCCCCGCGAAGACTGACACACCAAGCTGCATTTACTCGGTCAACCTCAACGGCTTTGAACCCAATGTCAAGCCGGAGAAATTCCTTCTTTATTCAGCAGGGGTTGAGTACGAACTCCCTGCTCGCGTCGTTGTCGGTGCTTCCTATTCCGGCAGCCATGGTTACGATCTGGTGGTTGGCGGCGTCGGACAGGGTCCGAACGGTGTCAGCAACGCCGACTGGAACCTGATGCCTGGCTTGACGACCAGGCCCGCATCCGAGTGGGGACAGCTTTTATACACGACCAATGACGGAACGACGAGTAACTTCAATGCCCTGATCTTTACCCTCAAACAACACTACAAGGGGCTCAGCTATCAGGCCAACTACAACTTTGAAAGCGCTAAGCAGTGGGCTCCTACTTATGACGATACGTCCGGCGGCAATAAAGCCTTCTGGCCTGGCGCTTACGCGGCACATACCTACTACGGTCCCACAAGCACCGATATCGAGAATTCGTTCTCATTCGGTGGCTCCTATGAAGTTCCGAAGTTCGCGCCCAACGAGCATTACCTCAACCAGTTGGCCGGGTTGAGAATCAGCACCATCACTGTAGCTCAAACTGGAACGCCCTTCAGCGTGGGCAACACCAGCGGCCCCTCCTATGCTTACGACAACAGTTTGGGTATCGATGGCGGAGGCACTGGAACACCTGCGTTCCCGACGCCTTCAGCCGGTACACAGAGGAAGGGATTCTCGCGCAAGCAAGTGTCTCAGACCGGAGTCTTTACTGGTGTAACCTGGACCGATCCTACGGGAGCGGGCACTGCACCGGTGCTCAGCACCCAGGGCGCTAACACTTTCCGCAATCCGGGATACTTCAACGTCAACGCCGCCATTGCCAAGACCTACGACGTACCGTGGATTGGAGACTCATCATCCAAGTTCACCTTGCGCGCGGATTTCATCAATGTGCTGAACCGTACAAACTGGGGTGCGATCGACAACGATATTGCGTCCAGCCCGAATTTCGGATTCTCAACGTCCACGTATAACAAGCGCTTCCTGCAGGTCGGAGGACGCTTCGAGTTCTAGTTAGTAACTCAACCTAACCAATAGGGCGGCGCGGTCTTTGCGGGCCGGCCGCCCTTTCACTTACTGAAACGCTGAAAAGGCCCTGATGGAACAGCTTGCTGGTACGCTGTTGGGTCCTTGATCTTGCGGTGTGCATTTTTTGTCTTGGCAATCGCAGTGTTGTATTTGTTTATGGCGTCTTGATGCAGAGCAACAGTTCGTTCGGGGAGCCGTCGCGGGCGAAGTCAGGAAAGGATCATACGGTGAACGTGCCCAAGCTCAAGCCGGAGAAAACCTATCTCGTTCCCGCTGTCTCCAAGGTGTTCGATATTCTTGAGCTTCTGGGGCGCGA
>JBEKUB010000009.1:0-162604 GCA_049515455.1 Occallatibacter sp.
GAATCCGACGCCGAGCACGAGCGGCTGACCCGCGACGCCGAAGAGATTCTTGAAACCCTCGGCCTGCCCTACCGCCGCGTACTGCTCTGCACCGCCGATACCGGCTTCTCCTCCGCCAAAACCTACGACCTTGAAGTCTGGCTTCCCGGTCAGCAGCTCTTCCGCGAAATCTCCTCCTGCTCAAACTTCGAGGCCTTTCAGGCGCGGCGGGCCAACATCCGCTACCGCCCCGCAACCCAGGGCGCAAAGTCCAAGCCCGAGTTTGTCCACACCATCAACGGCAGCGGCCTCGCCGTGGGCCGCACCTGGCTGGCCATCCTCGAGAACTACCAGCAATCCGACGGCTCCGTCGTCATTCCAGCGCCGCTACGCCCCTACATGGGCGGCATGGAAAAAATCACCAAGGAGTCTTAATGGAACCTCTGTCCACCGCCAACCTCGTTCCAGAACCCCGCCGCACAATCGGGCAGGTTCTGAAGAGTTATTTTTACTGGACCTACCCGCGCGGCAGTCTTCACTTCGACATCCTGGTCACGCTGATCCTGCTTTTCATCTTTCTCTCGCCACAGATTCCCGGCTGGAACTTCGGCGACAGGCCCTCGCCCATCGGCGGTCCTGTTCATCCCATCCAGGTCATCGGCTTTGACCAGGGGGTGATCGTCGTGGTCCGTGCCTCCGATGTGAACCTTGACCTGCGCACCACCGCCTCAAACAAAGTGGTGAAGAAGGCACTGCGCAGGGCCATCGAGCCGGTCACCGGCGACGATGTCTTCATCGTGCATTGGGAGACCGGAATCGACGCCCAGGGAAATCCCGTATGGAAAGTCTGGGCACATCGGTAATTCTTGTGATCACTCATCTTCCCCGCTTCTTCCGGCGCAATTCAACGTCCAATCAAGATAAGGAAATCAATGCGTCCTCAAATCAAACTCGCATTTGCAGCTTCCATCGCACTTTTACTCTTGCCTGTCCCCGTAGCCCTGGCCGCGCAAAAGGATCTCAACCAGGTCCTGAGCCAGCTTGACGCAGCGGCCGCCAACTTCCGCTCCACGTCCGCCGACTTCGAATTCATCACCGAGCAGACCGACCCGATCCCTGACAAAGACATACAGAAGGGCACCGTCGACTACAAGCGCAACGGAAAAAACTTCCAGATGGCAGCGCACATCCGCGAGGAGAACGGCAAGCCGGTTCCCAAGGATCTGACCTATAAGGACGGCAAAGTTCTGCTCTATGACAAGCTCACCAACCAGGTACACGTGAAAGATGCGGCCAAGTACGAGAGTTATCTGCTGCTCGGCTTCGGCGCTAGCGGCAAGGAGTTGGCCGATAAGTGGAACATCAAATACCTGGGCTCCGAGGCGCTGAAAGACGGCGCGACCAGCGTCGATACAGAAAAGCTTGAACTGGTAGCCAAAGACTCTGACGTGCTCAAGCTGTTTCCCAGAGTCATCATCTGGATAGACCCTGTTCGCGGGGTGAGCCTGAAGCAGTACTTCGACGAGGGCCAGGGTCAGAGCCGCACCTGTTTCTACTTCAACATTAAGGTCAACCAGCCCCTGCGCGACAGCGACTTCACCTTCAAAACCGATAGCCAGACTACATACATCAAGTAGTCCCTGCGATACCTTTTTTTCTTTTCCCGATTCTTTTTAACCCGCACCCAACCGCAACTCCTCCCAGCACAAACAACATGGGAAAGCACTCCAGCGTATACCGCGTCTCTGGCGCTTCAATTGTCATCAGCAGCGCGCTCCGCATCACGATATAAGCCAGCATCCAAGGCCAGAACCGCGGTCGCAAACACAGCCCCGCTAATGCCAGCAACAGGTAAACAGCATTGAGCCCCGCGAACTCCCAACTGAACCGCGTTTCCGCATTGTGATGCGAATAGACCCACCAATCCATGTCGATGGGCAGATTTTCCACCCGCGGCCGCAGCCACATATCGGCCAACCGGCCAAGCGGCAACCAGAGATAATACCGCAGCGGATGTGCACTGATCCGCTCCTCGGCCAGCCGCGCAAACCGCGCATCCATTCCCGGCGTAAAGTCCTGCCCATTGTCCTTGTACTCGGCAGCCATCGCGGCGGTCTCGGCATACTGCGCCGGCGAGTCGAAGGCCCGCGCCGGCAACTTGCTTACGTCGAAGGGCCCGCCCGGCACATTCCAATAAATGTCGTAGGTCGAAGTGAAGTCCAGGCACCAGGTCTTCACCCACCGTTGCCAGCCTGGATCTCCCACCTCATCAGGATCGTTGGCATATCGTGGCGCCAATGGCTGAACAACGTGGAATACCCGCCAATTCCTCGCCGTCCACGCCGCAAACGGAACCGTCGCCAACAAAACGCAGACTAACGCCATCTTTGCCAGCTTCGCGCGAGCAGCTCTCCCGCGCCGCAGCCCCACAACCATCGCCGGAGCCAGAGCAACCCCCACCAGCGCTCCATCCGGCCTCAGCATCGCCGCAAACGTGATAGCAAACGTAAACCAGAGCGCGCTTCCCCATCCCAGCTTTTCACAAAACCGCCCCACCGACCACAACGCCAGCGCAATGGCAAACAGCGTAGGAGCCTCCGTCAGCGGAGCCGCCGCATACGAAGCCGTAAATGGACAAAGCGCCGCCAGCCAAAGTGTCGCCTGCGCCGCCCCATCCCTGACCTCGGGCTTAGCGATCCCCCGCACGAACCACGCCAGCAGCAGGCAGCCCAGCAGCTCCAGGGCAATCTGCACATAGGCCACAGCGTTGTAGTTATCCACGCCAAACAGCTTGAAACAAGCGGCCAGAAACAGCGGATACCCTGGCAGCCGGATCAGCGTCTCGTGCAACACGCCGCTCCCGTCGGTAATCGCATACCGACCATGCAGCAGAATATTCTTCGCCAACCCGCCATAGATCAGCGAATCCCCTTCATCCTGAGGAAACTCCTTGAACATCCAAAGGCGCAACAGCGCTCCTGCGGCCAAGGCCGGCGCAATCGGCAGCGCCGCTCGCAACGCATCACGGGTTTTGGCCATCAGATTTGGCAATTGACTCGCCGGGTCGGCTTCCATACGATTCGTACTGTCTAGCGTAGACCGTTTCGGCGGCTTTCGACCACGTAGAATGAATTAGATCGTCCATGCCGGATAAACAAATATTTTTCGATCCCCACCGCAAGCGCTGGAAGCGCCTGCGCCGCTATTTCGATGTGACCGCCGTTCTGGTCACGCTGGTTTTGGCCGGCTTTATCTTCAACGTCCTGCGCAGCCAGCGTCTGCCCGAGCTGCTGCTGCCCACGCCCAAGCATAACTACAAGGCCCTCAGCGATCGCACCCCGCTATTGCGTGGCGCCAAAGCCCGGCCCACGCGCCGAAAAACCACCCGCAAGCCCTCCGAAATTCCCTTCAACACTGGTGAAGGTTTACGTGCCGCCTATTACGTACAGGACGACGCGGCCAGCTACTCCTCCTTCAAGGAGCATGTTCACCAGCTCGATCTGCTCTTTCCCCAATGGCTCCATGTGGACGCTCCCGACCCCGCCCTGCTGGCCATCAACAACGACAGCCATCGCGAATATCCGGTGGTCGATGGCGCCTACGTTCACGATCCCGACGACGGCAACCGGGTCAAGCACGTCATACAAGCGGCCAAGGTAGATACTGAAATCTTTCCCCACCTCAACAACTACAACCCCAGTACCCAGTCCTGGGATCCGGCAGTTGGCGCCGTTCTCGCCGATCCCGGCAAGCGAGCCGAATTGCGCCGGCAAATCATCCGCTTTTTCACCGCATTCCCGGTCTATCGCGGCCTCTCGCTGGACTTCGAAAGTCTCTCTGAAAGCTCCATTCCGGCCTACCTGAGCTTCATCCAGGAACTCTACGCCGAAATGCACCCGCGCAACCTGCGCTTATATGTAAACACCCCCGTCGCCACCTCCGACGCCGACTTTGGTAGGATTGCCGCCAACTCTGACGGCATCATCCTGATGAACTACGACCAGCACCAGACCACCAGCAATCCGGGCCCCATCGCCAGTCAGGATTGGTTCATCGGCAACCTGCGCCGCGCACTTAAGGTTGTTCCCAAGGAAAAGCTCATCTGCGCCATCGGCAGCTACGGCTACGACTGGACTCTCTCTATTCCCAATCCCAAAGACCGCCGGCATCCGAAACCGAAAGTGCTGAATACCGAGGACCGGCACGTCTCCGACGCCTGGCAGCAAGCCTCCGACGCCGACGCCGATCTCGATCTCGATTACGACTCACTCAATCCGCACTTCGAATACATTGATGAGGACCTGAACCAGCGCCATGTGGTCTGGTTTCTCGATGGCGTGACCGTTCTCAACGAGCTGCGCGCCGCGCGCCAACTCGGCCTGCAAACCTTTGCCCTGTGGCGGCTGGGCGAGGAAGACGGCTCACTGTGGAACATATGGGACAAGCCCAGCAATCCTGAATCGCTGCAAGCGCTCAACTCCGTCCAACCCGGTCATGACGTTGACACCGAGGGCGAGGGAGACATTCTCCGCATCACGGGACTGCCCCAGCCCGGCAAGCGAACTGTACAGGTCGATACCGACGAGACCGACCCTCGCAAGAAGCTCATCATCGATGAGCACATGGATACCTATCCCCGCACCTACACCCTCGAGCAGTACGGATATCACTCCAACGAAGTGGCACTCTCCTTCGACGACGGACCCGACCCCAAATGGACTCCGAAGATCCTGGACATACTCAAGCAGAAGAACGCCAAAGGCGTCTTCATGCTCATCGGCGCCGAGGGCCAGGAGAATGTCGGCATCATGAAGCGCATCGTCCGCGAAGGTCACGAGATCGGCAATCATACTTACACCCATCCGGACATCAGCGAAATCTCCAACCGCCAACTGGATCTCGAACTCAAACTCACCGAGATGCTATTCAGAAGCAAACTCGGCATACAACCCCTTTACTTCCGCCCGCCCTACGACATCGACGAGGAACCCGACACTGACGACCAGGCTGCCCCCGTCGAGCGCATCCAGCAGGCCGGATACACCATCATCGGCAGCAAGATGGACACCAACGACTGGAACGAGAATCCCCGCAAGACTCCGGCCGAAATCAGCCAGTCCATCCTTGCCCAGTTGGAGACCATGAAGATCAAGCCGCAGTTCCGCGGCTCCATCATCCTGCTTCACGACGGCGGCGGCGACCGATCAGCCACCGTTGCCGCCCTCCCCGTTCTCATCGATGCTCTCCGCGCTCACGGCTACACCATAGTGCCGGTCTCCGCCCTCCTGGGCAAAACCACCGCGGAAGTCATGCCCAAGGTCACCTGGACCAGTTACCTGAGCGCCCTGCCGGACTCCATCGCCTTCTCCAGCGTGGCATTGATTGCCAAGTTCATCGTGATGGTCTTTTTCGTAGGCGATATCCTCATGAGCGCCCGCCTCATCATCGTCGGCCTCTTCGCCATCTTTGACCGCCTGCGCAAGCCTCACCGCATTGCATCGCCCGGCTACAATCCCCGCGTCGCCGTTCTCATCCCCGCCTATAACGAGGAAACCGTAATCGTCCGCACCATTCGCTCGGTGCTCAATTCGGATTACAAAAACCTTCACATCATCGTCATCGACGACGGCTCGCTCGACCGCACCTTCGACGTAGCCCGCGAAGCCTACGCCGCTGAAATTGCCGCCGGCCGCGTTCAGGTACTTACCCACCCCAACGGCGGAAAGGCCTCGGCGCTCAACTTCGCCCTCGAGCGCATCACCGAAGAGATCTACATCGGCATTGACGCCGATACTGTCATCGCCACCGACGCCATCTCCAAGCTCGTTCCCCACTTCGAGGACCCTCGCATCGGCGCCATGGCAGGCAATGCCAAGGTCGGCAACCGCGTCAACCTATGGACGAGTTGGCAGTCCCTCGAATACATCACCAGCCAGAACTTCGAGCGCCGCGCACTCGACCTCTTCCATGTCGTCACAGTCGTTCCCGGAGCCATCGGCGCCTGGCGCACTGCCCCCGTCAAAGCTGCCGGCGGCTATCCGCTCAATACCGTAGCCGAAGATGCCGACCTCACTATGAACCTTCTCGAGCAGCGCTATCACGTCGACTATGAGGACCGCGCGCTCGCTTTCACTGAGGCTCCCGTCGACATGCTTGGCCTGATGCGCCAGCGCTTCCGCTGGTCATTTGGAATCCTGCAAGCTGTCTGGAAACACCGCATGGCCTTCATCCGCAACAAGGCCATGGGCCTCTTCGCGCTGCCCAACATCCTCATCTTCCAGATGCTTCTGCCCCTGGTCTCACCGTTTATCGACCTCATGTTTTTGGCCGGTGTGGTCAACTATTTCGTCGATCTGCACTATCACCCTGAAGCCGCCTCCGCAGCCAGCTTTGAAAAGCTTGTAGCCTACTTCCTCACCTTCCTGCTCATCGACTTCATCACTTCCTCAATCGCCTTCTCGCTGGAGCGCCACCACCCCGCCAACAAGGGAGACGGCTGGCTGCTCTTCCACATCTGGTTGCAGCGCTTCGCCTACCGTCAGGTCTTCTCCATCGTCCTCTTCAAAACCCTCAAGCGCGCCATCGACGGCAAGCCCTTCAACTGGGACAAAATCAAGCGCACCGCCAAAATGAGCAAAGCCACTGACGCCATTACCGAAATGCCGTAGCCCAGGCCTAAAAAAAGGCGGGCGATTCACGTGACCGTCCCAGTTTTCTATTCCAACCCCTCCGATTCGCTGTAATCTGTAAGCGTTATGACCACCGCGACCCTCCCCACCCGCATTGAGTCCCGCTCGCCCCACGGCGTTTTCAGAAACGAGCCCTTCACCGATTTCAAAACTCCTGAAAACGCCCGCGAGATGAAGGCCGCATTGGACCTCGTCGCCGCCCAATTGGGCCGCGAGTACGATCTGATCATCGGCGGTCGCCGCCTCCGGACCGAAGCCAAGATCCTCTCCCTCAACCCAGCCCGCCCCGCACAGGTCGTTGGCGTCCACCAGAAGGCCGGCGCGGAACATGCCGAGGATGCCATGCAGGCGGCGCTCAAAGCCTTCGAGTTCTGGTCCAGAACCTCAACGAACGAGAGAGTTTCCCTGCTCCTGAACGCCGCCGAAATCATCCGCAATCGCCACTTCGAGTTTTGCGCCTGGCTTACGTATGAGGTTGGAAAAAACTGGGCTGAAGCCGATGCCGACGTTGGCGAGACCATTGATTTCCTTGAGTTCTATGCCCGCGAGGCTCTGCGCCTGGCCGCCGCAACCACGCCCATTCAATATCCCGGCGAGCGCAACGAGCTCCTCTATATTCCGCTCGGCGTTGGCGCGGTAATTCCTCCCTGGAACTTCCCCTTCGCCATCATGGCGGGGATGACCGCGGCCTCCATCGTCAGCGGCAATACGGTGATCCTGAAGCCCTCGAGCGACGCACCCACAATTGCTGCCAGGTTCGTTGAAGTTCTTGAAGAAGCAGGCCTCCCGGGCGGCGTAGTCAACTTCTGTCCCGGCTCCGGCTCGGCCTTCGGCAACGCTATTGTCGAGCATCCCAAAACCCGCTTTATCGCTTTCACCGGCTCAAAGAAAGTTGGATTGGAGATTAACGAGAGCGCAGCCAGAGTCCGCCCCGGCCAAATCTGGATCAAGCGGACAATTCTGGAGATGGGCGGAAAGGACTCAATTCTGGTCTGCGCGGACGCCGATCTCGATTCTGCGGTCGAAGGCGTGGTCGCCTCGGCCTTCGGATTCAGCGGTCAAAAATGTTCCGCATGCTCCCGCGCGATCATCGAAGCTCCCATTTATGGAGTATTTGCTGAGCGGCTGCGTGAGCGTGTGGAGCAATTGACGGTCGGCGACCCGGCTGCCAATCACAACCTCGGGCCGGTCATCAACAAAGCCGCTCTCAATTCCATGCTCGCCTACATTGAGATCGGAAACAATGAAGGAAAACTGATCTCCGGCGGACATGCTCTTGAAACTGCCGAGGGCGGCTATTTCCTCGAACCTACAGTCTTTGCCGACATTGCTCCCGATGCAGTGCTGGCGCAGGAAGAGATCTTTGGCCCTGTCCTGGCCGTCATTAAAGTGGAGAATTTCGAGGAAGGCCTCAAGGTGGCTAACAATACCGAATACGGACTGACCGGCGCGCTCTATACCGATGATCGCGAACGCATCGATTATGCCCGCCACGAATATCACGTAGGCAATCTCTACTTCAATCGCAAATGCACCGGAGCGATGGTGGGAGCCCACCCCTTCGGCGGGTTCAATATGAGTGGAACGGATTCAAAGGCCGGCGGTCCGGATTACCTGACTCTCTTCACTCAGGCCAAGAGCGTGGCGGAAAAGCTGTAAAGACTCACGCGGAGTTTGGTTCTACTATCCGAGCTCTCAAACCCGAGAACCCTCGGCACTCGACTTATCCACCAGCGTTTTACGCAACGGCCGTAGGCACGGTTAGTTCCTCGGCCTCCAGCCTGCTACCAACCTCGGCGGCGGCCTGTGCCAGCACCCGGTGATGGATGGTAAATAACGCCAGTTCCAGACGGTCGCTGACCCCGGTCTTGTCGTAGATTGACCGCAGGTAATTCTTGATGACCTGTTCGGTAGTCCTCAGACGCGTGGCAATCTCGCGATTCTTGCAGCCCTGCACGATGAGCGCCACAATGCGCATCTCTTTGGGGGTGAGCCGGTCGCGGACGCGCGTTCCCACCATATCTTCTTCGGGCGAGTCGGGCTGCATGATCTGTGGAGGCAGCCAGGTTTCTCCCGAAGCCACTCGGCGCACGCACTCCACAAGAGAGGGTCCGGTAACGCTGCGGAAAACTACCCCGCGAAATCCCAGCTGCAGATAACCTCCCGCAGTCTCGTTGTTCTCCGCGATTACGATGCCGCGGCTGCCCGTCGACTCGAGCAGAATGCGCAGTTGGGTCAAATCTGGCCTGAGCGAAGCCGCAAACAGGACGATGGAGCCTGGAAAGGTCGTGATGGCATGGTGCATCCGGTCAAGGTCTGTGCATTGAGCAATGATTCGCAGATCCTCGTCCATCGCCAGCACCTTGGCGGTGCCTGCTCTGAAAATTGCCTGTGAATCGGCCAGAATGATCTTATTCATATCGTGCGCCTCATCTGCCTCGTTTACCCGATTCAACAATCTACGGAATGTTTCACCATCGTCTCCAGAAGCGCAGGAAAGTTCGGATTGAGCTCAGGCACCTGTCCCACCTTAAACAACATCATCGGCAGAAAGGCACAGGCATCCTTGAACTGTCTGCAATTGCAACACTGCAGTTTGCCAGGGAACCTTCCGTAACTCGATAAAAATGCAAAAAATCATTCTACCCTGTAAATTTTCCTATGAATAGCGCTGCAGGCTATTAAAGTGAAGAATTAAGAAAAAAGCAGCAAAAGGGTAAATCCTTCTCATCTCCGGTGGGATGGCAGGCCCCAATAAAAAATTCAATGTCAACCCGCCAGTACGGTTCGTCGCAGAACAAAGTGTGAATCAGCATATGCTCTTTTGCTTTGCACGGTTGAAGCATTCAACCGGCGAAATGATTCCCCGCCCAATTACATGAAATCGCGTTTGCCGCTGAAATGCCGTGAAGTTGATCTGCCTGGCGCCGATGAAGAAGGATGAAGAGGCCTCGATGACCGATCGCACGGAACTTCTTGAAGCAGCGCTGGACAGTATTCCAGAGGGCGTCATGCTGCTCACAGAAGAGGGCGAGGTGGTGTTCTGGAACACGGCAGCAGAAACCATTACCGGGCATGCTCGAGTGGAACTGGTGGGGCGGGCTATGCCTGTGACCCTGAACGCGCTGTTGGATGGTTCTGCTCCGCATGAGGATTCAGACCCCGGCTCGGGCCCTCAAACAGGACGCGGATGCCTGGCTCACGTTCTGCACAAGCTGGGACACAACGTACCGGCAATGACGCGAACCCTGTTGTTGCGAGATGGGCTGGGCGGCTCTATCGGCAAGGCGGTAGTCTTTCATTCTGCGGAGAGTCTGGAGGCTCTGCCCCATGGAGAGACGGGCGAAGATAGTGGCGTGAGGGCCAGCCAGACGGACCTCGAAGACCTGCTGGAGGCGCTGTTTGACGACTTCACACACGAAGGACTGGCCTTTGGCCTGCTGTGGATTACTGTTGACCAGGGCCAGGGTCTGCGCAAAACGCACGGCGCCGGGGCCTGCGAGTCGATGATCGAAAAAGTCGGACGGTCGCTCGTGCAGGGTTTGCGGCCGGCCGAGAAACTGGGGCGCTGGGGCGAAGACGAGTTTCTGGTCATTTCGCACGAGCGTACGCCAGAGATGCTGGCAGCTCATGCGCAATCGCTGGCAGGACTGGCCAGAACGACGGACTTCCGCTGGTGGGGCGACCGGATATCGATCACTGTAAGCATCGGCGCAGCTCAGGCCAACCGCGCCGAAACGCTGAAGCAACTGCTGCTGAGAGCGCAAGAAGCAATGTTTTCAAGTATTCATGCGGGCGGAAACCATATCGCGCTCGCGCCGGGGGGGCAGGCATGTTTGCCATCATAGGCATTCTTTTGGTCTTCGCGTCGGTCATCGGCGGATTCCTGATGGAAAAGGGACATATCGCCGTTTTACTTCAACCGGCGGAAATGCTCTTGATCGCAGGTGCGGCCACCGGCACGCTTCTGGTGGCCAATCCGCTGCATATCCTCAAGGAAATCATGAACGGATTGATGGGCGTGCTGAAAGGATCGTCGTTCGACAAAACGCGCTACCTGGACACGCTGAAAATGATGTACCAATTTCTGAACAAGGTTCGTAAAGAGGGACTGCTGAGCGTGGAGATGGACGTGGAGAAACCCACGGAGAGCTCCATTTTCAAAAACTATCCCGCTTTCCTCAATGACCATCATGCCAGAGATTTTGTGTGCGACACATTACGCACGGCCATTACCGGAGGCGTGGAACCGTTCGACATGGATCAAATGATGGAGCTGGATATGGAGGTGCATCACACCGGCGCCATGCAGCCCGTCAACTCACTGACTACGGTAGCCGACTCCCTGCCGGGGCTGGGGATTGTGGCTGCCGTGCTGGGCGTGGTAATCACCATGGGCGCGCTGGGCGGTCCGCCTGAGGAGATCGGCGAAAAGGTAGCGGCTGCGCTGGTGGGCACGTTCCTGGGCATCCTGCTCTGCTACGGCGTGGTGGGCCCGCTCAGTTCCAATATGGGGAAAACCGCCGAAGCACAAAACGAGCATCTCCACGTGCTCCGGGTGCTCATGCTTTCATTCCTGAAAGGCTCTGCGCCGATGATTGCCATAGAGATGGGACGGCGCGCAATTCCCGCGCATGTGCGGCCCAGCTTCGATGAAATGGAAAAACACTGCAAGAATCACGCCGCCAGCGCGGAACCAGTCGCAGGTGCGGCATAAGGACCGCAAACCTCTCTGGAAAGAAATAAAACATCATGACCGCCAAGACTCAACCGATTATCGTGATCAAGAAAATTAGCGGCCACGGAGGCCACCATGGCGGCGCCTGGAAGGTAGCCTACGCCGATTTCGTAACCGCCATGATGTCACTGTTCATCGTGCTCTGGCTGATGGGTTCCAGCGAGAAGGTCAAGCGAGCCGTAGCCGGCTACTTCAATGATCCCAAGGGGTTCTCAAACCAGTTGGGAACCACGATGATCGGAACGGGTCAAACCGTGTCTCAAGCGAGTACCAACGAGCTGGAAAAGCTAAAGGAAAAACTCGAGCAGGAGATCAAGGCGAGAAAGGAACTGGAAAAGCTCTCCAAGCAGATTGAGATCACGATCACGCCCGAGGGATTGCGCATTGAACTGATCGAGGGCAAGGACGGAACCTTCTATGAGATTGGCAGTGCGAAACTGAGCGCAAACGGGCAGGAACTGCTGGCGCTTTTGGCAGCGGAGTTGAAGACACTGCCCAATTCGCTGTTGATCGAAGGCCACACCGACGCAACACCGTACTCCAGCGACGCCAGCTACAGCAATTGGGATCTCTCGGCCGACCGCGCCAACTCCGCGCGGCGCCTCATGCAGCAGAACGGTGTCCGTGCCGACCAGGTATCCCAGGTGCGCGGTTACGCCGACCAGATGCTGCGCGTAAAAACCAATCCCACCGATCCCTCCAACCGCCGGGTCTCGATCCTGGTAAAAAATGACAGCGAGCGTGTGCCGACTTTGTCCGCCGCGAAAGTAGTGGATGGAACTACGCCGTTGCCGGGGAACGTGAAGTCGCCGCTCCCCGCTGCAACGGGAACCGGTCCGCAGAGTCCGCCATCGGCTGCCGGATCCGCGCTCAAGCCGGCGGCTCAGGCACCGGCTCAAGTCCCGACCAAACCTTCGGCGGGAACTCCGCTGGCCAAGCCCGGCCTGATGGATAAGTTCAAAGCGATGCTGCCGGGGACACGGAAGTAGCGGAATGTTGTACTCTGGTTTGCGTATTCGATTGCGCTTACTGGAGTATTCCATCCATGACTATCGTCGCCGGGGTTGACTTCGGCACTCTCAGCGTTCGCGTTACCCTGGTCGACAGCCAAAAGGGACCGATCGGAACCGCGTCGGCCTCTTACCCGCTTCATCGCCGCCGCGAAGACCCGAACTTTGCCACCCAATCGCACGCGGACCAGATGACGGCCCTCGCCGCAGCCACTCGAGATGCGCTCAAGAGCACAGGCGTCGACGGCAGCGCTGTTGCTGCCATTGCGCTCGATACCACCGGCTCCAGCGTGATTCCCGTAGGCGAAGGCCTCAACACCGAACTTGCCCCGCTGGACGACTATTACCTCTGGTGCGATCATCGCGCCTTTGCCGAGGCCGAGGAAATCACCGCCAAAGCGCATGAACTGGGCTTTGAGGGCATCCAGTGGTGCGGCGGCACTTATTCGCACGAATGGGGCTTCTCCAAGCTGCTCCACTGGCTGCGGCATAACCCGGAGAAACGCGACCGCTTTGTCACCGCTCTTGAGCATTGCGATATGGTTGCTGCCACACTGAGCGGAATTACGGATGCGAGCAAGCTGAAACGAAGTGTCTGCGCCATGGGACACAAGTGGATGTGGAATCCCAAATGGGATGGGCTGCCGCCGGAGAAGTTTTTGGTCGCTGTGGACCCACTTTTTGAAGGTGTCCGCGCCAAACTGGGCGGTGAGTACCTGACCAGCGATCACCTGGCCGGCCATCTTTCTGCGGAATGGGCTGAGAAACTTGGATTGCGCGCCGGAATTCCTATTCCCGTGGGCGCATTCGACGCTCACTGGGACGCGGTAGGCTCCAACATTCTTGAGGGCGACGTGGTCAACGTCGTGGGAACTTCTACCTGCATCATCGCCATTGCCCGGGAAACGCAACTGGTTCCCGGAGTCTGCGGTGTGGTGCCGGGCAGCGTTCATCCAGCGTTCACCGGCATTGAGGCCGGTCTCTCCGCTGTGGGAGATATTTTCGACGGTATTGCACGACGCGCAAACTCCACCGTCTCCGCGCTCTCAGAAGGTCTCGACGCCTACAAAGCCGGACAAACCGGCCTGCTGCGGCTGAGCTGGGACAACGGCGACCGCACCGTGCTGGTGAACCCCGAACTAGGCGGCATAACGCTGGGCTGGAACCTGGTGCATACGGCGCAGGACGAGCTCTTCGCGGCCATCGAGGGAACGGCGTTCCATACGCGCATCATTCTGGAGCGCATGGCTGAACACGGCGTGCGCATTGATCGCGTGATCAACGCCGGCGGCATTCCACAGAAGAGCGAAGTGCTGAATCAGGTCTACGCTAACGTGCTGAATAAGCCAGTGCTGGTGCCGGCGGGCATTCCCACCAGTCTCGGCTCGGGGATCTTCGCACTGCTGGCTGCCGGCGCGTACAGAACAATCGAAGAAGCGCAGGCCACGGTTTGCCTGCCGCTGCGCACGGTTGAGCCGGATGCGAAAGCTGCCGCCGTTTACGAGCGGCTCTACGGGCTTTATCGTGATGTTTACTTTGCTATGGGACGACGCGATGCAGAACCTGTGACCTTGGGGCGGGTATTGCCCGAGTTGAGAAAGATTGCGGCTGAGGTACGAAAGACCAATTGAAGCTAGTGGTATCCCAGGTCTCAAAATCAAGACCCGGAGCACCCATCCTATCTAGATCACTTGAAACTTCATTCATACAAAGGAGCAACTGCATGGAACGGCGAAATTTCTTAAAGGTTGCCGCAGTCTCCGCCGCCGGAGCCGTAGTATTCGGCAAGCGGACCACTCTCGCGCAGCAGGCTGGCAGCCACATTGAAATCCTGGTGGATGAGCCGATCGCTACGATTGCTCCGGAGATCTACGGGCACTTTACCGAGCACATTGGCTCCGTTATCTACGACGGAATTTATGTGGGCGAGGGCTCGAAGATTCCCAACCAGAACGGGCTGCGCACGGCTCTGATTGAAAAGATGCGGGCGATCAAGGCTCCCGTCATACGCTGGCCGGGCGGTTGCTTTGCCGACAGCTACGACTGGCGTGACGGCATCGGTCCTAGGGCCAAGAGGCCGCGACGGACCAACTTCTGGGTCGATCAGTTCCCTGCCTCGATCCAGAATCAAAACCGCCCGCAGATCTACGACCCAAACGAATTCGGCACTGACGACTTCGTGCGCTTTTGTAAGCTGTGCGGCGCCGAGCCTTACCTGGCCGCAAATGTGCGCAGCCTTACGCCGCTGGACTTCGACCACTGGGTGGAGTATTGCAACTCACCGCGCGGGACGACCACGCTGGCCGAGACGCGAGAAGCCGCCGGCTCACCGGACCCGTATAACGTCCGTTATTGGGGTGTGGGCAACG
Source organism: Occallatibacter sp. (assembly GCA_049515455.1). Taxonomy (GTDB): domain Bacteria; phylum Acidobacteriota; class Terriglobia; order Terriglobales; family Acidobacteriaceae; genus Telmatobacter. The sequence goes on from JBEKUB010000009.1 coordinate 14,786, forward strand.
AAGCCTGGGGGTGCGGCGGCAACTTCGATCCCGAGGACTATGCAATCGAGTTCAAGCGCTTCACCGCTTGGGTTCCGGACTATGGCGTAAAGCTGCGTTTTATTGCGTCAGGACCCAGCGACGACGATCGAGCCTGGACGCGTGGATTTTTCTCGAAGCTCTGCCACGGCCAGCCGAGTCACGATATGCACGGCGTGTGGGGCTTGAGCGTCCATCATTATTCGGGTACCAAATCCAAAGTTAATGGAGACGATATCAACTTCGATTCCTATGATTGGTATGAGCTATGCGGAGCGGCTGACCGCATGGAGGGCATCCTGCTGGACCATTGGGCTGTGCTGGGCGAGTTTGACGCGGACCACAAGGTGAAGCTGGTGGTGGATGAGTACGGGCCCTGGTACCAGTCCCCCACCGGAATATCCGACGTCAGCCTTTTCTCACAGCAGGGCACGATACGCGATGCAGTAGCGACCGGCTTAACGCTCGATACTTTCAATCGCCACGCCGACAAGGTGAGCATGGCTGCCTGTGCGCAGTTGATCAACAATATCAATGCGCTCTTTGCCGCTCAGGGAGACAAGTTCATCACCACGACAGTCTTCAATGTCTTCGAAATGTATGCGGCGCACCAGGGAGGGACGGCGCTGCGCACCGAGTTCTCAGCTCCAGAAGCCCATTACGAGCACAATGGAAAGTCGGGCGTCTTCTGGGGACTCAAAGGATCGGCATCGCTGAAGGAGAAGACGCTGACGCTGACTGCGGTGAACCCGGACATAAGCCAGCCTCGCGAAACGAAGATTATTCTGCGCGGCGCAAAAGCGGCAAGCGCCACGGCCACCATCCTGGCCGCAAGCGATATCCACGCGCATAACACCTTCGGCCATCCGGACCAGGTGAAAACTCGTGTCGCCGAGGTCGGTCTGCAGCCCAATTCACTGAGCTTCACTTTTCCGCCGGCTTCGGTGGTGAAGATTGAGGTGCAGCTGAGTTAGCAGATTTAGCCGAATTCATCATTGCTGCTGCTGTTGCATTTGCTGCAAATCGATGAACGGGACGCTCGGTTCCGGAGGCTGCTGGGCGCGCTCCACCAGCACGCTCCAGTCATCGGGAATCGGCATCTTGCGATCAAGCGCCGGGGGCTTCTCGCTGGCGTCCACCTGCACGGCCACGTAGAGATCGCTGCCGGCCTTGCCGCGGAAGATGCCGTGCGTGGGAGGCACATCGGCATAGTCCCTGCCCACTGCGGCGCGGATGTGCCGGTGGTGGGTTACCAGATTATTGGTGGGGTCGAAGCCCACCCAGCCCAGTTGCGGCAGCAGCACATCGACCCAAGCGTGGCTGGCGTCGGGGGTCGAGCGGTCGTGGTCTTCGCGGCTGCGGTAGAGATAACCGGAAACATAACGGGCCGGAATCCGCACGTGGCGCAACAGGGCGATCATGGTGTGGGCAAAGTCCTGGCAGACGCCTTTACCGCTGACGATGGCTTCGTCAATGGGCGAGTCGACACGCGTGGAGCGGGGCACATATTCGAAGTAATCGAAGAGCCGCTGGTTCAATTCCCTCACCAGGATCAACGGATCGTCGCGGCGCGAGACGCCCATCTGCTTGGCCAGCAGGGTGAGCGCAGGAGTTTCGACGGCAAAGGTGCTGGGCAGCAGCATCTCCCAATAGTCGCCGGATTCCACCAGGTCGTCGAGAGCGCTCCAGGCATCGGGGGCAAGAAAGCCGGGCACGTCGGGCAATACCTGTTGTTCCACAACCGATTCGGCGACGATGACCAACTGGGTGTGCTCGCCCGGAATATCGAAGTGTTGCACGTTGTTCCCCAGATGGTCGCGGTAGAGGAAGACGCGGCAACGCGGACTCACCGAGAGAGAAAACGTCAGGCAGTGCTGGTTTGAGTCAGAGCGCGGGTGCATGCGCGTTTCCATGATGCTCTCGCTGATAGGCTGCGAGTAGCGGAAGCGCGTGAGATGACGAATGGAGTAAAAGTTCATGGTCGCCCGGATTCCCTCAGGGGCTAAAGCCCCCGTTCTCTTCTGTTGCGCTAGCGGCACGACTGAAGTCGTGCCCTTTCAAAACATCGATTCATTCAGCGCTTCCATTGAGTGCTTCCATCAGACGGCCAGCGCGGACTGAATGGAATAGTGCACATAATGCCGGTAGATGAGTTCGTGAATGCTCAAACACTGCTCGCGGATGGTGTGCAGAAAGGCCGCCGCATCACCGGCCAGAATCTCCCCGATTGAGCTGAAGCCGAGCATGGCATGCAGCTTGCCGATGACCGCGCTCAGCTCGTCGGGAAGACGGCGGCCGCCGGTGCGCTGAATGGATTCAATGGCGTCGAGGATGCTGTCAACGCAGTAGCGAATGGCATGAGGAAAATCGCGGTTGAGAAGAAGGAATTCCAAAATCCGGTCGGGAGTAATGTCGGCGGTGTAGACCTGACAATACGCCTCGAAGGAGGTGCAACAGCGCAGCAAGCCCACCAATTCAAGGTACTGATAATCGGAGTGCTCGCGCTCATGCGCGGGAAAGAGTTCCGGCTGATAGACCTCAAGCAGAGTAGCGGTGGCGTAGGCGCGCTCAAGGTAGCAAGCCAGGCGGATAAACTGCCAGCCCTGGCCATGGATCATGGTCGTCTCGCTGACTCCATTGAAGAGGTGAATGCCATCTTCGACCGTGGCCAGTGCATCGTTGATGCTGGAGCTGAACTGGGACTGCGTATGCGGCGAGTGCATCAGGTGGAAGAGCCGGTTGAGACGCTGCCACTGTTCGGTGGAAATTTCTTCGCGCACCTGGCGGGCATTCTCTCGCGCTCCGTTTACGCAATAGGTAACCGCGGCATGATTCGTGCTGTCGAAGACAAGAGTTCGAGCCATTGATTCCAGATCGCCGTTCCACTCCAGGCCCGCCGGGTTTCCCAGCGAAGCCACCAATCGCTGCCAGCGAATCTCCGCGCTGGCGCTGCCGGCATCGAGCATCAGTCCCATGGTCACGTCCAACTGGCGCACCGTATTCTCGGCGCGCTCCAGGTAGCGGCTCATCCAATAGAGACTGTCGGCAACTCGCGATAGCATTGTCGCGCTCTCCCCAGATCGGTATTGCATTACTCTTCCAGAACCCATGTGTCCTTGCTGCCGCCCCCCTGCGAGGAGTTGACCACCAGCGAGCCTTTTTCGAGCGCCACACGCGTCAGCCCGCCCGGCACGATGTTCACCTTGTCGCCGAAGAGAACATAGGGCCTGAGGTCAACGTGGCGCGGTTCCAGGCGATTGCCGATTAGGCACGGCGCACGGGAAAAATCCAGCGTCGGCTGGGCAATGTAGTTGCGCGGGTTAGCTTCAATCTGGCGGGCAAACTCCTCCCGCTGGCTGGAGGTCGAATGCGGACCGATCAGCATGCCGTAGCCGCCGCTCTCGCCCACCGCCTTCACTACCAGCTTGTCCAGGTTGGCCAGCACGTGCCGGCGTTCCTTTTCCTCGGTCATCAGGTAGGTTTCAACGTTGGGCAGGATGGGATCTTCGCTCAGGTAGTAACGGATGATGCGCGGCACATAGGCGTATACAGCCTTGTCGTCGGCCAAACCCGTGCCGAATGCGTTGGTCACCGTCACGTTGCCGGCGCGGTAGGCGTTGAAGAGTCCTCCGCAGCCCAGTGACGAGTCGGCACGGAATGCGAGTGGATCGCTGAAGTCGTCGTCCACACGGCGATAAATCACGTCCACGCGCTTCAGCCCGCCGGTGGTGCGCGTGTAAACGATGTTGTCGTGGGCCACCAGATCGCGGCCTTCCACCAGATCGATGCCCATCTGCCGCGCCAGGTAGGTGTGCTCGAAGTATGCCGAGTTGAAGACTCCCGGCGTAAGCAGCACAATGTTCGGCTCCGGCCTTCCTTCCGGCGCCAGAGAACGCAGCGTGGCCAGCAGCAGTTGCGGATAGTGCTCGATGGGGCGCACGCCGTAACTGTGAAAGAGCTGCGGAAAGGTGCGCTTCATTACGCGCCGGTTGGTGAGCATGTAACTGACGCCTGAAGGGACGCGCAGATTGTCCTCAAGCACGACGAACTCGCCATTGTTCAACCGGAGCAGATCGGAACCTACTACAGCGATGTAGACGTTGCGGGGCACCTGCAAGCCGCGCATCTGCCGCCTGTAGTGCTTGCAACTGTACACCAGCTCACACGGCACCACGCGATCATTCAGTATCCTGGCCTCGGAATAGACGTCGCGCAGAAACAGATTCAGTGCGGTGATGCGCTGCGTCAGGCCGCGTTCAATCCGGTCCCATTCCTGAGCCGTGATCAGACGCGGCAGCAGGTCGTAGGGAAAGATGCGCTCAGTACCCTCGTCGCGGCCGTAGACGGTGAAGGTAATACCCTGGGTAAGAAACGACAGATCGGCGGACTGTTTGCGCCGCTGCAACTCCTCTTCAGGCAGCCGCGCCAGGGTCTCGGCCAATGCGCGGTAATGCGCGCGCAGATCCCCGTTGGCCTCGCGCATTTCGTCGAATGCCCCGTCAAGCGAATAATCTCCGTAAAGCGTATCCAATTCCACTGATTGACCAGCGTTCATTAGGAGCAAGCCTTCCTTGCCTTATCTGTTAGCTAATATCACTGCGGATATAAAAGAACAATCAGGAAGTGATAAAGCAAGGCCAGACAGATACAAAAAGGGCGGCGGACCAATCAAGGCCAACCACCCTTTTTTCTTGTCCAGATCCGGTGTTAGGACGGTCCTACTGGAGTTCGCTCTAGAACAAATTCCAGAGCGACTGGTTATAGACCGCGTGGTGGAACTGCACTTCGGAGCCCTTGACGATGGTGCCGAGTTCGCGCGGGCAGCGGTTAGCGGCGGCCTGCTTCAATTCGGCATAACGGCCCTGCACATCGGCGCCCAGAATCTTGGCGATCCAGTCAGAAGACTGGAAGTCGGCAATGGCCTTCTGGATGTTGTCAGGCAAGTAGCCGCCGCCGGAGCGGAGGTTTTGCGCCTTGGAAATATCGCCGTCGATGCCGGTCTTGAAGATGCCGTAGAGGGCCAGGTACGGGTTGGCGTCCGGAGCAACGGCGCGCACTTCGGTCCTCATGGAGCGGTGGTTGCCGATGGGTACGCGGATCATGGCGCCGCGGTCCACAGCCGAAGCGCGAATCTGGTTGGGCGCCTCGAAGTGCGGGTCAAGCCGGCGATAGGCATTTACGCTGGAGTTGAATACCAGGCAAAGGTCCAGCGCACGAGTCAGGATGCGATCGAGAAACTTCCAGCCGAACTTCGAAAGCTGCTCCTCGCCTTTTTCGTCCCAGAACAAATTGGTCTTGCCCTTGGAGACGGAGACGTTGGTGTGCATGCCGCTGCCGTTGACGCCCACTACAGGCTTGGGCAGATAGCTGGCCGTATAGCCCATGTTGTTGGCGATCTGGCGGGTGAGCAGCTTGTAGAGCTGAATCTGGTCAGCCGCGCCCACCACTTCAGCGTAACCGTAGTTGATCTCGTACTGGCTGGGAGCAACCTCGGGGTGGTCTTTCTCATTCTGGAAGCCCATCGCCCTCTGCACCTCGGCTGAGGTATCAATGAACTGCCGCAGCGGATCGAGTGGCAGAGAGTGGTAGTAGCCGCCGTCGGAGATGAACTCGAACTTGCCGGTCTGATGATAAATTTGCTCGGCGCCTTTGCCCGCGAAGAGGAAGCCCTCGATCTCGGTGGCCGCGTTCAGAGTGTATCCATGCTCCTTGTACAGCTGGTCGGCATAGCCCTTGAGAACTCCGCGCAGGTCGCCGGAGTAGGCGGTTCCGTCCTTGTCAATGACGTTACCGAAGACAAGCACCTTGCCGGTGCCAAAGACGTCGGAGGGCACCCAGTAGAAGGAACTCCAGTCGATGCCCAGGCGGAGGTCGCTCTCTTTTTGCGCGGTAAAGCCGCGGATCGATGAGCCGTCGAAGGTGAGGTTTTCATAGGCGCCCAGCAGGAATTTCTTATCGTAATCGAGCAGGTGAAGCCGGCCCTCCAGATCAGAGAACAGCACGGTCACGGCCTTGATCCGTTTCTCGTCGGTTAGATACTTGAGCCGCTTTTCGCGAATCTCGCTAAGCGCCACGCGGTTGGTGCGATCGGCCTTGGCAGCCAGGTTGAGCTCTTCCAACTCCTCATAGGAGAGAGCGAGGAAATTGCGCAACTCAGTGGACATATTTCTCCTTCTTTTGGCGGAAAGGTGCAGCCCCGGCGTTTGATGACGCTGGTGGCTGATACAGGACTTGTGAATATAGGTTAACTCGGCCAGGACCCGCACCGTATAAGAACGGTATAAAGAAAATTGCCGATTCTGGGATGCAGTTGTGAAAAAGTGAGGCCAAACCACAGGCCGCGCAGAACCGGGATTCGGTTTCCGTTCTCTGCGCTCTGGCCAATGCGGCGCGTCCGTAAGGTACTCTGGAGTTCAGGAGATACGCCACCCGATGCCCAGACTTCGCCTCCTTTTCCTCCCCATTCTGGCCGTTTTCGCACTTGCCCTTCCGGCAGCCCGAGCGCAGCAGCCGGCGCCTAACCCGCCCACTCAGGACTACGTGCGCGCCCACTACACCAAATATGAGTTCCGCATCCCCATGCGCGACGGAAAGCGCCTCTTTACAGCCGTTTATGTGCCCAAAGATACGGTCGGCGGCCCTTACCCTTTTCTGATGGACCGCACCCCTTACAACGTCGGTCCCTATGGCGAGAACAATTATCCCCAGCACCTGGGTCCCTCAGACGAATTTGAAAAAGGCGGATATATCTTCGTTTATCAGGATGTGCGCGGACGCTGGATGAGCGAGGGGAATTTTGCGGAGATGCGCCCCCACATTGATGAAAAGAAATCTCCCCAGGACGTCGACGACGCCTCCGACACCTACGACACCATCGAGTTCCTGCTCAAGCACGTGGCCAATAACAACGGAAAAGTGGGCATCTGGGGGATCTCCTACCCGGGGTTCTATACCTCGGCCTCGATCATCGACTCCCATCCAGCCCTGGTTGCAGCCAGCCCGCAGGCGCCCATGACCGACCTCTTCCTGGGCGACGACGCCTACCATGGCGGCGCCTTCATGCTCTCAGCCACCTTCGGCTTCTACACCTTCTTCTACCCGCAGGAAGAGCCGCAGGGTCCCAAGCCCACAGTCGATTTCGACTTCGGCACGCCAGACAGCTACAGGTTTTATCTACAGGCCGGCGACATCATGAACCTTGACAAGCTTTACCTGAAGGGCTCCAACTGGCTCTTCAGCGACCAGGCCAAACACTGGAGCTATGACAGCTTCTGGCAAGCGCGCGACCTTTCGCGCCACATGAAGAACGTGAAATGCGCGGTGCTGGTTGTGGGCGGCTGGTATGACGCAGAGGACCTTTCCGGCCCGTTCCGCACCTTCAATGCCATTAACAAATTCAATCCGGATACGCCCACCACCCTCGTTGAGGGCCCCTGGGTTCACGGCGGATGGGCGCGCGGCGAGGGCAACCACCTGGGCGATATTCAATTCGACTCCAATGCGAGTGAGTACTTCCGCGCCCACATCCAGTTCCCTTTCTTCGAGCACTACCTTAAAGGCCGTGGTGCGGCTCAGCCAAAAGCCGTAGTCTTTGAAACCGGAACCAACGTCTGGCACAGTCTGGATGCGTGGCCTCCAAAAGCCGCAGCGCCCAAAACTCTCTACTTCCGCGCCGGCGGCAAGCTCAGCTTCGATCCGCCTGAGGAAATCAAGGGCGTGGACGAATACGTGAGCGATCCCAATCATCCAGTGCCGTTCGTGGGCTATACCACCGATACCGTGCCCCAGCGTTACATGGTGGACGACCAGCGCTTCGCCAGCTACCGGCCCGACGTGCTGGTCTACCAGACTGAACCGCTCGACGAAGATGTAACCATTGCCGGACCGATTTCGCCCAGGCTCAAGATCGCCAGCTCTGGCACGGATTCCGATTTCGACGTCAAGCTGATCGATGTTTACCCGGACGACTACAAAGGCCAGGAAATCCCCGGACGCCCCAGCAAGCGCGTCATGGACGATCCGCCGCTTCACATGGGCGGCTACCAGGAGCTGCTGCGCGGGGAACCTTTCCGCGCCAAGTTCCGCTCAAGTTGGGAGAAGCCCGAGCCGCTGACGCCCGGCAAAGAGGCCGAGGTCAATTTCACCATGCCAGATCTCTACCACACATTTCGTCGCGGCCATCGCATCATGGTCCAGGTGCAGAGCTCCTGGTTCCCGCTGACGGATCGCAATCCACAAACCTTCACGGACATTCCCAATGCCAAACCGGAACAGTTCCAGAAGGCCACGGAACAGGTATTTCGCCAGAAGGATGCCGCCAGCGGCGTGGAAGTGCTGGTGCTTCCAAGCATGTAGACGAAGATGCAAAATAGTCGATTCGTTTGAGAGTGGTCAGGCCCTTCAGGGCCGAAATTGGTCACGGCGGACGATGAATCGCGCCATACGATAAAATGATAGGAAACTGTGATCAACGCTAATAATCGAGCGGCGTATTCGTCTGTTTCGTCTTTACCGGAGACGCGATGGACGTCAGTGCGTCCCCCCCTGCGTTTGGCAATCAATCCTCAAATTCATTTTCCGGCACTGCGATGAAGGAGATTCGATGAAAGACAAATCCATGAGCGCCGGAACCATCCTCATGCTGCTGACGCTCGCGGCAACGCTATTTCTTGCCGGTTGCGGAGACTTCTGGGAAGCGCCGAACGGAAAGACCGGCACCACAGCCTCCACCACCACGCTCACGGCAACGCAAGGCGGCTCGAGTGTTACTACGGTGGCGGCAGGATCCAGCGTTACACTGACGGCCACGGTCGCGGCCTCGTCAGGCAGCGGAACTCCGACCGGGACGGTCACCTTCTACAACGGTGCAACTTCCCTGGGGACCGCGACGTTGAGTTCGGGCACAGCGACTCTTTCGCCTGCGCCGACCTTCAGCACTGCCGGGACGTTTTCACTCACCGCTGACTACAGCGGGGACTCGACCTACGCCGCCAGCACCACCTCAAACGCCGTCTCGCTCGTTGTGACCTCAACTGCCACGGTCGTGCTTGCAGCAAATCCGACTGCGCCGGACGCCAACGATTTGGTGACGCTGACAGCCTCGGTCACGCCCTCGCCGACAGGGACATCTGGCGAAACGGTGACGTTCTTTAACGGCACGCCCACGACTGGCACCATAATTGGGACTGGGACGTTGAGTTCGGGTACGACAAGCATAATCACTTCGTTTTCGCTCGCCGGAAACTATTCCCTCACGGCTGTTTACGGTGGGGATAGTACTTATCCTTCCAGCACCTCGAATACGCTGCCCCTTACAGTCGGTTCCTCACCTAGCCCTACGAATTGCGGTTTTCAAGACAGCAGCCCCAACGGAGTCGATGCAACTGCGGCGATTGCCTACACCACAAGCGGCGACTCCACTCTCAACAGCCCCTTTATAACAGTATCGGCCGGCAACGAGAGCGCGCTCTGCGCGGAGGGTTCCGGCACTTCGGTCACCGTAATCAGTCCCACCATCGTTTCCAGCAGCGTGGGAAGCAACAGCACCGATAGCAGCTACAGCGGAACCAATGCCGCTGTACTGGCCTACGGAACGAGCGGAAACACGAACACCCCCGCCATCACCATTACCAACGGCAGCGTTGCGACCACCGGCAATTACGGCAACGGCGCCTTTGCCTCCGGCGAGGGCGCGAACATCTCCCTCAACGGGACTACCATTACCACCGGCTCGTCGACCGACTTGACGACCGCATATGCGTCCGGTGTTGGTGCGGCGGACGGTGGATCGTTGAGCCTGACCCAGGTGAGCGCAACGACCTATGGGCCCAACAGCCCGGCGATATTCTCGGGGCTCGGGGCCGGCACGATCAACATCACAGATGGAACATATACCGCCAATAATGCCGAGGCAGTGGTGGTAGATGGCCTCAACGTGGTGAACCTGACCGGCGCAACATTGAGCAGTACCATGGGGAACTATCGCGGCATCCTTTTCTACTTAAGCACAGGACCCTCATCTGCGGGTCCCCCCAGCTTCACCATGACCGGTGGTTCGCTTACCTACACCTGCGACGCAACCCAGACGGCGACAGCGAGTTGTGCGACCGGTGATCTTGCAAACGGGACCAGTTCCCCGGCGACATTGTTCGCCGTCGCAGGCACCACGGCCGCGATCACGCTCATCGATGTGCCGGTGACCAATGACACACCAATTACCCCCGGCGGTAATGGGACGTTGCTGGAGGCCGAGGCATTCAACAACAGCACAGTGCCCTCAAACGTCACCTTCACCGCCAAGGGAGAAACCTTGACCGGCGATGTGATTGTGGATGCCGTCAGCACGGCTGCATTGACGCTGAATGAAGATACTTCAAAAACCGGATCCAAACTGACCGGCGCAATCAACAACGCAGGCAGTGCAGGAACAGTGAGCCTCGCACTGGACTCGGCGAGCAGTTGGACAGTAACCGCAACCTCGAATCTGGCCAATCTGACTGATCCCTCAATCAGTGGTACTGCCGTCAGCAATATCGATGGCGGCGGACATTGTGTCTTCTACTCCGGTACTGTCAATGGGACGAGCGGCACAATCTATACCCTGAGCGGCACCAACGGTGGCTATTTGGCCCCCACTGGCACCCCCACATCAGGGTCAGGGATCACCTGCAACTAAGCTTGATTGGCGCGCTTGGACGAGTTGGATCGAGTTCCACACCGACGGCGGCAACCAGCGAGGCGGCATTTCTCAAGAAATGCCGCCACGTTCTGTTTGAGCGGTCTTCGGCGGTATGATGGTAAGTCGGCAAATCGGCTCGGATACCCGTAGTTAAGTCTGATGATTTTGCAGCCGGTTGCCGCCGGTTCGATGATTTATTAGCTACACACCCACGAGGACTCCGATGTTCGCTCGCAAGTTTTGTTTCGCTCTATTGCTTCCGGCTGCGCTTCTGCTGGCCGCCGCGACCGCCATCCAAGCCGAAGAAGGCATGTGGACCTTCGATAACCCGCCCGCAAAACAGCTTCAGGCCAAATACGGTTTTACTCCCACACAAGCATGGCTCGACCATCTCCGGCTTTCAAGCGTTCGCCTCAACGACGGCGGGTCGGGATCCTTTGTCAGCCCCAATGGCCTGCTGCTCACCAACCATCACGTGGCCCGCGGCCAGTTGCAAAAGAATTCGACCGCCGAGCACGATTATCTGCGCGACGGTTTCTATGCCTCCACGCCGGACCAGGAAATGAAGTCCGCCGACCTCGAGGTCAACGTCCTGGTCGCAATGGAGAATGTAACGGCACGCGTGCAGGGCGCGGCCAGGGGGATTGCCGATGACGCCAAGGCGCTCAAGGCGCGCGAAGCCGAGATCGCCGCGATCGAAAAGGAAAGCAAGGACAAAACCGGCCTTCGCTCTGACGTTATCTCGTTCTACCAGGGAGGCGAATACTGGCTCTACCAGTACAAGGCTTACACCGACGTGCGCCTGGTTTTTGCGCCGGAACAGCAGGCGGCATTTTATGGCGGCGATCCGGATAACTTCACTTATCCGCGCTACGACCTGGATATGGCCCTGTTCCGCGTCTACGACAATGGCAAACCGCTGCACACCGATAACTATCTGAAGTGGAGCGCCGCGGGCGCGGCTCCCGGCGAGCTGATCTTCATCTCCGGCCATCCCGGCTCTACTGAGCGCGACGACACTGTGGCCCAGTTGCTGGTGCAGCGCGACTTGAGGATTCCGGCGATGACCGAGTATCTGCAACGGCGCATCGCGGCTGCCCAGGCCTTTGCCGCGCAGGGACCGGAGCAGGCGCGGCTGGTGGGCAGCAACATCTTCAACCTGCAAAACAGCCTGAAGGTCTACCTGGGCCGTGCTGAAGCCCTGGCTGATCCAGCCATCATGGCCAAAAAACAGGCCGACGAAGAAGAGTTCCGGCACAAGGTGGACGCCAATCGCGAGTGGAAGAAAACTTACGGCAACGCCTGGTCAACGATTGCCAGCGTAGAAGAAAAGGCCAGGCCGGAAATCAAGAACCAGGTATTCCGCCGCACAGACAGCCAACTCTTCACCATCGCGCTTCAGATTGTGCAGTTAGTGGCTGAAGTCAAAAAGCCAGATGGCGAGCGGCTGCCCCAGTACCACGAAGCCGGGCTCGACACGCTCAAGTTCCAATTGCTCTCGCCAGCCCCCATCTATTCCTCCACTGAAAAACTGTTCATGACCAACGCCCTCAAGCTAGGGCAGGAAAAACTGGGTAAAGACGACGCTTACGTGCAGGCCATCCTGCAGGGCGGCGACGTCGACGCAACCGTAAACTCGCTGGTGGACGGAACAAAGCTGGCCGACCCAGCCTTCCGCAAGTCGCTGCTCGACGGTGGCGAAGCTGCCGTGGCCGCATCCACTGATCCCATGATCGAGGCTGCACGGCGCGTGGACCCCATCGTCCGCGAGACCTATATTCGCTTGCGCGACACCATCAATAGCGCGCTCACCCGGGCCAGCGAACAGCTCGGTAAGGCCCGCTTTCAGATTTATGGCAAGAATGCCTATCCCGACGCAACATTTACGCTGCGGCTGAGCTACGGCACGGTGGATGGTTACCCCTATAACGGCACAATCGCACCGCCGTTTACTACCTTCTACGGCCTCTATGACCGCGCGGCAAGTTTCAGTAACAAGCCGCCCTTCAACCTGACGCACAGAGAGGCGTCAGCCCGCGATAAGCTCGAACTGACGACACCCTTTGACTTCGTCTGCACAGGCGACATCATTGGCGGCAACTCCGGTTCGCCCGTCGTCAACCGCGACGGCGAACTCGTCGGTCTTATTTTCGATGGCAACATCGAGTCGATGGCCGGCGATTATGTCTACGACGGCACAAAAAACCGGGCGGTTGCCGTCCACTCAGCCGGCATGATCGAAGGCCTGCGCAAGATTTACGGAGCTGGCGCATTGGCCGATGAACTGCAAGGCAAAAAATAGCACCTTGATTGACTCATCAGCGGGAGGAGCAGAGCAAGCTCCTCCACTCTGATCGCTCATCAACCAATTCCGTAATCGACGTAGCTGAAGTAATTAGTCTGCGATCGCCTTCCAGATTGACAACTTTTCTCTGAAGGTATATCCAAAGTACGTCGAGTTAAATGTTCCTCCGGCTCAAGTTTCATCAAAGGGTAACTCATGACATTTGTACTTCGTTTCATCCAATCGTACGAACCTGCTCATAGGAATGAGTTTCTCGCGCTCGAATCCAAGTTTGAGGATCTCGAACGCAATTCGCAAACGCTTCCTAAGGGACGCCGATCACAGCCACTGGCCGGCGGTGAACCAACGAACACGCTGATCTGGGAATGCGAGTTTCCAAGCTTGACCGCGGTCCAGGAGGCCCTGACAAATTTCGATAACGACCCGGAGCACTCTCGGCTGTTTGAACAACAGGCTCCTTACATCGTCCAAGTGCGAACCGAAATCCTGGAACGGCTTACATTTTCAGCATGAAACAGACAATAGCTGGTACATACTCAGATTTCGTCAACTTGCCACAGCTGTATAAGTGGTGCTCGATCCCTGCCGAAGAGTTACCCCTTCGCACCGATCTGCGCGTTCCATACCGGCAGGTTGCCGATGCCGCGGCTCTCGGTTCCCTCATGGCTGAAGAACTGGCAACAATCATCGTGAGCAATAATCAACGCAAGTTGATAACGCGAGCGATCATTCCATGCGGGCCTAAGTGCTGGTACGAACCATTTGCCAGCTTGGTTAACTCGCGAAATATTTCCTTGAAGAATTTATTTGTCTTTCACATGGATGAGTGCCTTGATTGGCAAGGGCAGCTCTTGCCTCACAACCATCCATATAACTTCCGTACTTTTATGGAACATTATTTCTATAGTCCCATTCATGCGGAACTGTCCGTTCCCGAAGGTCAACGCTATTGGCTGACCCCTGCAACCGTGGATTCTGTACGAAATGAGATTGCCCGGGCAGCGATAGATATCACCTTGGGAGGATGGGGCCAGGATGGTCATGTGGCCTATAACCAGGCCCGCAGGACTCCCTTTCATCATCTAACACTCGACGATCTTCGCAACAGCACGGTTCGTATTCAGGAAAACAACCTAGATACACTGATTGCGCTAGCGCACCGGAGTTTTGGCGCCGCCTACCAGTTTGTTCCGCCAATGTCTGTCACCCTCGGACTGCGTGAATGTTTTTCGGCCCGCAAAATTCGCTTATATAGCGATACGGGCGCCTGGAAGCAAACTGCGCTTCGGGTAGCCTTGTTCAGCGATCCTGTTCCCGAGTACCCGATGACATTACTTCAGACACATCCCGACGCCATGATTACTGCGACACTGGAAACGGCGCGCCATCCGATAAGTGAAAATCCTGATTGGGAGCTTCTTTGAGATGACGCGGATTGCGCTTAAATTCGATACTGCATCGGGATTTAGTCACGTAGTCGGCATTGGCGGCATTGGATCAGGCGTTCTATTCAAGTTAGATGGCGATCACACGATTGGCCGGGATGAGAGCAGGCTGGGACAGTTATTGCCTGCGCGCGACTTCTGCAAGCTGCACATCGTCGAGCATTACATTGCAACATTGATGGGTTCCGGGAAGACTGCGGATGCATGCGAAGTACTGGCCATTGGGGTCATCGGAGAAGATGCTGTTGGCCGCCAACTTAAGCAGGAGATGGAGAACGCGGGCATAGGAACAGAGTGGGTGCGCGCAACTGCGGATCGTCCAACTTTGTTCAGCGTGAGCTTTCTTTATCCGGACGGAGCTGGCGGCAATATTACCGCCAACAATTCTGCAGCATCGGCCCTGGACATGGATGATATTCATCGGGGCGAAAAAGTAATGGCCGCGGCCGCACGGCGTTGCGTTGCACTATGCCTGCCTGAGGTTCCGCTTGAGATACGGCATGAGTTTCTCAAGCTGGCTACCCGGTGCGGCAACTTTCGTGCCGCCTCGTTTGCACTCTCTGAGATTCAGGCGGCAAATGAACTTGGGTTGCTTTCAATGGTGGACCTGCTGGCGTTGAATCGCGAGGAAGCAGCTGGACTGGTCGGTTATGAATATTCCGCACAGAATCAGCAGCAATTTCTATTGGACTGCGCTTCAATTCTTCGAAAGATGCAGCCAGGAATTCGCATCGTAATCAGCGCTGGAGCCGAGGGCGCACATGCTTTCGAACACGGTTCATGGAGCAGCGGGCCAGCGCCCGCAACACAAGTAATCTCCACGGCAGGCGCGGGCGATGCGCTTCTCGCGGGCGTTTTATCCGGCCTTGCTTCCGGGCTGCCCCTCAATGCCAAACCATCCGTAAAGGGTGCGACGATTGACGGAATATTCTCATCCGCGATGGATATTGGAATGCTGCTGGCTAGCTTCAGCGTTACTTCGCCCGACACCATCCACTTCGGCGCCAACTTAGCCATGCTTGAAGAATATGCTTCTACATTGAATCCAGTTTCATGAGCACCATTCCAGTGCCGCGGCTAATAAAACTTCCGTCGTCTGCAATACCGACTTGATCTCCACATACTCATCATTATTGTGCGCACCTGCGCCGCATGGACCAAAAACCAGCGTGGGAATTCCGAATTCGCGGCTTAGCAGCGATGCATCGCATGGATAGGGCGCGGCGGTTACCACCGGTTCCCTGCCTAACGTAAGAGCCGCGCTGCGAACCAGGCATTGAGTCCACGGGTGCTTCTTGGCCACCTCATGCCCGTAGAGCGGTGGATCGATCAGGTTTTTCCATTTAACCGGATGCAGGTGGAAGAATGGATCGCCCGCGCAAAATTTTTTCAGTGAAAGCCTGATCTTTTTCTCCTCGACCTTCACATCCTCGTGCGGGAGAAATTGGAAATAGATACGGAGCGCGGCATTCATGGGCACGCTCCACGGCACATTCGGATCAAAATTGTTTGCTTCCACCGCGAGCACCTGCACAGGCGCGGGATCTTCAAACGCCGCGTAGGCGCCCGTATTTCTTACTTTCTTCCGACGCTGCGCCCACGAGTCCACCCATCCGAGCAATCTTCCCAGCGCAATACTCGGACTGAGTACCTCACTTTGCGAGAAGTACTTTTTCGGATCGCCTGCATCGACTGTAAGATCAGCAAACAAACCACCTCGCGTGGCCCGGTAAATCTCCAATTGTGTTCCCTCAGCAACCACGCAGGCATCCGCTGTATATCCCCGCAGGCGCGCTGCCAGCGATCCTCCGCCTCCGCCCCATTCCTCGTCGATCACCGACTCGAACAATAGGTCGCCATTGAGTCGAATGCCGGCGCGGCGAAGGGCGCACAGAACAGCTGCCTGCGCAACAAGCCCTCCCTTCATGTCAAAGCTGCCCCGCCCGTAGATTCGTCCGCCGCTCAGTTTGCCCGACCACGGCGATGCCTTCCAAGGAGAACGCCCTGGAGGCACCGTATCCATGTGCCCATTGAGGAGAATACTCTTGCCGTGGCCACGGCCTGAAAGAGATGCGATCAGGTTCATGCGGCCGGTATAGTCACGGTCCTTCCGCTTCCATGGGTTTCGTGTCTGGTGGAGAAACTCTGTCTTATACAGCTCCGCCCGGACGCCGTGACGCTTTAGGAATTCCACCAAAACACGCTGCCCCGCTGTCTCATCTCCGTGCGGAGGCACGGCCACCGTATTCACGCTCACCAAGTCGTGCAGTACTTGCACAAGCTCTTTGCGGAACGGAGCCACAAGCTTGCGCGCGGTCGCGCCAAGTGCCGTTGACGATTGATCACGTTTCGCAGTCATTGAACCGACTCCCTGAGATTCGCAGTCCGACCAGTCTGCGACGATGTATTCAGACTCTCCGCAATCGTGTCGGCAGCTGCAATCGCAATGCTACCAAATCCGGCCAGCTTACATGCCAGCGGAAGAGAACGCATCTACCGATATCTTTGTTGCCTGTCGAGCTCCCGCTTCACAGCCGCGAAAATCAAATCAACATCGTACGACGCCATAATCCGCCTCAAATAAGCCAGGCTTTCAACTTTGGTGGTATTTTGAATAGAGTGGAGAGCTGGCCGAGTGGTTGATGGCATCGGTCTTGAAAACCGACGTACCTGAAAGGGTATCGGGGGTTCGAATCCCTCGCTCTCCGCCATCTATCTTTAGAATCAAAAACTTACACGACTCAAACGAGATCACAATGAGGTGCGCATATGGCCAACAGCCCGCTGTCCTCGATTACGAATATCGTAGTTCTGATGCTGGAGAATCGCTCCTTTGATCACATGCTTGGCTTTCTCTACGAGGCCAGCAAGAATATTTCTCCTACTGGCCAGGCCTTCGAGGGACTTACGGGTACAGAGTCCAATCCAGGTGAAAATGGGATGGCAGTTCCCGTTTACAAGATTCAGGCCAGCAACGCGAATTCGTATTTCATGCCAGGCGCCGACCCTGGCGAGGGCTATACCGCGACTAACTCACAACTCTTCGGTTCGAACACCGCTCCTACACCGCCAGTTGCGACCAACCAGGGCTTCGTCAAAGATTTCAGCTATACGCTCGTCTGGGAAGCCCAGGAGAAGTGGTCGATCCTGACCGGGACCACAGCGAACAGCATCATGGGCATGTTCACGCCACAAATGCTGCCGGTGCTTTCAGCACTGGCGCAAGGCTTTGCGGTGTGCGATTACTGGTTCGGCTCGGCGCCGACGGAGACATTACCTAACCGCGCTTTTGTCAACGCCGGTACTTCTCAAGGTCACATGGATGATGATACGACGACTTACACCTGCCCCAGTATTTACAGTCTGTTGTCCGCTCACAATATAGGCTGGACAATTTACGGTTATGACGACCCTCCGCTGACTCGCCAGGATTTTACTGATATCACCAATGCGGACGAGAGTCACTTCGGCCTGTTCACAGATTTTCAATCCGCTGCGGCTGCTGGAACCCTTGCTTCGTATGTCTTTCTGGAACCGAGCTGGAGTGCGACAGGAAACAGTCAGCATCCCAACTACGATGTGGCCCTAGGCGAGCAGTTGATTCACGACGTGTACTATGCGCTGCGCAACGGCCCGAACTGGAACCATACGCTGCTGATCATTACCTACGATGAGCATGGAGGCTGTTACGACCACGTTCCGCCGCCACAGGGAGCTGTGCCGCCAGATAACTCGGCCGGAGAAGATGGGTTCAATTTTGAGCGTTTCGGTCCGCGTGTGCCTACAGTTTTGGTTTCGCCGCTGATCGCGGCCGGAACAGTGTTTCGCGTGCCTGCCGGCTCAATGCCGCTCGACCATACGTCGATCCTCAAAACGCTGGAAAATCGATGGAGCCTGTCAAGTCTGACTGCAAGAGACGCAGCCGCACCTGATGTCAGCGCGGTGTTGACGCTGACTACGCCGCGCACGGACGATCCGCTTGCAGGCGTGGTGGTTCCCGTGGCCGCGAGCCAGAATCCGGACGCGGACAAGCCGTCTCATTTGCAACAGGTTCATGCGGAGCTGGTTTCGCGATTGCCGGTTCCGGACGCCAAGGGCGGCACTCATCACACGATGCCGCCGTTGAAGACCAACACCGACTACAGCAATTACATTCGTACCCGTACGGCAGAATGGAAGGCGGCGAAGGCGTCGGCGAAGCTCACTGGCGCCGCACAAAAATAAGCCATCAAAATGGGGAGCCAAGGTTCACAGAGTGATGACGATTTTACCTATCTGCTGGTTGCTTTCCAGGTATTTGTAGGCTTCGGCGGTTTGATCGAAGGGGAAGGTCCTCGCGATCTCTGGCTTGAAGGTCCCATCCGCCAGATGATCGTAGATGTACTTCTTCATGGTTTCCCACTCCGGGGTGCCACGCAGTTCGCCGAAGGTGTAGCCGAACATGCCAATGGTTCGGCCAAAGGCAGCCAGTGGGAAAGGCGTGGGCTTGCCAGAGAGCCCGCCATACAGGAAGATGGTGCCACCGTTGGCCGTGGCCTGCGCGAGCGTGTTGATGTAGTCGCCGCCCACCGGATCGAAGATGATGCGCGCACCCTTACCGCCAGTGATCGACTGCACCCGGGCCACCAGGTCCTCTTCTTCCGTGGCGATGACGTGGTCGGCCCCAAGAGCTGTCAGTTGATCTTTCTTGGCGGAGGTGCGGCTGGTTGCGATGGAGATACCTCCCTGTGCCTTGACGATCTGGATGGCCGCCAGCCCAACCGACGAGCTGGCAGCGGTAATGATGACGAAGTCGCCGGCGGCAACTTTGCCGAAGGGCACGAGCGCGCCATAGGCGGTGCAGTACTGCATCCAGACAGCGGCGCCCGCGACCGCGGAAAAGGAGTCTGGAACGGCCGCGAGAACGCCCGCAGGAACAACGGCCTCTTCCGCAAGCACCGGGTACTGGTTCATCGAATAACCCGGAATGGTGCCGAAGCGCTTGCCAATGAGGGTGGAATCTACCCCAGGACCAACGGAGATGACCTTTCCGACAGCCTCGTATCCGAGGCCGGAGGGCAGGTTCGTCTTTTCCATATAGAAGCCGTGAAAGTACATGCTTTCGGCCCGGTTAAGGCCCACTGCTTCCACCTTGAGGAGAACTTCACCAGGACCCGGCTGGCGCGTGGGTAGATCTTCCATATGAAGCACTTCAGGACCCCCGAGTTGGTTGAAACGGATAGCTTTCGGCATGATGCAGACGTCTCCTTTTGAGAAGGAGATGCGGACTGCCTGAAGCACGTCGCAAAATTTGCATAGTGCCCAACGACGCTTCTGTGACGCAAGACGGCGGTCCGCGGCCAGCAATGATCCGATCTGCCTGCGCAACATCGTTACCACGATCGCCGCTGACCCATGACCATTGCCAACCGGCTGCTCACAACGGAGCGTCGAGAATTCCTATACCCAAGGCTCCAATGGTGTGAATTGTGAAGTGGAGTAATAGTTTAACTACACGGTCGTTAAACAAGTTAAATTGTGCGCGGGGAGAGCAGCTTCGGGTCTGCTTTCGATCCTTCGTTTAAGGCTCTGAATGGCTGGTTTGACGGTAGAATTCGGTGCGGGCATATTACACTGCGCAGACACTGGAGCAGATGCGCAACGACGCGCCGCTCACCCTCGATAACCCTCCTGAGCGAGTTGTGGTGCTTTTGCCAGGTTGCAGCCGCGCCGATCAATCGTGCATCTGGAGTGCATTCGAATCGGCGAACCGGTCCGGTATCGATCCAGAATTCGTGAAATAGCGATCTTCAGGATGATGCCCAGATGTTTTGATTCTATGGCTCGCGAATCGGTACTTGCTGGTCTATATAAAACTGGACCCTCAACGACGCGCGGGCGGTGCCGAGGCACACGAAGAGCTTCTTGCCTGGCCCGCGAAATGAGTACTGCACGTGAGCCACGCCGTCCGGATCGATCCTGGTAACGACCGGCGGGTTTGGATTCACGTCCCGGAGGTCCACGGAATTGATATAGGAGGCTTCCGCCGCAACCACTTTTTCGTGCATTGCGCTATCGAGGGCTATTGGCACCTGCAGGTCAGAATTCGCGTTGCTTCGATCACAACTGGCTTCAAGGCCCGCGATCACATTGTCGCGGGTGACTATCTGTTCTTCAAGAATCGGGTTGTCGCGGTACACACGATAGAAAAAATCATAAGCGCTCGAGGTCCGATTTAGAGGCCGGACCATATTCACGTGATCGGCATGAATCTCCTGCGGCGGCGTGGTCACATCACATCCATATGTGGCACTGAAGTAGCCGACCACGCGGGCGTGGGTCTTTAGGTATCGGCCAACTCCGTTTTCCGGCCTCGTGTCTTCCGACTCATAAGCACAGAACCGATGAATACCATTTACGGAATCGTGCCCTCGCCAGCTGCTCTCCAACTGGGTCAGGAAGGCGTTGTCGCTTGCATCGCTCAGATCGTTGAGCAGGGGATCTTTGTCGTAGATGGATGCAAGCCGGGCGATCGGGGAGCCCTCGTGCGGGGTTCCATAAGACACAATGAACTTCACTCTTGCTGCCTCAGCAGGATGTCTCAACAGCATCTCCTCGACCAGGATGCCGCCGAGGCTATGCGCGATGAATACCACCTCGCGATGCTCCCAGACGTGGTCCTGCCGGAGGTGAGTCCAGAGGATGTCAGCCAACTGCACACTGGACATTTTTCCATTCGACGCAGGCGTGGGATATTCCGCAACTTCAACGTCGGAATAGCCGAAGTGCGGGTCCTTCCGAATCAAATCAGGCCAATAGGCGCTGTTCGAAGCCCGCCATGACTCGCGGCTCCCGTGCAGACCATGTACAAAAACGATCACCCTCGCCCGAAGGATCGGATTCGTGTTGTTCTGTTCCGCTGCTGCCTGGAGAGAGAACGGGGAAGCGTGGAACAGGAGGAACATGATGGCCAGACCGAGCTTGATCTTCATTTTCATCCAACCGTCTCTACTTATTTGGACCTTGAATTCAGCATATAGGTAGCGGTTGCGGTTGTTAGTGTCAAGCATCACCGACGCAGAGAATCCTACAGGTCAGGGCTACCCTAACCTCTACCCGGTCAATCGAATAAGTTCCAGATGCTGCGGCGCCGTTTGGGCACCCCGTTGTATCACTCTCGTTCAATCTTGCCCGTCAGCCTTCCAGGACTACGGCAACCGATCCCGGAGCCAGCTCTAGCCTGCCCGGCCACGGCTTTGGTTCGGGCTGCTCGGGCGAGACCCACTTCAGTTCCGAAGACTTCGCGTGGTCGAGCGAAAGTTCGCACGCAGCCGGATCAGTATCGTTCATGTTGGCCATGACTACCGCACGCAGCCCGTCCTTGCGCTTGAAAACTGTATAAGTGCTCAACGGCGCACCACCCGCGATCACCTTAGCGCCAAGCGTGTCGCGAAACTCCGCGTCCCAGAGCCATTCTTTATATTTTCGTCTCAGATCGTCCACCGCACGGCCATAAGTGAGCGTAACCGGAATCTCGTCGAGCTCGCCGTGAAAGTCGCGGGGTTCGTAACTCATTGAGAAGCGGTAGAGCAGGCAGGCATTGATCATCTGCCGGTCGCTATCTCCGGTAACTGCCACCGACATAGGTGCATAAGGAGCGATATATCTGCCCATGGGAACAAAGCCGTGTTCGATGCGAAAGTAAGACATATCGTAGGTCTGCAATTCGACATCGTATGGCGATTCACCGGCAAAGAGAAATTCCTCGCCGTCAACGATGGTGCGGAACCCATCAATGAGCGGTACATCACCTGAAAAGACAGCTCCCGGCAGAGGATGACCGTGGGTTTGCGAGAAGCAATAGGGGCTAATGTGCCATTGGCACTCGTCAAACAGAATGCCGCTGGCGCCTAACTCTATGCTCTTGCGAAACTCTTCGAGCGCGCGCTTTCTCCACAGAGGGCTTGCCTGGCACATTCCAACTCCGTGCCTGGCGTTGATGCCGGCGATCTGGGTCGGCGTGTCGTAGTTATAGCCGTTGAACTGGTAGGGAGTTCCGTACGGGTCCACCACGGCAAACTGGCGAAACTGGCTGTTATACTCAGGCGCTGTCACGTCGGCCCATGCGTATTTGTTGAAGAGTACGATCTCAACGCCCATCGCTTTGCTTGCCGCGATAGCGTCTTTGAACTCCTGCGCGGTGCCCAGGCGGGGGTCGGTGTCGTGCAGCGGAAAGTCGCGGTCCTGGCCGCCGATCTGCCACCCGGTCAATTGAATCGCCTTCACTCCCCAGCGCTTGCATGCCTCCGCATACTTGACCAGATCCTTGTACGGAAAGGACAGCCTGTCTTCAGCCGAGTTGATCTGGATCTGCTGCCACGCATGCACGTCCTGCACCCACGCGGGCATTTTTGGGGGCTTATACCATGAGTTGCGCCAGGCTTTGTAAATGTCCGCTCCCCCATGCCAGTCGCCGCTGAAGGGTTCCAGCACCAGCGCCTCAGACCGCTGGCTGTCACCGGGCTGGATGAAGCACAGGTGATTTGGATCAATCCCAACGGCTGAATCGCCAACCTTGCCGGATGAATTGATGTCGCTGGAATTGAACGAATCGACGTAGGCGGGGGATAAAGAGAAGCAGAGCTGCACCACTTGTTTCTGACCTTGGTCGTGGTAACCCACATAGAGTCCGTGGCTGTCACTCAGGACCATGCAGAACTGTATGTCGGCGCCGAGATTGCGTAATTGCGCTGGAGTATCGTACCCGTAATAGCCAACCTCATTTCCAAAAGTGGGCCAGAGGCCATTGGAACTCATGCCGCCGTAATTCCACGCCACCTGCCGCATATTCTTGTCGCCCGCAGGAGGCTTGAGACCCTTCAGGCGTGGATAAGTATAGCTTTCAATCACCGCGTGGCTGCCGTTGCGAATTTCATAGCTGAAATGAACGGCCGCTCCATCAAGCTGGACAAACTCTTTGACCTCAATATCGAGTTTGCCCATTCGGTCGCTTTCAAAGCCGTTCCAGGTAATTGTCGCGTGCGTCGCGTCTGAATCAATTCGCGGCTTGCCCGCCTGGCGCTCGGAGAGATAGTGGAAGCGATGCTCCGGAGCCGGCACGTGCAGCCTCATCCCGGCGCCCTGCATCTTCCAGGCCTGGTCTTTCGACTCCAGCCGGGCGATGCAACCGGTCTCCCGGTCGATCGCGACAGTGAGGCGATCGTTTTCAAGCACAAGAAAATCAGGAGGAGCAGCAGTGGCGCTTGCCGTGGCTGCATTGACGATCAGACCCGAGGCACCCGCCGTGAGCGCGGTACCCAAAAATTTGCGACGCGATAATGGCATATGGAGCTTCCTTTGTGGCCGTTCTTTACGCTGACCGGCTTCTTCTAGCTGCTTCCGTGGTTTAGCTCTTCACTTTCGGAGGTGGGTTTTCACTGTCCATTTATATACCATTGCCGCGGCAAAGGATGAATGCACGAATTCCATCATTTCCCGTCGAGATGTCATCTCGCGGTACGACACCAATGCTCTTTCTCATTTCGTGTAAGAAGCTGCGCGCGTCGGCGCTGTGCGCTCCGCAAACGTCTGCAGGACGGGGGCGGGATGCGCGCCGTCCTGGTACCAGTAGGCCATACTGGTGTAATCGTCCTTGCTGGGAACCTGACCACCCTCGTAGCGCTGGTTTTGAATAACTACCTTCAGGGACTTCTGAAAGCGCACCGGATTAGCCACGTACCAGCGGTACATCCGGTTCCTGCCGGCTTCGCTCTGGATGTACCCG
Organism: Occallatibacter sp.; assembly: GCA_049515455.1. Classification (GTDB taxonomy): domain Bacteria; phylum Acidobacteriota; class Terriglobia; order Terriglobales; family Acidobacteriaceae; genus Telmatobacter. The sequence goes on from JBEKUB010000009.1 coordinate 38,995, forward strand.
GCATACAAATAAGAGAAGGTGTGCTCAAAGCTCCAACATGACCCATATTCGTCCTCCGTGCCGGGAGTGTGGGTCATGGCATTTCCGTCAACATAAAAGATGGTGTCACCTTCGCCCCACCAACCCGAGTAACGCGTAAATACCTGAAGAAAGTTGCCTACATATTGACCGCTGCCGTGGACATCGAGAATGGTGTGAAGTCCGTCTTCGGTGGGATTCGATCGCCTCCATGTGCTGTGAAAACGGCTTTTCTCCTTGGCGTATACGCTATCCTTCTCGTAATCGATGCTGTAAGCCATCAATCTGGAGTACCGCACATTCCCGTCATTGACCAGCACGAATCGGGCGCGCCTGGAAAACGGCATCGGGATGTAACTCATAAAGCAGCGGTGGTTGATTTCGAGCAGAGAGGACTGATAGTCGATCGGTGTTCGGTCCATGGCGCCAAAGAAATCCCAAAGCGGAACCCAGACGCTGGGCTCTTTTTCATCATCCCAGTACACCTTCAAGACCAGCCCGGCGTAAAAATTCCCTGACTCGCTCGACGCTCCCGGTGCCAAGGGCTCGGTGCTGTCATCGGTGATATAGAAATACGTGACCTTGCCAGGTCCTGCGAGGTTGGCCAGTTCGATTTCTTTGCCTGGGTCGAGGTCGATTTCGTGGTACTCCCCGTGGTTTGCAAACTGCCCCTTGCTTAAGCGGTAAACATCCTGTGCGTTTTGTGCCGTCGCGAGCGCAGCACAACACACAAAAAGCGCTACAGACGCCAAAAACATCCGAGAGCGGAATGAGGCACTGCGATACAAGCTCGTCTGCGCAGGGGAAACCAAAACCGTGAGAACGATAGGCGACTCCATATCTCCTCCATGAGTATTTCCATTCAGTGTATGCGAGCGCCCGGGTACCCGGCATGTTACTGATGCAAGACTTTTGACCGCGAGCACAGGCCGTATTCGAGATTTGTAAGCGCACCATATTCTCGCAGCATCGCACTGCGGTCCTGACTCCCTGAGTTTTTTGTATAAACGGCCATCATCGCATAGCGTGTCACTGGGCACACAGGGTGTACGCGCTGACACGTTTTCTCCGTCCCGCCTGGTCAATAACCTCTTTGTTTTCAGTCACCGGCAAATGGCGACCCGGTTGCACTTTGTCCGGGTGCAGGCATTGTGGCAAGGAGAATGCGATGACGGCAATGAAGCTCAACAAACTGGCAATGGTGGCGGGGACAGCGGTAATTCTGGCGGCCCAGACGTTTGCGCAAAGTACGCCGAACCGGGGCCCCCAGCAACAGGTCCACGTTGCTGGGATGGAGAACCGGGTGATCGTAGTAAGTCTCGAGGACCGTAAACTCGCCCTGGTAGAAAACGGGCAGGTCAAGAAGGTCTACAGCGTCGCCGTGGGCAAGCCCTCAACTCCCAGCCCGGTGGGAACTTTCACCATCGAGCGCCGCGCCGTCAATCCCACTTATCACCACGGCGGCAAGACCATTCCTCCGGGACCGGGCAATCCGGTAGGTACTCGCTGGATGGGTCTGAGCATCCACGGCTACGGAATCCACGGAACAAACGAACCCAAATCAATCGGCAAGGCCGCATCGCACGGATGCATTCGCATGGCCAAGGCTGACCTTGAAGAGTTTTACCAGTTGGTTGCCGTCGGCGACACGGTTGAACTGGTGGGTCAGCGCAACGAGGAGACGGCGCAACTGTTTGGCAACGGGCAAAATCCGACAGATACGCAGCTGGCCCAGGCCGCAACGGCCGCACCGTCAGCGGCATCGGTACAGGCTCCCGCACAGAATCCGGTCCCCGCCGCGGTTGCGGTCGTGGTGGCTTCTCTCTAAGGGGGTTTGGAAATGAATCTGCTGTCGGAAGCGATCAATGGTTTGGGAGCGGTGCTGTTGCAGGTGGTAGCGGCGCTTCTGTTTGAGGAGTTGACGTTTGGTGGACTGGTCCGGCTGCTGGTGGCTCCATGGCCGGGAACCGGGAGACGCGGAGCCTCCAACGATGCCCAGAGGAAACTCAATTCATCGCCGGGGTGCAGACGCAGGGAGCACAACAACGGAATAGGAGAAGTGAAATGATCGCATTGAAGCTATTACTGACAGTCGCGGGAGTGCTGTTGCTGGCTGCCGCTTTTGGAATTCCACTCTATGGACTCTGGCTCCGCTTTCGCATTGCACGCCACAAGGCCGCAGGCGAGACTGAACCAGTCCCAACCGAAAATAGGTCGCCGGAAGAAATTGTCTGGCGCGGTCCTTTGGCTCTGGCGCTCCTGGCCTGTCTTCCGTTGCTGATTGCGGCCAGCATAGTCGTAGTGCCCACCGGCATGGGCGGCGTGCGCATCAGCCAGGTAAGCGGCACGCTGCCGGGCACGCTTTATCCGGGCGTGCATTTCGTCACGCCGCTGGTGGAGAGCGTGCAAACCTTCGATCTTCGCGATCACCTCTTCACCGCCGGCATTGTGGAGGAGGGCGGCAAATCCTCTGCACAAAAGGGCGTGCTCAGCGTTCAGTCTCTCGAAGGCCTCAACATCGGCATGGCCGTCACGGTTCGCTATCGCCTCGATCCCGCCAAGCTCGACAATGTGCAGGCTCACATGCCCCAACCCGTTGATAAAGAACTCGTGCCGCCGGTGGTAGCCAGCGCCTGGCGCGAACTCGCGCCCCAATATACCGTGCGCGAGATCTTCAGCACCAAACGCGAGGAGGTGCGGCAAAAAGCGGCAGCCATCATCACCCGCAAGCTGGGCGCCGATGGCATAGTGGTTGAAGAAGTGATGCTCTCTGACATTCAACTGCCCGATCAGTACGCCAAGGGCCTCGAAGGGCTGTTGCTCAAGGAACAGGAAGATGATCAGCTCGGCGTTGTGACCGACATTCAACAGAAGCAGGTAAAGATTGCCGAGTTGCAAGCCGAGGCCGATGCGGTGCAGAAGGTGAAGCAGGCTGAGGGAGAAGCACAGTCGCGCGTGGTTGAGGCCAAGGGCGAGGCCGACGCCATGCAATACACCTTGCCGCTGAAGCAGAAGCAGATTGAGCAGAGCAAGCTGGAAGCCGAGGCTCGCAAGGAAACGACCATCGAAAATGCGGAGGCCGAAGCCCAGGCCAAAGTCATCGACAGCAAGGCCGAGCTGGAGCGGCGCAACCTGATGGCCGATGCCGAGGCCAGCCGCGTACGGCTGATGGCCTCAGCCAACGCCGAGCGCATGACCAGCGAAGCCGCGCTGCTGAACAAATCGCCGCTGTTGATCAACAAAATCATTGCCGAGCGGCTTTCAGACAAGATCCAGGTGGTCATGGTCCCATCGGACGGCAAGTTTTTCTTTGCCAACGACGTTTTTAAGAGCATGGCCAACAGCCCGGTCGTGAAGCAGGAGATGGACAGCGAAACCGAGCCCGAAGCTGCCCCCGCGCCGGGGCATTAGCGAAAACTAGTTGAATTTCGCCGTACCCCACCTCTTCGGCTTCGAAGGGGTGGGATACACGGCAGAGCGGTACAATTCGAGCAAACCAATTGACAGGGAAAGCGATTCCAATGAATAAGGCGATTGGACGTTTGTTGGCGGCTATTTTCTGCGGCAGCTTTGTTCTGCTTCCGCTCGCGTTCGGCCAGGAAAGCACAGTAAGGCCGAAGAAGGTTTTCACGCCCGAGCAGAAGGCGTATCAGCAGCAAATGAAGGAGTACTTGGCAAAGTTGCAGAGCCTGGAGGCTCAGGCCAAGCAGGTATTCGACGCGGAGATGGCTCGCGAAAAGGCGGGAGACTGCCCAGACGCCGACGGTACGTTAGGGTTGAAAGACTGCCTCAGCAAAGAGACTGCCATCACAGATCAGAACCTGAAGAGCTACGAAGAACTCATCCGTGGGCAGATAATTCCTGAGCCAAAGGTGCCGGGTGCGCCCGCCGCGAGCCCTTGGGGGCCGATAGGGCCTAACCTCTCGGATGAGGAGCTATTGGCGGAGTTCGATCGCATGGAGCAAAGCTGGCGCATCTATCGCGATGCGGCTTGCACGGCTACCCTTCATCGGTTTCGTGGGGCCGAGTTAGGACCGTACTACGGACTGACGTGCAAGCTGAAGTTGGCGCGTGAACACATGCGCATGATCGACATGTTCTACGACGAGTAGCTAGGCCGCCTCGCGCCCCTCTTCATGGTGCCGCACAAATCGCCGCTCGCCGCTCTTGCGTATCACCGGCACCCTCAAACGATATAATTCGCGCAAACGAATACTACAAAGAAAGCCGAATCCAATGAAGCTTTTCTGGCTGGTTGCGGTGGTTGCCGGGTTAACGGGAATAGCGGCAAGTGCCGCAGCCAGCCAATGGGAGCAGCCCGCTGCTGCTTTAGCCGATCAGATCGCAGATATTCTCGGCCCGGGCCAGGCGCGTCTCACGATTCGCAACCTCTCCACGGTTCCAACCGGCGAAATCCCCGCGATTCGTGAGCTGCTAAAGCAGGATTTGAAGACTCATGGGGTCCTTGCTTCGGGCGCCGAGAGCGCCAATTCCATCCGCGTAACTCTCAGTGAAAATCAGCACGAGCGGCTGTGGGTGGCCGAGGTGGTGGAGGGTAACGAAACTCGCGTGGCGATGGTACATGTTGAGCCGGGCATTACCCAGCAAACACAGGCCGGGAATGGACTCATGCTGCAGAAACAGACTGTGCTCACCACCGACGATGTAGTGCTGGCGACGTTGGAGACCACGAATGGCCTGGTAGTAGTGGAACCGGAAGAGATCGTAATTTACAGCCGCACATCAGAGAGCTGGCGTGTGCAAAAGCGAGTTGGTATCGGCCAGAAGAAACCGCTGGCACGGGACCCTCGCGGTGTAATCTTTTCATCGCCAGATGGAGAGGGATTCGAGGCATCTGTTGCTGGAATGGTTTGCAATGGTGCCTACCTGCCTGCACAGCCAGCAGGCGAGTGGAAGGTGCGCTGCCGGGAGAGTGACGATCCCTGGCAACTTTTGTCGCCACCAACCCCGCAAGCCGCCCCAGCAACTTCAACTGGCAACGTCGATGCCTCTCCAGTCAAAGCCTTCTATAACGCGGCACGCAATTACTTCACCGGCATCGTAGTACCCAGCCAGGGAGTGGACCTGCCTCCGTTTTATTCAGCTGCCGTGGTGCCCCGTCCCGCAAGCTCAGGTTTCCAGGTCGCGGTGCTGCTCAACGGCATTGACGGAAAAGTGCAATTGAGCGAAGGCGGCGTGCTCAAACCGCTGAGCGGCACGCGTGACTGGGGCAGCGACATTGCGGTCCTTCGCACGGAATGCGGCGCGGGCACGCAGATCGTCGCCTCCGGTTCCGGCCAAGCGGCCAGCGATAGCCTGCGCGCCTATGAGCTGCCCGGTCAGGAAGCGGTACCGGTCAGTGCTCCGCTAGCGACGAACGGCACCGTGACGGCGTTGTGGACCGCTCCGAATAACAAGAGCATCTTCGCAGTCGTGCGTAGCGCGGCAGATAAATATGAGGTGGACCGTGTTACGGCAAGTTGCAATTAGCTGTCTGTTGGTTTCTCTGGCGTTGCCTGCAGTGGCGCGCACCCGCCCCCACTACGGCGGCATACTGCGCGTTGAAATCGAAGGCGACCCATGGACCCAGCATGGCGGCCTGGCTCGACGGCTGATCTTCGATGGGCTCACTCGGATAGACGCGGATGGAAACGGTCAACCAGCTCTGGCCGTGCGTTGGCAGTCGGAGGACAGCGACCACCGCTGGCAGTTCTGGTTGCGTCCCGGCGTTCACTTCAACGACGGCTCCCCGCTCACCTCGCCTGCTGTAGTTGCCTCCTTGACCGCTTCCTGCGCCGCTAACTGTCCCTGGACTGCCATTCGCAGCGTTGGCTCTTCGATCGTCCTCACCAGCGACTCGCCAATGCCAAACCTGCCGGAGTTGCTGGCAGGCGACGACTACCTGATTGCAGGCACAGACACGGGAGGCCCGGCCGAAATGATCGGAACCGGCCCCTTTCAGCCAGCGGGTTTCACCAACGGCGTACTGACGCTCTCAGCCAATGAAAGCTGCTGGCAAGGGCGGCCCTTCGTTGATGCCGTGGAGATCCATGTCCACAAATCCACCAGCGATCAATGGCTTGACCTGAGCGTGGGGCGTGCCGATCTGGTCGAGGTGCCGGCCGAACAGCTACGCCAGGCTCAGAAGCAACGGCTTACTGTCGTGACCTCGCAGCCCGTCACGCTGCTTGCGCTTGGAGTTTCCAACTCTGGCGTTCTCGGAAATCCAAACCTCCGGGCAGCCATCGCCATGGCCGTCGATCGCAGCGCTCTCTACAATGTGATCTTTCAAAAACAGGGCGAGCTAACGGCCAGCCTGTTTCCCGCGGCGCTCACCGGCTACTCATTTCTCTTTCCCACCGACCGCGACGTGAACAAAGCTCACGAGCTGCGTGGCGGACTGACCCCACCACTGCTTACGCTGGCCACCGAAGGTGGTGAAGCAATGCAGTTGGCGGCCCAGCGCATCGCGCTTAATCTGCGCGAGGTGGGATTTAATGTGCCAATGGGCGGCACTGGAGGCTCGCAGCATGCTGACCTTGCCCTGCTCCGGTTCACGCTTTCATCAAGCCAACCGCGGGCGGCACTGGAGTCATTTCTTCGCGGCCTGGGAGTCACAGCCCCGGTGCTTGAAGACACTCCGGCCGGCCTGTACAGAGTTGAGCGCGAGTTTCTAGATACTCATACGTTGATACCACTGCTCTATCTTCCCCGCTCCTATGCCATTGGAGGTCGGGTCCGCGATTTGCGCTTGAGCGCTGACGGTGAACCGCTGCTTGCCGACATTTCGCTTGAGGATGCGCAATGAATCTGAGACAAAAACTACTGCTACTTCTCTCGCTCACAGTAGCAGCCGCGGTGGCCGCGGTCTCCTGGACCGTCCTGGTCCGCATTCGGCAGGTCTTCGAGCTGCGCGATCGGGAGGAGACTGCACTATTTGTCAGCCAGTTTCAACGCGAATTTCAGCATCGCTCCACCGAGGTAGCCGCGGCAGTAGAACGGATAGCCGCAAGCGAGCGCATCCGCACCATGGCATTCGAACTGGCTCAATCAGGCGACGCATCCCCTTACGTCACTGAGGCACAAACTTTCGCCCGGGAAGCGCAGCTCGACTTCCTCGAAATCGTCGCCCCAGATGGAAAGATCGTCAGCTCCGCGCAGTGGCCGGCGCGCTTTGGCTATCCCGAGCCCAATGCAATGGCTGTTCAGCCCACATTTCTCAAATCGGAAGACCTGCCGGACGGAACGACCACACTGGGATTATTTGCCGCGCGTGCCGTTCACCGTTCCGACTTGATCGACGCACAGCAAGTTCGCATCCTGGGTGGAAAACGCCTCGACCAATCGTTTCTCTCCGATCTCCCCGTCGCCCCGGGAATGCAGGTCTGCCTCTACAGCGATGCCAACTCGTCACAACCATCGGCGCTCCAGCAAGTCTTCGTCCCTTTCGATCCGGCGCGCCTTATAGGACAGACCGGAACAATTCCCAACGCGGACCGTTATCAATCCCTCATCGACCCGGCGCGAAGAACCGGCCAACCGTCAAGCGCCATTCTCTATCTCACCAACCGGCGCGAAGACAGCGTGAGCGCCACCGCCATTCCCCTCAAGAGTGACAATGGCGAAGTGCTGGCCGTGCTCATCGTAACCACCTCGCGCGCCGGCATGATTGAGGCGCAACAGCACATTCGCGCAATTGCATATGGCGTGGCAGCCGGAGGAATTCTCCTGGCCATCGTTTTTAGCCTGTGGATCGCAGCGCGTGTTTCACGTCCCATCGAGCAGTTGGCGTGCGCGGCAGAAGAAGTCGCGAGCGGCAACTGGGAAACAAGAGTGCCCGAACACGGACACGACGAGGTCAGCGTGCTGGCGCGCAGCTTCAACCACATGACGGGCCAGTTGGTCAGCCAGCGCGAACGCCTCGTGCAATCTGAGCGCGTCGCGGCCTGGCGTGAATTAGCCCGGCGTCTTGCGCACGAACTCAAGAATCCCCTGTTCCCGTTGCAACTGACAGTCGAAAACCTGGTGCGTGCTCGCGAACTGCCTGCCGCTGAATTTGATGAGGTCTTCCGCGAGAGCACTGAAACCCTGGGCATGGAGATCGCCAACCTGAAAACGATCATTGCCCGCTTCAGCGACTTCAGCAAAATGCCCAAACCGGAGTTGGAGCGGATCGACGCTCGGGACGCGATCGAGCGCGTGCGATCCCTCTACGAAACCACTGGTACCGTCGCAGATCGTGAAGACGCAAAAATATTCTTCAAAGTTGAGCTGTCCGCCGAACCTATGCCTCTTGATGCCGATCCGGAACTACTGCATCGCGCCTTGAGCAACCTGGTTCTGAACGCAATGGATGCAATGCCCAAGGGCGGGGTACTGACTCTCAGCGCTCAACCAAAGGGTGAAACAGTGGAACTGCGTGTCGCCGATACAGGTCAGGGCATGACGCAAGAGGAATGCGAGCGGCTTTTTACCCCTTACTACACAACCAAGGAGCACGGCACCGGACTGGGCCTGGCGATTGTTCAATCGGTGGTTGCAGATCACGCCGGCATCATCGCGGTCGAAAGCCGGACGGGAGGCGGTGCTACGTTTGTTATTACACTGCCGAAGGCAAGCTGATGCTCATGGAAAGGATAAAAGCAATGCGAACCTGGACAATGCGAATCCTCGGAGCTTTTAATCTCGCGTTTGGAGCAGTTTCTCTTTCTTACCTTGCCGGAATGCTTTCGATGCACTGGCACAAATGGCCGGCCTCTGCAGCAAGAAGCGATTGGGTCCTGTTCGTAATTCTCTTGAGTTTAAATATTTATCTAACAATTCACTTGGGATATTGCGGAATTAGACTGATTCGAAGAGACGACAACGCGCTCGTTCCCGCATGCGCGTTATTCGCGGCTCAGATTTTATGCTGTCTATTAAACTTTGTGATAGTTTGGCTCATCCTGCCATTATCCATGGGAAGTATCACATTTGGCTTTTGGGACGTCGCCCTTAGCGGCCTGGATCTACAGGTCCTTTCCGGTTATGCGCCTGTTGGGTTCGTGGTTACGCTGATTCTTTTAGCCTCACGTAGAAAGGCAATTATTGCCAACCTCGACGCGCCAAATGCGGCTGAAATGAACGAGACCAAATCATGACCACCAAGGCAAAGATTCTGATCGTCGATGACGAGGCCAATACGCTGGCTTCGCTGGCTCGCGCTTTCCGCCTCGCGGGCCATGAAGCCGTCGTCTGCGACAACGCCGCTCGCGCGTTGGAACTGGCCCGTACCCAGCCCTTCGACTTGATCCTCAGTGACGTAGTAATGCCACGGCGCGATGGACTGTCGCTCCTTGAGGATTTGAAAACTGCCGGCGTCGCCGCGCCGGTGGTCATGATGAGTGGACAGGCGCACATCGAAATGGCAGTTCGCGCCACGCGGCTGGGCGCGCTGGACTTTCTTGAGAAGCCGCTTTCCACTGAGAAACTGCTGGTCACCATTGAAAATGCGCTTAAGCTTACCCGGCTGGAAACCGAAAATCAGGACCTGCGCAATCGTGTTGGCATGCACACTCTGGTGTTTACCGGCGAAACCATGCGCCGCGTGATGACGCAAATTGACCGCGTAGCCGCCAGTGAAGTCCGCGTCTGCATCTATGGCGAGACCGGTACCGGTAAGGAACTTGTGGCGCGAACGCTGCACGAAAAAAGCCAGCGCGCTGCGGGCCCGTTCATCACCCTCAACTGCGCCGCTGTTCCGGCCGAGCTCATTGAGAGCGAGCTCTTCGGGCACGAAAAAGGATCGTTCACCGGGGCCGCGCAGCGCCACACAGGGAAGTTTGAGCAGGCGCATCGCGGAACATTATTTCTGGACGAGATTGGCGATATGCCGCTTGCCATGCAGGCTAAGCTGCTGCGTGTTCTTGAAGATGGCGAGGTTGAGCGGATCGGCGCAGACAAACCCACCACCGTCAATGTTCGCGTGGTCGTGGCGACGCACCGCAACCTGGAGCAACTGGTTGAATCGGGCGGATTCCGGCGCGATCTGTACCATCGTGTGGTCGTCTTTCCCGTGGAACTTCCGCCGTTGCGCCAGCGCCCTGAGGATTTGCCCGCGCTTGTGGAGCACTTTGCCCGCCAGGTGAGCGCACAGAATGGTTGGAAGCCAGTCCCCTTCACCGATTCCGCCATTGACGCGCTCAAACAGTACGCATGGCCGGGTAACATTCGCGAACTGCGGAACGTGGTGGAGCGGCTTCTGCTGCTGGCCGGATCAGTGGTTGATGCTGAGGCCGTCCAACTCGCATTGCCCTCACACTTAAATGCCACTCACCCATATCAAGGGATGGCTGCAGCCGGTGCCTCCATCCCGGATACCAGCGGCCCTCTGGCCGAAAGGGTGTTGGACTTCGAACGCGCAGAAGTGCTCAGGGAGCTGGGTCGGCACAGTCGGCACATTTCGCAAACCGCGAGAGCGTTGGGGCTTGAACGGAGTCACCTCTACAAAAAGTGCCAGCAATTAGGCATCGACCTGAAAAACTTTGACGAACTAAAGTAGTGAGCCGGATCCGTGCGACCATGTCTCACCAGCATTCCTCCCCCGCCGTAATCGTGCTCTGCGGCTCGAAAAATAGTGATCCATCTCTGATTCGAACGTGCAAATTCAGCGTTATTCTCTATCAATAGATAGTGTTCTATTCCCTGAAGTACCTGGAGCACATGAAACCACCTTGCGACGAGGCCGTGATCAGGTCGGGCGGGAGCGTAACCGCGCCTGCCGCAAGATCGCGAACCTGGATCCTGATCGCAACCATTACAGGGTCCAGCATGGCGTTTATTGACAGCACGGTGGTCAATGTCGCTCTGCCGGCACTTCAGGCGGCCTTCCACACAACAGTTGTGGATATGCAGTGGGTCGTTGAGTCCTACGGTCTGTTTCTGGGGGCGCTGATTCTCGTCGGTGGATCGCTCGGCGACATCTTCGGGCGCCGGCTGATTTTTCTGTTGGGTGCGATCATATTCGCTCTGGCTTCCGCGGGATGCGGATTTGCATCGAGTATCCAACAGCTAATCATTGCAAGAAGCGTTCAGGGCATCGGAGCCGCACTCCTCGTGCCCGGCAGTCTTGCAATTATCAGTAGCTCCTTCGACGAGAAAAACCGCGGCAAGGCGATTGGCACATGGTCTGGGTTTACTGCGATTACGAGTGCGCTGGGGCCGCTCATCGGAGGCTGGCTCATTCAGCATGCTTCCTGGCGTTGGGTGTTTTTTATTAATGTCCCGCTGGCGGCGATCACGATTGGCGTTTCGCTTTGGCATATACCCGAAAGCCACGATGCTACCCCAGGAAATGTCGATTGGCTGGGAGCCCTGACTGCCATTCTCGGATTAGGCGGTCTTGTTGACGGCTTTATCGAATCAGAGAATGAGGGATGGGCGCATCCTCTGGTCTTTGTCAGCATGATGGTGGGTTGTGTGTTTCTTGGTTTGTTCCTCCTTATAGAAGCGCGCATCCAATCGCCCATGGTTCCACTGGCCTTATTCAAATCTTTCAGTTTCAGCGGGGCCAATCTCCTCACCCTGTTTCTTTACGGCGCGACGGGAATCTTCTTCTTCCTGTTTCCGCTCAATCTCATACAGGTCCAGAAGTACTCAGCTACCGCCACCGGCGCTGCAATGCTGCCGATGATCCTTCTGATTTTTTTACTGTCCCGCTGGTCCGGTGGTCTCGTTGCGCGTTATGGCTCACGGCTTCCCTTGATCATCGGCCCGCTTGTGGCCGCATCGGGCTTTATCCTGTTCGCGCTTCCCTCCATTGGCCGCGTTTACTGGAGATCGTTTTTCCCTGGGGTAGCGGTTCTCGGCTTTGGCATGGCAATCACTGTGGCTCCCCTCACGACTGTGGTCATGAACTCAGTTGGTGAGGATCGAGTCGGAGCGGCTTCCGGAATTAACAACGCTGTTGCGCGCATCGCCGGGGTCCTTGCAATTGCCATTCTCGGGATTGTAATGGTAAGAGCCTTTTCGCTTTACCTCGATCGCAGCCTGGCCCACCTTTCGCTGTCCACCCAGATTTTGGGAGAAGTTCAATCCAATGAAACCAGCCTCGCCGCTATGCAACCGCCAGACGGGCTTGGCTCCAAAATCCGCATTAACGTGTCGCAATCGATCGAGGAAGCCTTCGTCTTTGGATTTCGAATTGTCATGGGGCTTTGCGCGGCTCTGGCGTTGGCCAGTTCCTTGATTGCCTGGCTAATGATTCCTGATAGGTCGGAGAGTCCTTCTTAAGCTCGCCCGGGAGCTTGACTGGTTTACAAGAGGCGTTCGGTGATCAAAGAGTATTTCGAAATTATGCCAAAGCACGAGCCCCGGTTACCTGGTACCGTACCGCGCCCTGAAATAAAACTTTCATAAATCTCTCATTCCTTTTGCTCCGGCCTGCTGTTTGTGGGGTACACTTTTTCAAGTGCGGGAGGTCGCACATGAGCACAATCACTCCATCCAGGCCCCAGCTGGAGATTGAAAACCGTTTTCGTTCCACGCGGCGGCGCTCATTGGCCTTATGCGAGCCGCTTTCGCCCGAGGATATGATGGTGCAGTCGTCGCCTGAGGCCTCGCCGGCAAAGTGGCACCTGGCCCACACCGCCTGGTTCTTTGAGTCGTTCATTCTGCGTGAGTTTTTGCCCGGCTACCAGCTCTTCAACGCTGATTTTCCCTGGCTCTTCAACAGCTATTACCAGAGCTTTGCCGCTTTTCCTGAGAAGCGGCTGCGGGCTTCATTCTCGCGGCCCGGGCTGGATGAAGTCTTGGACTACCGTGAGCATGTGGATCTGGAAATTGAGCGGTTGGTGGCCGGCAATCCTGAGCCGGAGGCGCTGAAGCGGATTGAGCTCGGCGCGCATCACGAGGAGCAGCATCAGGAGTTGCTGCTGACCGATATTCTGAACGCATTTTTTACCAACCCGTTGCGGCCGGCCTATATGGGCAAAACGACTGAAACCGAGAACGGAGATTTGCAATCTTCGCAGTCGAGGAAGCAGGCTCGAGAGCGCCACGCGGGAAACGGGCATGGAGGCGCGCCGGATTTTGTTTCGTTTGAAGGCGGCTTGCGCGAGGCCGGTTACGAAGGCGAGGGCTTCTGTTTTGATAATGAGTTGCCGCGCCACAAGGTTTGGCTGGAGCCGTATTCACTGGCCCGGCGGCTGGTGACCTGCGAGGAATTTGCCGCATTCATTGCCGATGGCGGCTACCGTCGGCCTGAGTTGTGGCTCTCGGCGGGGTGGGATGCGGTGAGGAGTAACGGCTGGCAGGCGCCGCTTTACTGGACGGAAGCCGATGGCGGCTGGAAGATTTTTACCCTGCGTGGCGAGATTCCGCTGGACCGGGTGCAAGTCTCGCCCGTGAGCCACGTAAGCTTTTATGAGGCCGACGCCTATGCTCGCTGGACCGGCAAGCGGTTGCCTACCGAATTTGAATGGGAGAATGCCGCCGAGGGACAGCCGGTAACTGGAAACCTTTTGGATTCTGAGCGCCTGCGGCCCCTGCCGGCAACGGAAATCATCCAAAACCAGTGCCCAACGCAGTTGTTTGGAGATTGCTGGGAGTGGACGGCAAGCGCTTATCTGGGCTATCCCGGCTTTCAGCCTTTGACCGGCTCGCTTGGCGAATACAACGGCAAATTCATGAGCGGGCAGATGGTGCTGCGCGGCGGTTCGTGCGTGACGCCGGCGGACCACATCCGCTCGAGCTACCGCAATTTCTTCCCCCCGGAGACGCGCTGGCAGTTTTCCGGTATTCGGCTCGCATCGTAATCATCCCTGTCGCATCTGATCCTAAAGTGAGCGCATGAACCTTACGACTTGCCCAGAAGCTGGAATACAAATTGACGAACGAGTGGCCGCAGTGGTCCGGGATGGGCTTGGGTCCCTGCCCAAACGGCTGCCCCCGTGGCTGTTCTATGACCAGGCCGGCTCGCAGCTCTTCGAGAAGATTACCGAGCTGCCCGAGTACTATCTGACGCGAACGGAGCGAGGAATTTTCACAGCTTACGCAGGGGCAATGATTGCCGAGGCGGCGGGAAGCGCGAGGCTGCGCATCACGGAGCTCGGCGCGGGATCCGCAGACAAGACGCGGCTGCTTTTAGCGGCTGTGGTCGAGCGCCAGGGGAATTTGCTTTACGAGCCGGTTGACGTTTCAGACACGGCGCTCGAAGTGGCCAATGTTCGGATCGAGCGGGAGATTCCCGGGGTAACGGTTTCCGCTCAGCACATGGACTATACGCAAGGCTTGAAACTGGAGCCCCTCGGTCCCGATGAGCGACGGCTGGTGCTCTATATCGGGTCGAGCATCGGTAACTTTGAGCCGCCTGAGGCGAAGTGCCTGCTTGAAAGAGTTCGATCCGAACTCAAGGCCGGAGACGCTCTGTTGCTGGGTGTGGACCTCGCGAAGGACGAAGCGACCTTACTGGCCGCTTATAACGACGCGGCGGGAGTGACGGCGAAATTCAATCGAAATATCCTGGTTCGGCTCAATCGGGAACTGGATGGAGATTTCGATTCGGATGCATTTGTTCACGTGGCGTTCTGGAATGGAATCGAATCCCGTATCGAGATGCATCTGGAAAGCCGGATCGCCCAACGTGTGAGATTGACTGCGCTTGATTTCGAAGTGGAATTCGCAGCGGGCGAGAACATTCACACCGAGAACAGTTACAAGTACCGGCCCGGCCAGGCGGAAGCGATGCTGGCTGAGGCAGGGTTCAGACCGGCTGCGGGTTGGAAGGACAAACGGGGCTGGTTCGAGGTTTGCCTGGGTGAAGCAAGCTAGCATCATCCTGCTCCGCTCAGATCTAGAAGATTGACTGCCTTGCGAAACGACAGTGCCGCCAGGCCGGAATCCGAACAAGGCCCCAGGCAGCTTGCGCAAAACGATTTCCGTGAGATTATAAAGAAGAGCCAATTCCCGCTCGCCATGGCTTAAAACTTCAAAAATTGGAAATTCATGAGTAGCCTATGCCCCCACGTGAATTGCAACAGTTAACTCCTGAAAAAGTCGAGGCGATGTTTCCCACACTGGATGATGGGCAAATTGCCAGGCTCATCACATATGGCCAGCAGCGGAACGTGCTGGCGAATGAGGTAATTCAGGAGCCGGGAGATTTGCATCACGGCATCTTTGTAGTCCTTGCCGGAAAGTTTGAAGTCATTCGTGTTTTCGGCGGAAATGAAACTGCGCTCCATGTTCTTGGCCGTGGAGAATTCACCGGCGACGTGAACCTGCTGTCGGGTCGCGGGGCCTTTGTCCGCATTAGAGCAGTGGAAGACAGCTCACTGGTTGAAGTTGACCGGGTGAATCTGCGCCACGTCATGCAAACTGATGCCACACTGGGGCAGATTCTCTTAAATGCATTTCTTCTGCGCCGGGTATTCCAGATCTCAAACTCGCTGGGCGATGCGGTACTGATTGGATCGAACCATTCGAGCGACACGCTAAGGCTGAGAGAATTCCTGGTTCGCAATGGCCAGCCCCACACCTATCTTGATGTCGATGTCGATCCCGACGTGCAGGCTGTTCTTGACCAGTTCGAAGTCAAGATCTCGGATATTCCTGTGCTTATCTGCCGCGACAAATATGTTCTTCGCAATCCCACCAACGCTGAAGCTGCTGACTGCCTCGGGTTAAACGCCGGAATCGACCATGGCGACGTATGCGATGTGGTAGTGGTCGGCGCGGGACCTGCGGGGCTGGCAGCAGCCGTCTATGGGGCCTCAGAAGGATTGAGCGTCCTCGTTCTCGAAGCAAATGCCCCCGGCGGACAAGCGGGATCAAGTTCGAGGATTGAAAACTATCTCGGATTTCCCAACGGAGTTTCCGGGAATGAGCTATCGAATCGCGCCTTCATTCAGGCAGAAAAATTCGGCGCGCATATCACCATCGCTCGAACAGCCAATGAACTGAAGAGCAGCCAATCGCCCTATACCATCCAGCTCGATAATGGAGAATCTGTGCGAGCGCGAAGCGTCGTCATCGCCGCAGGCAGCCGGTATCGCAGGCTGAATTTACCCAATCTAGGCCAGTTCGAAGGAGTCGGAATCTACTACGGTGCTACGCGCCTGGAGTCTGAGGTCTGTCGCGATGACGTCATCGCCGTAGTGGGAGGCGGAAACTCCGCGGGGCAAGCGGCGGTCTTTCTTTCCGACATTGCCCGGCACGTTTATCTCCTGGTCCGGGGCCCGTGCCTCGCCAAGTCGATGTCGCGCTACTTGATCTCGCGAATCGAAGCGAGCGAGAAGATTACGCTCATGACGCAGACAAAGATCGAAGCTCTTGAAGGAAACGGGTGCCTTGAGCGTATTCACTTGCGCAACACGGGGTCAGAAGCGGCTGAGACTCTGGACATCAAGCACGTGTTTATGATG
The DNA here is from genome assembly GCA_049515455.1 of Occallatibacter sp. GTDB lineage: Bacteria > Acidobacteriota > Terriglobia > Terriglobales > Acidobacteriaceae > Telmatobacter. The sequence continues at coordinate 55,413 of JBEKUB010000009.1, forward strand.
GCAGGCGCCGACCCAAATACCGAATGGCTGCAAGGCAGTCTCGCGCTCGACGCAAAGGGTTTCATCAAAACCGGAAGCGCAGTACAAGACGGCTGGCCCCTGCAACGGACTCCTTACCCTCTCGAAACCAGCCTTCCCGGCGTCTTCGCGGTTGGCGACATTCGCGCCGAGAGCGTCAAGCGCGTCGCCGCAGCCGTGGGCGAGGGGTCCATGGCTGTTCAATTTGTGCACAAGGTTCTTGCCGGCTAGCGACGTCGTTTCCGCTATCTCTGCTTCGACTTCACAGGCGGAGCCAGCGCAACCGAGGCTTCATCGGTAAGCAGCAAAAAAGTAAACGTCTCCTGCAAATAGAGTTCGACGGCCGTATCCGTGTGGCTTAAATATCCAATGGAGACGTCCTGCCCAATGTGCAGGTCAAAATCTCCTCCACGAGTAGTCACCACAAAGGCGCCCTGAATGGCTGGTGCCCAGACGATCTTGTCGTCAACCAGCCTCTTCACATGCTCCAGCACTGGATAGCCCTGGTCGCTGGTCTCAGCCAATTCTGTGTAGGCATCGGCGCCGAGGAGCACCGAGTAGGGCCCATTGACGCCTACGAGCCGCAACTGGCTGAGTCCCTGAGCGATGGCGTCCGGGTACTTGCGCACATCGCCCGGCAGCGTCATCTTGGGATTGCTGGTCCCCTCACGCACACCTACGATTCCCGCAGCGGGATAGCCTTCAAAGATGGCCACGTCCTCGGCAAACGCAATCTTGCGCGCAGCGTCCTTCGCCGCCTGCCAGTCGGAATCGTTGGAGCCGCGCTCCACGTCGTCGATTGCCTGCCGTTCCAGACTAAAAGGAATGCGCAGTTCCACCATCGACATCACTTCCCGCTGCCTAGCGAGGATGCCGTCGGCCTGCGCTTTGATTTTCCGCAGGTGGCCGGTTCCGACGGCCGAGAGGCCGGTACCCGCTGGTCCCTGCACGTCGACTACACGCCGTCCGGCCAGGTGACGCTTGAGCGTGCGCGTTGTTTCCTCTTCAATCTGCGCCCACGCCTCATCGGAAATCGGGGCAAGCTCTCGATGCAAATTATTCATGTTTGAATCTCTCCTTTGAGTGAGCCGATTCCCAGTGAACCATCCTTCACCCGGGGGATGGAGGTAGCGGGTTCGGCAGTTACGGTGACCGGGGAAGGCGCCGTATCCGTGATCGGTCCTTCGTCCAGATTCTCAAGAAATGTAGCCGAAGGCACGAAAAACAGGCTCCCTGTGACAGCGCGGCTGAAGTCGAGCAGACGATCATAGTTGCCGGCCGGGCGGCCAATGAACATATTCTCCAGCATCTGCTCGATTGTGCGAGGCGAACGGCTGTAGCCAATAAAATAAGTGCCGAATTCGGCTGACCCGGCCCGGCCGAAGGGCATGTTGTCGCGCAGAATCTTTACCTCTTTGCCGTTCTCGACGATGGTCGTAAGCGCGTTATGCGCCGAGGTCGGTTTGACCGCGTCGTCCAATTCAATGTCAGAGAGCTTGGCGCGGCCGATGATTCGCTCCTGCACCTCGGTCGGCAGTCGATTCCATCCGTCGAGATCGTGAAGATATTTCTGCACGATGACGTAACTGCCGTTAGCGAATGCCGCATCCTCCTCGCCGATGAGCGCGGCCTCCGTCGCCGCCCGATCGCGCGGATTCTCCGTTCCGTCGACAAAACCCAGCAGATCGCGATCGTCGAAATACCGAAAACCATGCACCTCGTCTGCCGGAGAAACGGTATCGCCGAGTCGAGCCATGATCTGTGTCGCCAGCTCAAAACACAGATCCATACGCTTGGCGCGAATATGGAAAAACAGATCGCCCGGCGTGGAGACAGCATGGCGTTCTCCGGAGCGGATCTCGCGGAAGGGATGAAGGTTCGCCGGGCGCGGCTGGCCAAAGAGCCGGTCCCAGGCTTCTGAGCCAATCCCCATCACGCAGGTAAGCCCGCCCTCAATGTAGCGAAAATCCACGGAGCGCACGAGCGCCGCAAAATCCGCGCAGAACGACCGAATGGCCGCGCGATTAGCGGGTTCCGGTTTGATTGTTACCACCAGAAAGATTGCGGCGCGTGTGAGTGGCGAAACGATCGGCTGCGCGATAGTCTGAACGTCAGCCGTCTCTGGCGCACCAATCTGATCGGGCTCCATCGGATCTCATCCCTCCGGGGCTTGCAGAATCTCACTCTTTTAGAATTTCCGGTTCGCCTCGCACGCGAACAATCAGAACGGAAGATTAACATTGCATCCCCGTTTTCGTCCATAATTTCTTCTCCATTCGTTGTGCCCACCCATCCGGGCGACTAACATTTTTCCTTGCCGCCCGAGATGGATTATCCGAAACAAAGTCGACAGGGCTGCTATGATGCGACCCAAGGAAGATGTATGGTTGACGACTTGAATCAGCGCTCGCCTGGAGCACGGTTTCGCACCGCGCTTGAAGAAGAAAAGCCGCTGCAGGTAGCGGGCGCGATTAACGCTTATGCGGCTCGCCTGGCGGAATCAGCTGGGTTCCGGGCCATCTATCTCTCCGGTGGCGGAGTGGCGGCAAATTCCCTCGCGCTCCCTGACCTCGGCATCAGCACCATGGAAGACGTTCTGACCGATGCCAGTCGTATTACCGACGCAACCGCACTTCCGCTGCTGGTGGACATCGATACCGGTTGGGGCAGCGCCTTCAATATTGCGCGAACGATTCGGTCGATGGAAAAAGCAGGCGTCGCGGCAGTGCATATTGAAGATCAGGTGAGCGCCAAGCGCTGTGGGCACCGCCCCGGCAAGGAACTTGTTGCCGCCGATGAAATGGTGGATCGCATCAAAGCTGCCGTCGATGCACGAACCGACAGCAATTTTGTAATCATGGCCCGGACTGACGCGCTGGCCAGCGAGGGCCTGGCGGCGGCCATTGAGAGGGCGCAGGCCTACGTGGCGGCGGGTGCGGATATGATCTTTGCCGAAGCGGTGACGGAACTGGCAATGTATACCAAGATCCGCGTGGCCGTCGGCGTTCCCATCCTCGCCAATATTACGGAATTCGGCCAGACGCCGCTCTTTACGCGCGAAGAATTGAAGTCCGCCGGCGTAGATATCATCCTCTACTGCTGTGCCGCCTACCGCGCCATGAATGCCGCCGCGCTGAAAGTCTATGAGACCATCCGCGCCGAGGGAACCCAGCGCAGCGTGATCCCCATGATGCAGACCCGTGAAGATCTCTACCGGCATCTCGACTACCACGCCTACGAGGCAAAACTGGACGCGCTTTTTTCCAAGGGCAAAGTGTAGACACAGCCGGCATCATTCGTTTAGCTTGATGCTCACCGGAGGCCCTGATGATCGAAACACAAACCGGCCACCCCCCGTCGGCGTTCAAACCTAAAAAGTCCGTAGCCCTTTCCGGTACTCCAGCTGGATCGACGGCCATCTGCACAGTCGGTCAGAGCGGCAACGACCTGCACTATCGCGGTTACGATATCAGGGACCTCGCACGCTTCTGCGACTATGAGGAAGTGGCCTACCTGCTGGTCTATGGCAAGCTTCCCAATACCGCGGAGTTGGCCACATATAAGGCAAAGCTGCGGCCCTTGCGCACCATGCCCATTGAGGTCAAACGGGCCCTGGAATTGCTTCCCTCGACGACCCACCCGATGGACGTTCTGCGCACCGGAGTCTCCGTGCTGGGCTGCCTGCAGCCTGAAAATGTGGACCACGGCGAAGATGCGGCACGGTCAATTGCGGATACTCTGCTGGCATCGCTGAGCCCCATGCTTCTCTACTGGTACCATTTCGCCCACCGCGGCTGGCGCATTGAAGTGGAACCATTCAACGATTCTGCAGCCGTGCACTTCCTTCACTTGCTGAGCGGCAAAGAACCTCGCGCTGATTGGACCGCGGCCATGCAGACCTCGCTGATTCTGTACGCGGAGCACGAATTCAATGCATCCACCTTCACTGCGCGTGTAATCGCCGGAACTGGCTCCGACCTCTACTCCGCAATTGCCGGAGCTATTGGCGCTCTCAAGGGGCCCAAGCATGGCGGCGCCAATGAAGTGGCGCTCGAAATTCTTCAACGCTACCAAAATCCAGACGAAGCCGAGGCCGATATTCGCCGCCGCGTTGCCAATCATGAAGTCATCATCGGCTTCGGCCATCCGGTTTATACCATCAGTGATCCGCGCAGCGACATCGTGAAGGAAGTGGCGCGTGGATTGGCGCACGCGAATGGCGATATGGGTCTGTTCTCAATTGCGGAGCGCATTGAGAGCGTGATGCGCGATGCCAAGAGTATGTTTCCCAATCTCGACTGGTACAGCGCCGTCGTTTACCATCAGATGGACATTCCCATCGACCTGTTTACGCCTCTGTTTGTCATCGCCCGCACGGCTGGATGGTGCGCGCACGTGATCGAGCAGCGGCAAGACGGCAAGATCATTCGCCCCTCGGCGATTTATACAGGCCCTGAGAATCTGAAGTTTGTTCCCATTGAAGAGAGGCCGTAAAAAGGGGATCAAGTGCCTTCGCAAATCAGCAACGAGCGTCCAGTGCCCGATAAGGTCATCGCCGATATTGCCGACTACGCGCTTCAGTTTGAGATTAACAGCGAACTGGCCTACGCAACAGCGCGTTCCTGCCTCATCGATACCTTGGGCTGCGGGTTGGAAGCTCTGGAATATCCAGCATGCACCAAACTACTGGGCCCCATCGTTCCCGGCACAGTAGTTCCGAATGGCGCGCGCGTTCCCGGCACAAACTACCAGCTCGATCCAGCGCAGGCGGCCTTCAATATTGGCGCCATGATTCGCTGGCTCGACTTCAACGATACCTGGCTCGCCGCCGAGTGGGGGCATCCATCCGACAATCTCGGCGGAATTCTAGCCACTGCCGATTGGCTTTCGCGCAGTCCTACAGGCGGCAGACCATTGAAGATGAGAGACGTCTTGACAGCGATGATCAAGGCGCACGAAATTCAGGGTTGCATCGCGCTCGAAAATTCATTCAATAAAGTAGGCCTGGATCACGTGGTGCTGGTGAAGGTGGCATCGACCGCCGTGGTCAGCCAGTTGCTGGGATTGAGCCGCGAGCAGACGATTGCCGCGCTGTCACTGGCATGGGTCGACGGCCAAAGCCTGCGCACCTATCGCCACGCGCCCAATACCGGATCGCGCAAAAGCTGGGCTGCGGGCGACGCCACCAGCCGCGCCGTTCGACTGGCGCTGATGGCCCGCTCGGGCGAGATGGGTTATCCCTCCGCGCTGACTGCAAAAACGTGGGGCTTCTACGATGTTTCATTCCAAGGGCAGGAATTTCGTTTCCAGCGTCCCTACGGCTCCTACGTGATGGAAAATATTTTATTCAAGATCAGTTATCCGGCCGAATTCCATGCGCAGACCGCCGTTGAAGCAGCTATGAAGCTGCACGCGCAACTTGCCGCCCGTGGACTGAACGCGTCCGCCATTCGCGCCATTACCGTGCGCACCCACGAAGCCTGCCTGCGCATCATCGACAAAAAAGGCCCGCTCGCCAATCCCGCCGACCGCGACCATTGCATTCAATATATGATTGCCGCTCCTTTGATCTTTGGCCGCCTTACCGCCGCCGACTACGAAGATAAAGTTGCCTTGGACCCGGTGTGGGGACCACGCATTGACGCTCTGCGCGACCGCATCACCTGCGTCGAAGATCCGCAGTATACCCGCGATTACCACGATCCTGAGAAGCGCTCCATCGCCAATGCACTGCGCATGGAATTGAACGATGGGTCAGTGCTGGAGGAAGCCGTTGAGTATCCCATTGGCCATCGGCGCCGCCGCGAAGAAGGATTGCCACTGCTGGTAGAAAAATTCAGAAACAATCTCCGCCGCCGCTTCAGCGAAGACCGGCAGCGGGAGATTCTTGAAGTCTCGCTTGATGCAGAGCGACTCGACTCCACGCCGGTCAACGAATATGTAGATTTGTACGTGCCATAAAAACTTCTGTCGGTGCAGCCCGCATCTACTCCCGCTCCACCGCCAGCGCCACCGAGTTTCCCCCGCCCAGACAAAGCGCCGCCACGCCTTTCTTTGCGTCCCGCCGCATCATTTCGTGGATCAAGGTAACCAGGACCCTGGCTCCACTGGCGCCGATCGGATGCCCGATCGCAACCGCGCCTCCATTCACATTTACCTTCTCCAGATTGATTCCGAGTTCCTTGGTGACGCCAATTGCTTGCACGGCGAAGGCCTCATTGAGTTCGAAGAGATCGACATCACCGATCGTCCACCCAGCGCGTTCCAGCACCTTACGCACTCCCGTAACTGGAGCCAGCATCACCCACTTTGGTGCGATGCCGCTGGTAGCCTGCGCCCGAATAGAGACCATCGCTTTCAGTCCAAGTTCTTTGGCACGCTCCGCCGGCATCAGCATCACTGCAGCCGCACCGTCGTTCATTCCAGGAGCATTTCCCGCCGTCACAGTCCCGTCCGGCTTGAATGCCGGTCGCAGCTTGGCAAGAGCTTCCATCGAAGCATTCGCGCGCACGCTCTCGTCCATGCGAAAGGTCATCGGAGATCCATCCACATTTTTCGTGGGCAACTCGACGGGCAAGACCTCCGCGTCGAAGCGCCCTTCACTCCATGCCGCCGCCGCCCGGCGATGACTCTCGAGCGCGTATGCATCCTGCATCTCTCTTAAGATGGAATGCTTTTCGGCCACAAGTTCGCCAGTCATTCCCATGTGTTGATCTTCCATGGCGCACCACAGGCCGTCTTTGATCGCTGAATCCACCACCTTCGCGTCGCCCAGTCGAAAGCCCTTGCGTCCCTGCGGCAAGAGATAAGGCGCGTTGGTCATGGATTCCATGCCGCCGGCAACAGCAATCTCCGAGTTACCCGTCATCACGCTCTGCGCCGCCAGCGCCACGGCCCTCAACCCGCTACCGCAAACCATATTGATGGTCAGAGCGCTTACCGTATCTGCAAGCCCGCCATGCAAGGCCGCCTGCCGCGCTGGATTCTGTCCAAGCCCCGCCGGCAACACGCATCCCATCACACATTCGTTCACAAGCTCAGCGGAAATCCCCGCGCGCCGCACTGCCTCGCGCACAACCAGTGCGCCCAGTTCCACCGCACCGATTTCACTCAGCGCTCCCTGGAATTTTCCGACGGGGGTCCGCACGGCACTCACAATTACCACGTCTCTAATCACAAATACCTCAGTCTCAGGTCGCTCAAATCTGGACCTGCGGGGAGCCAAGGAACACATCCATTATGTTGCGGTTTACTTATTAAGGGTTGCTTCGCGCGGCCATTACTTAGGCCCCATTCTCAAAGCCCCATCCAAACGGATCGTCTCGCCGTTCAGCATCGTCTGCTCGCAAATCGTTGCCACCATAGCCGCGAACTCTTCTGGCCTTCCCATACGCTGCGGAAATACAACCGTCTGCGCCAGCGACTCTTGCACAGCCGCCGAAAATCCGGCCATCATCGGAGTCATAAACAATCCCGGCGCAATGGTCACAACTCTGATCCCAAATTTCGCCAACTCCCGCGCCGCGGGAAGCGTCATTCCGGCAACGCCAGCCTTTGAAGCCGCATACGCTACCTGCCCCACCTGGCCTTCAAACGCTGCAATCGATGCGGTATTGATGATGACTCCACGCTCACCGTCGGCCGACGGCTCATTGTTCATCATCGCGTTGGCCCCCAAACGCAGCATATTAAATGTACCCACCAGGTTGATGCTGATCGTGCGCGCAAAGCTCTCCAGGCCATGCGGTCCGTTCTTCCCGGCGATCCGTTCGCTGGGAGCAATCCCCGCGCAATTCACCAATCCATGCAGCGCACCAAATTTTTCTTTTGCCGCCTCCACCGCTTTGATTCCATCCGCTTCCTTCGTCACATCGGTAAACGCGAAACAAGCGCTCGACCCAAGCTCTCCGGCAAGTGCATTTCCTTGAGGATCGATGTCAGCAAGAACAACGCATCCGCCACGCTCTACGACCATCCGCGCGGTTGCCTCGCCCAGCCCCGACGCTCCACCGGTGACGACAAAAACCTTCTTGCTAATCTCCATCCGACTCCCTCACTACTGCCGCTCAAGCAAGCTGCGCGCGATAATCACGCGCATAATCTCGTTGGTCCCTTCCAATATCTGGTGAACGCGCAAATCGCGAACAATCTTTTCAATTCCGTAGTCGGTAAGATACCCATATCCACCGAATAACTGCAGCGCATCGTTCGCTATCCTGAAACCCGCATCGGTTACAAATCTCTTCGCCATCGCGCAGAGCATGGTTGCATTGGCATCTTTGGCATCGAGCGCCGATGCCGCTCGCCATAGAAAACTCTGGGCCACTTCCAACTCGGTAGCAATATCCGCCAATCGAAACTGTAATGCCTGAAATTCCGCCAGTTTCCTGCCGAAAGCGGCGCGTTCATTCATATAAGCGCGAGCCTTGGTCAGAGCTGACCGCGCCCCGCCCAGAGAGCAAGCTGCGATGTTGAGCCTTCCGCCATCGAGCGCCGCCATCGCCATCATGAATCCGCTGCCTTCCGCGCCGAGCAGATTCCCCACCGGCAGGCGAACATCGTCTAATATCACCTGGCGCGTCGCTTGCGCATTCCAACCCATCTTTTTTTCGACCGCGCCAAAAGAAAGTCCCGCAGTTCCCTTCTCTACCACAAACGCCGAAATGCCGCGCGGGCCCGCGGCTCCCGTGCGCGCCATCACCACGTAGACGTCCGCATCCCCCGCTCCAGAAATGAATTGCTTCACGCCGTTCAGAATGTAGCCGTCGCCGTCGCACACGGCGTGGGTAGTTAAGGCAGCGGCATCCGATCCGCTTGCCGGCTCTGAAAGGCAGTAAGCGCCCAGCGTTTCCAATGAGCACATTCGCGGCAGCCATTCCGTTCGCTGTTCCGGACTTCCATATCTGTCGATGATCGACGCGACCATGTTGTGAACGGAAAAGTACCCGGCAATGCAAGGGCAACCCGCCGCCAGTCCGTCATAAATAAGAACCGCTTCCAGGCGGCTCATTGCGCTTCCGCCCACATCTTCCGCCACGCAGATCCCGCCAAGTCCAAGGGGAGCTGCGCTAGCGATCACATCGCGAGGAAAGTGCTTTTTCTGATCCCATTCGACGGCAAAAGGCGCAATCCTCTCCTCGGCAAACGACACCGCCAGATCCCGGATCGCCCGTTGCTCGGAGTTAAGCGCGAACTGAATTGATTCGGTGGAATGACTCACGGCGTTAACTACCTCGACTGTCCATCTCCGGCGATAACATTGCAAATGCAATGTTACTTACCCCGTGTACCTCCCGCCCCCCGAGACATAAAGCCACTAAGTCAGGCATTTCAGTATTCTAACTATTTTTTCTAAGTAACCCCAGATCTCTCACACTAAATGTACTTGTCGAATGCCTCCACCTGCCTGGCGGAATACTCCCGCCGTTGAACCGGCGAAGAAAGCACCGTCGAGGTTGATGTGGCGCCGAGCGTCGAAAGCTTGTCAATGAGAGCTTCCATGTGGCGGATGGAGACCACGTTGGCCTCGATCACAAACGATTCGTCGCCGGTGATGCGATGGCAGCGGCTGATCTCGGTCAGGTCTTTGATCGCGACCACCGTTCGGCTCACCTGCAAATCGCCACCAGGGATGGTCAGGCGCACCAGGACACGAATGGGAACGCCGACTTTGGCTATATCCAACGCGGCATGATAACCGGTAATAATGCCGGCTTCCTCAAGGCGATGAACGCGCTCAGCTACTGCCGGGGTCGACAGCCCAACCAGCCGGCCGATCTCCGCAAATGGCATGCGGGCATTGTGTTGCAGGGCTTCCAGAATCTTCCAGGCAATCGGGTCGAGATGGGGCGTGTTGGGAACTGTCCGGTGGGCCATTTGCCTCCGCTCCTTAAGCAACAGCTCTATTATGCTTAATTCTATTAAGCTGTGAAAGCATAAATCTTTTCAATCTCTATTCTTTCGCCTGGCAAGCGGAGCTATGATGGGTCAGAGTTGGAGCGCGCAGGCCTCGGTCCTTTGGCGCGATCTCCGGCAAAGAAGGTCGGCATGAACGCATTCCCCCGTTCAGCTTCCAGCCTTGTCATGGCTGTTCCCACCGCCGCGCCGCTTCCTGCAGGCGCTGATTTCCTGCCCTTAAGAGGCACCGATCATGTTGAATTCTACGTCGGCAACGCACGCCAGTCGGCCTATTTTTATCGTGCCGCCATGGGCATGTCGCTGGTGGCCTATGCCGGACCAGAAACCGGCCTTCGTGATCGCGCTTCCTATGTGTTGCAGCAGGGCAAGATCCGCTTTGTGCTCACCACAGCTCTGCGCAGCGGCTCTCTCATTGCAGATCATGCCGCCCGTCATGGAGACGGAGTGCGCGCAATCGCCTTGTGGGTGGACAACGCACGGCAGGCCTGGGAAGAGACCACCAGCCGCGGAGCCGTCAGCGTTGCCGAGCCCTATGAACTTTCAGACGAGCAGGGCATGGCAGTCCTTGCAAGCATTCAGGCCTATGGCGATACGATTCACACTTTCGTCGAGCGCGGCGGCTATCATGGCGCGTTTCTGCCCGGCTTCCGAGCCATCGATAACGACCCCGTCGCCCGTCCCACTGGCCTGCTGCACATCGATCACATGGTCGGCAATGTGGGATGGAACGAAATGAACGCGTGGGTCGATTTCTACGCAAACGTGATGGGCTTCTCGCTCTACCAGCACTTCGACGACAAGGATATCTCCACCACCTATTCGGCCCTTATGTCGAAAGTGATGGCCAACGGCAACGGTTATGTGAAGTTCCCCATCAACGAACCGGCCGAGGGCAAGAAAAAATCGCAGATAGAAGAGTATCTGGATTACTACTGCGGCCCCGGCGTGCAGCACATCGCTCTGGCCAGCGACGACATTCTGCACACGGTAAACAAACTCCGCGAACAAGGCATCGAATTCCTGCGCGTTCCGCACACCTACTACGCCGAATTGCAGGCCAGGGTGGGCAAAATCGATGAGCCGGTTGACGAGTTGGAAAAACTGGGCATCCTGGTCGACCGGGACGACGAAGGCTACATGCTGCAAATCTTCACGCGCCCCGTAGAAGACCGTCCCACCCTGTTCTTTGAAATCATTCAGCGCAAGGGCAGCCGCAGCTTCGGCAAGGGAAATTTCAAGGCGCTGTTTGAAGCCATCGAACGGGAGCAACAGGCTCGCGGCAATCTCTAGTGCAAGGAGAGTTCATGGAAACCGCAACACTTTCCGCAGCAGCGCCCTACATCATCCATCAGGACTACGCGGCCTATACCCCGGAACAGCACGCCGTCTGGGCCGAACTTGTGGGGCGCGCGTTTCCTGAGCTCGAAAAGCACGCGGCGCGCGAGTACCTTGAAGGCTATGCGATCATCGGCCTGGAGCCGGACCGGCTGCCTAAGCTGGAAGCAATCAGCGCGCGCCTGGAACCCCGCACCGGCTGGAATACCACACCAGTAAGTGGTTTTATGCCCGCTCCGGCGTTCTTTGAGATGCTGGCTGCACGGCGCTTTCCAACCACCACATGGCTGCGCAGCCGGGGATCGCTTGAATACACGCCGGAGCCGGATATCTTTCACGATGTCTTTGGCCATGTGCCCATGCATGCGCACGCGGTCTTCGCCGATTTTCTCGCGTACTACGGCCGTGTCTGCGCTTCAATAGTAAGTTCCGCCGTGCTCGAAAAGCTGGGCCGCCTTTTCTGGTACACCGTCGAGTTCGGAGTGATCCGGCAGCGGGACGAGATCAAGGTTTACGGCAGCGGATTGATCAGTTCCCACGGCGAATGCCGGAATGTGATGGAAGGCCATTGCGCCATTCACGATTTCACGTTGGATGAAGTACTCAAAACGCCTGTGAAGGTGGATGAGCTGCACAAATTGCTTTTTGCGGTAAGCAGTTTCGATCAGATCTACGAGGCCATGCATGAGGCGGAACGGCGCGCTGAGTGCTGCCAATTGTGAAAGGCGTCCTGTATGTCAGGTAAGATTTCGTACCAATCCGGCTTCGGCAACGAATTCGCCACCGAGGCAGTTGTGGGAGCGCTGCCGCAGGGCCAGAATGCGCCGCAGCAGCATCCCCTCGGCCTTTACACCGAGCAATTCAGCGGCACGCCATTTACCGCGCCGCGAGCGCTGAACCGCCGCACCTGGACCTATCGCATTCGGCCCTCGGTAACTCACCGCCCCTATGAAGAGATTCCGGCTGGCTTGCTCCGCAGCGGACCGTTTACTGAAACCCCCACCACGCCCAATCAACTTCGCTGGGATCCTTTGCCTCTCCCCGAAAAGGAAACGGATTTTCTCGATGGCATCATCACCCTTGCCGGCAATGGCGACCCGGCCATGCAAACCGGAATTGCCATTCACCTTTATGCCGCAAACTCCTCCATGCAAGATCGTTTTTTTGCCGATGCCGATGGAGAATTGCTCATCGTGCCGCAAATGGGAACGCTTCGCTTCCATAGTGAGCTGGGCATTTTGGATGCAGCTCCCGGCGAGATTTGCGTAATCCCGCGCGGGGTCAAATTTCGCGTCGTATTGCTCGACAAACAAACCCGCGGATATATCTGCGAAAACTATGGCCAGTCATTCCGGCTCCCCGAGCTCGGACCCATCGGCGCAAACGGATTGGCGAATCCGCGCGACTTCAAATCGCCCACTGCAGCATTCGAAGATCGTGAAGGCGATTTTCGAATCGTGACCAAATTCATGGGACGGCTCTGGTCCGCGGTCATTGACCACTCGCCTCTCGACGTAGTCGCATGGCACGGCAATTACGCGCCATACCAGTACGACCTGGCCCTTTTCAACTGCATCAATACCGTTTCCTTCGACCATCCCGACCCGTCGATTTACACAGTCTTAAGTTCCCCCTCAACCATTCCCGGAACAGCAAACTGCGACTTTGCCATCTTTCCTCCGCGATGGCTGGTGGCCGAGCACAGCTTCCGTCCTCCCTGGTTCCATCGCAACCTGATGAATGAGTTCATGGGCCTGGTTTTTGGCGCCTACGACGCCAAGGCCGAGGGATTTGTTCCCGGCGGGGCGAGCCTTCATAATTGCATGGCCGGTCATGGCCCGGATGCCGAGACCTTTGAGCGCGCCGTCAGCGCTGAGTTGAAGCCGCAGTATCTCGCCGATACTCTGGCCTTCATGTTCGAGACACAGCTCGTTGTTCGCCCCACCGAGTTTGCAATGAACACCCGCATCCTGCAGCACGAATATTTCGAATGCTGGCAGGGCCTGAAGAAGCACTTCGCCGCCGAAGAAATCACTGGATCGAAGAACGGATGAATGCGATTGAAAGTTTGTTAGCGGGTTTGATTGACTACGCGGGGTTATACCCTCCCGCTGGTCTGGATATGCATCCCGCCTTGAGAAACTACTTGAGCTATGCGAGCGGCAAACAGGCGCATACGTTGGGTCGTTTCCTTGTGGATATAAATAGGCTTCCCGAGCTTCGCCAGGCCGCCGGCGATTCACTGGGCGGCATGCGGCTTAGCGTGATTGCCCCTGCGGAAATGGCATCGGAGAGCCTGCAACGCTTTCTTGACGATGGCTTTCCTATCGACGCGGTCGAGATCAAAACCGACCGACCGTCCGAAATCGAGCTCGTTACCCAGCGCCTACCCGCCGGCTTGACGGCATACTTTGAGGTACCCGTCGGTTTTCCCAAATCAGAATTATTACAAGCAATCTCGGCGGCCGGGGCGCGCATCAAACTTCGTATGGGCGGACTATTCGCTGAAGCATTCCCTTCCACCCAGGTAGTTGCCAGCATGTTGAAAGCTCTCGCCGGCCGTCGCATACCGTTCAAAGCAACCGCGGGATTGCACCACCCCGTCCGCTCCCTTCACCCACTCACCCATGAGCCCGGCAGCCCGGTGGGAAAAATGCACGGCTTCATGAATCTTGTGTGCGCATCGGCTCTGCTGCACTTCGGAGGCGAAGTCAACGACGCAAAATTGCTGCTCGACGAAGAGGACCCCGGTGCGTGGCGAGTTACGCCCGCCGCAATTGCCTGGCGTTCCTCGAGTTGGAGCGCCGACCAACTGCGCGCGCTCCGGCAACAGTTCTTTATCAACTTTGGTTCCTGCTCATTCGATGAACCGTTGCGCGACCTGGAGGTACTGGGATGGCTCTGAAAAGTTGGGTCCTCTCCGCAAACGACCCGCAAACGGATTTCCCCCTCCAGAACCTTCCCTACGGCGTCCTCCGGCAAGATGATCGCATGCGAATCGGCGTCGCTATCGGCGACAAAATTCTCGATCTCATGGCCTGCGCGCAACAAGGCTTGCTGGCCTCCCTGCCCAGAGAACTCCTGGCCGCTTGTAGTGCGGAGGTGCTCAACCCATTGATGTCGCTCGGCCCCGCTGCCTGGACCGCGCTGCGCCGTCAACTCGTCGAGCTTCTCGCAGAACAGTCTGACAGCGAAACGATGAGGCGCGTTGAGCCGCTTCTGGTGCCCATGCGCGAGGCCGTGATGCAGCTTCCCGCCCGCATCGGCGACTATACGGATTTCTACGCCTCCATCTACCACGCCACTCGGGTGGGCAGGCGATTCCGCCCGGAAAATCCTCTGCTGCCCAACTACAAATACATTCCCATCGGCTACCATGGCCGCGCCTCATCCATCGTGGTCAGCGGGCAGCAGATTCGCAGACCCTGCGGTCAAACAAAGTCTCAGACAGAAGAGCCGGTCTTCCGTCCGACGCAGGAGTTGGATTACGAGTTGGAGGTCGGTCTCTTCGTGGGCAAGGGCAATCAGCTTGGGCAGAGCATTCCCATCGCTGAAGCTGAGGATCATGTCTTCGGCCTGTGCCTCATGAACGACTGGTCGGCGCGCGATATTCAATCCTGGGAGTATCAACCTCTGGGCCCATTCCTGGCCAAGAATTTCGCCACTACCATCTCTCCATGGATTGTTCCGCTGGAGGCTCTTGCTCCGTACCGTGTTCCCGCCTTCGCGCGTCCCGGAAGCGACCCGGCGCCGCGCACCTATTTGCGCTTGCCGTCGCCAGAAACAGGCGGAATCGATCTAACGCTCGAAGTTTATATTCAGTCAAAGCATATGCGGCAAGCGGGCACTGCGCCCATGCTGCTGAGCAAGGGCAATCTGCGCCACCTTTATTGGACCATTGCGCAACTCGTCACTCATCACGCCAGTAACGGCTGCAATCTTTGCCCCGGAGATCTGCTTGCTACCGGCACCGTCTCCGGCCCCGAGGAAGGCTCGGAAGGCTGTCTCCTTGAAAAACAGAAAGGAGCGGAAGCCATCCGTCTGACCAGCGGGGAATCACGAAGATACCTTGAAGATGGCGACCAGATCACCTTCCGCGCATACTGCCAGCGAATTGGCCTGCCCAGAATTGGATTCGGAGAATGCACTGGAACAGTAATCGGAAATGAACCGGCGCAAGAAAAATTATGACTTTAATAGTCAAGATGCTGTAGTCTGCGAGCACCGATAGAGGTTGAAATGGCAGAGGCCGTCAAACTCGATAACGAATTGCGCTCGGCGCTCGATCCCCAGTCGACGCGAGCAACTGCGAATCGTAACGCGCTTCTCCAATTGATGGAGACCATGCGCGCTGAGGAGGATGCGATTCGCCAGGGAGGCGGCGCCAAGGCAGCCGAAGCGCAGCACGCCAAAGGCCGGCTGACGGCGAGAGAGCGGCTCAAGCTTCTCTTGGACGAAGAAACGGAATTCGTCGAGCTGGGGCTGTGGGCCGCGCACGGAATGTACGCCGAGTATGGCGGCGCACCCTCAGCTGGTGTGGTGACGGGGTTGGGACGGGTGAGCGGGCGGCTGTGCATGATCGTGGCCAACGACGCCACAGTGAAGGCCGGCGCTTTTTTCCCCATGACCGCGAAGAAGGTACTGCGCGCGCAAACCATCGCCATGGAAAACCGCATTCCTACTCTCTATCTGGTGGATTCTTCCGGCGTCTTTCTGCCTTTGCAGGAAGATGTGTTTCCCGATACGGACGATTTTGGCCGCATCTTCCGCAACAATGCGGTAATGAGTTCGCAGGGCATTCCGCAGATCACGGCAATCATGGGCATGTGCGTTGCAGGCGGTGCGTATCTGCCAGTCATGACAGATACTGTGCTGATGACCGAGGGGTCGGGATTGTTTCTGGCCGGTCCATCCCTGGTGCAAGCTGCCATTGGCCAGAAAACTGATCCGGAGGAGCTGGGTGGCGCGGCGATGCACGCGGCGATCTCGGGCACGGTCGACTTCAAAGAACCCAACGACCACCTGTGCCTGGCGCGCCTGCGTTCGCTGGTGGCGAAGATGGGCGAGCGCCCCGGAGCGGATCAGGCAGCGGAGGTCTTTCGCCGCCGGGAGTTCGATGCGTTGAGGGATGCACCACAATTTTCTGCGGAGGATATGTATGGCCTGCTGAATCCTGCGCCCGGTGCCAGCAACGTTTACGATATGCGCGAAGTAATTGCGCGCATTGTTGACCGCGGCGAGTTCGATGAATACAAGGCGGAATTCGGCCGTACCGTGCTGTGCGGGTACGCGTGGATTGGCGGCCGTGCCGTGGGCATCGTTGCCAACCAGAAGATCAATCAAAACCAGACCGTAGCCATGGGCCCGTCGGCAGGAATGACGCAGATGGAAGTCGGCGGCGTGATCTACACAGAGGGCGCACAGAAAGCCGCACGCTTCATCATGGACTGCAATCAGAACCTGGTGCCGCTGGTGTTTCTGCACGATGTGAACGGTTTCATGGTGGGCAAGGAAGCAGAGTGGTCAGGCATCATTCGCGCCGGTGCGAAGATGGTCTCGGCTGTCAGCACCAGCATAGTGCCGAAGATCACGGTAATTATTGGCGGAAGCTTTGGCGCGGGCCACTACGCGATGTGCGGAAAGGCCTACGATCCGCGTTTTTTATTCGCGTGGCCCACGGCGCGCTACGCCGTAATGAGCGGCGCCTCGGCGGCAACCACGCTGGCCGATGTGCGTGCGCGTCAAATCGAGCGCGGCGGCAAGGCGTTATCGGAAGCGGAAAAAACAGCTCTCTACGACGAGATTCGCGCTACTTATGATGCGCAGGCCGATCCGCGCTACGGAGCGGCGCGGCTTTGGATCGATGCAATCATCGATCCGGCCCGAACCAGGGAGATGCTGATCGCCGCCCTGGAGGCTTGCGCACTGAACCCCGACCTTCCCCGCTTCAATCCTGGAGTATTGCAAACATGATGAAGTTTTTTGTCAATTTTCGTTCGACTCGTACCGTATTCGGCATCATGAACCATTGAAGCAAGAACGCTGGGCATTCGAATTTCCCCGCGAAGGAGCCTGAAAATGCAAATCGAATTAGAGCCGGTCGAGAGTTTGTACCCCTTTGTGCTGACAGAAGAGCAGGAACATCTACGCCGCGAGATACGCGACTTTACGGCGCGGGAGATTGCGCCCCACGTGGCCGCCTGGGACGAGGCGAGCGAATTTCCCCTTGACGCGGTAAAAAAGCTCGGCGCGATGGGACTGCTGGGCGTCATCTTTCCGCCGGAGTATGGCGGCGCTGGGTTGGGCTATGTCGACTATGTGCTGGCGATTGAAGAACTCTCAGCCGTGGACGGGTCGATTGGACTCACGGTTGCAGCCCATAACTCACTGGGCACAAATCATATCTTTCTGGCCGGCAACGAGGCGCAGAAACGAAGGTATGTTCCGCGGCTGGCGACTGGCGAATGGCTGGCCGCATGGGGATTGACTGAGGCCGGCTCAGGCTCGGATGCCAGCAGCGCGCGCACCACCGCAGTGAAGAAGGGTGACCGCTATGTGCTGAACGGCAACAAAACCTTCATCACCAATGGCCGTTATGCCGATATTGCGGTAGTGATCGCCGTCACCGATAAGAGCAAAGGGACGCACGGATTGTCGGCATTCGCCGTCGAGAAAGACACCAAGGGTTTCAGAGCAGGCAAAAAAGAAAACAAACTCGGGCTTCGGGCCAGCGATACCAGCGAGTTGGTCTTCGAGGACTGTGAAATACCCGCGGAAAATCTGCTTGGAGTAGAAGGCGAGGGATTCATTGACGCAATGCGAGTATTGGACGGCGGCAGAATCTCGATTGCGGCACTGTCGCTCGGCATTGCACGCGGCGCGCTCGATGCTGCTTTGAAGTATGTGAAGGAGCGGCGGCAATTCGGCAAGGCCATCGCTGAGTTTCAGGGCATCCAATGGAAGCTGGCGGATATGGCCACCGAACTGGATGCGGCGCGGTTGCTCACGCAGCGGGCCGCAGTGCTGAAGGATGCTGGCCGCATCGTAACACGCGAATCCGCGATGGCCAAGCTGTTCGCAAGCGAAGTGGCCGTGCGCATCTGCAATGAGGCGGTTCAGTTGTTTGGCGGTTACGGCTTCATCAAGGATTACCCGGTGGAGAAGTTTTACCGCGACGTAAAGCTGTGCACCATCGGCGAGGGTACCAGCGAAATTCAACGCATGGTGATTGCGCGCGAGATTCTGAGGGTGCACCCGTCGCGCGGGTAAGGAAAACATGAATGATACTGTCAAGATTGTTGAATGTCCTAGAGATGCCTGGCAGGGCCTGCCGGAACAGATTGCGCCAGTAGTAAAGGCCGATTATCTGCAAAGACTAATTGAGGCGGGCTTCACACATATCGACGCAGTGAGCTTTGTCTCGCCCGCCGCAGTGCCGCAGATGGCGGACTCGGAGCAAGTGCTAAAACTACTCGGGCCTCAGAAGAATGTTGAAATCGTCGGAATTGTGGTGAATGAAAAAGGCGCGGAGCGGGCCATTTGCACCGGCGCGGTTCACACACTCGGCTTTCCTTACTCCATATCAGCGGGGTTTCTCCATCGCAATCAGAATCAAACGCCGGAAGAGTCTCTTGCCGTGTTGCGGATGATCGTTGCACGTGCCAGTGCCGCAGAGCTGAAAGTAGTGGCGTACCTTTCGATGGCCTTCGGAAATCCGTATGGCGAAGTGTGGAGTGTCGGCGTAGTGATGGATGCGTGCGCTGTGCTGATCGATATTGGTGTGCGGCAGATCTCGCTCGCCGATACGGTAGGGATGGCAACGCCTGAACAAATTGCAGAGACGGTGACCGCCGTGCAGGCAATGCATCATGGCATCGAGTTGGGTGTCCACCTGCATGCGCGACGGAACGAAGCTGAGTCGCTGGTTCGCGCCGCCTATGTAGCGGGATGCAATCGCTTCGATGCGGCCATCGGCGGGCTTGGCGGATGCCCTTTCGCCCAGGATGCGCTGGTTGGAAATCTTGCCACGGAAACATTGATAGCAGCGTTGACGAAGTGTGGCGCAACGCTTCCAAAGCTGGGCCCTCTCAATGAATTGATCCGTGCGAACGCTGAGATTGCTGCGAACTTTGGAACTCTTGTGAAATAGCAATGATTCATCCGTGAGTGATGCGCGGCCAGACCGGCAAGCGAGGGAAGATTGAACTTTAAAACCATAACAGTTGCGGAACGCGCATCGATAGGGACGATTACGCTCAATCGGCCCGAGCGGCGCAACGCCATGACTCCCGAGATGCAAGAAGAGTTGATCGCGGCAATGGAAGACGCCGCGGTCAGTTGCCGGGTGCTGGTGCTGGCCGGAGCGGGGGAGGCTTTTTGTTCCGGCCTCGATTTATCGGCATTGCAGGCAATGCAAAACAAGAGTGCCGCCGATTACCGGGTTGATGCGGAAAGGATCGCCCGCCTCTTCCGCACGCTCTATGAATTGCCCATTCCTACAATCGCGGCGGTGCATGGCCCGGCCATTGCAGGCGGGACCGGATTAGCCATGATCTGCGACTTTACTCTGGCCACGCCGGCGGCAAAGTTCGGATTCACTGAGGCGCGCATCGGCTTTGTTCCCGCACTGGTGTCGGCCTATCTCGCATTGCAGATCGGTGACAAACGCAGCCGGGATCTGCTGCTGACCGGCCGGCTCTTCGATGCAGCGGAGGCTTTGCGTCTGGGACTGGTCAATGAGATTGTGCCGCCGGAAGAACTCACGCAGCGGATACAGACGCTCGCAGATGCCTTAATCGCAAACAGTCCGCAATCCCTCCGTGCCACCAAGCACCTGATGGCGGCACAAAATAAAGCCTGGCTTGATGCGGCCATTGCTGAAGCCATCGCCGTTAGCGCGCAGGCGCGCGAGACGGAGGACTTTCGCGAAGGAGTCGCTGCGTTTCTCGAAAAGCGAAAGCCCATTTGGTCAAAATGACTGCCAGTTTAGACTGCATACTCTCTGAAGTGCAGTGGAGCTTCCGTCCGTTCCTCAACGTGCCGCCGCGTAACGCCGTCCGCCAATTCGATCACCTCAAAGCCGGCAGGCGTCACATCGATCACGCACAAGTCGGTGATCACGCGATGCACAACCCCGGCTCCAGTCAGCGGTAGCGTGCAAATGCGCAGCAGCTTGGCGCCGCCGCCCGGGGCCGTATGCTCCATTAGAACGACAATGCGACGAACGCCGGAGACAATATCCATGGCTCCGCCCATTCCTTTCACTCGCTTGCCAGGAATCATCCAGTTAGCCAGGTCGCCGCGCTCGGAGACCTGCATGGCGCCGAGTATAGCCACGTCGATGTGACCGCCGCGAATCATGGCGAAGGAGTCGGCACTTGAAAAAATCGCGGCCCCGGGAACGAACGTCACCGTCTCTTTGCCCGCGTTGATCAGATCGGCATCCACCTCCGCATCACGTGGATAAGGTCCCATGCCCAGCAGTCCGTTCTCCGATTGCAGAGTCACCGTCATTCCCGCGGGAATATAGTTAGCCACAAGCGTTGGAATGCCGATGCCCAGGTTGACGTAAAATCCGTCCTGCAACTCTCGGGCGCCGCGTGCCGCCATCTGTTCGCGAGTCCATGCCACGGGCTTACTCCTTGCGAGTGGTTCTCTTCTCAATGCGCTTTTCAGGATTTGGATTATGCACCAATCGGTGAACGTAGACTCCCGGCGTGTGTATCTCGTCCGGGTCGAGTTCGCCCGGCTGAACTACGATCTCCGCTTCTGCAACGGTGATCGTTCCACAGGCCGCCACCTGGGGATTAAAGTTGCGCGCAGTGCGCCGAAAGACGAGGTTACCGTGCAAATCAGCCTTCCAGGCTTTTACCAGCGAAACATCGGCGCGAATTCCACGCTCCAGAATGTAAGTTACCCCGTCGAACTCTTTATGTTCTTTCCCCTCGGCCACCGTCGTGCCAATTCCCGTTCGCGTATAGAAGCCAGGAATGCCCGCACCGCCGGCCCGCATGCGCTCAGCGAGCGTACCCTGCGGACAAAACTCCACCTCTAACTCGCCGGCCAGAAATTGCCGCTCGAATTCGAGATTTTCACCTACATAACTCGAGATCATCTTTTTGATCTGGTGGCTCTGCAGCAGCAATCCCAATCCCCAGTCATCCACGCCGGCGTTGTTGCTCGCGATGGTAAGATTACGCGCGCCTGTATCGCGCAAGGCCAAAATCAGAGCTTCGGGAATACCGCAGAGGCCAAAGCCGCCGATCGCCAGCAACATGCCATCCCGCACGATGCCGCCCAATGCTGCGTGTGCATCCAGCCAAACTTTGTTCATTCCCAAAGCGCTCACCTTGATCGTCGATCCTCGGTCGCGCCACCGATGACGCTCTCCAATATTAACTCCAATCGGGCGATCCATAAGAATCTGTGCGCCACTTTGACAAAAATCTTCACACAGGATATTCCTCGCCAGAACGCCATGCATTTGAGCCAAATCAGAGGCCATGTTCTCAGCTATTATGCAAAATGAACGGTGGAAGTGGATTTCCCGAGGTCCAGGTCATGGAACGCTATCCACTCAATCCCGCGCTATCCATCCCCGCGAACTGGCCAATCAGACGCCCTTTGCTTTGGCTGTTCGATGCACAGGCAGGTCCGCAAGGCCGATTTATGCCGCGCTGGATTTTTCTCCGCGCGCTCGCAGCCATCTACTTCTCGGCATTCTTCTCCCTGATCTTTCAGATCAAAGGACTCATGGGGCCACAAGGCATTCTGCCTGCGCAAAACTATCTGGATGCCGTTCAGGATGCAATGGGGTCGCTCAGGTTCTGGTACGCCCCCACACTCTTCTGGCTCTCGTCCAGTTCGCAATGCTTGGTTGCGATTACATGGCTTGGGTTGATCGCATCCGTTGTTGCATTTTTTAATATATGGCCGCGGTTATCCTTTTTCATCTGCTTCCTATGCTTCCTCTCATTTGTATCCGCAGCAGAAGCCTTTTCCGGCTATCAATCTGACGGCATGCTGCTCGAGGCCGGTTTCTTGGCGCTATTTTTTGCGCCGCGCGGTTTCCTGCCTGGTTGGGGAGCCGCAAGCCGCTTCTCGCGCGCCAGTCTGTTCCTCCTGCTTTGGGAGTGGTTCCGCATCTATTTTGAATCCGGACTGGTTAAGTTGCTTAGCGGCGAAACCCAGTGGCGAGATTTCACGGCAATGGACGAGTACTACCAAAATGGTCCCCTGCCCACTTGGATCGGGTGGTATGTCGAACATCTGCCGCACTGGTTCCATGCAGCTTCCGTGGTTGTAACCCTGGGCATGGAACTGGTGGTGATCTGGATGATCTTTCTCCCCCGGCGAGTGCGTATCATCTGCTTTTGTATCGTTACGCCCTGGGAGATCGGCGTCATTCTCACCGCCAATTACGCGTTCCTGAATTATCTGGCGCTGGCGCTTGGCGTCCTGCTGCTCGATGATCGCAGCCTTCGATGGCTGATGCCCGCGCGCCTTCGCACCACTTTGCCAGAACCGCCGCTGGAGAACGCCGCGCCACCCGAAGCGCGTCCGCTGTCCATTTTGGAAGCGGCCTGCGAAGCCGAGGAAAAGGTTCAGCCCACCACTCGTGGACCGGCCTTCTATCTCAAGCTGGCGCGTCTCTCCGTAACGGCCTTGATGCTCACATGGATTGCCTACGCAACCACGGTGGAGATGATCCGAATGCCGTGGCCCGATTTTCCGTTGCCCTACTCCCCAGTCACCGCCCTGGAACCGCTTCGAATCGCCAACCAGTACGGACTTTTTGCCGTAATGACTCGCGGCCGGTACGAGATTGAATTTCAGGGTTCGAACGATGGCCAGAACTGGACGCCCTATCTCTTTCATTGCAAACCGCAGGCGCTCGACCAGGCGCCGCGCATCTACGCGCCCTACCAGCCGCGATTCGAATGGAACCTGTGGTTCGCGTCACTCGGCGACTGGCGTCAAAACTCCCTTGTGCCGCTCACCCAGGAACGGCTTTTGGAGAACGATCCGGATGTGCTTGCTCTATTTGAGGGCAATCCTTTTAGGCAGGCACCGCCACGCTTTGTGCGATCGGTTTTGTGGCATTACTGGTTTACCTCGATGGATGAAAAGCGGCGCACGGGGAACTGGTGGAGGCGCGATCTTATGGGACTCTATGCGCCGGAGCTGACGCGGCTGCCGGACGGCGAATTTGGCGTGGTGAAATGGCCGGAGCAACTGGCGCCTCATGAATGATGTGTGCCGGGCATCCGAGGGACGTTACTATAGAACTGAATGAATCCGACCGAACGGTCCCGTCAAACCGCTTTTCAGGAAACGCTCCTGAGCGCCCGCCGCACCATGCTGCTGAGCGAAGTCCTCAAGCTGGCCGTGGACAACTTCCGCGCGAGCAAGATGCGCTTTGCCCTCACAGCGCTGGGCATGGTCATTGGTACCGCTTCCGTCATCCTCGTGGTCACCATCGGCCTCACCGGCAAAAAATACATTCTTGAAGAAATCCAGAAGGTCGAAACCAATTCCATCGAGCTGGAATATGCCGGCGGCGGCGGCGCTACAAATAACGAGCGAGTGCTTTATAACGACTATCTCACCCGCGATGACGAGAAGGCCGTGGTTGCACAGTTGCCTGGCCTCCTTTATTCCTCGCCCGTGCTGGGAATGCACGACCGCATCAGCTTTGGCTCAGGCGTGGTCAGGGACACGCTCGTCCTCGGCGTAAGCCCGCAATATCAAAACATCCGCAACCTGCTGGTTCCCGTGGGCCGCTTCTTTGACGACAACGATGACGTTGCCCATATCAAGTGCGCCGTGGTCACTGAACAGTTCGCCCACCAGCGCTTTGGCAGCGATGACGCGGCCGTCGGCCAGAACTTTGAGATCAGCGGAATCCCCTTCACCATCATCGGCGTCTTCCGTGAGAGCGTCAGCGACTTTGGCGAATCGGAGATCGAAGATCAGACCATCCTGATTCCCTTTTCCGTCGCCCGCTACTTCACCGGCACTGAAAATGTAAACCAGATTTATTTTTCCATGCGCACCATGGACGAAGTACCTGACGCCGCAAAAGAGATTGTCCGCATCGTCCACTCGCGCCACAGGCCCGACTCCGTCTACAAAACACAAACGTTGAAGGACATACTGGTCATGGCCGACAAAGTCACGACGGCTCTGACTGCAATCCTGGTGCTGGTGGCCCTTGTCACCCTGGCGGTGGGCGGCGTGGGCATTATGAACATCATGCTGGCCAATGTGCGCTCCCGTACCCGCGAGATTGGCATCCGCAAGGCGCTGGGCGCCACTTTCCGCGAAATCAAATACCAGTTCCTGGCGGAAGCGATCATCATCTCGCTGGTCGGCGGGATCGTCGGTACGATTGTGGGACTCGCGGTGCCATTGTCCTGCCGCTTGTTCACTGACTTTGAGTTGCCTGTCTCTGGATGGTCAGTCGTCATTGCTCTGGCCGCCGCCATGTCCGTGGGAGTATTCTTCGGAACCGTGCCCGCCACGCGCGCAGCCCAGCTGGATCCCGTCGAGGCGCTCAGAGATGAGTAATCCAGAGCGACCGCCGGTCGTCGACGATTCACAGGAATCGCCCTCTCAGGGTCCAAGCCTCACATTGCTTTATAGCCTGATTGCTCTTGCGCTGATTGTGGCCATTGGCTTGGCAATGATGATCGTGCTCCCCTTTTATCACCGGCGTTAAGCGGATTCCTGCTTCGGCCTGTTTCCGGCAAGCGGCTTGAGTTAATCCAGGCGAGCGCCTGAATTGGATGCCTGTTCAGCAATCAGCACCGGAATCCCGTCCACAATCGGATAAATCCGTCCGCACCCCGCGCAAATCAGCCTGCCTTCATCCAAACGAAGCGCACCCATGCAAGCCGGGCAGGCCACTTGTTCCACTACGAAGGTGTCAATCGGGAAATAAGGTTTGGAATCGACTGGCATCGCGCCCTACTGAATCGCCGCATCGGAACTGGTATCGCCTGCTGCGACCACCCGATGCGGACGGCTGGCAAACTCCTGCTCGATGCGATCGATAGTGCCGGCCTTGGCAAATTCGTAAGCCACGCGAATTCCGTTGAACAGCGCGCGATCGTTCGAGGAACCGTGGCCGATGATGCACACCCCACGTACCCCCAGCAGTGGCGCTCCGCCGTATTCCCTGTAATCGAGCCGGCGGCGAAAATCATTGAAGGCTCGTCGAGAAAGCAGCGCGCCCACCTGCGCGGTTACCGTCCGGGTAAGCGATTCGCGCAGCACGTCGCGCACAAAGCGGCCCACTCCCTCGCTGGTCTTCAGCGCCACGTTGCCCACAAATCCGTCGCAGACAATCACGTCGGCTAGGCCGCTGAAAATATCGCGCCCTTCCACATTGCCGATAAACCGAATCGGCAGCGCCTTGAGCAGAGGGAAGGCCTCGCGGGTCAGATCGTTGCCTTTGGTCTCTTCCTCGCCGATCGAGAGCAATCCCACACGCGGCGAATCAATCTTGAGCACCGTCCGGGCATACATTTCGCCCATCACGGCAAATTGCTCCAGGTTATGCGCCTTGCAATCCACGTTGGCGCCCACGTCCAGCAGGACGCATGGATTCCCGGTCGAGCTGGGCATCGGAGTAGCCAGCGCCGGACGATCTACACCAGGCAGAGCGCCCAATACCATCTTGGCCGTGGCCATGGCGGCGCCGGTGTTGCCCGCAGTCACAAATCCGGCCGCCTTACCGTCCCGCACCAGCTTCAGACCCACGCGTATGGAGCTGTCCTTCTTGGCACGCACCGCCTGCACCGCCTTCTCCTCCATGCCAATCCGCTCCGAGGCATGGTGAATGACGATAGGCAAATCTTCGTTTTCAAGATGTTCGTCCAGAAGATCGCGCAACTCCGCCTCGGGCCCAATTAGGTGGACCCGCACAGGCAGAGCCCGGCAGGCGAGAATCGCCCCACGAATCTCCGGCTCCGGAGCTTTGTCGGTGCCTACGGCGTCAAGCGCGATGTCGATGAGCATAGGCTCTGGGATTTACTTGGCTGCTTCTTTGATGTCCAGAACAGCGCGGCCCTTGTACGCTCCGCATTTGGGGCAGGCGCGATGGGGCAGCTTCTTCTCGTGACAGTTGGGGCACTCGGACACTCCCACGGCGGTTAAGAAGTCGTGGCTGCGGCGTAATGCGGTGCGGCGCGTCGAGTGGCGCCTCTTCGGATTTGGCATGACAACAATTCCTTTCCTCTCTCAAGCCCGCACCCGGCCGGCTTCAGAGCAGTCCCCAACGCGCAAAACCCCTTGACAGCCTTCCGGCTTCGCAGGAGCACCCTCAATTGATCCTGAGGTCTTCTGGGGGAAAATCTCTCAGGACTTGATCCGGCCTTGGAGCCCAGCCAATGCCTCCCAGCGGGGGTCGCTCGGACCCACTTCGCAGTTGCACGGCTGAATATTGCGGTTCACACCGCAGCGCGGGCAAAGTCCCTTGCAGTCCGGCTTGCATAGCGTCTTCGCTGGCAGAGACAAAAGTACCTGCTCCCGAAGCACATCTTCAAGCCAAAGACTGTCCTTTTGATAATAACCGATTTCCGTCTCCGGCGCAGTAATCGACCGTTCCGGCGCCTCCGCGTCTGCCCCTGCGGGCCTGAAAATCAGGTCGAATTCGGCGCTGAGTGGAATCTCCACCGGCTCAATGCAACGCGCGCACGGAACCTCAAAATTCCCCGCAAACCGCCCCCTCAGCCGGATATCGGCCACAATATCCCTGGGTCCACGGTGTTCGTGCAGCACCTCAACCAGCCCGGCCGTTGCCAGCGGCCCCTTCTGCGCCGCCTCTTCGCCAAAATCCACCGCTCCCGGAGCCAGCTCCAGGTCAAATTCGATCGGTTCCCGCTCCAGTTCGCTTACCTTGAATTCCATGCTTTGAGCCTAAGACGAACTCCCCGTGCCGTCAATGCACTTACCTCAAAGCTGGAACAGGCTTCCCGGCAGCTCGCTCTAGAATCGAATTGCAGGACAGCCGACAATCTCGGATTCCTTGCTCAAATCAAGAATGACCCAGAACGCTGACTCCGGCTCTCCACCCTGTTTCCGCATAGCGGTTGAGACCGACCGTCCGCGTCTGATTCTCCTCATCAACTCCGCCTTCTCCGTCGAAACCTTCTTCGATGGCACTCGCACCGACGAAGTGCGTCTCGCCGCCATGATGAACAAGGGAACCATCTTTTTGGCCGAAGAGTCTACCGGCCAGCTTCTCGGCTGTGTCTACACTGAAGTGCGCGGCGCCCGCGGCTATATCGGTCAGCTCGCCGTCGACCCTCAATCTCAGGGTGCAGGCCTCGGGCGCATCATCATCGTGGGCGCCGAGGATCACCTCCGCCGGCAGGGCTGCAAGGCCGTGGACATCACCGTCCTCAGCCTCCGCCCGGAACTCCCGCCGATCTACCGAAAATTCGGCTACGTCGAATCAGGCACCGAAGACTTCCACCCCTCAGTCCCCCTCAAGCCCGGCATCGAATGCCATTGCATCGTGATGTCCAAGCCGCTGTGAGTTTCTGCCGCGCCGTCCCCGGCGCATGAGGTTTGAGGCCACCAAGGTCAACAATGCCAGCCGTGCTGCCGGGAGTGTTCCCGCAGGATTCTTGCTTGGGCCAGAATTCCCTTCGTTCAGCGCCGTCTTGAAAGGCCCATCCAGACGGTTCCTCACTCCAGTTGGAAGAAAAAGTACTCAAGCTCAGCCAAATTCGGCCGATAAATCCATCGAATCGCCCAAGAAAGGTCTCCCGGCATGCAAATGATTCGTAACCTCCCCATCTCCCGCAAGTTCACCATCGCCTTCGGCATCGTCTACGGGCTCTGCATCCTATTGGGGATCTATTCGTTCTTCACCCTCCGCGACATCACCCAAAAAAGCCTGGAGGTAAGTGGAAAGAACTTGCCCGCCATCGTGCATTTGGCTGACATGCGTAGCGGTATGCTCCAGAGCCGGCGCGAAGACTTGAACATTCTGCTGTGCCCAACGCCTGCCTGTTCCGCTCAACACACCGCCAAGCGTCAAAATGCTCTCAATGCCTTCAAGCAGGCCGCCGCGGCATACGAGCCTTTGATTCGTACCCCGCATGACCGTGAAGCCTATCAAAACATAACCGTGTCATTCTCGAAATATGAAGAAGATAGCGATCGCGCCATAGGATTGGTTGCGGCTGGTAAGGTAGGCGATGCTCTCGATATTCTGCAATCCGAAGAAACGACGAGCAAGGTCAATGATGCGATAACGTCCGCATACCAAGCCTTGGATGAGATCGCAAAGACCGGCATGGAAAATGCGCAGAACTCCGCCGGTACCAGCAACCGCGCCACTTGGATCAACGTCGGCGTCACGCTGCTGATCGTCCTGCTCTGCGCGCTCACAGGCTTTGGGCTTACCCGTGAAATTGCGCCCAGAATCAACAGGCTGAAGAACGCCGTGCAAGCCATGGCCGAAAAAGACCTGACTGCAAGGATCAGAGTATCGGGAACCGATGAGATCGGTCTCCTGGGCGATGCGTTTAATACCAGCGTGTCCTCCATACGCGCTGTTCTCCAGTCAGTGGCCGAGGGAGCCGATACGCTCTCCGCCGCCACCACCGAAATCAGCGCCCGCGCCGTACAGAGCGCCGGCAACGCCAACACACAGTCCAGCAAAACCAACCAGATTGCCGCCGCTGCACAGGAGATGACCGCCACCATCGGCGAGATCAGTCACAACGCCGAAAGTGCCGCAGCAGCCAGCCGCGTATCGGCCGAAACCGCCGATCAGGGCGGCGCCGTCATGCAGGCCGCCGCCGTCACCATGGAGAAAATTGCCTCCGCCACCAACTCCGTCTCTGCAAAGATGACCTCGCTGGCTCGCCGCTCCGAAGAGATCGGCAAGGTAGTCAATGTCATTCAGGAGATCAGCGAGCAAACCAACCTTCTGGCCCTCAATGCAGCCATTGAGGCCGCCCGCGCCGGCGAACACGGTCGCGGCTTTGCAGTGGTTGCCGGCGAGGTCCGCCGCCTGGCCGAGCGCACCAAGGGAGCAACCGAAGAGATCGCCGGCACCATAGCCAGCATCCAGGAAGAAACCCGCGAAACCCTCCAGGTGATGCAGGACAGCCGCGCCGCCGTCGAAACCGGCATGCAGGAAACCGCGCACGCGCGCAAGAGCTTGGAAGACATCATCGAATCCTCCAAGCAGGTAGAGCACCAGATTCATCTCATCGCCTCGGCAGCTACCGAACAGACCTCTGCCTCCGGCGAAATCTCCGAGTCCGCCAGCCAAATCTCCCAGCTAACTGCCGAATCCGCCCAAGCCGCCGAGGAAGCCGTCGAAGCCCTCAAGAATCTCTCCTCCCTCGCCAACGACCTGGACGGCATCATCCGTAAGTTCCGCCTCGAAGGCGGCAACCTGGAGGGTGGAACCTATTCCGGCCGTTCGCAGCCGTCTTACGCGCCCTCCTTGCGGGCAGCGCACTCGTAACCCGCTCCGCGGTCCCCGGTTGCCCGGCCGCTGCCGGGGCGGATGCCAGGGTCGAGACATCGCTGGGTTTCGCGGCCTGTCTCAAGAAATCAATCTTCCGAGCCGCTCCCTCCATTGCATCCCAACCCTTCCCTTTTCCGGAATTTACACATCGGCCATCTCCCGCCTATCCACCGTATGTTAGCCTCCGATTGTGGAACTTCTCCGCATATCAGCTTTCATCTATCGCGGCTAATACCCCAGGCATCAATAGGGAGAAACACTGGCATGAGCGCTGTCAACTATGACCTGATCGTGATCGGCTCCGGGCCGTCCGGACAGCGCGCCGCCGTGGCCGCCTCCAAAATGAAGAAACGCGTGGTCGTAGTCGAAGCCCGCACCTTCGTCGGCGGAGTCTGCGTCAACACCGGCACTATCCCCTCCAAAACCATGCGCGAAGCCGTCCTCCACCTCTCCGGCTACAACTATCGCGCCCTTTACGGCGTCAACTACCGCGTTAAGGAAAAGATCACCATGGCCGACTTGGCCTTCCGCGTGCAGGCCGTCATCAAGACTGAAGTGGACGTGACCGACGCCCAACTCTCCCGCAACGGTATCGACGTGGTCCATGGCGTCGCCCGTTTCCTCGATCCCCGTCAGGTGCGCGCCGAGGGCCCGCAGACCGACACCACGCTCGGTGCCGATCGCATCATCCTCGCCGTCGGAACCCGGCCCGCAACTTCGCCCAATGTCCCCATCAACGGCCGCACCATTGTGAACAGCGACCAGATCCTCGCGCTGCCGGAGCTGCCCCGCTCCCTGATCGTAGTCGGCGGCGGTGTAGTCGGCGTTGAATACACCTGCATGTTCGCCGTCCTCGGTGTCCGCGTCACGCTCATCGAAAAACGCGACCGCCTCCTAGAATTTGCCGACCGTGAAATTATCGAGGCCCTCAGCTATCACCTGCGCGATAGCCGCGTCACCCTCCGCCTGGGCGAAGAGGTCGAGAGCGTCGAGGAACTCCCCGACTCGACCGTGGTCGCCAACCTGCAAAGCAAGAAGAAAGTCTCCGGCGACGCCCTGCTCTACGCCGTGGGCCGCCAGGGCGCCACCGACGACCTCAACCTGGCCGCTGCCGGCATCGAAGTCGATAATCGCGGCCGCATTCCCGTCGACGAACACTATCGAACCAAGGTCGAGCACATCTATGCCGTCGGCGATGTGGTCGGCTTTCCCTCCCTTGCCTCAGTCGCCATGGAGCAGGGGCGCATCGCCGCCGCTGACGCCTTCGGCTGCATTGCAACTTCCAATCCCAGCTTTTATCCCTACGGCATCTACACCATCCCCGAGATCAGCTTCATCGGAAAAACCGAAGAGCAGTTGACCGACGAAGACGTTCCTTACGAGGTGGGCATGGCCTACTACCGCGAGGTCGCCCGAGGCCAGATTCGCGGCGATACCACCGGCCGTCTCAAGCTCATCTTCCACCGCGACACGCGCAAAATTCTCGGCGTGCACATCATCGGCGAAGGCGCCACGGAACTGGTTCATATCGGCCAGGCCGTCATGATC
The DNA here is from genome assembly GCA_049515455.1 of Occallatibacter sp. Taxonomy (GTDB): domain Bacteria; phylum Acidobacteriota; class Terriglobia; order Terriglobales; family Acidobacteriaceae; genus Telmatobacter. Next base: position 86,728 of record JBEKUB010000009.1, read on the forward strand.
ATGGGCGGAACGGTGGACTACTTCGTCGATACCGTCTTCAACTACCCCACCCTTGCCGAATGCTACAAGGTAGCCGCATTCAACGGCCTCGGCCGCCTGCACCGCTACCAGTCGGATTCGTAGAATGAATGCCGTCACCGCAAAATCCCCCGTCACTGCGCCCCACAACCCGCCGTTGTACGATGTGCACATAGACTCTTTTCGCATTCAAGGGGGTTAGCAGCAGTGTCAGGGCTTTCGAGAGGGATTTTTAGCGCGGTTGTTCTGGTAGGAATGTTGGCAGGCTCGGCTCCTCAAATGGTTTCAGCCCAGTTGCCCGGCAGCGAAGCCACGGATGCTCCCAACCCACTCGCCGACCCAACCTTAAAGCCGGGCAAGATTCTGCTCTTCGACCTTGAGGCACGCTTCGCCAAGGATGTATCCGAGCGCGGTGGCGCTGCCTTTGCTGATTGGTTTGCCGAAGATGGAGTGGCGCTCGGCAACGGCGTAGCTCCTCTGGTGGGCCGCGTGGCCATCGCCAAATCCGCCAACTGGTCGCCTAAAGCCTACCAACTCACCTGGACCCCGACCGATGCCACCATGGGCCCCTCGGGGGACATCGGTTATACCTGGGGTCACTTCGAGGGTCACAGCAAAGACGCCAACGGCAATCCGGTCACCACTTCCGGCCGCTATATCACCATCTGGCGCAAACAGCCGGACGGCAACTGGAAGGTGATACTCGATGCGGGCGCCAACGAACCCGCCGCCGCCGGAGACTGCTGTAAGCTACCCTCCACCCATTGATAGAACACGGATTTCTTTCACCATTCATTGCAGACAACTTGGACAAGTAACAGGCAAACATCCCTTTCGTACCCCTCTATGGGTAACCTAGGTTGTAACTACCCAAACCCCGTAAATCCCCTCTTTGTGTCACAGTCAACTCCGCCTGACTGCACGATACTGACAATTGGGCAAACGTGCTTGCCTGGCGACGCCTCTGTCGCCGGGTGCGGGGTGTTGTATGTGTGCGATGCAAGGTCAACAGCTCGGCGATCTTCAAGCACTCACTTCCCACTCTGAATTTGACCTCTTCGATCGCAATCCTGACCCGGCACTGGACGAATTGACCGAACTTTCCGCCGTTTTGTGCGTCGCGGACTATGCCTACATAGGCTGGATGGACTTCAACCACCTGTGGTTTAAGTCGCGCTTCGGATTCAAGGGGGGAGAGCAGCCGCGCTCTTCCACCGCCTGCCAGTGGATGCTGGAAAAGGGTGAACCCCTCCTGATCCGCGATGCCGGCCAGGATCCCCGTTTCCCCCCCGATGGAATCCACCTCATCGGCGCAAATCCTTGCCGCTCCTATGTCGCAGTGCCGCTCGTAGCCAGCGACCATAGGGTCATCGGTACATTCGCTGCGCTGGCTCAAGAGCCGAACCGGTTCAACCAGGAACACATAACGCTCTTGGAAATTCTTGGCCGACAGGCAGTCACGCGGCTCGAACTCTACTCCCGAATGCTTGCTCAGGAACAAGCACAGCGCGCCCGCCAGCGTTCTGAGCGAGCCCTGGCCATCGAACGATGCTTTGTAGCCGCGACACTGGACTCAGTCCCCGCCCTGGTTGCCGTGCTCGATACCGCCGGCCGTATGGTGCGGCTCAATTACTCCTGCACTCAACTGACCGGCCTGAGCATGGCCGATGCCGCAGGCCGATTCTTTGTCGAAGACGTTCTTGAAATCGAAGTTCGCGCCTGGGTCGAAGAGAAGTTGCGCGAAGCCGCATCCGGGCAGGTCTCCGGCCCGCATGAGACGGAGTGGCGCATCGCCAACGGCCTCACCCGCCGCGTCAGTTGGACTCTGCGGCCCTTGCAGGGCCCGAGCGGCGAGATACTATACCTGATCGTCAGTGGCCAGGATGTGACCGATCAGCGCCAGGCGGAATTGGCGCTGCTCACCAGTGAAGCCCGTTATCGCGAGGTGGTTGAAAACTCGCTCGGTTTTGTCTTCTCCTGCTCCATGGAGGGACGTCTCACCTCGCTGAACTCCTTCACCGCCGAAACTCTGGGCTACCGCGCCGATGCCCTAACCGGCCGCTCCATAACCGATCTTCTTGATTCCGCCGGCCTTGCCACATTTCAGGACTGCATCCGCACTCTCGAAACCAAAGAAGAGTGGCAGGGCGCCTTACCTCTCCGTCGCAGCGACGGCGCATACCGCCGCATCGCCTTCCGCAGCCGCCGCATGCAGTTGCCCGGCGAACGGCCCTTTATCCTCAACCACGGAATGGACGTGACTGAGCAGCACCAAGCCGAAGATGCGCTGCACATTGCCACGCGTCAGCGCGAGTTAATCCTCGACTCCGTGGCCGACGGCATCTATGGTATCGATCTCGACGGCCGCCTCACCTTCATCAACCAGGCCGGCGCCCGCGCCCTCGGCTACTCCACCGATGAGTTGATCGGCCGCGACGTCCATCTCGTCATCCACTACAGCCACGCCGACGGCACGCTCTATTCCCGCGCCACCAGTCCCATTCTCCAGGCCCTGCGCCGCCGCGAGCCCGTCCGCATGAGCAACGAAGTCTTCTGGCGCCGTGACGGCACTTCCTTCCCAGTCGAGTACAGCGCCAGCCCGCTCATCGAAGACGGCCAAATCTCAGGCATGGTGGTCGCATTCCAGGATGTCTCCGAACGCCGCCGCCTTGAGAAGATGAAAGACGAGTTCATCTCCACCGTCAGCCACGAACTGCGCACGCCGCTCACCTCGCTGCGCGCCTCGCTGGGTCTCATCTCCTCAGGCACTCTCGACAAGCGCCCTGAAAAGCAGCGCCAGATGATCGAGATGGCCATCGGCAACTGCGACCGCCTGGTCCGCCTGGTCAACGACATTCTCGACTTCGACAGCGTGGAACGGGGGAATCTCTCCCTCGATCGCCAGCCTGTCGAAGCCGGTGACCTGCTGCGCCGAGCCATCGATGTGGCCTTCCCATCGGCTAGCCAGGCTCACATCGACCTCCGCATTGAAGCGCCAAAAGTGCGGGTTCTTGCCGACCAGGAACGCATCCTGCAAGTGCTTAACGAGCTGGTAGCCAACGCCATTAAGTTCTCGCCGCCGGAGACGCAGATCCGCCTGGCCGCGCAGCCCGTCAGCGAAAATGAAGCCTGTTTCATCGTCGAGGACCAGGGCCGCGGAATCGCTCAGGAAAAACTCGAGCATATTTTCAACCGCTTCCAGCAGGGCGACGCTTCCGACTCCCGCGCCCTCGGAGGCACCGGCCTCGGCCTTGCCCTCTGCCGCAGCATTGTCGAGCAGCACGGTGGCCGCATCTGGGCCGAAAGCACCCCCGGCCACGGCAGCCGATTCCAATTCACTCTCCCCAGGGCGGTAGTCTCCGCAATTTAAGAGATGAATTGCGCAATGATCGCCTGCTGCATGACTCCTCCATCAGAACAAATCAACCACAGGGGGAAATGTCACCAGCAGACTCAGTCCCAGCAGCGCCAGAGCAATCGCGCATATACGGCCCACTGCAACCGCCTTATTGCGCCAACGCCATTCCAACATCGCCCAGGTAAGAATCCAGATAAGAACGGCAGTCGTAGTCACTCCCGATAGAGGCCCGGTTGGCTTATAGAAAACCATGTAACTCTTGATGAGCGCCGACTTATCGCCCGCTAAGGCAAGTACAGCCAAAACAAAACAGCCAAATCCCGCCGCAAGAATCGCAGCCGCACCTGAACCGTTCGGAATCGCCGGAGTTCTAGGGGAAACTGCACGATCGGTCCTGTTCATCTCTCTCCTCCGTGGCTCAGTTGAATCGTATGCCCACCCTGCACCGGCGCATACTTGTTGATCATCGCTCCAAAAAATCCAGCCACGCCCGCTGCAATAAACGAAACCAGGGCAAAACAAAGCACCGCCGCGCGAAGCCGCCTGTGATTCCTCAGTTCGCGCCCGTACCGGATAAAAACATACGCAACCACGGTGATCGAGATAGGAACGAACCAGGCAATGTGCTCCTTCCACTCCATTCCCAGCGAGTGCCAGCCGCTGGTCGATGGATTGGAGACCAGCAGCCGCTGTGGAAACATTGAGAGGTCGCCTATCCCCAACGGGGGCGCGGCGCGGTACCACGGGTAGATGACGAAAGTCCCGGTCAGCACCGCCGCCCATGCGAGCGCAACCATCGTGATGAGATAAACCTTCAGGAATCGCTCACGACCCGAAGTGAATTCTGGAGCTTCAGACTTCGCAGTAACTCGAAATAGCTCCACCAGCGCGCCGGAACAGGCCAATAGATAAAGCGCGCCGAATCCTATTCCATGAATCAATGTCCAAAGACCGCGCGACGTAATCTCCATAAGATGCGTTCTCCCTGCCGTGAATCGTCCTTCGCTCCCTGTCCCGCACTTGATTCAAAACCCATTTCTACTTATCGGCCCTTGCATCCAGTCGCTTTTCGCAGCGTCTTTCTTCTTCTCCTCTTTACCCCATGTCCAGTACATTCCCGCATAGGCGTAATTCTCCGTCTGACCCGCAATGGAGTGCCCGTAGCAAAACAAAAACTGCTCATCGGGATGTTTTTTGAAATGGTAGTAGCCGCCCACGTCGATCATCGCCGAGCGCCCAGTCTGCGCCGCCGCAAAGCCTTCGCGCCCATGCGCAAACAATTCCGCGCCCAGCTCCAGCCTCTCGTTGAGCTCCCGTTTCACCAACCAACCCGTGTAAGGAAAATCCCGATAATTCGTCTGCGGAACCACCTGGTACCCACCGCCGCCGTCAAAAAGCCACTTGCCGGAGTTTTTTTGCAGCCACACAGGCAGCTTGTACCAGACCTTTCCCACGCCGAGTCCATCGTTATAATTCCCGGTCGGCATTTCAAACATGGTGAAGGTCCCGATCTGCGGAACGTGCTTGGTCTCTTTGATGATGGCAATCTTCACGCCCAGTTCCATATCGTTCAGGCCGAATGCGCTCGTCCCCGTGCCCCCAGGCAGATAAACAGGATTGTTTGACGGGAAAACCCCTCCCCATGGAAGTATGGCGTGGAGTTGCACCCTGTTGATCGCGCCCCAATTAAACTCAAAAGCCGGTCCAGTCGAATCGATCTCTGCCGGGGTTCCATCCACCCCGCCGAAAATATAGAACTCGTAGTGATGCAGATCTACAGGCACCGGATCGTCGGTTTGATACGGAGGCCCCTGTGCCCAAATTCTTGACGCGGCTGCAATAACAATCAGCAGCAGCGCCAGCCTTGAGCCTCTTCCGGCAACCCCCATCCTTCCCCCTCCGCGGAATTCACTGAATCCGCTTTGAAGCCATCACCTGTCCCGAACAGAATATATCGGATTTCGATATAATCCAATTCCAAAATTGCTTCGACAGCGGTATATTGATCTTGTGTTAAAGCAACACCAACTCTTTTCCGGGCTGATCCGCGTTCACGTGCTGGCGCACGCCATGTATGAGCCCATCTTTGGTCTGGCCATGATGGAGGAACTGGCCCGTCACGGCTATCACATTGGCCCCGGCACTCTCTACCCGCTCCTGCACGGCCTGGAACGCTCCGGCCTGCTGAAGTCGGTCCTCAAAAATGTGGACGGACGCAAGCGGCGGGTTTACAGAATCACACCGGCCGGCAAAAAAGCTCTAAGCAAAGCCAGGGCGAAGGTTGACGAGTTGCACCACGAGCTCCATGAAGATACGCCGCGAAAAATCTCTCCCCTCGCCAACTGACCTGATTCACTCCCCTGCCGCCGCGCCATGAGACAATTCCATCGTCGGCTGGTTCCAACCCAATTTCCCCATCGCTGGAAAACAACCCATGGCCTTATCCACAAACGCAATCAATCTGCTCTTCGGCCGCCCCCTGGCCACCAGCGAGGAACGCGCCGAGCACATCGGCCCTCTCGCCGGCATTCCCGTCTTCGGCCTTGATGCCCTAAGCTCCGCAGCATACGGCCCTGAAGCGGCGCTCACCCTGCTCATTCCGCTCGGCTTGATGGGCGTCAAATACATCGTCCCCGTCAGCGCGGCGATTGTAATTCTGCTCGCCATCGTCTACTTGAGCTACCGCCAAACCATCGACGCCTATCCCAAGGGCGGTGGCTCCTATACCGTAGCCTCGCAAAATCTTGGCGAAAGCGCCGGCCTCCTCGCCGCGGCTTCCCTGATGATCGATTACACACTCACCGCCGCCGTAGGCATCTCGGCCGGCGTGGGTGCGCTCATCTCAGCCGCCCCCGGCCTGCAGCCCTATACTTTGCAACTCTGCCTCGCGGTGCTGTTCATTCTCACCATCGTGAACATGCGTGGCGTCCACGACACCGGCGTGATCTTCATGATCCCCACCTACCTCTTCACCGGCACTTTGCTGATCGTCATCGCCGTCGGCGCCTGGCACGCCTTTCACTCCGCCGGCCATCCACTTCCGGTCACACCGCTGCCGGCAATCCCCGCGGCAACCGCCGCCGTCAGCCTGTGGCTGCTGCTCAAAGTCTTCTCCTCCGGCTGCACCGCCATGACCGGCGTTGAAGCGGTCAGCAACGGCGTAATGGCCTTCCGCGACGATACCCGCAAGAACGCCAAGATCACGCTCACCATCATCATCGTCCTGCTGGCAGTCCTGCTGGCCGGAATCGCCCTGCTCTCTCGCGCTTACGGAATCGCCGCCACTGACCCCGGTGGACCTGGTTATGAGAGCGTGCTCTCCATGCTCACCCGCGCCGTAATGGGCCACGGATGGTTCTATTACGTCACCATCGGCTCGGTTCTTCTGGTGCTGGCGCTATCCGCAAACACGGCCTTTGCCGATTTCCCCCGCCTCACCCGCGCCATCGCCCTCGACGACTACATGCCCCACGTATTCCTGTTGCGCGGCCGCCGCTTGCTCTACTCCTGGGGCATCTACGTACTGGTTGCGCTCACTGCAGTGCTGCTCATCCTCTTCGGTGGCGTCACTGACCGCCTCATTCCCCTCTACGCCATCGGCGCCTTCATGGCCTTCACCCTCTCCCAGGCAGGCATGGTGATGCACTGGAAGCGCCTAGGTGGCCATCCGCTCCGCATGTTCGTCAACGGCCTCGGCGCCGTGGCCACCGGCATCACCGCTATCGTCGTTCTGGTAGCCAAGTTTGTTGAAGGCGCATGGATCACGGCGCTGCTGATCATTGTCATGATCCTATTGATGCACGCCGTCAAACGTCACTACGTTCGCGTCGATCGCGAAACCGCCTGCAACCGTCCCATCGCTCCCGCCGAGATCGCCGAACCCATCGTCATAGTCCCCATCGACCGCTGGAGCCGCATCACGGAGAAAGCTCTCTCCTTCGCGCTCTCCATGTCCAACGATATTCGCTGCCTCCACGTTCAAATTGCCGACGATCCAGACGAGATCTGCCGCGATTGGGAACGCGACGTAGCCGCTCCCCTGCGCGCCGCCGGCAAGTGCGTTCCAAAATTCGAGATTCTGCAATCGCCCTACCGCTACATCCTGAACCCAGTGGTCGATTACGTCCTCAAAGTCGAGCGAGAGTCCAAATTCCAAAAAATCTGTGTCCTGGTGCCGGAGCTGGTAGTCCGCCACTGGTGGGAAAACCTCCTCCACAATCGCCGCGCCGATCTGCTAAAGGTGATCTTGCTATTGCGCGGCAACCGCCGCATCATCGTCATCAACATTCCCTGGTATCTCGAGCGCGGTTGAGTCTATTGAATCTCACAACCTTGAAACGCGCCGGAGGCGCAATGTTTGTTAGCCCCGCGCTTCAGCGTGGGGAAAAGAGAGTCCACGAATTTGTTACGGAGTCCCATAGGGACGGCGCAAGAACATGATTGATGGAGCAACCAGTCAAGCCATCCTCTGCCAAATTCGAATATTAAACTCTATTTTTCCCGCGACCCTGATTCCCTTCCCGCCCCCAAACGGTCAAAATGGGGAGTGGACTCTCGAACCATCCTTGAACGCGCATCCCTGAAACAAATCTCCCCGGCAACCCGCCCACGCCGCGTTCTCCAGGCCTTTTTCCTATCAGCCGTTTTCGCAACCCTGTTTCATCCGCTCCAGCTTTCAGCCCAGGAACCGGCACAGTCCGCTCCCGTATCCCTCTCCGCAAACACACCGGTAACCGTGCAAGGCCAAGTCATCAACGCCGCTACCGGCCAGCCCATCCCCCGCGCGCTGGTGCGCATTGAAGGCGACGCGGAAACAGGCGCCCTTACTGACAGCGACGGCCGCTTTGAAATTCCCGGCGTCCCCGTTGGTCCGAAGTCGATTCAAGTCACGAAACCCGGCTATCTCGATCGCCCTCGCACCTCCGCATCGTCCGCCGTCGAAGATGCGGCCAGCCCCACACACGATGTCCAGGTCTCCGCGCAAATGCCCGACCTGGTCTTCACTCTCGAGCCCACCTCTTCCATTCACGGCCTGATTGAGCTCTCGACCGGTGACCCGGCGGAGGGAATCACCATCAACCTCCTCCGGCGCACCATCCAGGACGGTCGCGCCGTCTGGACTCCCGCATCCATCACCAAATCCAACAGCGAAGGAGCCTATCGTTTTGCCTCGCTGGCCGACGGTGAGTACGTGATTTATACCGAACCAACCCTGGAAAACGATCCTGCCGCCAACCCATACGGCGCAGGCCGCGCGGGATACGTAAGCGTCTTCTATCCCGACGCACGCGACCTTGCCGGCGCCGCCCACATCCAGCTTTCCTCCGGCGACCAGGCGCAGGCCAACCTGACCCTGACGCTTGAACCCTTCCAGTTCGTCTCCGCCGCGGTCCAACTCCCGCAGTACCAGCCCTCCGGCCGCGCCAGTCCCGATTTTTCCGCCACCATCATAGACGCCGCGGGCCATCAGCTCCCCTATCACGCCGGCTACTCCCAGGAAACACACACCTTTCAGGTGCAACTGCCCGATGGGACCTACTCGCTACTGGTCTCGTCCCAACCCGTCTATAGGAACGGGAGCTCCGGCACAATCTCCGATCAAGACGCAGGGCAGCTTGCGGGTGCCGCGGATTTCACCGTCTCCGGCCACGACGTTCAGAACCTGCGCATCCCTCTCTCCGTCCCCCATCCCAATCCAGTCCAACTCGTAATCAATCGCACCGCCTTGGCTTCAACGCAGTCAGCAGCGGATCAAGGCAGACCCGGACAGATTCGGGTGCTTCTCAGTCCGGCCGGCGGAAACTGGATCGGCGAGGGCATGGTCATCTCTTATGCCAGCGGCTACGCGCCCGGCCCCATGGACGCAACCTGGCTAACTCCCGGCGCCTATTGGGTGCACGCCAACATAGCCCAAAAGGGCCTCTGCGAGGATTCGCTCACCGGCGGAGGAGTCAACCTGGCCCGTGAGCCGGCGATCCTCGGGCTAAACGGATCCGTCTCGACCATGACGCTGACCTTGCGGGACGACTGCGCAAATCTGGCTCTCAGCCTCCCGCAATCCCTCATGGCGACAACTCCCGGAGAGGAGCCTTTCTACACCGCCTATGCGGTTCCCGATTTCGACTCAACCGCGGACGTAATGCCGGTAACCCTGCGCCCTTCAACCGGTGGCACGGCAACCCTTGAGGACCTCACGCCCGGCAGTTATCACGTCTACGTCTTCAACGCGACCGCCCGCCTCGAATACCGCGACCGTTCGGTGCTAGCATCTCTGCCGAATCCGGGCCAGCCCGTAACGCTCTCCGCAGGAACCACCAGCAATCTAGTTGTGGAGGCGCCGGAACCCTGATGCCAACCATCGCCGCTTCAAAACCAAAACTCCCGGGTGCTCCATCCTTCCGCAGCTTTTCGCGGAAAGGTGGGAAACCACAAATTCTGGTTTACTTCATAGTCTTAACCGCACTGCTGGCGATAGCATCCCTTCCGGCCCACGCGCAAACCAAACCCTCCACCCCAGGCCTCTACCGCATAGCCGGCAAGGTGCTGAACTCTGTAACCGGCGAACCAGTTCGTCGCGCCATCGTTTCAATCCTCGCCGAGTCAGACAGCCACACCATCGCCTCAACGGTCTCTGACAGCGACGGCCATTTCGCTCTCGAAAACCTGCCCGCCACCAAGTACCAGCTCACCGCCTCCCGCCGCGGATTCCACACCGCCTTTTACGATGAACACGATGAATACTCGACCGCGATCGTCACCGGCCCTGACCAGGAGACTGAAAGCCTGATCTTCCGCCTCACCCCAGGCTCCGTCCTTCGCGGTGTAGTCACAGCCGACGGCGGCGACCTGGTCGAAGGAGCCGTGGTCATGCTCTTCCGCAGGCCGCAAGCCCATAATCCGGGTGATCGCATCACCCATATGAGCAATGCCACCACCGACGATACCGGCACTTACGAGTTCACCAATCTTGCCGCCGGCGAGTACCTTCTGGCCGTCAAAGCCGATCCCTGGTACGCAATCCACCCCTCACAATCCAGGCCGCCCAACGACCCCACCGCAACCCTTGACGTGGCCTACCCAATCACCTATTTCGACTCAACCTCCGACGAAGCCCAGGCCTCACCCATCGTTCCTGCCGGAGGCAACCGAATAGAGGCCGACTTCAACCTGCACGCGGTTCCAGCCCTCCATATCACCCTTGAAGCCCCCCGCTCCGTCGATGACTCCGACGTGCCCTCCATGCCCACGCTTTACCACAGCATCTTTGGCACTCGCGGCATTGATGACCCCACCCCTCCATCCATGAATGCAAAGCAGGGACTCATCGAATTCAGCGGCGTAGCTCCCGGCCGCTATGAAATAGCGCTACCCGATCCGCCCCGAGTCGTTGACCTGGATGCCACCATCAGTCAGCAGGTAGATCCCGCCGCTGAAATACCAACCGTCGCCGTCACCGGAACCCTCCAGACCGTCTCCGGCGCAGCGCTTCCCGGCGAAACAACCGTAATCCTCGATTCGCTCGACCCCGCGCATCGCGAGAACCCGATTCAAACCACCTGCAACCAGGGCGCATTCCGGTTTGAGAGTGTGCCGCCAGGCAGTTGGCAGCTATCGGCCTTCAACTCCGGCAGTCCATTACCCATTACAGCAATCTCCACGGGCAGCCGTTCTCGCTCGGGCGCCCACTTAACCGTCCGCGATCACCCGCTCACCCTCGCGGTAACCATCGGCCTGGGAGAGACCCGCATTGAAGGTTTTGCACGCCTCAATGGCAAGGGAGCCCCCGGCGTAATGATGGTCCTGGTACCCAACAGCAGGCCCGCATGGCAGCCTCTCATCCGCCGCGACCAGTCCAACTCAGATGGCAGCTTCTCCCTCCGCGATGTTGTCCCCGGCCAGTACACCGTGGTGGCCATTCAGGACGGCTGGACTCTCGATTGGACCGATCCCCAGATCCTCGCCCGCTATCTTCCCACAGGAATCGCCGTCTCAGTAACAGACTCGTCAGGCAAACTCATCACCCTCTCTGACCCGGTTCCTATTCAAACGCGATGACCGCACTTCATTGAACAGGGGTAGAGAGGATAGTCTATGAATGTACCGAATCCCAGTCTCGGCGCCGCCCCCAGGGGAAACCCCTGCCAACGGTAGCCCGGCCACCGCACGGTATTGAGGAGATTTTCAAGTTGAAAAGAACGTCATCGTTTTCGATCCTGGCCATGCTTGCGGCCGCGCTTCTGCCCCTGGCGGCCTTCAGCCAGGTAGCCCCGGACCATAAAGCCTCCAGCGCCGAGGGGGCAGATACCTATAAGTACGACGCCTACCTCGGCGTCGGCTACACCAGCCTCAACATGATCAACGGATCGCGCTACGGCGAGATCGGTGCGGAACTCGCTGTCACCCGCTATTGGGGAAAACACCTCGGTCTCGTCGCCGACGGAGCCACTTACGTGCACCCGGTCTCAAGTCCTGAAGTCGTGGGTCTCACACAAACCCCGACGGTCGATACAGTTCTCTTCGGACCCGTCTTTGAAGCCAAATTCTTCGGGAAAACCAGCATCTTCGTCCGTGGCCTCCTCGGTGGCGAACACGTCGGCGGCTTCAACCAGACCCCAAATATCTCCCTTGCCGGAGGCGCCGGCGCTGGCATGGACTACAAGTTGAGCAATCGTCTGCTCCTGCGCGCCGCCGGCGACGACATCGCCTCTTCGTTCACCCTCATCAACCCTCAGACCGGGTACTCTCCGAATCGCACCCGCAGTTCCCGCGCCACCTTCGGCATTGTCTACAAATTCTGATCGCACCCCAGGCACAATTGAGTGCGGGCTTCCAAGCTCGCACTCATATCCACCGCATAAATCAATATTTTCGAAAGACCCCGTCTTGCTATAATCCCCGCGTGTCCAACGGAAGCCTGAACGCCTATCTAAAGCACGGCCATCATCTGGTGAAGGGCTGGCTCCAGCCCGGAGCCGCACACGCTATCGTCCTCTTATCTCAGCAGCAGCGCAGCGCCAATCTATCCGGCGGCGCAGCAGAAATCGGCGTCCACCACGGCAAGCTGTTTATTCTGCTCTATCTCCTCGGCGCAAAGGCCGAACCCGCAGTCGCCATCGATCTCTTCTCTCATCAGCACCTGAACGTCGACCGCTCCGGCGCCGGCAATCTCGATCGCTTCAAGCGCAATCTCCGCCGCCACGCGGACCTGGACCGCCTAGTCATTCATGAAGGCGACTCCACCCTGCTTACCGCCGAACATTTGCTTTCGCTCGGCCGCGGCCCTTTCCGCCTCTTCAGCATCGACGGCGGCCACACAGCGGAAATCACCGCGCACGATCTCTCCACCGCCGAAGGCGCTCTTGCCGAAGGCGGAATCGTAATCCTCGATGATTGTTTCAACGAAGCGTGGCCCGGCGTCTCCGATGGCGTCCACCACTATTTTTCTCAGCCGCGCACAATCGTCCCCTTCGCCATCGGCGAAGGCAAAACCTTCTTCTCCCAGCCAGCCTTCGTCCAGCGCTATGCAGCAGTCCTCAAGAAAATGGACGCAAAGGCTGTAGAGCACGATTTTCTGGGCAACAGCGTGGTCTGTTTCAACTTCAAGCCCTGGACTCTCTCTGGCTGGATCCGCAAAGTAGACGCAGGCCGCATGATTCGCCGCGCCTACCATGACCTTCTGTCGCGATTGTCGAACTGATGAAGACTGCACTCTCGCATTTGCCAAACTGATAGAGACTGCGCTCTCACGTTTGCCGAACTGATGGAGACTGCACAAGTTATGTCCGTGCAAACGCGCCGGAGGCGCAGCGTTTGTTAGCCCCGCGCTTCAGCGTGGGGAAAAGGGATTCCACAAAATCCCCACGGAGTCCCGTAGGGACGGCGCAAAAACATTATTCACGCAGGAACCAATAAATACGTGGACTTTATCCTTCTTCCGACTCACGCAGCTTGGCAATCACGGTAAAGTCTTCGAGCGTAGTCGTATCTCCCTTGATCTCCCCATGCGTAGCCAGTTCCCTCAGCAACCGCCGCATGATCTTGCCTGATCGAGTCTTGGGCAGCGCCTCGGTAAACCGTATATCGTCCGGCCGCGCCAGCGAGCCGATCTCCTTCGAGACCCACTTCCGCAGTTCGTCCTTCAACTCCTCGCTGGGATAGTTCCCGCTCTCAAGCGATACAAACGCTGAAATCGCCTGCCCTTTCAATTCGTCCGGCCGCCCCACCACGGCAGCCTCGGCCACTTTGGGATGCGCCACCAGCGCCGACTCCACTTCCATCGTCCCCAGCCGGTGGCCGCTCACGTTGATCACGTCGTCCACGCGTCCCATCAGCCAGAAGTAGCCATCCGCATCCATTCGCGCGCCATCGCCGGTAAAATAGCTGCCCTCCACGTCGCTCCAATAAGTCTTCTCATAGCGCTCCGGATCGCCATAAACCGTCCGCGCCATTGATGGCCAGGGCTTGCGGATCACCAGCAGGCCGCCGTGTCCCGCGGGCACCGGCTCGCCTTCCTTGTTCACCACCTCCGGCTGAATGCCGAAAAACGGCCGTGTAGCCGAACCCGGCTTGGTTGGCACGGCTCCCGGAATCGGCGCAATCAAAATCGCCCCCGTTTCCGTCTGCCACCATGTATCCACAATCGGGCAGCGGTTGTGCCCAATCTTCTCCCGGTACCACATCCACGCCTCGGGATTGATCGGCTCGCCCACTGTCCCCAGCAGCCGCAGCGAGTCCAGCTTGTACTTCTCCACGTGCTGGTCGCCCCACTTGATAAACGCCCTGATCGCCGTGGGCGCGGTGTAGAAGATCGTCACTTTATGATCGTCAACGATCTTCCAGAATCGCGAAAAATCCGGCCAGTTCGGAGCCCCCTCATACATCAGCACGGTAGCCCCATTCTGCATCGGTCCATAGACCACATACGAGTGCCCGGTAACCCAGCCGATATCGGCCGTGCACCAGTAAGTATCCTCGTCCTTCAAATCGAAAACGTATTTCGTCGTCAGGTAGGTCTGCACCGCGTAGCCGCCGGTAGTATGCACCAGCCCCTTCGGTTTTCCAGTAGTCCCCGAGGTGTAAAGAATATAAAGCGGATCTTCCGAATCCAACTCCTCAGCCGGGCATTCCGGCGCTGCCTCGGCCATCAGATCGTGCCACCAGTGGTCGCGGCCCTCCACCATGTTCACCGGCGACCCGGTGCGCTTGTAGACAACCACGTGCTTCACCGTGTGGCAGGCGTTCAGGGCCTCGTCCACGGTCCGTTTGAGCTGGATCTCGTTGCCCCGCCGGTAGCTCGAGTCCTGGGTAAGAATTGCCACGCACTCTGAGTCATTCACCCTGTCGGCAATGGCATTAGCTGCAAATCCGCCAAAAATCACCGAGTGAACTGCCCCAATCCGCGCGCAGGCCAGCAGTGCAATCGCAAGCTCCGGCGTCATGCCCATATAAACCGCCACCCGGTCGCCTTTTTTGATCCCCAGCCCCTTCAGTGCGTTGGCGAACTTCTGCACCTCCACGTGCAGTTCGCCATAAGTCAGCCGGCGTACCTCACCCGGTTCGCCCTCCCAGATGATCGCGGTCTTGTCCCGTCGCGCCCCCAACGCATGCCGATCCACACAGTTGTAGCTCAAATTCATCTTGCCGCCCACAAACCACTTGGCCCAGGGCAGATTCCACTCCAGGACCTTGTCCCAGGGTTTGAACCAGTGCAGCTCTTTCGCCGCCCCCGCCCAAAAGCTCTCCGGATCCTCAATGGACTGCTTATACAGCGCCTCGTACTCCTCGAGACTCTTGATGTAGGCCTTCGCGCTGAACTCCGGCGGCGGCGGAAATACGCGGTTCTCTCTGAGCGTTGAGTCAATATCTTGATGGGCAGTGGCCGGAACGGGCAAGGATGACATGCAGGGCGTCCTCTGGGAAAGATCGATCAAGAAGACTCGCGTCGGGCAAAGGGGGGCTTCCCGCGCGAGAGGCCTCGTGCTAGTCACTCTATCGAGACAGACTCACTCGAAGCAAGTGCCAAAAGCGAATTGCCCGTCCCGGCAAGAATATGTAGCGCCGGCCTCCCGGCCGGCTGTAGCGTGGACCTCCCGGTCCACGTTCACTCTACGCCTTCAGAGAAGCTGCTCTAAGATGAAGTTCAAGATGAGCTTCTTCGAGCTCATTCCTTCCGCTCTGGACCTGACTCGTTCGCTTTTCAGGCAAGAATGGAGCCACCCAATGTTTCTTGAAATTGCCAAATCCTTCTCGTTCTTCCTCAGCTTATTATCACTTTATCCAGTCCTGGCAAGCGCGTTCTTCCTGCCGGCAAGCCGCTGGCAGGAGCGTCTGGAAATCTCTCTTCCTTACGTCGCGCTTGCAGCCTGCATTTGTTTCACCAGCGGCTATCTGTTCTCCCGGCCCTCGCCGGAAAGCCCTCAAGGAAAATCGCTGATCACCACGCTGCCGGTTCGCTTGTTCTTCTGTGCGCTGGCGGGCATGGCAATCCTCTTTGCCGTTGTCAGTTATCTCGAAGAGTATTATCTTCCGCTTCTACCGCATGGTTGTTGCACGCCTTGATTTGAAACCCGCAACGAAGAGGAAAGCTCAGGCATAACGTTTCTGGTGCCAGATCCATGCCGTGCGAATAATGTCGTCCAGTTGGGTGTACTTCGGCTCCCAGCCCAGTTCGCGAATAGCTTTCTCTGAGCTGGCAACAAGCACCGCCGGGTCGCCGGCACGGCGTGGGCAAACCTCGGCCGGAATGGGATGTCCGGTCACGCGGCGCGCCGATTCAATGACCTCGCGGACGCTGAATCCCTTCCCGTTGCCCAGGTTGAAGATCAGCCGGTCCTGCGTCTCCAGCGCATCGAGCGCCAGTAGATGCGCGTCGGCCAGGTCGGAGACGTGAATATAATCGCGGATGCAGGTTCCGTCCGGCGTCGGATAATCCTCGCCATAGATGCGGATCGATTTGCGGCGGCCCAGCGCCACATCCAGAACCAAAGGAATCAAGTGGGTCTCCGGCTCATGCGCCTCGCCCCTCGTAATACCCTCATCCGCATCCCCCGCCGCTCCAGCCACATTAAAATATCGCAACGAGGCGTAGCGCAGTCCGTGAATCCGGTTCAGCCAGCCCAGCATTTGCTCCACCAGCAGCTTCGATTCGCCGTAGGCATTGGTCGGCAAAAGCCGCGCATCCTCCTGAATCGGAATGGATTCCGGCTCCCCGTAAACAGCCGCGGTGGAAGAGAAAACCAGCCGGCGAGGACCATGCGCCAGCATCGCCTCCAGTAGCGAAAGCGTCGATGCGGTGTTGTTGCGGAAGTAAATTTCAGGCCGCTGCATCGACTCGCCGGCCTCAATAAGAGCCGCAAAGTGGAGCACACCATCGAAGGGCTGCCCCTTGTATTTAGCTGATACGAAAAGATTTTCGAGTGCCGCGCGGTCCGCGACTTCTCCCTCCACAAATTCCACGCCCGCTGGAAGCAACTCGCGGCGGCTGTGGCTTAAATTGTCAAAAACAACCGCTTTGTTCCCTTTTCGGGCAAGTAGGCCTGCAACAGTACCACCTATATACCCAGCGCCCCCGGTCACCAATATGTTCACAAATAGACTGTCCTTCCAGAACGCTTTCGTCTAAGGTGAGTCTATTACAGTGAGGGAAGGTCGGGATGGGTTTGCCCCTCCCGCCTCAAGATAGCCGCCCAGCCGATTTGCCACGTGGAATGCTGACTGCCGTACAATAATTCTGCAGGGTATCGTCGAGGATGGCGAGATATCTGCCGTAAGTCGAGCATTTGTCCCCTTGACCAGAAAGAGGGATTTGCGATTTCTCGGCCAAATGCTTGGATGTATAGTGAGGGGGCGGATTGTTCTGGTCTGTGCGAGCGACAATGCAAACCGCGCGGAACGGGTCAGGACAGATCCTGCCCGCGATCGCTCAGGATATCTGATCGAACGTCGGCTTTACCCCGTGGGCAATTTCAATCCGGCCAGGCTGTGGGCTGTCGCAATTTGTTGCCTGTTCGTATTGAGATAACGGCGCATCGACGCCGCAACGGACGTAAACGAGGACTGTAAAAATGGAAGCGACTTACACTCCAGGTCGAACCAACTTCGGTTTGCTCCCCGAGCCTGAGAAGAGTACCGGATCGTTTATTACCAGTACGGTCATCAATGGGCTGATCCTGGCTATGGCGATCTACGTGGGAGCATCTGCCAAGAAAATTATGGATGCACATAAGTACGAGATGACTGAGCTTATTATTCCCGTCAGACAGCCGCCTCCAGAGAAAGTCAAGCTGCCCGAGCCACCCAAGATCAAGCCGCCCGATCTGCCTGATGTCAAGTTCCAGGCTCCCGTTATTCATATGCCCAAGCCGGAACCCAAGCCGGAAGTGAAACCTATCCAGATGGAGGCCAAAGTCAATCTTCCCGCAATCGAAGCCAAGCAGCAGGTGGTCACCCTTGCGCCTCAACCCAAGGCCGCCTTGACCGCTGCCATGCCGGCGCAAGATAACAGCCGCAAGCCCTCCACGAAACCGGTGCATTATGGACAGACCTTCGGCGTCACCCCCAATCCTTACGCCACCCGTCCGGCCACCATCGCCGCTATCGGCAACGAATACGGCAATTCCCGCGGCCCGGCCGTCGCCCCGCATGGCGTCCCCGGTTCTACCGGTATTGGCAATGGAACTAAATTCGGCTCCAACTCCGGTATCATGGGCAAAGTAGCATCCGCCGGCATTCCAGGCGCCACCGGTACAGTTGGAACAGGCAATTACTCGGGCGGCAAGGTGGCTTCAGCCGGCATTCCCACCGTCACCAAGGCTGTCGTCGTCCAGCAGGCCACTGCGACGCCTGCCTCCACCAGTCTTGAAGTCCTCTCGAAACCGCCTGTGCAATACACGCCTGAAGCCAGACAGTTGAAAATCCAGGGCGATGTCATCGTGCGCATTACCGTCACCGCCTCCGGCCAGGTGATAGTGCAGGGCGTGGTACGCGGACTGGGCCACGGCCTGGATGAAGAGGCTCGGCGGGTCGCGCAGCAGATGCGGTTCCGTCCCGCGACGCGCAATGGACAGGCGGTAGACACCACTACCACGGTGACCATCACATTCCAACTGGCGTAAAATGGCTACACTACAGATTGGACCAAAGGGCTTAACTTAGCCGCTCGATGCCAAACCGGCGCCGGCGCCTCAAGAAAGAGCCGGAAGAACTCACGCTAGGAGCTTGACATGACGTTTCGGAAGATCTCCCTCACCTTCCTGATCATTATTCTTGGTGCGGCTTGCGCGCACGCAAAGACCAAGGAACCGAAGTACGGTCAGGCGCGCCAACTCACCGCCGAACAGGCCGCATTGGTGCAAAAAGCCGTCGCCAGCGAAAAGGTCCTGATCAGGTCCATCAGGCAACGCACGCCGCTGGTGGAGACCTACATCCAAAACACCAAGCCGGATATCAAGCTCTATGCGGTGCCGGTCTCAGATACTTACATACTGAGCCGCGTCGACTTCGGCAAGGCCTTCGTCGACAAGCCTTTTGAAGTCAGGACCAATAAATCTTCTGAATCCAAATCCGGCGGCAAGCATAATTTCTTCACCGCCTCGCTCTCGTCCATGACCGGGCTCACCAAGGCGCTCGGGCTGGAGAGGTATACCTATTCCTCCACCGGGTTTATGCAGATGATGTTCCTTGACCCCACGGGCTTCGATACCCAGCACTATGAATTCAGCTTCGTGCGGCCCGAGTTTCTGGGATCGGTTCGTACCTGGGTTTACGATGTGCATCCCAAGGTCGCCGGCATGGGCCGCTTCTACGGCCGCATCTGGATTGAGGACGAGGATGGCAACGTCGTCCGCTTCAACGGAACTTATACCGGGCCCACAAATTCCGAAGATGCCTCCAAGTACTACTTCCACTTCGATAGCTGGCGGATGAATGTGCAGCCCGGAGTCTGGCTGCCGGTAGCCGTCTACGTGGAAGAGACCACGCGCGCGGAAGGCAACAAATCAGTCGGCCTGAAGGCCCAGACTCACTTCTGGGGCTACTCCCTCAAGCTGCCCACCCGCGAGAGCGAGAACGTCAGCGTCAAGGTGGACGACGCCGTCGATAAGAGCGACGACTCCCAGGACGTAGGCCCATTGCAGGCCGCCCGCATGTGGGTCACCCAGGCTGAAAACAACGTGATTGACCGGCTGGTGGAAGCCGGCCTGGTGGCGCCCCTCAACCAGGGCGGCTACGAAAACAAGGTCCTCGATCAGATCGTCATCAATCTCGTCGTTCCCAACAACCTCGCCTTTACTGACCAGTTGCATACCCGGGTCCTGCTTACCGACACCATCGAGGCCACCACGGTGGGAAACACCATCCTCATCAGCAAAGGCCTCCTCGATACACTGCCCAACGAAGTATCGATCGCCTCGGTAGTGGCCATGGAACTGGCTCACGTCGCCATGGGCCACCATATCGACACCCGCTACGCATTCAACGACCGCCTGCTCTTCCCCGATGAGGCCAGCTTCAGGCGCATCAACATGTATCACACCGACCACGACAACGCTGAGGCCGCCAAGAGGGCTATGGAATATCTGCAGAACTCCATGTACAAGGACCAGTTGCCCAGCGCGGGTCTTTACTTTGCCGAGTTAGCCGATCGCGGCAAAGAGCTCAAGGGACTCACCACTCCCATGCTCGGCGATGCCCTGCTCAAGCCCGATGGAAACGCCTGGATGTCCGACCTGCAAAAGATGTCGCCCAAGCTGAATTGGGACGACCTCACCCAGACGCCCGCCTTGCCGCTGGGCAGCTGGCTCAAAACCGATCCCTGGGACGACAAGGTCCATATGCTGAATGCCAAGCGCTATGCGCCCATGAATCCCCGCGACAAGATGCCGTTCGAAGTAACGCCACTTTTCTACAAGTTGCAACGCTATGACGTAACCCGTCTTGAAACGCCGACAGCCGGGGCGGTACCCGCCCCGGCAGCCGCCGTGCCTGCAACTGCCGCACCAGCAGCCGACCAGCCAGCCAGTGACCAGCCGGCCGCCGCCCCTGGCGCTGCGCCTTCATCGTCTCCGCAGGCGGATCAACCCGCCACGGGAGATACAAATACCAATCAACAGCAACCGCCGGCCTCAACGCCGAACCCACAGTAGTAATTGAACGCATAATCCCTGCGATGCAATTTCCCCGGATTGGACGTGCTTTGTGTTGAACTACCTTTTGCGCATTAGACTATCAATCGTTCTTCTGCTTTCCTTTGTGCTGGCCGCTGGATCACTAACTGCCCACGCGCAGGTAGTCCCTGCGGCTACCAAAAGCCAGTTCTCCCTCACGGTCGGCGGACTGGCCTCTGCCTTCCAGCCCGACTACGACGCTCAATACAATGGGAATTGGGCTGAAGCCAGCCCCTACCGCCTCTACGGCTTCGGCGCCTACACGGACGTCAAGTTTTCCCGCTGGGTCCAGATTGAAGGCGAGGCGCGCTGGTTGCGCTTCAATCAGTTCGACTCGATTTACGAGGATAACTATCTGATTGGTCCCAGGATTCCCATCCACCACTTCCACGTCCTGCGGGCGACCCCCTATGCCAAGGCGCTGATCGGCTTAGCAAACATAAACCTTTCATACGTCTACGCAGGAGATGGGGTCTTCGCAAACCTCGGCGATCACAAATTCACCGACCTTGCCCTCGGCGCCGGCGTTGACCTCAGACTGACCAGGAGATTCACCATCCGTGCCTTTGACTTCGAGTACCAGGATTACTTCAGGGTCATCGAAACCTCACAAGGACACACCCTAAATCTCCATCCCTACGGCGCCAGCGTAGGCGTCGGCTACAAAATCTTCTAATGCATTTTCATTGATAGCGTAAGGCCCAGAGTACCCGACTTTCGCCGGATAAAACTGGGTGTTTCCTCTTGCCACATTGTTTTGCGTATCACCCTCAGGAGCAGTCTTCAGTCTTGACACGAAGAAGTCCCGGATGTAACCTGCGCTAGTGCCTCAGCGGGTTCTGATCCCCTTCAGAATCCAGTTCCCCGTTTCCCTGTCATCGAGACACATAAACAATGAAGGAGGTCCTATGAGCACAGCAGCGGTTTCCCCGCTCGATATGGGCCGGCTGAACGAATTCATTGGCCGGTTCGTCACCGATCTCGGCGCAGCGGTTCACACCGGCATGGTTGTGATCGGAGAGAAACTTGGATTGTACAAAGCACTGGCCGACGGCCCTATGAGTTCAGCAGAACTGGCAGCCAAGACTGGGACTGACGAACGCTATCTTCGAGAGTGGCTGGCCTCGCAAGCCGCGGGTGGATATATAACCTACGACGAGAAGAACCACAAATTCAGCCTGAGTGCGGAACAGGCATTTACATTGGCAAATGAAGATAGTCCCGCATATCTGCCCGGAGCATTTGAGCTTGCGCTCGGCTCGCTCGCAGCGGTTCCGAGAATAGCGGACTCTTTTCGCACCGGCGCCGGGATGGGCTGGCACGAACACCAGGATGGCGTCTACCACGGGTGTGAGAAGTTCTTCCGCCCAGGCTACGCCGCTAACCTTGTCAGTTCGTGGATTCCCGCATTGGACGGCGTGAAGGAAAAGCTTGAATCGGGCGCAAAGGTGGCCGATGTAGGTTGTGGGAAAGGTGCGTCCACCCTGCTAATGGCCAAGGCTTTCCCCAAGTCGAGCTTCTTCGGATTCGATTATCACGACAAGTCAATCGAAGCCGCGCGCGAATCAGCCATCCACGAAGGTGTTGCAGACAGGGTCAGCTTTGAGGTTTCAAAAGCAAAGGATTTTCCAGGCAAGGGCTACGACTTTGTCGCGGTATTCGACTGCTTGCACGATATGGGTGACCCGGTTGGAGCCGCTGAGCACCTGCGGAACTCGCTCGACAAAGATGGAACATGGATGATCGTGGAACCCTTCGCTAACGACGATCTCAAAGACAACTTGAATCCAGTGGGGCGAGTTTATTACTCGTTCTCCACCCTGCTCTGTACACCCTGTTCTCGATCCCAGGAGGTTGGCCTTTGCCTCGGCGCGCAGGCGGGGGAATCTCGAATTCGAGAAGTTGTCACCAAGGCGGGATTCTCCCGCTTTCGGCGGGCAGCTGAGACCCCGTTCAACATCGTCTATGAAGCACGTCCGTAGATCCTCTCAGAAGTTTCAGCAGAATGGTCCGCTAACTGCGCTTCAGGGCACACCGAAAAGGGCCATCCGTCGTAGCGGATGGCCCTTTTCTTACTTGGCTTGTTTTTGAGTTATCGGCGGCAAAGCCGCGGCTGCCCCACCGCAGGTGGCTATGCCGGTGAAGGCGATCCCTCAGGATAGTTCGGTCCGCCACGCGGCTCCGGTTTGAGCACCTGCTGCGGGGTTCCGCCGGTATCGCTGGGCGAAGCCAATATCGAACGAAGTGGTGGCAGCTCCTCTCCCTCGATCAGCATCCTCACCTCTTCCGCATCGATGGTCTCACGCTCCAGCAGAGCTGCGGCGATGCGGTGCATCGCGTCCGCATTCGACTCCACGATCGAATGAGCCGATTGGTAGGCTTCGTCGATCAGCCGGCGAACTTCCAGATCGATCTGCCGCGCCGTCTCCTCGCTGAAGTCGCGATGCTGCGCAATCTCGCGGCCCAGAAAGATCTGCTCCTCTTTTTTCCCGAATGTCAACGGACCCAGCCTGCTCATGCCGTATTCGCAGACCATGGAGCGAGCCATCTCGGTGGCGCGCTCAATATCGTTCCCCGCACCAGTAGTCATCTCGCTCAGGAAAAGCTCTTCGGCGACGCGTCCACCATAAAGCGTGGCCAGCCGCGTCTCAAGGTACGAGCGCGAATAGCTGTGCCTGTCGTCGGGCAAATAAATAGTAACGCCCAGCGACATGCCTCGAGGAATGATGGTCACCTTGTGAATGGGGTCTGAGTCACCGCGCTTGAATGAGACCAGCGCGTGCCCCGCCTCGTGATAGGCGGTATTGCGCTTCTCCTCATCGGTCAGCAGCATTGACTTGCGCTCGGCGCCCATCAGGACCTTGTCCTTGGCCAGTTCGAAGTCGAACATCGTGACCTGCTTGCGATTCATGCGCGCCGCGCTCAGCGCCGCCTCGTTGACCATGTTGGCCAGGTCGGCGCCGCTGAATCCAGGCGTCCCGCGAGCCAGCACATTCAGGTTGGTGTCGTCAGAGACCGGGACCTTTTTCACATGAACGCGGAGAATCTCTTCGCGGCCGCGAATGTCCGGCAGCCCCACCACCACGCGACGGTCGAAACGTCCCGGCCTGAGCAGCGCCGGATCCAGCACGTCGGGCCGGTTAGTCGCTGCCACCAGGATCACGCCGTCGTTCGATTCAAAGCCGTCCATCTCCACCAGCAACTGGTTCAGCGTCTGTTCGCGCTCGTCGTGCCCGCCGCCCAGCCCGGCGCCACGATGGCGGCCCACAGCGTCGATCTCGTCGATGAAGATGATGCAGGGCGCATTCTTCTTGCCCTGCTCAAACAGGTCGCGAACGCGGCTTGCGCCCACGCCCACAAACATCTCCACGAAATCCGAACCGGAGATCGAAAAGAACGGAACGTTCGCCTCGCCGGCCACAGCCCGTGCCAGCAGCGTCTTGCCGGTTCCGGGAGGCCCCACCAGCAGCACGCCCTTGGGGATGCGTCCGCCGAGCTTCTGAAACTTCTGCGGCTCGCGCAGGTACTCGATAATTTCCTTCAGCTCTTCCTTGGCCTCGTCCACACCGGCCACGTCCTTGAAGGTGATCTTCTTCTGCTGCATTGACAGCAGCCGCGCCCGGCTCTTGCCAAACGAAAGCGCCTTGTTGCCGCCCGATTGCATCTGCCGCAGCATGAAGAACCAGATCGCGCCCAGCAGAACGAACGGCCCGATATTGATCAGCAATTGCAGCGGCAGGTTGCTCGACTGCTCCTTGATAGAGAAGTTCACCTTGGCGGCCAGCAGCGCCTTTTCAATATCCTCGTAGTTGGCGGGCAGCGTGGTGTGGAACTGGTCCTTTGGCGTTGCCTTCAGGTGGCCATGCAACTCGTTGCCCTGGATGTTCGCATCCTGAACCTGCCCGTTCTGCACCTTCTCGAACAGGTCGGAGTAGGTATACTCCGCATCCTTGCCCATGTTGGCGCTCTTCTGCCAAACGCTGAGAAGCAGCATGAGGCAAACGAGGATAAATATCCAGAACATGACCGTTTTGACCGTCGAATTCACCAGAGCTCCTCTTTTCCCGGCGGAGGAAAATCCACTCTCTGGATCTCCATTTCCGCCTTCACATCTTAGACGCTCGCAACTCCCTTAAAGTCACAAAATTACACCATGCCTGCCGGCGCACAATTTCGCCAACCGCATGGGCTGAGCGGTAACAACGATTGTACTCCCAACCCGGGGAAAATCGTAGTAAAACAAAAGTCAAGTTCAATACAGAATCTCTGCGGTCCCCGACCCCCTGAAACTACCGCCAACGTGTGCCTTTAACCTCCGTCCTTGCACTGACTTTCGGCCCCGTCCTCCAGGATGGCTGCCGCCACAACAATGCCCGGTTCAGGCTCCAATTCCACACCCTTCATCCACACAATGCGGCCGTCCATCTCGAGCACCGGCCAAACCGCCCTTCTGCTTCCCGTAACCTTCAACCGCTCCAGCACTTCTTTAACCTTACGCAACCCGCCTGAGTGGCGCAGCCTCACGCGATCTCCCGGTCTCCAGTTGCGCAGTTGGGCGTCCAGCCCAGCCGCCGCGCCTATACCCTCCGCATCAACAAGCTTAATGCTCAGCCGAAGGCCAAATGCCGGAGCCACAATCACCCCCGGAATCGTTCCGCCGTACCCCTCAACCGCATCACCTTCCACAATCCCAGCCGCCGCCCCCACTGTCAGCCGCAGTTCGCGGGGAGTTCGCTCGGCCCGCAGCCCTTGGGCCAGTTCAAGCCTCTGTCCCGCCCGCCCCGTCAACGCCAGCGTTCTCAGTCCCTCGGTCGAACCAAAATCAGGCGCAGCCCCCAACTGCTCCGCCGCATACCGCAGTAGCCGCCTCTGCACCGCCGGGGCCAGCGTAGCCAGCCGGATCACATCCAAGGCCAGCCCCTCGCCGGCAGCGCGTCCCCCACCCCTAACTGCCCGTCCCTGCAACAAAAACTGCGGCGCCAGCCGGGCCATCTCGCCCTGCCACCATGCCTCCTCGTCGCGAGCCAGAGCGGCCATCTGTGCCAAATGCTCGCGCAGTCGCGGATTCCAGCCCTCCAGCAGCGGCAGCAGCTCATGCCGGATGCGGTTTCGACTAAAGCTCAAGTGACGGTTCGAGGAATCCTCCCGCCAGCCCTGCCCCACCCCCCGCAGATAAGCCTCCACTTCGGCCCTCGTTGTCCCCAGGAGCGGCCGCAAAATCCGTCCCTGCGGAAACTCGATCACCGGGTGAATCCCAGAGAACCCTTCCGTCCATGCCCCGCGCAGAAATTTAGCAAGCACAGTCTCCGCCTGGTCGTCGAGAGTGTGTGCGGTAGCCACAGCCTCCACCTCGCCTGAGGCCATCAACTGCCGGAACCAGCCATAGCGCAGCCGCCGCGCCGCCTCCTCAATCGTCTCTCCTCCCTTGCCCGTCGCGCTGTCTGCCTTTGCCTCGCTCTCGGTATCAACCCGCGCTTCGTGAAAAGCCAGTCCCAGCTCACCAGCCAGAGCCCGGGCAAACTCAAGATCGGCGTCTGCCTCCTCGCCTCGCAATCCATGGTGCAGGTGGGCAACGTGCAGCACCAGCCCCAGTTCCCCGCCCCTCGCAGCCAAAGCGCGCAGCAGGGCCACGGAATCAGCCCCGCCCGACAGTCCCACCGCCAGCCGCAGTCCCGGCTTCAGCAATTTCGTGTCGATCGGTAGCGTTGAGAACTTGCTCTGTGGCTCAGCGGATTGAGTCTTCCTGCGCATCTCAAAATGATATGCCGGGTGCCCGGCCGTTTTCGCGTTCTTTGCGAATAGGGTGGGAAACCACGAGCATCAAACAGCATTCTTCCATCAAATCTCCTCTGCAAGCAGCGTCTCGCCGTTGTATACTCCAGCAGTTATGCAAGTATTCGTGATTCTTCCCGCTGCTGGCCTGGGTACACGGATGGCCGGTCCGCAGCCCAAACAATTTCTTATCCTTGACGGCCTTCCAATCCTCATCCATTCGCTGCGCGCCTTTGCCGCGGTCAAGAGGGTCACGGCGATCTATGTCGCTGTCCGCAAATCCGAGACAGAGCGCGTCCAGGCCCAGATCGCCGAGTACGCGGATAAGTACGGTTTTGCCGGACGCGTGCACGTAGTCGAAGGCGGCGAAAACCGCCAGGAATCGGTCTCCCACGCCCTGGCCGCCCTGCCCGCCCAGCCCGACGATGTAGTCCTGGTCCACGACGCCGTCCGCCCCCTCATCGACGCCGCCACCATCGACCGCACCATCGACGCCGTAGCCGAGCACGGAGCCGCCATCGTCGGCATGCCCGCCGTCGATACCATCAAGCAGGTGGAACGAACCGCCCACGGCGCAATCATCACCTCCACGATTCCCCGCGAGTACGTGGTGCTCGCGCAGACCCCGCAGGGCTTCCGTTTCGGCCTGTTGCAAAAGGTCTTCGCCGAAGCCGCCGCCGACGGATTTGTGGGCACCGATGAAGCCTCCGTCGTCGAACGCGCAGGACTTCCGGTAGCCGTAGTCCCCGGCTCTCAGGTTAATCTGAAGATTACCCAGCCGGGCGACCTGGAGTTGGCCGAATTCTATCTCCGCCAGCGCGCCCGCTGATTTCAGCTGCAACAGCGCTCAGGAACAGGCACGGTAACCATGGAAACTCGCATCGGATTTGGCTATGACTCGCACGCATTTAAGAAAGGCGTGCCCTTGCGCGTCGGCGGGCTCACGCTCGACCACCCCGAGGGCCTGGCAGGCCACTCCGACGGTGACGTGCTGCTGCACGCCGTTACTGATGCCCTTCTCGGCGCCGTAGCCGCCGGCGATATCGGCAGTTTTTTCCCCCCCGGCGACCCTCGCTGGAAAGACGCCGACTCCTCCATATTCCTCAACCTCGCCATAGAGGAGCTGCAGCACGCCGGCTATCGCATCGTCAACGTCGATACCACACTGATTCTTGCCGCTCCAAAAATCTCTCCCATCGTTGAAGAGATGCGCGCCCGCGTCGCCGACCTCCTCAGCCTCGGCACCGACCAGGTAAGCATCAAGGCAAAGACCCCCGAGGGTCTCAACCTCGACCATGTAGCCCAGTGCCACGCCGTCGTCCTGGTTGAGCGCGTCCTTGAACCCGACGAACTGAAAACCATGAGCGCAGTGATGGAAACCCAGCGCCAGCTTGAAGACGTAGTCGAAGACCTGCTCAGCTCCGTCCACGGCGTACCCAAAAAGCGCACCGTCGCCCCCGTTTACGACACGGAGGACATTACCTAGTAAGAGTTCTCCATCGGGCGCATGCAACAATGCGATCGGTGTTGCGCAAGTTGGCCGCGCCACCCGAGAGTCACCTTTGGGGCACATTTCATCACTTTGGGTTCCCGCGCCTCAAGAAACTCATTGCAGATTTCCCCCATAAGCCTTATCTTGTCTCAGAGTTACTATCCCACACGCGGAGAGTTCCGTATGCAATATCTGGCGCTTTTCCTGCAACAGACCCAGCCCGATCCAGAAGCTATCAAGGGCATCATCATGGCCATGGTGGCGATTATCCCCCTCATCATTTTGGTGGCCCTCATCATTGTGATGGTGCCCTTCTGGTTCATCCTGAAGAAGGCCGGCTTTTCGCCCTGGCTCGCGTTGGTATGCCTCATTCCTTCGCTCGGCGTCCTGGTTCTGCTCTACGTGCTGGCCTTCTCTGAATGGAAGGTAGTGCCGGCGCCCCAGGCTGCATACCCCCCGCAGCCGATTTACCCACCGCTGCCGCCGCAGGCCTGAGCTCACCAGAGGGGGCGGTGCTAGCATCGTGAGTAGAAAGCAATTTTCGCGATGCCAGATTCAGCTTCCTCTTTGGGCGCTCCCCGCGTCCGTTTTGCCCCCTCGCCCACCGGCTATCTCCACGTAGGCGGCGCGCGCACATTTATCTTCAATTGGCTCTATGCCCGCCACACCGGGGGAACTCTGGTACTGCGCCTCGACGATACTGACGTCGAGCGCAACACCGAGGCCAGCGTCCAATCGATTTTCGAAGGCCTCCGCTGGCTCGGGCTCTCGTGGGACGAAGAGTACAAGCAATCCGAGCGCCTCGCCCTGCACCGCCAAAAGGCCGAAGCCATCTTCGCCAAAGGCCTCGCCTATCGCGACTTCACCCCCGCCCACTCGGGGGAAGACAATCAATCGGCCCTCGGCGCATGGCTCTTCAACCCCGGCATGCGCGAACTATCCGTTGAGGAAAGCGACCGCCGCGCCGCCGCCGGAGAACCCTTCGCCCTCCGCTACCGCGTCCCCCGCGGCGAAAACCGCATCCTGAGCTTCACCGACTCCGTCTACGGCGAGCAGTCCAAGCAAGCCGACGAAGTAGAAGACTTCGCACTTCTTCGTTCAGCCGGGGTCCCCAACGACAGGTCTTCGTCGTTGGGGTGGGGTGGCCTACCCACCTATCACCTGGCCTCCTGCGCCGACGACGCCGATCTCCGCATCAGCCACATCATCCGCGGCCAGGACCACCTCACCAACACCTTCAAGCACCTGCTAATCTTCGAGGCCCTCGGCGTCCCGCCGCCCAAATTCGCCCATCTCCCCTTGCTAGTCGCCCCCGATGGCGCCAAGCTCTCCAAGCGCAAGCACGGCCCCGTCGTCAGCGTCACCACCTATCGCGATGCCGGCTTCCTTCCTGCGGCCTTCGTCAACTTCCTCTGTCTCCTGGGCTGGTCTCCCAAAGACGACCGCGAGTTCCTCACCTTCGAAGAGCTTACCGCCGCGTTCACTCTGGAAGCCGTAAACCGCGCCAACGCCGTCATCAATTTTTCAGAAGAAGACCCCTTTGATCCCAAAGCCGTCTGGCTAAACGCCGAGCACATCCGAGCCCTCCCCGTCGAAGAACTCAGCCGCCAGATCGCGCCCTTCTTAACCAGCGCAGGCTTTGATCCAGAACCCGAAAAACTCCAAGCAGTAACCCCGCTCATCCGTGAGCGCATCAAGCTCCTCCGCGACGCCGTCTCCGCCGCCGACTTCTTCTTCCTCGATCAGCTCCCCCCCTACGATCCAGCCGAACTAATCCCATCGAAGGGAGGCGATGCCGCCATGGCCCGCCGAGTCCTCCAGCACGCCCTCGTGATCCTCCCCAGCGTCCTCTTCGATCACGACTCGCTCGACCAGGCTCTCCGCGCCGCCGCCACACAACTTGGTCTAAAAGCCGGCCAGGCCTTTCAACCCATTCGCGTAGCCGTTTGCGGTCGCAAAAATGCCCCGCCGCTCTTTGAAACCATGGCCGTCCTCGGCCGTGAAACGTGCCTCACCCGCATCCGCCAAGCCGAAGCGAACCTACAATCTTTCGAAAAGGAATTTCAGTTATGACCCCATGCATACCTTTCGCAATACCCCCGCGCCGGAGGCGCAACGCTTGTTAGCCCCGCGCTTCAGCGTGGGGTAGCGGGATATAGAAAAACACCTAGCCTCGTAGGGGCGGCGCGATGTGCACCGCTCCCGCACAAAAAATGAAAGAATAAGAGAATGTCCGCTATGTCCACCACAAATCCGGAAACCCCGACCGCTTCCTCCAACTTCCTCCAGGAAATCATCGCCGAGGACGTCCGCACCAAAAAATACGGCGACGCCATCATCCAGACCCGCTTTCCCCCCGAGCCCAACGGCTATCTCCACATCGGTCACGCCAAGGCCATCTGCATCGACTTCGGTCTCGCCGCTGAGTTCGGCGGCAAAACCAATCTCCGCTTCGACGACACCAACCCCGAAAAAGAAGAGCAGGAGTACGTCGATTCCATCCAGAAAGACGTCCGCTGGCTAGGCTTCGAGTGGGACCGCCTCTGCTACGCCTCCGACTACTTCCCCCAGCTCTACGAGTGGGCCCTCCAGCTCATCCGCGCCGGCAAAGCCTACGTCGATGACCTGACAGCCGATGAAATCCGCCAGCACCGCGGCACCCTCACCGAGCCCGGCAAAGACTCGCCCTGGCGCAACCGCACCGTCGAAGAAAATCTCGACCTCTTCACCCGCATGAAAGCCGGCGAATTCCCCGACGGCGCCCGTGTCCTCCGCGCCAAAATCGACATGGCCTCGCCCAACCTCAACATGCGCGACCCCGTCATGTACCGCATCCTCCACGCCTCCCACCAGCGCACCGGCGACCAGTGGTGCATCTATCCCATGTACGACTACGCCCACGGCCAGTCCGACTCACTCGAGCGCGTCACCCACTCCATGTGCACCCTCGAGTTCGCCGATCACCAGCCCCTCTACCGCTGGTATATCGAGCAGCTCGGCATCTTCCCCTCCGAGCAAACTGAATTTGATCGCCTCAACATCACCTATACCGTCCTCAGCAAGCGCCGCCTCATCCAGTTCGTCCAGGAGCATCGCGTCAACGGCTGGGACGATCCCCGCATGCCCACCCTCTCCGGCCTCCGCCGCCGCGGCTTCACCCCTCAAGCCATTCGCACATTCGTAGCCGCCGCCGGCGTCTCGCGCACCAACGGCAGCACAGACATAGAAATGCTCGAGCACTTCCAGCGCGACGACCTGAATCACAGCGCCCGCCGCGCCATGGCCGTCCTCCACCCCCTCAAGCTCGTCATCGACAACTACCCCGAAGGCCCCGGCGAGCTGGTGGAAGTAGCAAACAACCCCGAGGACCCCACCGCCGGCACGCGCCAGGTCCCCTTCTCGCGCGAGCTCTACATCGAGCACGACGACTTCCGCGAACTCCCTCCGCCCAAGTACTACCGCCTCTCACCCGGCAAAGAAGTCCGCCTCCGCAACGCCTACTTCATCACCGCCCAGAGCGTGGTAAAAGACGCCGCCGGCAACATAGCAGAAGTCCACTGCACCTACGATCCAGCCAGCCGCGGCGGCAACTCCCCTGATGGCCGCAAGGTCAAGTCCACCATGCACTGGGTCTCAGCCGCCCACGCCATCTCCGCCGAAATCCGTCTCTACGACAAGCTCTTCCTAAAGCCCGACCCCAACGACTTTGCCGAAGGCCAGGACGTCCTCGACAATCTAAACCCCAACTCTCTTGAGATCCTCACCGGCGCCAAGCTTGAGCCCTCCCTAGCCGCTGCCAAACCGGAAGACCGCTTCCAATTCGAGCGCGTGGGATATTTCTGTCTGGACCTGGACTCAACCAACGAGAAAAAAATCTTCAACCGTACCCTCCCCCTCAAAGACTCCTGGGCCAAGCTAGAAAAGAAATCCGGAACGTAGGCACCTGCGGTGCGGAAGACGCTCGCCAATCGCTCGCAAAAGCGCTGTCATTAGAGCCCCAACCGCGGGACGAGCGGCGCCAGGCCCCGGAGGGGCCGTATGAGAATAGCCCAGGGTGAAGCGAAGCGAAACCCTGGGTCTAGGTCGCAATATATGATCGGCGCCCTGTAGGGGCGACGTGATTATTCGTACCGAGTTTCCCAGGTCTCGCTTCTGAGACCTGGGAAACCTCAATCTACTTTGCAGACAATTTGGCTCCGGTAGTGCACACTGATTAATGGAAGTCCAGCGAAGCGCGAACCAATGCGCTCCGCGACATTCAACGACCTTTTTCTGCACGGAGTATTAAATGATGATGCTCGTACGATGGCTCATTGTGATCATCCTCTGGCCTACCTTCCTCGCCCCAGCAGCGGCTGGTCAAAGCGCCGTCTCAGCAAAGGACTTCCTCTCCTCTATCTATCAGCTCTATGGGAACAAAGGCCACGGAATTCCATATAGCCCTCGCTACATACACTCCTCGCTTCTTTTTCTGATTCATGCGGACCTCAAAGCCGCTCAAGCTGCTTCTGAGGTTCCATGGCCACTCGATGCCGACATCGCCTGTGACTGCCAGGAATGGGACGGAATCTGGCTTGACAAATTAGATGTGAAGCTAGAGAAACCGGAGCGGGCTATCGTGGTTGCTTCCTTCTATATTTACTCGCCCGAAAATCGGTCCGGCGATGATCGCGATCGACGCGAGATGCGGTATACGCTGCTTGCAGAACGCGGCGGTTGGAGAATCTACGATATTGAAGATATGTCCCGTAAGTTTGATCCGAAGGAACCCAGGTCACTTCGCAGACAACTCCGGCAGGACATTGAATCCTTCAAGCACGAATCAAGATAAAGAATACCGGTTACCGGCCGGTTGCCCCAGGTCTCGCTTCCGATACCTGGGAATCGAGTCACTCGCCAACCGGCAAGGTCTTACCCCGCTCGAAAAACTCCCGCAGCTTCCCAGTCGAGTAAGGAGTTTTCCCCAGCGCCTCATCCATCCATGCCGGAAGCTCAGCGGCCAGAAAAGTAATCTCGCGTCCCAGAAACGACGCAATCAGCTTTGGCGGCATTCCATGCGCGGAATTGTCGAATATTTCAAACAGATCGATAGTCTTTCCCAACTCGTCAAAGGCGCATTGAAGGTTGGTGAGACTCTTTAGCCGAATATCGCGAACAGTATCTTCCGATCCGCTGTGACCGCCCATATATGCGCGTTGCTTAACGCGCTTGATAGACGTATCGAGCCTATCGACGCAAACATAAGTGAATCTGACCTTAAATCCGGCTAAGTGAGCCTGTCTCATCTGATCGAAAACGATCTTACTGCGCAGGGTTGTCTCGGTCGCAAAGTCCGTGCCGGCCGCGATGCGATCCTGAATGAATTTCTCGCACATCGGCCCGGCAATCTCCCGAATCGACTTGGGAATGCCGATATAGGAACCGCCATTCAACATTGCCGCGTGGTGGTCTGCGTTGAAATAATCGCAGCCAAATGAGTCACCCGGAAACGCGCTTGTCTTTCCGCTGCCGGCGGGTCCGGCAACGACGTACATGGTCGGCATCCACTATCCCCCGAAGTCGCGATCCGCACCTGGCTGCATATCTGCGGGGAGTTCCTTCTTCAAGAGGTTGCCGTCCTTGTCTATGATTCCCATAGCGACGGCTCTCTCAACCGAGCGGCGGATGCGCTTTGCGCCCTCTTCGCGAACTCGCGCCATCACTGCTGCCTGCTCGGCCAGGTACTCAGGGGAGTACTTCTTCTTTGCAGAAACCGCCTTCGGGCCTTCCACGGAGCTTTCTTTCAACTTCCGAGCCACGGCTCCAGTTGCCATCGCACCCTCCTGCTTTCTGAATTCTAGTCCTCCTGCGGTGTGAAAGAAAGATCGCCATTGCTCCAATGCCGGGTGCCCCATCCTTTCACAGTCTTATCGTGAAAGGGTGGGAGACCACGAAACTCAACTATCCGTTTCCAATTGCCGTAACATCCCTTACGGAATCAGAAAAGCTCCAGGAATTGGCCCACGAAGACCTCAAATCCACTTTGAATTTCATTAGAATGAGTGGCTTGCAGCGGAACGCTCTACGCATCTTGTTGAATACACACTGTTTATTACCAGAAATAGGGTGGGGGTAGGTGCCCAAGCAAATCTGGCACAAGCTCCAGGTGGGGGCTGCCCTATGTGCCTGTCAATACGATCACCGCACCAGGTGTTTATCAAAACCACCCGCAACCAACTTCTCATAAGCGTCCCAAACCGAGGCCGGAATTTCGAGAGGAATTTGAAAACCCATTGCCGGATACAGCTTGATACGCTGCAAATCTCCCACCATGACATTGATCATCGTTTCCCGGTCAACGATCGTCCCAACATACTCCTCATAAGAGAAAGGCGGCGAAGTCACCATCAGCTCATAATTCTCTTCCGGCCAGAAATTCCTGAAGGTCGCATAAGCCCGCTTCTCCATCGTAGGCTTCTGCGCCACAATAATTTTCTGCGGAATCCTGCCCATGCTCTTCAGCAGCTCATAGGAAAACCGCACATTTTCGCCTGAATTCACAGACTCTTTCTCAAGCACGATCTTGTCCCGAGGAACGCCGTTTTTCACCATGACTTCCGCAAATTTATCCGCCTCCGTCATTCCCCAATCGGTCCTCTGCAAACCGCCAGAAGCGTTCTGGCCTGAAACCAGAATGAAAGGAGCAAGCCCACGCAGATAGAGCTGCGCCACATATTCCGGCACAGAAAGATCGAATGAAGTAAAACAACAAATGATGTCAGCAGGAGCAAGCTGGTGATGAACATGGTGAAATTCCCAAACAATCTTCGCGAGCCTATCTTCTTCGATTCGATCAATCATTCAACTCATCCACAAAGCTTCCCATTCCCTATTCCCTATTCCCTATTCCCTATTCCCTATTCCCTAATCCCTGCTATTTTCCAATCACGTCAATTGGCACGGTGATCGTCTTCGGCGGCATACATGCATCTTTATCGCAAGCCTGGAAGCGCAGCTTTGCTTCCACCAAATGGTTCCCCTGCGTGGCAACAATCTTCGCCTGAATAGTGAATTCGCCGGTATAGACGCTCAGTTTCGTTTCCGGGTCCAGCGGCAGCGTGAACTCCGTACCTTCCGGATAGCTCGCCGCGTCGAGCCGCACTCCGAATCCCTCGGGAATAGAAAACGTAGTCGGAATAAGTTCTTTTTCCCTGGGTTGATGGGAATTGATATGCAGCCCTTGCGCGATGCGAAAGTGCAGCGTCACCTCGCTCGTCTTTCCCGCAGCCACCGTTACCTGCTCGGGATATAGATACTCAACCGCCGCAGGCTGCGCGATCGATCGTCCCGGCCTGATGCCCGAGAGCGCCTGCCCCCGCGCCAGCAAGCAAGTCCCCAGTGCCAAAGCCGCCACAACGCCGATTCTCGTCTTCATTCTAAGCATCAACCCTTACCTTCTAAATCACTAACCCGCTTGTTTGCTAACTCCGCTGCGCTACTTCCCCAGCGCTTTCTTGATATCCGCTTCAATCTCTTCCTTTGAAGTCAGTCCCATCTGCGCCGCAACAACCGTGCCGTTGCGATCGACAAAGTACGAAACGGGCAGCGAATCCAACCCGTCGTAAGGCGTGCTCACCGAATCGCCGTCGATCAGCACCGGATAAGGAATATGCATCTGCTCAGCAAAGTGCGCAATCTCCTTCTTCTCCTCGCTCAACTTCTGCTTGTCGTCCTTATCGAGATCGTCCGCCGAGATGCCCAGCACCTCAAACCCCTGCGCGGCATACTTGTTCCGGAGTTCGATCAGCCAAGGCGTCTCAATCTTGCACGGAGCGCACCAGGTAGCCCAGAAGTTGATCAACACAGCCTTGCCCTTGTAGCTGGCCAGCGTAACCTTTTTCCCGCTCAGGTCCTCCAGCGCAAAACCCGGCGCAGCCTTGCCCTTGAGCTTGGTCATAAACTCGGCAGTCCCGTCCGTCGCATCGGGCGCCAGCACGCCCTGCATCGTTGAAGCCAGCAGCCGCTCGGCCGCCTGCCTGCGATACTCCCAGTTAGCCCATCCCGCCCAGGCAAAGACTGCCAGGATAAACAGAACAGCAGTGATAACCAGTGTGTTGCGCCTCAAGGGGAGTTAACCTCTGACATAATTGTACGAGCAAGACCGCCGAAGGCAATTGGCCGCACCGCAGGTGCCCGGACCGCAGGTGAAAGCTGTTACCATCAAATGCCGATGAAACAGTCAGGGAATCAACCCGGCAATCCTGATAGAAGCTGTCTGGAGCCGGCCGCACTGGTCCGCACGGAAGCAGCCGCTCTCGAAGCCCTCGCCAAGCGCCTTGAAGGCCCCATGGCCGAACCCTTCAGCCACGCCCTCGAGCTGATCCTTCGCTGCGGTAAGGAAAACGGCCGCGTCGTGGTCACCGGTATGGGCAAGAGCGGCATCATTGCCCAGAAGATCGCCGCCACACTCAGCTCCACAGGTTCGCCGGCCCTTTTTCTGCATCCCGCCGAAGCAGTCCACGGCGACCTGGGTGTGCTCATGCCCGGCGATGTGGTCATTGCTCTCTCCGCCAGCGGCGAGACCGAGGAGATTCTGCGCCTGCTCACCCTCCTCAAGCGCAAGGGCGGCGCGCTCATCAGCTTCTGCTGTAATCTGCACTCGACCCTCGCCGCGGCCAGCGACATAGCTCTCGACTGCGGAGTGGAGCGCGAAGCCTGCGGCCTCAATCTCGCCCCCACCGCCTCCACCACCGCCATGCTGGCTCTGGGCGATGCCCTTGCCGTCGCCGTCAGCCTGCGCAAGGGATTCAAGGCAGAGGACTTTGCCGAACTCCACCCCGGTGGCAAGCTGGGCAAGCGCCTGGCCAAGGTCAGTGACCTGATGCACTCCGGCGACGAAGTCCCGGTAGTCGCGCCCGTCACCCCCATGACCGACGTGATCTACGAAATGTCTTCAAAAAAACTTGGCATCACCACCGTCCAGGATCAGGGCCGCCTATGCGGCGTTATCAGCGACGGTGACCTGCGCAGACTTTTGGAACGCGAAGGTGGCGCAGCCCTCAGCCGCTCGGCCGGCGAGGCAATGAACTCCTGCCCCCGCACCATCGCCGCAAGCGAACTCGCCGCAACAGCGCTGGCCATCCTGGAAGAGCGCAAGATCACCTCGCTCGTCGTCGTAGGCGCAAACCAAGCCGTCGAAGGCGTCCTCCACTTGCACGATCTGTGGGGCGTAGAGTTGATTTAGAGGCAGTCGATAGGGTTAGTGATTAGAATGAGTCCTCAATTGGGGAGTGTGCAATCACAGCTTTCGAGGGCGAAACCTCAGGTGGCCGGCACGGAGAGTGAGTCGCCAGCGCCACTGCGATAGATCGCAAGGATTGGAGAAAAATCGATGTCGCTAGATCTCAAACAGATTCCATATGAGGATCTTAAACCACGCCAACAAGAGGGCTATAACTTTCAAAAGGTCTCAGCAGTGTTGGCCGATTTCGGTTATGTGACTATCCGCCTGACCAACGATTGGTGCGGAGCCGACTTCATCGCGCAGCATTTTGACGGCATCAGTTTCTTGAAGGTGCAGTTGAAAGGAAGGCTGACTTTTTCGAAGAAGTATCGTGGCCAGGAATTATTCATCTGTTTCCGGGATAGCAACCAATGGTATCTGTATCCGCGTGATGAGGTTTTAGAGAAAATCCTCAGTGAAGGGTTGCTAGCGGGCACAGAATCTTGGGATAAAAAAGGTAAGTATGACTTCCCATATCTCAAGCCAGGTCTGAAAACCATGCTGGAGCCCTACCGCCTCAACACCTAAATACAAAAAACTCTTCTCATCGCCCGAACATTTAGAATAAACACTGCTGTCATTTGTCGTTACGTTCGCGGTAAGCGGACGGGAAAGTACGCACTTATCTCTATGCATCGCTGGTCCAAGCTCTTCATTCCGACTCTTCGCGAGGCCCCGGCAGACGCCGAAGTGGCCAGTCACAAATTTCTGCTCCGCTCCGGCTATATTCGCCAGCTCGGCGCAGGCATTTACAACTACCTCTTCCTCGGTCAGCGCTCGCTGAACAAGATCATTGGCATCGTGCGCGAAGAGATGGACAAAATCGGTCAGGAGTTTTTTCTTCCTGCCCTGCTTCCCAGGGAGCCGTTGGAGCAGAGCGGCCGCTGGACGGGCATGGGTGACAACATGTTCCGCCTCAAAGACCGCAAAGGCGCCGATCTCTGTCTGGGCATGACTCACGAAGAGATCATGACCACCATCGCCCGCAGCGAATTGCGCAGCTACAAGCAGTTGCCGCAGATCTGGTACCAGATTCAAACCAAGTTTCGCGACGAGCCGCGCCCCAAGTCCGGCCTCCTGCGCGTGCGCCAGTTCACAATGAAGGACGCATACTCCTTCGACATCGACAAGGCTGGCCTCGACAAGAGCTACGTTCTGCACGATGAGGTCTATCGCACCATCTTCAAGCGCTGCGGACTCAAGTTCGTCGCTGTCGAAGCCGACTCCGGCTCCATGGGCGGCTCGCATTCGCAGGAGTTCATGGTCTACACCGATGCCGGTGAAGACCTGATCGCAAGCTGTCCGGTCTGCGATTACGCAGCCAATGTGGAGAAAGCTACTTCGCTGCTCGCACCTGTTGCGGAGCTGGAGCCAACGGGAGACGGTAATCCGGAACTGGTTCACACGCCCAACTGCGCCACCATCGCCGAAGTGGCTACCTTCTTCAAGATGGCCGAGTCCTCCGACATCAAGTGCGTGGCCTACATGGCGCTCAAACACGGCCAAGCGGGGAAGCCCGGAACGTGGCATGGCGTTGCCGCATTCCTGCGCGGCGACCACCAGGTGAACGAAACCAAACTGCTGGGTGCCATCGGCGCTGGTGAACTGCGCACCATGCAAGCAGAAGAGCTCACAAAGTTCTTCAACGGGCCAGCCGGCTTTCTTGGTCCTGTCGGTCTCAAACCAGATGCCAACCCGCTCGAAGACGGTCTAACGGTCGTAGTGGATAAGTCTCTCGAAGGCCGCAAAAACCTCGTCGCCGGCGCAAACAAGCTCGACTACCACCTGCGCAACGTTGTACCGGGACGAGATTTCACCTGGACCCTGAGCGCCGAAATTCGCAGCGTGAACGAGGGCGAGAACTGCCCGAAAGACGGCTGCTCCGGCAAGCTGGTCGTCGGCAAGGCGGTCGAAGTCGGCCACATATTCAAACTGGGCGACAAATACACAAAGTCCATGGGCGCAAGCGTCCTCGACGTGAATGGCAAGGAAGTAACTCCCATCATGGGCTGCTACGGCATCGGCATTGAGCGCATCCTTACCGCCGCGATCGAGCAGTCCAACGACAAGAACGGCTTCTGGCTGCCGGCCTCGATTGCTCCCTTCACAGTGGTAGTTACGGTGACCAATGTTTCAGACGACGCGCTGCGCGAAACCGGAGAAAAGCTCGCCGCCGAACTTGAGTCCGCGGGTCTCGATGTGCTGCTTGATGACAGAGACGAGCGCGCGGGCGTCAAATTCAAGGATGCGGACCTGGTCGGCATTCCCTACCGCATCAACGTAGGCAAGAAAGCCGCAGCCGGACTAGTTGAATTGGTAACGCGCTCAACAGCCACCAGCGTCGATGTGGCGCTTGATGCAGCCGTGGCGCTGGTGAAGGAACGTGTCCAGGAAGATGCTCTGCTGTTGTCTACCGATGACAGCCTGTAGCGAATCACTGATCACTTAAAGCTGATCACTGTTTTTAAGGAGCGGGAATGGCGTTGAAGATCAGGATTCCGAGACTCGATGGGAAGCAAAGCTTTTCATCGCTTCTGTTGCGCGTGGTGCTGTTGGCCATCGCAGCCGTTGCGCTTGTCGCCCTGATCGTCATCGGCTGGTTTTACTTCAAATACGAGCGCATCGTAGACGACAGGCTCAAACAGCCCATCTTCGCCAATACGGCAAAAATCTATGCCGCGCCTCGCGAGGTCCGTCCCGGACAAAAGCTCACCGTCCGCCTCATCGCCAATGAAGTACGCGAGGCCGGCTACTCCGCCGATGGTGCCTCACCGGTTTCGCCTCTGGGAACTTTTTCGCAGGGCGTGCAGACCATCACCGTTCATCCCGGCCCGCAGTCCTATCACGCGCAAGACAGCGCCACCATCCGCATCGGTTCCGGAGTAGTTGAGTCCATCACCGACGATCATGGCCAGCCGCTGTCCAGCTATGAACTGGAGCCGCTGCTCATCACCGGCCTCAGCGACGATCCCAACCGCACCAAGCGCCGCCTGGTCACCTACGACGAAATTCCGCAGAATCTGGTCCAGGCCGTACTCGCCATCGAGGACCGCCGCTTCTTTGAGCACAACGGCGTTAACTATTGGCGCCTTATGGAAGCCGTCTTCCATGATCTAACCACAGGCCAGAAGCAGCAGGGGGGTTCCACACTCACCATGCAGTTGGCGCGCGGCTTCTTTCTCTCGCCGGAGAAGCGCATCAAGCGCAAGATCATCGAGATCGTCATTACCTTTCAGCTCGAGCATCGCTTCACTAAAAAAGAAATCTTTGAAATGTATGCCAACCAGATCAACCTGGGCCAGCGCGGCAGCTTCTCCATCAACGGCTTCGGCGAGGCCTCGCAGGCCTACTTCGGCAAAGATGTGCGCCAACTCGACCTGGCCGAGTGCGCACTACTGGCCGGCATCATTCAGCGGCCCAACTACTTCAATCCCTTCCGCCATGCGGACCGCACCATCGAACGCCGCAACCTGGTGCTCGATTCCATGGTTGAGACCGGCGCAATCACTAAAGAGCAGGCCGAGCGCGCCAAGTCTGAGCCGCTTCACCTCTCGGCAGCCAGCGTTGACGCCAGCGAGGCGCCCTACTTCGTTGATCTGGTGCGCGATCAACTGGTGCAAAAACTGGGCGAGCGCGACTTCAACAGCGAAGGCCTGCACATCTATACTTCGCTCGATCCCGATCTGCAGCGCCTGGCCACAACTGCGGTCGAATCTACCATTCACGTGGTGGATGAGAGGGTAGACAAGCAGCACGCGCTCGATAAAAAACGCGGCATAGCGTACGTCTACCCGCAAGTGGCTCTCGTCGCGCTCAATCCCCATACCGGCCAGGTGCTCGCCATGGTGGGCGGGCGCAGTTATGGCAACTCACAATTGAATCACGCAGTAGCCAAACGGCCTACCGGCTCCATCTTCAAGCCCTTCGTCTACGCTTCGGCCTTCGCCACCGCTGCGGAAGGCACCATGTTGCCGGGACAAACCAAGCTATTCTCACCGCTGACAATGCTCAAGGACGAGCAAACCACCTACGGCGAGGGAACGCCTTACGAGTACACACCGAAGAATTTTGAAGGGGAGTACCACGAAGAAGTGACGGCGCGCTATGCCCTGATGCGTTCGCTGAACAATGCCACCATCAGCCTGGCCTCAATGGTGGGCTTCGATCGCGTAGCGGCGCTGGCCCGCGACGCCGGCGTCAAGAGCGCGCGCGGCACGCCCTCCATGGCTATCGGCTCTTATGACGCGACGCCGCTCGATATGGCCGGAGCCTACACAATTTTCGCCAACAACGGCTTGCACCTTGACCCCTGGATGCTGGCCAGCGTCCGCACTTCCACCGGCGACATCATCAGCGACTACTCGCCCGCATCCAAACAAATACTGGAACCGCGCGTAGCCTATCTCACCGTCAACATGATGCAGAACGTGCTGCGCAGTGACGTCACCGGCTCCGGTACCGGCGCGGGTGTGCGCAATATGGGATTCACAGCTCCTGCTGCCGGCAAAACCGGAACCGACCACGATGCATGGTTTGCCGGATTCACCAGCAATTTGCTGTGCATTGTCTGGGTGGGAAACGATGACTACACCGACATCAAGCTTCAGGGCGCTCAAGCCGCCGCGCCCATTTGGGCCGAGTTCATGAAAAGAGCAGTGTTGCTGCCGCAGTACTCTGACACGCACGACTTCTCGCCGCCTGAAGGCGTTGAAATCGTCAAGATTGACAAGAACAGCAACCTGCTCAGCGACGAGACCTGCCCAGAAGCTTTCGACTCGGCCTTCCTTGACGGCACGGCCCCAACCGATACCTGCGACCACCCCTCCGACCATCGCAACGTGCTGCAAAAGCTCTTCGGCCTGGGCAAAAACTGAATCGCTGAATTCGATTCTGTCCATCGTTTACCCGTCAATATCTGTACCATCAGGCATCGGCTGGCAATGCTTGCACCAGTAGGTCACGCGCGCGTCCGGCCCCTGGATTCGTCTGCGAATCTGCTCGCCGCAGCGCCGGCAGGGCTCGCCCCTGCGCCCATAGACCCACAAACTAGCGCCGGGATCCGATTCGTGCGTAGTGCGCCGTTTCCGTCCGCCATAGGTCACAATCGCATCGCCGGAATCCTCCATCACATTAGCCGCAAGCAATCGCTGCGCCGCTCCGACCGCCTCGTCTGCCTGCGCGCGCGTGATCGTAGCCACCTTACGGAACGGATTTAGTCCGGTAACAAAGCATATCTCCGATTTGAAAACGTTCCCCACCCCCGCCAACACTTCCTGATGCAATAGCACATCGCCAACCTCTTCGTCTCCATGCGCCAACAGGCGGCGCGCGGCTGCATCCGCGTCGAATCCATCGCCCAGCACGTCAATTTCAGAACGCGAAATTCTGAGTTCGCGGGCCAGTGACTGAGCCGTGTGCATCTCAGCAACAGGCACTTTGAAGCCTACTGCAATAAACTCTCTATTCTCGATCACGATGCGCATATTGACCCGTGGTTGCTGCCATCTCTCACCTGGCCGGTAAATATGCCAACTGCCGCTCATGAGCATATGAGTGGCCAGTGTCCCTCCGCCGGAGAAGTGGATGAGCAGCCACTTGCCGCGCGATTCCACCCCCTCCACCGTTTGTCCCGCAAGAGGGGTGTCGTCATCGAATCGCGTCAGCTTGGGAAACATCGAGCGGAATCCTGTAATTGGCTTGCCGGTCAGCGCGCGACCCAGTGCGCGTGCCGTGCGAAAAATCGTATCGCCTTCAGGCATCGCCTACTGCACCTCTCCCGCATGTGTCCCGTCAGATTCCCGCCCGACGGGCAGTGGGATACGGCGCAGGTGCATTCCCAGAGGGCCGGGATGAAAGCCCGCGTTCATAAGAAACCGCGCCATCGGATGCGCCGCTACAGGCTGCCCATTGATGGTGGTGATGAGCACACCTTGATGACTGCCGCGCAGCCGCTCCTGCCCTCGCGCACATAGAAAATGCGCCAGCCCCGAAGCCACCTGCGAGCGTTCCGGCTCCTCGGCCGGCAAAAAAACCAACAGGTTCGGATTGCCGTGCCTGAGCCATGCAACCAACTGCCCATTACGCAGAATCACCTCGGCATAAACCGCGCGCGTGAGCAGCCGTGGCGCGGACTCCGAATCTTCGTCAGCAACCGGAAGCTCCGGCCAGCGTAGCACCGAACCATACGGATTGGCCGGATCAGCGGCGGCCAACTGCACAAACTCCGGTTTCTCCTGGGGCGGAGCACCGCGCAACTGGCGCAGCAGATCCACTGCCGCCGGCAGGGCAAACTGAGTAGCGCCCAATCCCGCCACAAAATATCCGCGTCGAATGCGCCCACTCTCTTCAAGAGCCTTTAGTACGTCATAAACCGCGCTGAATCCACCCGGAACGTTTTCTGCCGCCACTGATTCTCTCAGCAGAACACCATAGCGGTTGAGCAATTGCAAAGCCAGCGCATGACTGGCCTCGGTCTTAGTCGGAGCACTTTCAACTCCCCGTGTGCGAATTGGCAGCAGCGACCAGCGTCCCTGCGCAGTCGGCGGAGTAGTCCTGCGCGAACGAAAAACAGAACCGGTCTGCAACCGCCTCGGCGTTCGCGCACTCTCGGGCCTCGCAATATACGCGCGCAGCGCGTGAAGCGAATCATTCGTAATTAGCCCGCGCCATACCAGGCTCCACAGCGCCTCGATCGTCTCGCCCGGATAGCCTCCGCCCACAGCCTGATGTAGCGGGTCGAAGAAACTTGCGCCCGTGGATTCAAGCACAGCGATCAGCTTCTCTTCGCGCTCCGTGAGCGGTTCAACCAGAGGCCTCTGCTGCGCAAGCAGCGGCAGCTTATCGGCAAGAAAGAGCGCGATCCGCCCGTCCCGTTCCCCGATTGGCTCCACGCCTGCCCAAGCCACTTCGCCGGCGGCGATCAGCGTA
Organism: Occallatibacter sp.; assembly: GCA_049515455.1. Lineage (GTDB taxonomy): Bacteria > Acidobacteriota > Terriglobia > Terriglobales > Acidobacteriaceae > Telmatobacter. Next base: position 130,719 of record JBEKUB010000009.1, read on the forward strand.
TCCAACCCGGCCGGCTCATACTCCGCAATCCGCGCCGGCAAAATCGCGCTCTCCACCAGCGACGCAGGCAGAGGAGCGCCCTGCAAACTCTCGATTGCATCCAACAGCGGATCGAGATTTCCGCTCCGCCTCGGATTCAGCAGCCCTTGCCAGTGCGTGAGGAACCGCGCCAGCGTGTGCTGCTCCACCGGCTCAACCTCACGGCGCAGTTTGGCCAGCGATTTGCGGCGAATCAGCCGCAGCATCTCTGCGTCGCACCACTCCCGATGAAGGCCGCCCGGTCGGAAACCACCCTCCAACACGCGTCCTTCCGCAGCAAGCAGCCGCAGCGCATTTTCGACTACCACCGCGTCCAACGCAAAACGATCCGCAACCTCGCGCAACGTAAACGGCCCATGCGTGCGCGCATAACGGCGAACTAACTCCAATACCGGCTGCGCAACCGGCTCCAGCAACGCCGAGGCCAGTCCCGGTGGCAACGGAATCCCCAGCCCATCGCGATAACGCGCCGCATCCTCCGCAGCAATCAACCGCCGCTCACCGGCAATCCGCAACTCCAGCAGCCGCCGCGACCGAACCAGCCGGTCCACTTGCGCCAGCAAATCCGGCGAAGCCACGCGCCTAGCCAGTTCCTCTCGCGACAAATCTCCCAACCGCAAACATAGATCGTGAATGCCGTCGACGGTGCGCGCTCGATAGTTTTCGGCCAGGCACTGCGCCGTCTCTTCCACTTCTGCAATCGCATCTGCGTCGAGAAGTTCGCGCAGATCAGCCTCTCCCAGCAACTCGCGCAATTGGTCCTGATCGATGGTGAGCGCCTGTGCACGCCGCTCGGCCAGCGGAGCATCGCCGTCATAAAGAAAATTCGCCACGTAACTGAACAGCAGCGACGCGGCGAACGGCGAAGGCTTGCGCGTCTCCACCACATGCACCCGCAACTGCCGCTGCTCGACTGCACGCAGCGTCTCAATCAGCGCAGGCATATCAAAAACGTCGCGCAGGCACTCGCGATAGGCCTCCAGCAGCAGCGGAAACTTTGGATAGCGCGAAGCCACGCTCAACAGATCATAGGAGCGCTTGCGCAACTGCCACAGCGGCGAGCGAATGTCGGCGCGCCGTCGAGGCAGCAGCAGTGCGCGCCCCGCCGCCTCGCGAAACCGTCCCGCAAACAGCGCCGTCGAGCCCAGTTGCCGCAGCACCAGCGCCATCGCCTCTGCCGGCTCTATCAGGAACCAATCTGGATCTGGCGGCTCATCCGTATCGGGAAAGCGCAGAACAAATCCATCGTCGCTCCACAATGTCTCCACCTCCGGCCCGCCGGCGGCGCGAATTCGCGCGCTCACCGCCATAGCCCAGGGAATGTGAATGCGGCTGCCGAAGGGCGTGAGCACGCAAACCCTCCAATCGCCCAACTCATCGCGACAGCGCTCAATCACCACCGTGCGATCGTCGGGCACCGAGCCTGTCGCGGCCTCCTGATCGGCAAGAAACTGCATCAGATTCTCCGCCGCGCCGGGATCAAGGTCGTGCTCGGCCACCAGCCGAGTCAGCGCAGCCGGCCTGGGCAATGCGCGCAATTCTCTCACCAGCGCGCCAATGCGGCGGCCAAACTCCAGCGGCCTTCCTGGACCATCTCCCTTCCAAAACGGCATCTTCCCAGGCTCGCCTGGAGCGGGCGTCACCAGTACGCGGTCATGCGTAATCTCCACGATCCGCCAGGTTGACGCGCCCAGGATGAAAGTCTCGCCGGGATGACTTTCAAAAACCATCTCCTCGTCCAGCTCTCCCACGCGCACCGCTTTCCCTTCGCTGTAAGCCAGAAAAACGCCATAGAGGCCTCGATCGGGAATGGTGCCCGCATTCAGAATTGCCAGCCGCGAGGCCCCGTCCCGCGCCGTCACCACGTTGCGCACGCGGTCCCACGTAAGGCGTGGCCGCAGATCGGCAAACTCATCGGAGGGATAGCGTCCGCTGAGCAGATCGAGCACACCCTCGAATGCCGCACGGCTCAGGCCGCCGAAAGGCGCAGCGTGGCGGACAAGTTTAAAGAGCGCGTCCACGCTGACTTCGGGCTTCTCCGTTTCCAATTCCCTTCGAGCCGAATCCCAATCGCCAAATTTCAACTCTGCCGCAAGATTCTTTCCGCGCCTCGCGCTCTTAAGTACCTTCGCCTTGCGCGGCGGAGCAGCCGCCGCCGGAGGATGCGCGACAATGGCCACCAACTGCTGCGCCAGCACATCCAACGGATTGCGCGGAAAGCGCGTCGACTCAATATGCCCCTCATGCATGGCGCGTGTAACCGCGGCGCAGGCCACCAGGTCAGCGCGGTACTTGGGAAAGAGAATCCCTTCGCTCACTGCATCCACGTGATGCCCGGCGCGCCCAATTCGCTGCATACCGCTAGCCACGGATGGCGGCGCTTCAATCTGAATCACCAGGTCGACCGCGCCCATGTCGATGCCCAGTTCCAGCGTCGAAGTCGCGCATAGCGCACGAATCTTCCCAGCCTTCAATTGTTCTTCGATGATCGACCGCTGCGCCGCAGCCAGCGATCCGTGATGCGCGCGGACGATGGGCTCTCCAGCCAGTTCATTCAGCGCCCCGGCCAGCCTCTCGGCCACCTGCCGGCTGTTTACAAACAGAATTGTCGAGTTGCGCTCACGAATTATTTCCAGCAGCCGCGGATGAATAGCATTCCAGATCGAAACTCGCCTCGGGGCCTGCGAAGCCGGTCCGCTGGGCAGTTCCTCCTGCTCGCCCAACCGCGCCATGTCCTCCACGGGAACTTCAATGCGCAGCTTTAGTTGCTTGGGCGCGCTTGCGTTCACAATGGTCACCGGACGGTATTTGATTGTCGCGGCATCCGCAACGTCTGAAGCCCAGGCCGCATCGGAGCTTTGAACACTTCCAGGCTCCAATGCTTGCATTTCTAGACCGGTGCTCTCGCCGGCTATTCCCTGTTCCCTATTCCCTGTTCCCTGTTCTTGCACTCCGCCCAGAAAGCGCGCCACCTCTTCCAGCGGCCTCTGCGTAGCTGAAAGCCCAATGCGCTGTAATCGCCGCCCGGTCAGCGCCTCTAATCGCTCCAACGAAAGCGCTAGGTGGGCGCCTCGCTTGGTGGGAACCAGGGCGTGAATCTCATCGATGATCACCGTATCCACCGTGCGCAGTGCCTCGGAAGCCTGCGAAGTCAGCAGCAGGTAAAGCGACTCCGGCGTGGTGATGAGAATCTCGGCCGGATGGCGTGCAAACCGCGCCCGCTCCCGCTGCGGCGTATCGCCGGTGCGCACGCTGATTGCCGGCTCGCGAAACTCCACGCCTATCCGCCTCGCCATATTCGCCATCCCCGCCAGCGGCGAGCGCAGATTGCGCTCCACGTCCACGGCCAGTGCTTTGAGAGGCGAAACGTAAACAATCCGGCAGCCCCGCCCTTTCACTTCGGCAGCCTTCTGATCCCTGATCCCTGAACCCTGATCCCTGTTTTCAAGCATCAGCCGATCCAGGCACCACAAAAATGCGGCCAGTGTCTTGCCCGTCCCAGTGGGAGCCAGAATCAGTGCGCTCTCCCCTCGCGCGATCACCGGCCAGCCCATCCGCTGCGGCGCGGTAGGCGTATCGAAAACCGCCTGAAACCAGGCTGCCGTGACGGGATGAAAACAGGCAAACGGATCGGCTGCAGTGGCGACGGGTTCCGGATTGGGCCGCTTGAGGTCCATGCTCCATTGAGAATAACGCGCGAGGCTGCTGGTTTCATTTCTCGCACTGTTGACGGAAGGTTCGGTATTCGCTATGTTTGCTGTCAATCCAATGGCGTCAGATATATAGCTGCAAACCATGCAGCGTCTACAGGCTTATTCTGGATAAAGCCAGCAGCGCCCAGCGCGGCAGCAAGGAAGAGTGATGATCGATCGGCGTCAATTTCTAGGTATGGTGGGCATCGGGGCATCGCACCGGTTCAGCTTGGCGAAACTCGCATCTGCCTTTCAGTTTCTCTCGCCCAAAGTTGCCATTGAACCGCAGAGCAAAGAACTGAAAGCCTACGGTTCCGGCTATTTCGGCGAGTGGATTACGGATCAGTTTGGTCTGCCGGCATACAAGTACACCTGCAACCAGGTCGCCGACGGCAAAGCCGTCTCGCCTGTCCATAAAGAGTGGCGCGCGCCAACAGATCAAACGCACCAGGTCGGCAACGATCGCCTTGTGGCTGCAGTATCGAACTACGGTTATGTGCAGGTTCGCCAGGACGAAGGCTCGCCGAAATTCCTCAACGATTATTGTCCGGAACAGGGACGCTATGGTGCCGGCATCGGTTTCCTCACCGATGGAAACGCGGTGCTCAGCACTTACTATCCAGGCAACGGCACATCTTTTGACAGAGTGATGGGCGAAGGATACTTGAGGAAGACCGTCAAAGGAGATCAGTGCGAAGTTGACCAGACAATCTTCGCTCCATTCGGCGATGACCCCGTTCTGATTTCCATGGTTACGGTCACTAACCACAGCAGCCGCGTTCGAAATCTGCGCTGGACCGAGTATTGGGGCTGCCAAAACTATCAGTTTTCATTCCGCTCCGGAATGGAGGCAGGCAGGCTCAAAGATCCCACCAAGGCTGCAGCGTTGCGGCGCGATTTTGCCGGGCGCTTCGCGCATAGATTTGATGTGGCGACGAACGGCGCAGGGTTAGTGGAAAGCCAGAAATTCCTGGGGCGTACTCCGGAAGATGAGGAGCTTTGGAAACAAGTCGAAGCTGAAATGAAGAATCCATCGAGCGATATTTCCGGCCGACTACCCGACCCTTCGACCGGAGCCACGATGGAAGATCTCAACCCTCCATCCACATTTCTCGTCTCGCTGGATGCAGCGATGAGCGGCTTTTCAACCGACGCCGCCGGCTTCTTCGGCAGCGGAGGCATCGGCCATCCCGATGGATTGGCAAGCAACCCGACCAACAATCTTAGTTCAACCGGCGGCTCCAGCGCGTTTCTCTTGGAACGCGATTTCGAGTTACGGCCCGGTGAGAGCCGGACGCTTTATTTCCTTTACGGGTATCTGCCCAGCGGATTCAAGATCGACGACCTGGTGAAAAAATACTCCGTCGATCCGGCCGGTTTGCTGGCACGCTCGAGCGCATCATGGAAAACCGAAGGCCTGCGATTTTCCGTTCCTTCCGAGCCGTGGGTCGAGAGAGAAATCTCCTGGCACAACTACTACCTGCGCAGCGCCCTCACCTACGACAGTTTCTTTGGCGAGCACATCCTCTCGCAGGGCCACGTCTACCAATACATCATGGGCTTCCAGGGAGCGGCGCGCGATCCGCTGCAACACATCATGCCGTTTATCTTCAGTAATGCGGAGTTCGTCAAAGAAATCGTCCGCTATACGTTGAAAGAAATCCAGCCGGATGGGTCCATTCCGTACGGAATTGTGGGCAGCGGCGTTCCCATGCCGTCTCCATTCGTCCCCGGCGATCTGGAGATGTGGCTTCTCTGGACGGCTTCTGAATATGTTCTGGCCACGCGCGACGAAAAATTCCTCGATGAGAGGATTCCCGCCTATTCACGATTGGAAGCGCGCCCCACCGACCCGACGGTCGGCGAATTGCTGGGCCGCTCTTATGCGCATCTGGTGAACGTAATTGGCGTAGGCAAGCACGGCCTCATGCGCCTGGCAATGGGTGACTGGAACGATGGCGTAGTGGTGGTTAGAGTCCCTGAAAAGCTGGTCGGGGAAGTTCGTGAGCAGGGAGAAAGCGTCCTCGACGCCGCCATGGCAAGCTATGTCCTCGATTACTACGCGCGCATGCTCACTTACGCCGGAGACAAAGCAACAGCCGGCGAAGCACTCCTCAAGGCTGAAGGTCAGCGCCAGGCTGTTCAGGCAAACTGGAGCGGCCGTTGGTTCCGTCGTGCATGGCTGGGGCCGAACCTTGGATGGATTGGTGACGATCGTCTATGGCTTGAGCCGCAACCCTGGGCGATCATCGGTGGTGCAGCCACTCCCGGCCAGCGCGAAACATTGGTGGCCGCGCTTGACGAGTTAGTACGCCGTCCTTCTCCCATCGGCGCAATGATTCTGAATCAAGCTGAATCCACCCCCTCCAAACCGGATGGCGTTCTTGAAAATGGAGGTGTCTGGCCCAGCATCAATGGAACTCTAATCTGGGCTTTGGCCATGGCCGGCGGATCATCGGCGTGGGACGAATGGAAAAAGAACTCCCTTGCCATTCATGCCGAGGCTTACCCGGAGATCTGGTACGGCATCTGGAGCGGCCCCGATTGTTATAACTCTGTGCTATCGAAGCATCCCGGACAAACCATGTTTGCGGAACCATCAAAGGACGGCCGCAAAGACCCGTCCGATTGGGGAACAAACTGGACAGATTATCCGGTAATGAATATGCATCCGCACGCGTGGCCGCTCTATAGCGCAGCCAAACTACTCGGCGTTGACTTTCACGAAACCGGAGTAAGATTCAATCCGGCGCTGCCTTTGGCAGAGTACGAGTTCTCGTCTCCACTTCTGGGATTCAGCAAGTCTCAAAAAGGCTTCTCTGGATGGTATGCACCGGCCACGGCAGGGCGCTGGACGATTGAAATACAGTTGACCGATTCAGAAAAAGTGGGGCTCAAGCAAATCAAGGTCAATGGAACAGTTGAGCCTTTGCCCCACGGCCTGCAGTCAATCCGCTTGACCGGCGAGAGTAGACGCGAAAAGCCCCTGCGCTGGGAAATCAGCTGAAGCTCTTCTCAATACCAGTCGGCTGAAAAGCCGCTACCAGCCACTACTTTGTCGCTACGGTAAACAGCGCCAGGGAAGCTCCATCGCGTACCATGATCTTTGCCGGAGCGCCCATGCGAGACCATTTGGCTACACTCCTTGATGACCTTTGCCGTCACGACCGCGAAGTGGCTGTAGTGCGCTACCAGGGCAACCGCCGCAGGATAACCACTTACGGTGAGATCGCCCGCCTGGCCGGTCGTTTTGCTGCGCTGCTGATGCAGCAGGGCATTGGGCCTGGCGACCGGGTGCTCCTGTGGGGCGAAAACAGTGCTGAGTGGATTGCGGCATTTTACGGCTGCATGCTGCGCGGGGTTCTGGCCGTTCCTCTTGACGCCATCGGAACTGCGGAGTTCGCCATGCGCGTTGCAGCCGATGTGGCTCCCAAACTCGCTGTCGGCGATGCGCTGCTGCTCGGTCAACTGCCTGAAGAAGATCCCCACACTTATCCGCGGCTCAACTTCGAGGACTGGCTCTCCGCCCTGCCCGCCAAAGAAGCTGGCCCAGTCGCGGGGCTCTCGCGTGAAACCCCGCTCGAGATTCTCTTCACCTCTGGCACCACCGGCGATCCCAAGGGCATCGTGATCACCCACGGCAATGTGCTGGCCAGCGTGGGACCCATCGAGGAAGGCGCACAGCCTTATCTTCGCTACGAGCGGCTGATCCATCCCCTCCGTATTCTGAACACGTTGCCTCTGAGCCACGTCTTCGGTCAGACCATGGGCCTGTGGGTGCCGCCCATCTTCGCCGCCGAACTGCACTTTGAAAATCGTCTGGTTGCGCAAAGGCTCATCGAGACAATCCACCGCGAGCGCATCTCCGTGCTGGCCGCCGTGCCCAGGGTGCTGGCGCTGCTCAAGACCCATCTCGAAGCGACCTTCCCCGGCCTTGGGGAACGCATAGCCCGCAGCCAGGGCATGAACCCCTGGCTGCGTTGGTTGCGCTTCCGCCGCGTTCATTCGGCATTCGGTTTCAAATTCTGGGCGCTGATCTCCGGCGGCGGAGCCTTGCCTGCTCCCTTGGAGCAATTCTGGAACGCGCTTGGATTCGTTCTGGTCCAGGGCTACGGCATGACCGAAACCACCGCGCTCATCACCCTCAACCACCCCTTCCACGTGGCCAAGGGAACCATCGGCAAGCCGATGCCGGGACGCGAAGTCAAGCTGGGCCCGGACGGCGAAGTGCTGGTGCGGGGCGCTTCCATCTCCAGCGCCACCTGGCAACGCGGCGCTCTGCACAAGCGCAAAGACGATTGGCTGGCTACCGGCGACCTGGCCGAGGTTCAACCTTCCGGCGAGCTGCGCTTCCTGGGCCGCAAAAGCGAAGTCATCGTTACCGCCGCTGGCGTGAACCTGCACCCTGAGGACCTTGAAGCAGCCGTCGAACAGGAACCAGGTGTCGCGGCCTGTGCCGTTGTGCCGCTGCAAACGGCGGCCGGCACCGAACCCTGTGCCGTTCTTGCCTTTCGGGGTGAAGGAGGGCAGGCTGCTGCAGCGATCGAGCGCGCCAACTCCCACCTTGCGGAATTTCAACGCCTGCGCCGCTGGGTTCTGTGGCCAGAGCCCGATCTGCCCCGCACCTCTACCGGCAAGATTCGGCGCAAGGCAGTTGCCACATGGCTTGCCGGCATCCAGGCCGCAGCCGCCAATGCTAGCACCGGAGCGGCAAACAATGCCGGAGCGGGTGCGTTTGGAGCTTCCACAGATTGGCTTCTGGCCATGATCGCGCAGGTTTCTGGCGAGGCCCCAAATGCTGTTGGCGATGAGCTGCGCCTCACTGAAGATCTTCACCTCGACAGTTTGGGCCGTGTACAGTTGGCCGCCGCAATTGAGGAACGGCTGGGTATGGTTCCCGAGAGCGGCCTGCTTGAAGAAATGCAAACCCTGGGAGAGTTGCGGCAGTTCGTTGCCGGTGAAGGACTAGGGGCGCGCGCAGCGTTGTCCACCGCGACTGCCGATCAAAAAAACCATTCAAATATCGCGCATGCAAGCAGCAGTGGAACCGATGGCCCTGTCCCAATCCAAACTGGTGCTGAACCAGCTCCGCAGACCGCGCCCACGCAGCCTTCGTATATCTACCCCCGCTGGCCGTGGCTCCTGTCCATCCGCTGGTTGCGCTCGGCATTTGTTGAGGCCGTAATGCGCCCTCTGGTTTGGCTGCTGGCGCACCCTGCCGTGGTTGCGCCCCACAAGCTCACCGCCGATGAGCCCATGCTGATCGTCGCCAATCACGTCACCACCTACGACGGGCCCTTCATACAATACGCCCTTCCTGGTCCCATCCGTCGGCGGTTGGCCGTAGCCATGTCCGGCGAAATGCTCGAGGATTTCCGCCACTTCCGCGATCCCGATAACGCCCGCTTTTCTCCCTTCGGCCCTCTCGCTTATCTGCTCATCACAGCGCTCTTCAACGTCTTTCCACTCGCCCGGCAGCGCAACTTCCAGCCCAGCTTCGTCCACGCCGGCAACGCCATGGACCGCGGCTTCAACGTGCTGGTCTTTCCCGAGGGCACGCGCTCCGCTGAAGGCACCCTGGCGCGCTTCCGCCCCGGGATCGGACTGCTGGTGAAGCAATCCGGAGCCTCAGTGTTGCCCATAGCCATTCGCGGCCTCGGCGAGTTGAAAACCGGCCGGCGTCGCTGGTTCCATTCCGGCATACTCGAAGTGCATGTGGGCCAACCCATTCGCTTCTCACCCGTTGAGACCGAGTCCAACATTACCGCGCGGCTGCATGATGAAGTAGAAGAACTGCTCAACGGCTGACATAATTTCGTAATAAGAGTAGAGGCTGTTTCATAACCTGGCTTTGAAAGGGCGCGGCTTTACAGGCTGCGGAAAAACTCTGTTTTGTGTCAGGGCACGACTTTAGTCGTGCCGTAAGCCTGCAAAATCAATGCGGGCTTTAACCCCTGAGGGAATGCCCTAGTGGGCGCCTAACCGGTTATGAAACAGCTTCTAGATTTATCCGGAAAGCAAAGATTGATTGGAGACAAATTCATGGAAAAGATCACACGCAGAAACATGCTGGGGCGGTCCAGCCTTTTCATGGCATCGATGGGAACAGGGCTTACGTCAACTGCCGCAAGCGCCGAATCTGCCGCAGCCGCTCGCAAGCAGAAAATCGTGGTTGTAGGAGCACACCCCGATGATCCGGAATCCGGATGCGGAGGCGCTATCGCGCTTTACGCCGACCACGGTCACGACGTCGTTATCTTCTACCTCACCCGCGGAGAGACCGGCATCAAAGGCGTTTCCATGCAGGAGACCGCGGCAATCCGCACGGCCGAAGCACAGAAGGCCTGCGCGATATTGAAGGCAACGCCCATATTCGTAGGCCAGGTAAACGGCCAGACCGAAGTGAATCGATCCCGCTACGAAGAATTTCGCAAGCTCCTTGATGCCGAAAGCCCCGACGTCGTTTTCACGCACTGGCCCATCGATTCCCATCGCGACCACCGCGTCGCATCCCTGCTGGCCTATGATGCGTGGCTCGAAGGCGGAAAGAAATTCGATCTGTACTACTATGAAGTAGACCAGGGCTTGCAGACGCAGATTTTTCACCCCACCCACTATGTCGATATTGTTCAGTCCGTGAGCCGCAAGCAGGCGGCATGCTACGCCCACGCCAGCCAGAACCCTGTGACGGATTTCTGGCCCATGCATGAAGCAATGGATCGATTCCGAGGAATGGAATGCGGCGTAAAAGATGCGGAGGGATTCGTCGCGCATTGCCAGAATCTTGAGATGAAAGTCCCAATAAAATCGTAAAACTGGCGTTGCTAACTCGGCTGTCTCGGTTTGAAATGGCAAGTGCCACCCGCAAGCACCGAAGTCCAGATGGACGGATCGGCGGGTTGCTCGCTCGATCCCAGGAAGAGAACGCCGTCGGTCGCCAGTAGTCGATAAATATTTGCCAGCAGCGCGCGCCGCGTCTCCTGTGAGAAGTAGAGCATCACGTTGCGCAGGAAGATCACGTCGAAGCGATCATCCCCGCGGCGAAAGGGCGACTGTTGCGCGCATAGGTTTGCCTGGCGAAAGTTGCACATCTTTTTCACTTCCTGCTTAACCGTCCAGTTCTCGCCAATATGATCGAAGTAACGCACTTGAAAGCGCGCGGGGAGGCCGCGGTTCATCTCGATGCGGTGATAGCTACCGGCCTGCGCTCGCTCCACAACTTCACCGCAGATATCGGTCCCCTCAATGCGAATGTCCCAATCTGCCAGCAAGGGAAAGTGTTCACGCATCAGCATTCCCAGGCTGTATGCCTCCTGACCCGTAGAACAAGCCGCACTCCAGAAGCGTAGGCCCCGTTTGAGCCGCCTCGCTTCGACCATCCTGGGAAGCAGTTCGCTTCTCAACAACTCAAATGGACGGCTATCCCTGAAAAAACTGGTTTCGTTAATGGTCATTGCCTCGGCGATTGACCGCTCTAACTCAGGGTTTTTCCTCAGACGCAGGTATTGGATCAGCTCTTCCAGGTGCGTCATACCCCGGTTGCGCAGCAGCTTGGTGAGTCGCGCTTCAAAAAGATAATCGCGCGAAGGGTCAAGCACGTTTTGCGAGAGGCCAAAAACGAGTTGGCGAAGATAGCCGTAGTCGACGCCCGATGCCGTTTCCATGGCTAGACCACCGATTTCAGAAGCTCGCATGCTTGCCCTTGAGCGGCGGGTATCCGGCTGGTAATGCGGAGAATTTCAGGTGCAAGATCATTGAGTGGAATTACCTTATGCGCCAGTCCGGCGTTCGCAACCACGCCTGGCATTCCCCATATCGTGCTGCTGGCCTGATCCTGGACCAGAACGCTCCCGCCGTGTTCGCGAATCGTGCGGCAGCCCATCAGTCCGTCTGAACCCATGCCAGTGAGCACCACCGCTAGTACGCCAGTTCCATAGACTGCTGCCGCGGATCGAAACAGCACGTCGACAGCCGGACGGCAGTGATTCTCAAGCGGGCTTTGGTTCAGGTGCAGAGTGGGCGGCATCCCGACGCGCGAAGCAGACAGCACCTCCAAGTGCCAATTGCCGCGGGCTATATAGATGATTCCGGCGCACACTCGATCGCCTTCTTGAGCCTCGCGCACGCGCAACCGGCAGCGTCCATTCAACCGCTCGGAAAACAGTCCGGTAAACTGCTCCGGCATGTGCTGCACGATCACCACCGGAAGTTGAAAACTTTCAGGAAGCGCCGGGAGCAAAACGTCAAGAGCCGCCGGACCGCCCGTGGAGACGCCGACGGCCAGCACCGCCGGAATGGACGATATCGGCTGGGACTTTTGACTTTCCGCCACGGGCTGCGCTCTTGGGGTGCACGACACACCCGGTAAAGCCGGCTGCGGCTGACCTAACTCAAGAGAACCGGTCAGCGCATGAATCTTTGGAATCAGATCCCGGGCCAGCGCCCGCGCGGCCGCCTCGCGGGTCTCTTGTCCGGCAGGCTTGGCCACATAATCTGAGGCGCCGCCGGCCAGGGCTTCAATCGTTACCCTCGCGCCGCGCTGGGTAAGCGAACTGCACATGATAACCGGCATTCTGCATCCTCGCGCCCGCAGTTCTTTCAATGTGACCAACCCGTCCATCACCGGCATTTCTACGTCAAGCAAAATCAAATCCGGGCGAAAAGTCCCGATGCTATCCAACGCCGATGCCCCGTCAGCCGCGGTCCCAGCCACTTCCAGGCCGGCGTCCGCGCATACCACGGAACGCAACAGGCTCCGCATCACGGCCGAGTCGTCCACGATCATGATCCGGGTCCGGCGGCCGCCAGCCATCGCTCAAGCCTCCATCAGGCCGAGCATGGCCAGTTTGTAAATCAATCCTTCTTCGTCGAATGGTTTCATCAGGTATTCGTCTGCGCCGGCTTCCAGGGCGCGGACGATGAAATCGTTTTCCGCCTCCGTGGTCACCATCATCACTTTTATGCCGTCGAATCCCTCTGAGCGCAATCGTTTGAGCATCTCCAGTCCGTCCATGACCGGCATATTCCAGTCCACAAGCGCAAGCTCGAAGTGCATATCGCTATGCAGCAGGTCCAATCCCCCCTGGCCGTCGGTGGCTTCCTCGCACTCGATTCCGCGCTCCTCAAGCATGCCGCGCAACAGGCCCCTCACAAAGCGGGAATCGTCGACAATCAGTGCTCGCATGATCACCTCCAGACTTTCGAGCAGAATCACGATAACCAAGCCAGAAAATTCTTACAAAAAATCAGCACTTCAAAGTTGCAGCCGCGGACACGCTCATCATGGGCTCCCCGCAACGTGTTCTCGCCCGCTCATCTTGTGCGGCCTGGGCAGCACCCAGACGCATCGGGTCTAGCCGCTCCGGATCCAGCATCACCAGCAGGCAGTCCTTAAGCTTGTATGCGCCGGCAAACAGTGCTCTCCGGCGCTCATCCAAAATTGAAGGATTGGGCTCATAGTCGGCTGACGAGACGGTCAGCACCTCGCCCACCGCATCCACCAGCAACCCATAGCATCCGCTCTCGCACTCCAGAACCAGCAGATCCTGGCGGCCTTCTCTTGGAGGCAACGCAAGTAACTGGCGCAGGCTCACCGTGGTCAGCACGTCGCCCCGATAGTGAACCAAACCGCCCACAAAAACCGGCGCCAGCGGAACCGGCTGAGGCCGCGCCGCACCCACAATCTCAAGAATGTGGGTGATCGGCACGCCGAACATCGTCGTCCCCAGCCGCACCGTGCACATCTCCATCAGAGTCTCTGCCGTCTCTGGCATCTCTGCCGTCTTTTCCTTGCGGCTCATTTGCGTCCCCGCAGTCGTCATCTCAGAGCCTCTGCAATCTGATTCCATTCGACGGAAGCGTCGGTCTCAGCCGGCAAAGCCGCCACGCCACTCAGGTCAACCAAACCGGTAACGCGATGATTAAGCAGCGTCACTCCGCCTGCGCGCTGGCTGGTGCCGGCCTCGAACAGGTCGCCGCCCGCGGCCACATCCAGCACATGCGAAACAGCGATGCCCACATGACGTTTGCCCTCACGGCACACAACCACAATGATCTGTGCCTCGGGATTGCACTCCTTCGCGGCCAGCACACCGCCTGAATCCTCCACCGGCAACAAGTGTCCTTCAAAGTTCAGCACCGGCCGTTGACCAATGTACTCGATGCGCGATATTTCAAGTTGCTCAATCCGCAGCACGTCGGCCAGCGGGACGGCAGCCTTCCGCCCGCCAGCTTCCACCAGCAGATATTCCAGTTTCGCGGCTTCACTATTCTCGCCATCTCCGGCCCTTCGCGCATTCTCTTCTTCCCCGTTCATGGTCACTCCGGCCCTCATCGCGATCGATCCGGGATCCAGGATCAACGCCAGATCCGCGTTCCCCAGCACCGTTGCCCCGGAAAATAGTCCAATATCTTTGAGCACTGCGCTCAGCGGCTTGACCACAATCTCCTCCGGATCGGCCAACCCATCCACCACCAGCCCAAATCGGCGTCCATCGGCGTCAAGCACGGCGATAAAGTTATCCCGCTCCGTCGCAATTTTGTGCTCCACGCCGGGCATCAACAGCCTGTCGAGAAAAACCAGCGGCAGCAGCTTGCCGCGCAGTCGGTAGAGCGGCGCGCCCTCCAACCACTCGATGGCCTTGGCGGCCTGCTCGGGAGGAACGTGCACCAGTTCCAGAAGTGCGCCCTGGGGCAGCGCAAAGCTCTGTTCCATGCTGCGGACAATTAACGCCGGAATAATAGCCAGCGTCAGCGGAATGCGCATCCTCAGCGTGGTTCCCTTGCCCACCCGCGAATCGATCTCAACCTTGCCGCCGATCTTCTCCACGTTTGTGCGGACCACATCCATCCCCACGCCCCGTCCGCTCACATTCGTCACGGTAGAGGCGGTTGAAAACCCGGGCAGAAAAACCAACTGAAGCAGATCGCGCTCGCCCAGTTGCGCGGCACGCTCCTTCGTCAGCACGCCGCGCTCGATGGCCTTCTGGCGCACCTTGTCCACAGAAATGCCGGCGCCGTCATCTGAAACCTCGACGACCACGTGGCTGCCTTCCTGGCTGGCCCGCAGCTTGAGCGTGCCCTCCGCATCCTTTCCCGCAGCCTGGCGCACCTGGGGCGGCTCAATTCCGTGATCCATCGAGTTTCTTACCGCATGCGTCAGCGGATCCTTGATGGCCTCCAGCAGGCCCTTGTCCAGTTCCGTTTCCTGGCCCTCCATCTGCAGCCGCACGCGGCGGCCGAGCGACTGCGACAGGTCGCGCACGATGCGCGGAATTTTTGAGAATATGTTTGAGACCGGCTGCATCCTGGCCTTCATCACTGACTCGCGCAGGTCGGCCGTCACCATATCCAGGCGGCGCGAAAGCAAAGTCATATTCGCATCGGCAGAGGTAGCCTGCAGAACCTGGTTGCGGGTCAGCACCAGTTCGCCCACCAGGTTCATCATCCGGTTCAGCAGCGTCACGTCCACGCGCAATGTGCTTTCCGCCGCCGTCCCTGTTCCCGTTCCACGAGACTTGACGGCGTCGCCCTCCGCCTCAGCGGACGCCTGGGGAACCTGCGCGGCAGCCGGCTCCTGCTTATCTTTCGCTCGCTCTGTGGCCGGCAGCGACAGCTCGGTCGAATGCGGCTCGGGGGCGTTCGGAGCCGATGCGTCTGCGCCCCCGGGTTGAGGCTCTGCGGAGATTGGATGCACGCCGGCCCTCAGCCGAGCGTGCTGCTTGGCCTTCGGGTCTCCGGGCTTCGAGGCCTGCAACTCTTCCAACCGCGCAATCAGCCCCGCATCTTCGCCCTCGCCTTCGCTGTCATCCGTATCAATGTTCTTCAGAATCGCGCGCAGTCCGTCCAGCAGTTGCAACAATCCGGTGATCGTTGGGCGATCCGCAACCAGCTTGCCCTCGCGCAGCAGTCCCAACAAATTCTCACCGGCATGCGCCAGCTTCTCCAGCCGCTTGAATCCAAGAAAACCGGTCGTCCCCTTGATCGTATGAACCGAGCGGAAGATCTCCGCCAGTAGCCCGGTATCGTTGGGCTGCTCTTCCAGATCAGTCAGGCATCGCTCCATCCGGTCCAGACCTTCCTGGCTCTCGATAAGGAACTCCCTCGTCAGTTCATCTATCGCCATCGCGCCCACTCATCCGCCCCGCCAGGATTTAAGGCCCCGGCAAAGAAAGCACTCGAGGCTTTTATCGGAAAGATGAGCCCCAACTTGAGAAATAAAGAGACAGCCACCCCGTGTACAGCAGTCCCAACAATGCTTTAGCCTTAATTGGCGCGTTGATAGCAGATTGGAGAACCGATGAACGATCAGAACTCGACCGAGCCTGCGCTCAAAAAACTCCTCGAACAAGCGCATCAGGCGGCTCTTCACTCCTACTCGCCCTATTCCGGCTTCCGCGTAGGCGCCGCCCTCCTGCTCGCCAACGGAGAGGTCGTCACTGGAACCAACGTCGAAAATGTGAGTTACGGGCTGACCATCTGCGCCGAGCGTTCCGCCCTGGTCCGGGCCGTTTCCCAATTCGGACCCGATATTCGCGTCGAAGCCGTCGCGGTCACCAATCTGAACCAGGCTTCCAGCCCGCCCTGCGGCGCCTGCCGTCAGGTTCTGGCCGAGTTCACCCAGCCCGAAGCGCCAGTTCTCTTCCCTACCGAAAGCGGAATACGCACAATGTCCTTCTCTGAACTGCTGCCGCTGGCTTTCGAGATGAAGACAAAGCCTTAATTGAAATCGCAATATCTCGACGCCAGGCGTCAATGGATGAGCAATCCTGCAATCGAACGCGCTCCTGCCTGTGGCATTCGGCAACGATAAAAACGCTTTAGGAGCCTGATACGATTATGTAGGATCCCGTTTGGAGATTGGCGGCGGAAGGACGGGAAGAACCGCTATTATCTTCAACATAGTCCCAACAGGAGGACGCCATCAAAGAACGATTGCGATTGGGCGATCTGCTGGTCCAGGCCAAGTTGGTCACCCTGGAACAAGTTACTGAAGCGCTTGACCTTCAGGCTCAACTCGGCGGACGCCTCGGCGATCGTCTGGTAGCCGCTGGAGCCATCTCCCAGGCCGCCCTGGACTCGTTTATCCATCGCATGCCTGCAGAGCCCGCGGATATCGCGTCCATGAAAATCGACGCCACGGAACTGCTCGGCCTGTTGATGAAGCTGATTTATGTAGAACACCTTGAAGCCATCCGCCAGTTCGTCAATACCATCAAGCTCCCGTATAACATCGTGCTGGCATTGGTCCAGATGGCCATCGACCGTCAATTGATGCATGCCCTGGGATCGCGCGACCCCGCCAACCCGCGCGATGTAAGCTACGCGATCACAGACACAGGCCGGCGCTGGGTGCTGGACGCGCTCGATCAATCGCGTTATGCGGGACCTGCGCCCGTGACTCTTGCTGAATTTACCTCCCAGGTCAACTTGCAGAAAGTCACCAACGAACGGATCACGATCGATCGAATACGCAATTGCCTTGGCGCACTGACCTTCAACGACAGCATCATCGAACAGAGCGGGCCGGCGTTGAACTCGGGCCGGGCCATCCTTCTCTATGGCACGCCCGGCAACGGCAAAACCTCTGTCGCGATGAGCTTCGCAAATGTATTCTCTGACGTGATTTATATCCCTTACGCGGTGATCGTCGAAGGACAGATCATACGTGTCTACGACCCCAGCTATCATGTCTCGCTGAGCCCTGCCGCCCCCAGCCAGACTGACAGGCTTTCCTTTGTCCGCACCGAGGAGTTTGACGCGCGCTGGGTCCCGTGCCAGCGGCCTTTTGTCCTCACCGGCGGCGAATTGACGCTGGAGATGCTCGATCTCCGCTACGACGCCTCCGTGAATTTCTACGAGGCGCCTCTGCACGTAAAGGCCCTGGGCGGCTGTTTTGTCATCGACGACTTCGGCCGTCAGCTGGTATCCCCGAAAAACCTCCTCAACCGCTGGATCGTGCCTTTGGAAAACCGTTTCGACTACCTGAAACTGCATACCGGAAAAACCTTCACCATCCCCTTCGAGGAGCTGGTGATCTTCTCCACCAACCTCGAGCCTGAAGACATGATGGACCCTGCCTTCCTGCGCCGCCTTCCCTACAAGATTGAGGTCGCAGGCCCCAGTTACGATCTTTACAAGCGCATATTCATCAAGGAGTGCGCGCGCCAGGGAATGACGGCTGACGACAAATTAATCGAGTTTATCGCGCAAAAGATCACAAAAGAAAAAGGACTTGAACTGGCCGCCTACCAACCTAGGTTCATCGTTGACCAGGTTGTCGCAACCTGCCGATTCATGGGTCAGCCGCCCCACTTCGAGCCGCGCTTTGTCGATTATGCGGTGAACAATCTCAGGGTGCGACGCCATGCGCCGGCTCCGGTGCCGGCCGTGGATGCATAGCCGGCTTGGCCGCCGGCAGCGTGACCGCCCTGCCAGGAATAGGTGGCCCCGGCCTCCCGGCCGGTTGTGGCGTGGACCACCCGGTCCACGCTCACTCTATACGCCTTCAGGAGAACCTCTCTATTCACAACCTCAGGATTTCAACGTGGCCAGATTTTCCCGCCGGTCGAGAAAGACCGGGGCAATGTGGCGCGTGAACAGGTTTTCCGTTACATTTTTCGCGATCACTGTCTCATTGGCATCCAGCAAGTCCAGGTAGCGTCGGCCCATCCTGGCCGCAACTTTATATCCCACGTGGAGCAGCTGCCGCAGGCTGGAGTTGTAGGCTGGCGAATCAAGATCGTGGCGCAAGGCAGAGGTGAATTGCGCTGAGGACCAGCGGTCCACTTCCGCGGGCGCGGGCAGCTGGGCCGGATTGATGTCGATCACCGTTGCATATGGAGCGCAAAGATCGATGGAGTAAGAAAATGCCTCGGCGTAAATCTCTTTTGCCAGCTTCAGGCCTTTCCCTCCTGCCTCGGCCAGGCCGATAATCTCCTCCAGCCAGGTGGTACCGGCGGTCTTCAGATGCACCCCCGTGGAGAACTTCTCCATCGCCGCGTGGATAGCAGGATAGATCGAAAATTTGTCGCTTCCGGAGTGGATGCTGAGCTTCAGGTCTCCGGGCAATCCGTAAGCGGCGACGGCATGCTTGATGGCGGCCATGTCGAGCGAGATTTCCCGCGAAAACTGGTCAACGTCGCCAACGTAGTCCACGCCCTTGTTGAAGCGGCCGCTGAATTTGGGCGCAATGGTCTGAATGGGAATATCTTCATCGGCGATAGCCGCGAGAATGATCAACAACTCCGCCGGCGCTTGCGCGGCATCGGTCTCGTCCATTGAAATCTCAGTGACGAATGTGCCCTTGCCTTTTGCCGCATCGATCAGACGATAAATAGTGCCCGCCTTCTCGACCGCGTAGAGGAATTTGCCTACGGTCTGGCCTAGCATTCCCGGACTGATTTCAATGGTTTGTTCGGCGCCTTCCATGCGGATGGACCCCGCCAGTTCCGGGTGACGCTTGACGAATGTATCGATCGAAGCCTGGCTCGCCGGCTTGCCGATGGAATCGGCCACGTCGATGGTATAGAAGTCGCAGGAACCCAGGAAGCGCTCGACGGTCGTGAGGTTGATGTGGTCGGCGTCGCAGAACCAGGGTAGCTTCCAGCCCAGTTCCTTCACTGCAACTTCTGCCGCGGCGCGAACTGATTTCGGCTCGGTGCCGATGATAGCGTGCTCGCGGTTTGACTTGTTCCACACCGGGGTCACTTCCACGCCAGCCTTGTTGGCGAGGATGCACGCTTGGAGCTGCGCTTTAGCCTGATGGGCAAATCGATCGCCAACGCCTATAGAGTATTTTCCCAATATCGCCATGATTGCTTTCCGATGTCCGACCGCAATGAATAGGTCCGTACACCAGAATACATCGTCACATTGAACCGGTAAGTTCCCCGTTCAGCGCGATCTCGTCAGGTATGAGCAGGGAGCGGCCCCGGGAAATGGAGCCGTCCCGATCATCTACGGCTCCTCCGCCCCGCTCATGGCATCTACTGCTTACAACTCTCCCCGCGGATCTGCTGTTCCCGCCGGAGGGCGCCGGTTAGCGCTTGGCTGCCACTGTATGGCCGCGGCCATCGCGCGTTTCGTTCCCTTTGAACTGCTCCGGGGCTTTCCGCTGTGCCGCCGCCTTATCACCAACCTTTGGCGTTTCGCCGTTATAGCCGTGCTGCGGATCCAGCGCGTTATTCACACTGCCACGGAAATCGTTGGAGCCATGAAACCACGGACCCACGCCGATGAAGACCCCGCCGTTGAACCACTCTGAACCGTAGTAGCCGTCGGGAACACAGTTATAAGGAGCGTAGTCGTAGTAACCGTAGGGGCAATCGGGAGCTACTCCGATGTTGACGCTTATCTGAGCTTGTGATCTTGGGGCGGCAGCCGTAAAAAGCATTCCGGCCACAGCTGCTGTTAATACAAGGTAATTGATTCCGCGCATGGATTCTCCTCATCATTGCCGAGACACAATTAGCCTGCCCCGACGTTCTTCACACTAGTGACCCAAATCATCCCGGTCTGAGCAAAATAGCGCACTGCAATATTCGCGATGAGTAATAACCGCTCGCTTTCGCCGCTCAGATCAGGCAACCTCACGCAAACCAGCGGTAAATTCTCACGCCGCGTAAATCGTATCCGAGGCGGAATCAACCTGATGCCCGTCACAATCGGTTCTCGGCCCTCAGCCACTAAACTGAATTCATGGTCAGCAGCGATCCGCAAAATACCCAAGCCGCGCACAGCGAGTGGCGGCCTTCGGTCAATCCGTGGATGGTTGCAGTCTCTGTGATGCTGTCCACTTTCATGGTGGTGCTTGACTCCTCGGTGGCCAACGTAGCCTTGCCGCATATTGCCGGCACTCTCTCCGCCTCGACCGACGAATCCACCTGGGTTCTCACCAGTTATCTGGTCTCCAACGCCATCATGCTGCCCGCATCCGGATGGATCGCCCGGCGCATCGGTCGCAAACGCCTGTTGATGATCTCCATCCTGGTCTTCACCGCCGCTTCCCTGCTCTGCGGCGTAGCCATCTCCATGCCCATGCTGATCGTTGCCCGGGTGCTGCAAGGCATCGGCGGAGGGGGAATGCAGCCCTTGGCTCAGTCCATTCTCCTGGAGAGTTTCCCGCCTTACCAGCACGGCACGGCCATGGCCGTCTATGGCGTCGGAATTGTAGTTGCCCCGGTGATCGGTCCCACGCTCGGCGGATGGATCACCGACAGTTATTCCTGGCGCTGGATCTTTTTGATCAACCTTCCCGTCGGCCTGCTGGCTTTGTTCATGGCCAATCTATTCATTGAAGACCCTCCTTACCTCCGCAACGCCTTTCGCGGAGCCATCGACTATCTCGGCTTTGGCCTCATGGCCGTATGGCTGGGCGCAATGCAACTGGTGCTCGACAAGGGCCAGGAGGTGGATTGGTTCGCCGCTGGCTGGATTCGCTGGCTGGCTGGCGTCTCCACCGTCGCACTATTGGGCTTTGTCGTCCGCGAATTCAGGACCCGCGAGCCCATTGTGCAACTGCGCATTCTTGGCAATCGCAACTTCGGCATGGGAACCATCATCGCCGGCCTCTACGGCTTCACATTTTATGGCGTCATTGCCATGCTGCCCTTGTTTCTGCAAACGCTGCTGGGCTATTCGGCTCTCGATAGCGGCCTCACTGTCAGCCCGCGCGGCATCGGCTCCCTGCTCTCCATGATCGTGGTTGGATTTCTGGTCAATCACATCGACGGCCGCATCTTGCTGGCCTGCGGCTTCGCCATCTTTGGCTACTCAACCTTGTTGTTGAGCCACATCAATCTCGGCATTTCAATGGGTTCCGTGGCCATGCCCAACTTCATCAACGGCTTTGCCGGCGGATTCGTTTTCGTCCCCCTCACCACCATGAGCATGGGACTGCTGCGCAAGCAGGAGATAGGCAACGCCTCCGGCATTTACAACCTGATGCGCAACATCGGAGGCAGCATCGGCATCGCCAGCATCACAACCCTGCTGGTGCGCAACTCCCAAATCCACCAGAATTACCTCGGAGCCAACCTGACCGCGGGAAGTCCTGCCGCGATGGGAACTCTAGCGGGCCTCACGGCAAAGTTCTCGACCGGCGGCGCTGACGGCTTTACCGCCCATCAGGAGGCGCTGGGCGCTCTGTACCTCAGCGTCCAGCAGCAGGCAGCGGTCCTCGCCTATGCAGATATCTTCCGCCTGCTGGGCTATCTCTCCCTGCTGTGCATACCGCTGGCCCTGCTGCTTCATACTTTGAAGCACTCTTCGCGCCGGTCTGCTGCGGGTCGCGATGAATGAAATCTCTGCTCGTCTGAAGATCACCAGTCCCGGCGAGAAGTATGAAGATTATCGGTCCCGGCAAGAATAGGTGGCGCCGGCCTCCTGGCCGGCTGTAGCGTGGACCTCCCGGTCCACGCTCACTCTACGCCATCAGGAGAACTTTTCTAGCCTTCCGCCCGCACCAGAACGCAAGTAATATTGTCGTTGCCGCCGGCTTTCTTGGCGGCATTCACAAGTTTGGCGCACAGCTCTTTGAGCGAAAGATCCAATTTGAGAATGGATGCAATCGTTTCATCGGAAAGCTCTCGCGGCAATCCGTCGGAACACAGAAGATAGAGGTCGCCGGGCTCGGCCTCCAGTTCAAAAACATCCGGGGTGATGCTGCTCTGCGTTCCCAGCGCACGGGTAATGACGTTACGCAACGGCGAACTCAGTGCCTCGTCGGGAGTCATGCGGCCCAGTCGAACCATTTCCTCCACCAACGAGTGGTCCAGGGTAAGCTGCTCCAGGCACTGGTTACGCAGCCGGTAACAGCGGCTATCGCCCACGTTCAGCACCCACAAACGGTCCTTCTCCGCCACCAGCACCACGAGCGTCGTGCCCATGCCGCTCAAGTTTTCGTCCGTTTGTGCGCGGGAGAATACCATCTCGTTGGCGGCGTTCACAGCCTGCTCGGCAATTTGCGGCATCGCCTGAGCCTCAATCCCTTCCGCGCTCTCCTTCCGGTTCTCAAGCAGGCGCAGCATCTCGCCCACCGCCAGCGAACTGGCAATCTCCCCCGCCGCCGCGCCCCCCATGCCGTCACAGACAACGTAAGCGCCGTGCTCGACGGAAAATCCGAACGCGTCTTCGTTTGAAGCCCGCTTGCGTCCCACGTCGCTTAACGCCGCAGCCGTATAGTGATCTACCGCCAAAGGAATCTCCCGTCGCTCAGTTTACACGGCTTAGACCTCGATCACACCTTAAATATCGCCTCATAGTGAGCATGCTGGTTCAAGAGGATCCGGCGCCGTATCGAACCCAAAAATCCAATCGAGCCGACGCGCAAACAATTTACGAGATCCCAACCCGTCATCCTCTATAATCACGGCGTCGGATTGAAATTAACCCTTTGAAAACGAACCGGGAGGTCGGTCGTGTCCGCAACCCAGCTATGGACTGAAGAACTGGATGCCCCTTTCCCCATAAGTGAAGATCAGCGTAGCTTCTACGCGGAGAATGGCTATATCAAGCTCCGCAAGGTTCTTAGTGCGGAACTGCTGCGGCACTACCGCGCTTATATCAGCGCCAAGGTTGCTGAACTGACCGCGGAAAAGCTTCCACTCGAACAGCGTTCCACATACGACAAGGCCTTCCTGCAGGTGGGCAACCTGTGGCTGAAGAGCGACGAGGCGCGCGAGTTTGTCTTCGGCAAGCGCCTGGCCCGGATAGCCGCAGATCTGATGGGCTGCCGCGGCGTGCGTCTTTACCACGACCAGGCCCTCTACAAGGAGCCCGGCGGCGGCATCACCCCCTGGCACGCCGACCAGTACTACTTCCCCGTCTCCAACGATAACGTCGTCACCGCGTGGGTTCCTCTGCAAGATACGCCGCTCGAAATGGGCCCGCTGGCATTCTGCGAAAAAAGTCATCGCTTTCAGCACGGACGCGACCTGGAAATCGGCGACGAGAGCGAAATAACCCTCAAAGAAGCACTTCAAGGCTTCTCCCGCAACAACACTCCCTTCGAGCTTGGCGATGTAAGCTTCCATGCCGGCTGGACTTTCCATCGCGCTGAAGCCAATACGTCCACAAAACCGCGCGAAGTCATGACCGTGATTTACATAGATGAGGAAATGCGCCTGGCAGAGTCCAAAAATAAAAACCAGGTCATCGATATGCAGGAGCTTTGCCCAGGAGTGACGATCGGCGAAATCATAGATTCCCACTTGACCCCGATCATTTACTCACGGGATTAACGCGCCGCAGCGCAGGCGCAGAGTCGCACTCACGGGATTAGCGCGCCGTAGGCGCGGAGTTTGTTAGCCCCGCGCTTCACCGTGGTCCTCAGGAAACGGTCTTTGTTTTTTGGAGTGGAAGCGTGGGGAAAGGGACTCAAAACGCGCCGGAGGCGCAGAGTTTGTTAGCCCCGCGCTTCAGTGTGGGGAAAAGTGATCTCAAAATTTCGTTACGGAGTCCCGTAGGGACGGCGCAAGGAAATCATTTATGCCGTGCCTCAGTTTCCTGGCCCGCGCCGGATCATTGTCTCTCAACGGGAAATCAAGAAACTTTTCCACAATCAGCAAATCCATTTACTCCGACCGCATCCCAGATCCTGTCCCGGCCCCGCGATCCCTCCCGGTGTGCGAAAGTAAAATGAGGAATGGCAAAGCAATTAAGATCGCAACGGCGGACCGCACTGCTGGGCTACGGCGCCTGCGCGCTCGCCGGCTGCCTCTGGGGCACAGGCTTCTATTGGGGCAGGCTGGCGCTCGACGAGATGAGCGTCGAGCACATGGTGCTTTACCGCTTCCTCTTTGCCTCTCTGGGCATGCTCCCTGTCGTCGTGGCCAATCGCAACCGCTTTCACTTCACCGGCAGTGAATTGCGCTTGCTGCTTCTGTGCACAGCCCTCGGCGTTCCCATCCAGTTTCTGCTCCAGTTCCACGGCCTGGCCATCACCACGGTAAGCCATGCCTCGCTCATGGTGGGCGCCATGCCGGTGATGCTGGCCGCCGCGGCCACGCTCTTTGCAGGCGAAAAACTCGACCGGCTCAGCTGGCTGGCCCTCTTCGGTTCCACACTGGGAGCCACTCTCATCGTTCTGGGTGGCACACCCGGTTCGGCCGCGCACACCATGCCCTCGCTCGCAGGCGACCTGCTGGTGGTCGCCTCACTCTTCACCGCCCTGGCATGGGTTCTGCTCAGCAAGAAATTGATGCTCACCCATAGCCCTCAGGTTGTGACGGCCTATACCATCCTCTCCGGCACCCTCATGCTGGCCGTCCTCGCTCTGCTTCCCTGGATGCTGAACCCCATTTTGCCATTCAAGACTCAGCCGCTTCCGATTGCCCACGTGAGCCCCACCGCCTGGGCTGCTCTGGCCATCAGTGGCCTCCTCTGCACAGCCACCACCACGCTGCTCTGGAACTGGGGCATTCACCATGTGCCGGCATCGCGCGCCGGCGTCTTCCTCAACATTGAACCTGCCCTCGGCTCCTGGCTGGGCGTCCAGTTTCTCGGCGAGCACCTCGGCCCCTATGCCTGGGCGGGCGGCGCGCTGATTCTCACCGCGGCCATAACCCTCACCGCGCGCGGAACCCAACCGAACCCTGCCATTATTCTCGAATAGCGCTGATCCGCGCAGTTCTAGACCTCAAACGAAAGCTGCACCGGTCCGAACAGCGTCGAAGCCGGCTTCGGCTCTGAAGCCAGCTCATACACCAGCCTCTCCAGTACCAGCCGCTTGTCCGGCGGCGATGAGCGCAACTCCATGTCCGCCCGCGCAACCAGCCGCAGCGCCCGCGTAAGCTCGCGGCGGCTCTTGTAGCGTCTTGCCTGGCGAATCAGATCGTCGGCCGCAAACGGCGGCATTCTGAAGCCCTGCCACAACGCCTGCCAGATGGCTCTCGAATCGCGCACGTTCTTTTCCAGTATCACCAGCATCTGCCTGAAGGTCCGCGCCAGCATGTAAAGATGCCCAATGGCCGAATCCTCGCCCGCGTCGGAACTGTTCAGCAACCCTTGCAGCAGCGCCAGCGCGCGCACGCGGTCACGTGCACTGATCGCATCCGTCAGCTCATACAGCGACCGCTGCTTGGCCGCCAGCACCATGGTCTCTACGTCGCCCAGCGTAATGCGCCCCCGCCCCATCGTATAGAGCAGCAGCTTCTCCAGTTCTGACGAGATCAGCATCATATCCGCACCCAACGCATCCACCAGTTCCCGCGCCGCATCCGGTTCCACCCGCACGCCAGCTTCCTGGGCGGTAGCAACGGTCCAGCGCATCGCGTCTTCCTCGTTCACGCGCGCCAGCTCCACCACGCCGCAGTGTTCGCCCAGCGTTTCCCTGATCCGCTCGAAGCGGTTCTTGTCGTCCAGCTCCATGCGCCGTATATCGGACGGAATGCGCAAAAAGTCAGCCGGAAAAATCAACAGCGCCTGCGGATTCGGTGAGCGGAAATAGCGGTCCAGCGCCGCAAACTCATCCTTCTTCGCCCCGCGCGTATAGAGCTGCCGCACGTTGCGCACAAAAATTACCTGGAATGGCGCCATCAGCGAAGGAGTCTGCGCTCTGTCCAGCACTTCGAAGATCGAAGTCCCGGACAAGTCAAAATCAGAAAGGCAAAAATCTTTAAGGTCCGGCTGCACAAAGCCCTTAAGCACCGCCGAGCGGCAGCGGTCCATTAGAAAAACTTCGTCGCCCGCCAGCACGTAACCCGGCTTCAGCGGTCCCTGCCCCGCCGCTGCAGCCTCAATCTCCGCCACAAAACGGCCCACGGCAGCGAATCCCGCGCCCCAGCGCGACCCGCTCAACGGGCCAACCCCCAGGCTGCGCAGCCAATGAATGCATCGTTCATCTGGCTCCAGAATACCCTCCCCGGCGCGCCTGGGCCAGTTCAAAAATCTGATACTCGCGCCGAGGTTGCCTGAAGGTGCAATGCCGCCGCATCTTCGCTTCGGAAACAGCGGCTTGTTCAAGCATCGCGCTATGATGAGGAGACCATTCCACGTCAAGGCCGGTCCCTCATGGAAACAAAATATTCCGTCACTCGCCGCAGTTTTCTTCAGAGCTCCACTGCCCTCGCCGCGGCCGCGGCTTTTACTCCCAGCCCTCTTTTCGCCCAGTCCGCTCCCGCCTCCGAGGTTGAAATCCCCGACGATGGCTGGCGTCTGTGGCCCGATACCAACGCTCCATGGAAAGACGACCCGCTCTTCCTACCCGACGAAGTTGATCTCGCCCGCATTCCTGTAAATCCTCCCTCCGGCGGTTGGTCTGCTCTCAACCCGCAACAGGGAATCCCAGTCATCCTGCCCGCCTCCGTCGAACAGTTCTATTGGGACCATCTCAGCTCCCGCCCTTACACGGAAGCCGAATACGAATATGCCCCATCCGACCTGCGATTTCCCAACGGTGCATACCGCGGCGTCTCCTGGTTCTGGCGCACTTTCGATGTGCCTGATGCCTGGTCCGGAAAGCAGGTTACCCTCCACATTCGCGGCTACCGCCAGCGCATCGAGATCTTCGTCAACCAACAGTTAATCGGTTACGACCTCATTGCGGAGACCTCCTACGATTGCGATATAACTTCGGCCCTCAAGCCCGGAACCAACCTGCTCGCCCTCCGCATCACCAATCCCGGCGGCGTTTACGACTGGCGCGACTATACCCAACTGCACTGGGGCAAATATGAATTCCACGCAGGACGCGGCTTCGGCGGCCTCGATCGCGGCATCTCTTTCGACGTGCATGACACCGTCTTCCTAAGCGATCTTTCGGTACTGAACAAGCCCGATGTCACCAGCATCGATGCCTGTGCGGAGCTCCGCAACAATCGCACGCAAGAAGCTCAAGCTCGCATCCGTTTCACAATCCAGGCGCTGGATAGCGAGGAAACACTAACCTCCACAGAAGTGGAGACCCGCATCCCCGCCCAATCCAAGGCGGCTCTTCGATCCACACTAAGTTACCCTGGCGCAAAACTCTGGTCCGTTGAATCTCCTGCACTTTATCGCGTAAGAGCCGAGTTGCTCGCAACTTCCGCCGGCACCCAAGCCCACGACCGCAAAAACCAAATCTTCGGCTTCCGCTGGTTTGAGCCCAAAGGAATCGGCACCGATGCCATCCTGACCCTGAACGGAAATCGCATCCGTCTTTACTCGGCCATCGAATTCGGCTATTGGGGTTTCAACGGCCTCTGGCCCACTCCCGCGCTGGCCCATAAATCCGATCTCGCCGCCAAATCCCTGGGCCTCAATGCTCTGCAATACCACCGCAACCTGGGCAAGCACGAAGAACTCGCCCAGGACGATCGATTGGGACTCCTGCGCTATATGGAGCCCGGCGGCGGACTTCTCGCATTTAACAGTGACAAGGACCCCGATGCCAATTACGCGCCAGTCACAAAGCCCCCCATCGACACATCCGGCAACGGCGGAGATGCTACAAGCTGGAGCCAGCGCTATCAAACTTTTCGCATCCTGCGCATGATCCGCGATCATCGCAGCCATCCCGCCCTGGTGGTCTATGACCTTCAGAATGAGATCGTCCCCAGCCTGCGCAATCCGCGCATCTTTCGCATCCTGCATCAAATGCACGAGGCCGATCCCAGCCGCACCATCGTCCTCCATTCCGGCATCGAGCCCTACAACCAGGCCTTTTTTCTCCCATACGACGACAATATCCATGTAGAAGACGGAACCGGCTATTCGGGATGGTCCGATACGCACACAGTCGGCGGTCCAGGCGTATGGCAGGATAGCCTCTACACCGATCCCCGCAACTTTACCCAGCGCACCGGCAACCGCCGCGAGATCAGTATGCAGGGCGAGATGCTTGGCTGGGGCGCGCCTGACAATCACGAATTGATTCTCAAATCCATCCGCGAAGGCGGAGGCCAAAGCTACGATAAAGCGGACCACGAAAGAATTCTCGCCGCATACAATTCCTTCTTAGACAAATGGAACTTCCGATCCGCCTTTCCTACCGCCTCAGCCCTGTTTGCCGACGCCGGCAACAAGCTCTATGAAACCTGGGGCCGCATTCTTCAAGTCATCCGCACGGACGACGCCAGCGATTTTCTGGTCATCAACGGATGGGAGGACCAGCCCATTGATAGTCACAGCGGCCTGGTCGATAACCAGCGAAACTCCAAGGGAGATCCGGAGCTGATCCGTTCCGCGCTAGCGCCCCTCAGGCCCGTAGTGCAACCCCGCGGGGTGGTCCACAAACCGGGCGATTCCATCCTCCTCGACCTTTTCCTGCTTAACGAGACCAATCAGCCTGTTTCCGGCACGCTTGAGCTTTCCATTACCGATCCCTCCGGAAAGACCACGCAACTCGAAACCTACCCTGCGCCCGCATTCATTCCCAACAGGTTTGCTTATCCAGTGGCAGAGGCTATCTCCAGCCCGCCTCTCGCAAGCGAACGCCACTACACCTTGCGCCTCACACTGAACGGAATCAGCTACTTCCAAAATCGTCCGCGCCGGAATCGTCGGCAGCGCAAACGCTATGGCCGACTATCTTCCCCACAGCAAAATGAATGTGGAAGAGTTTCGCCCCCAAGCCTCCTACGATCTTGTAATTCTGCTCTCCCAGGAAAAGGAATTCGATTCCCAACAGTTCATCAACCGTCTAAGTGACCTGATAACCGCAGTCCGGGCAGGACTTCCCTTGCTTGTCTTAGCTCAGTCAGCCGCCGGAGCGGATGCAGCCGCCAAGACGCTCTCAAAGGCCGGAGCCTTTAGTTATGCCGGTCTCGTCGGCGAAAGCCGCGGATGCTGGATGGGAAACTGGGTCTTCCTCAAAGATCATCCCGCCTATGCGGGCCTGCCCTCGAACCAGGTCATGAAGTGGGAGTATCAGGTCGCCTTCAAAGATGCCTCCGGCCTTTTGGTCGATGGTCCCGCAGTCGAAGTCATAGCCGGCTACGGCCGCGATCACGACGATGTTCTCGGAGCAGCCACCTTCACCGCGCGTCTCGGCCGGGGAAATCTCCTCTTCCAAGCCGTCCGCGGCATGCAGCCCCTGCTCTACGAACGCTTCATCCAAAACGCCACAAGATTCCTGACCGGCAAGATGTACTAATACCTTTCCAGCACATCGGCCGGGTGCCCCACCCTCGCGACGCTTTTGTTTTTGTCGCTTGGGTGGGATAGCACTGCACTCAACTCTCCGCAGCCCACCATCGCCATAAAATCCCGCGCCTCTCCGTTGCTCCCGGAGGGAGCAAATGAAAATAGCCCCGGGACTCGGGGGCGGGTGGCCCAGGTCTCGATTCTGAGACCTGGGATCGCTAAATCTCCACTGAGGCGGAACCCTATCATTCGCGATCGCCGTGGAGACCGAAGACCGGGATCGCACGACACCCAACCCTCCCCATACCAACATCGCCATAATCCACACGCCTCGCCGTTGCTCCCAGAGGGAGCCGGTGAAAATAGCCCCCGGTGAAACCGGGGGAGGGGTTGTCCAAAATACACCGCCGTCCTGTAAGGACGGCGTGACTCACGCCTATGGATGCCTCGGATCGTAATCCGTCCACCCACCCTAATTCGTTTTGCATAATTTATGCCCGTAAAAGCGCACAATCATCTCATAGCACCCTCAAGAGCGCAGAAAACACTCTCGAAACTCCTATAACCCCTTTGCTGTCTATATTATGCAGATAACTCCACTAAAATGAGTATCTTGCAAAAACAGGTAGGGGGGGAGGGGGGCAGAGGAACGGAAACAAATGTCACACGAACCCCAAGGTCGTTGCTTTTGCGCCCGTGTGAGCTAAAACCCTTCCAGCACATCAGCCACCAGTGCCCGCGCAAACTCCCGCGAGAGCCGCTCCACCCCCGCCGGATTCTCCACGATGAATGTAGGCAAATCGGTAGTCGACTGGTACTGCTCGCGGTAGACGTAGTTCTTATTCTCGTAAAGCACCTTGCCGTCCCGCCCCGTAAGCGTGACCGAAGCCACAATGGTGATGAGAAAACTGGAAGATTCCTGGGTCGATGCGTTGTAGGTCAGCGGCGCCACATACTCCTTGAGAATCGTCCCGTGCAGCACCGCATCCGCATCCCCTCCCTCAGCCGGAGTCACCCGCAACCGCGTGCGCGTAGCAAACTCACGGATCACCGCATTCGTCATCACCGTCTCCGTGTGATAGGCCTCGGTATTCGTAGCGAATACCGGCACGGAGAGCGTCTTCACATCAGGCGGCAAATGTGTGGCGGCGCCCAGCGTGTGATACCCGCACCCGACGCATGACTCATCTTAACCCGCGGCATTTCGGCCGGAGCATCTAAAACAAGTGGTAGTTTCCGAATATGCGACGATACTACCGCCGCCGTGTCAACGAGCGGTTCGCCCAGTTCTCAACAAGTTTCCGGTGCTCGAAGCGAAGATCTGTGTCTGTTCTATGACCAATTTGAGATAATTCGTCAGATGCAGACAATCGGCAGAGCCCGTGCGGTAGCGATTTGCGTGCTTGTAATATTGCTGGCTGCGACAACAGCTTGCCGGAACACACGCGTTAAAGCCGCCGAATACGAGGTCCTTTCTGCGTTTATCGATGCTAAACTCGCGAGTCTAAAGGGCGTAGAGCCGCTCAAGCCGACCGGCGATGGAATTTCCAAAATTGTAATTCGCAACATTACCGAGTCCGATGAACAGGGACTAAATCTTCGAATGGACGGGAACGGACAGCCGATTCCTTGGACGCAAACTGCAAGTTCATTGCAAAGCCAAGCCCCCACCCTCAAGCGAACGACGATAGATGCATTTCGAGAAACGAACTGGCGGCAAGCAACCTTTCAACGTTCTTTTCACACTGTCTTTGACTACGAACTCGTAGATTCAACTCAACTCGATTCCATATTTAAGAACGGGAGTTGGCCCGCATTCTATAAGCGGTTTCCAGGTTCTACGGGCAACCTGGGATTCTCCCGGGTAGGTTTTAGTGCAGACGGTACGCAAGCGCTCTTCTATGCGAGCAACCGTTGTGGCGAACTGTGCGGGGGCGGCGAATATGTTGTCATGGATAGACGAGAAGGCCGCTGGGTGATCGAGAAAGAGATTCAGATGTGGATATCGTGAAGTCCATAGGACCATTGGCGACAGCCGCCGATTCATTCAACGTGTCTGGAGCCGTATCACCGCCAATTCGGAAACTACTCAAC
>JBEKUB010000010.1:0-119938 GCA_049515455.1 Occallatibacter sp.
TGATGGCGGCGGTGGATAAGGCGATGGAGCGGGCGCAGAAGGCGCAGCGGGACGAAGCGCAAGGGCAGACGGGATTGTTTGGGCTTTTTGACGAAGGACCGAAGGCGGGGCGCGGCGCAGACGATCTGCCGAAGGTGGCGGAGTGGGAAGAGAGCGTGCGGCTGGCGAATGAGAAGGAAGTGCTGGGGTTCTTTGTCTCCGGGCATCCGCTGGATAAGTATGCGGATAAGCTGAGGAATTTGACGGGGGTGATTCCTGTGGCCGAGGCCCTGGAACGCAAGGCGCCGGAGAGGCGCTGGGGCTCGCAGACCGATCCGGCGGACGAGGTGATGGTGGCGGGGATGATTCTGGGATTGAGAGTGCAGAAGAGCAAGCGGGACCAGAAGGTTTATGCGCAAGCGGGGCTGGAGGATGCTTCAGGAAAGATTGAACTGATTTGCTTTTCGCGGGATTATGAACGGCTGAGCGGGGCACTGAAGATTGAGGCGCCGGTGCTGGTGCGCGGGGTGCTGATGGGGGATGAGGATGCGGCGCCGAAGATTTCAGTGAGTTCGATTGTGGCGCTCGAAGAGGTGCAGGTGAAGTTGCCGGGGACGGTGAGAATACGCGTGAACCTGGAACGGGCGACGGAGGAGATGCTGACCGGGCTGAAGAGTGCGGCGGATGCGGCGCCGGGTCCTGGGAAGTTGATGCTGCATTTGGAAAAGAAGGGCGAGTATGCGGTGCTGCTGGAGCCCGAAGGGATGAGCGTGGCGGCGGATCGGGATTGGGTGGAGCGGGTGGAAGAACTGGTGGGTAAGGGGACGGTGCAGGCGCTGGGGTAGGAGTGAAGCGGCTAAGAATGCCTTATGCGAGCGTAGTTCTTCCCAGGTGCGAGAATCTGGATCTGGGGCTACGGTCAGAGAATGTTTTGGGGCACCAGGCGCCAGGAAGGAGCAGTTACCTTCAGGCTACTGAACGCACGCTGGCAACTGGAATGCAGCTTTAGCCGCGGACATTTCCTGCGCGTCGCGGTGAAGACGGCCCGGGCCTGAAGGCCGCCCATCGATTCACTGTATTCCGGGGCCTAAAGGCCCCTGCTCTCTCCGTTTGCCGCGCTTCTTTTTGGTGGATTTTTTATTGAGGGCTTTTTTGGCGGCGGATTTGCGGCGGCGGACTTCTTTGGGCGAGTACATGGTGCCGCGGCAGGTTTTTGCGCCGCAGTTGCAGATGGCATTGTCATCACCGCCGTCGTAAAGACAGTAGTCGTAGGTGATCTCTTCCCCAGCAGCGATTTTGCGGATGGATTTGATCCAGATGCGGTCGTTCTCTTCAGTGGTTTCGCAGTTGGGGTCGCAACTGTGGTTGATGAACATGGCCATGGAGTGGCCGTCGATGACGATCTTGCCATTTCCAAGTCCAAATAGGTAGGTGACGGACGAGTCCTCGTAGTCCTTGTCAGCCTGTTGCTTGGTGAGACGGTGGCCTGTGTACTCGATTACGCGCACACCCTTGCGGATGGGAGTGGTGGTGTAGCAGCCGGCAGCGTGGATGGAGGAAGAACGGATGATAAGGGCCATGAGAATGTGCGATGCTTTCCTTTTAGTGTACAGATTGATAACGGTGCATGGGCGGCAATTAAAATGAATATGAGTAGGGCGAGAAGAAGATGAGACGGGGCTACTTGATTGCGCTGGTTTTTGCGGGCTGCCTGCTGGCGGCGGCGCGGCTCAGTGCGCAGGCGCCAGAGCCTGGGCAGAATGGGCCGGCCAATGCCGGGCAGAAGCCGGCTGCCGCGCCACCGCAGACGGGGGCGAATCCGTTTCCCACGGATACCAGCAATGTTCCGGTGCTGCCTACTAAGAATGTGTTTGTGCCGCACGAGGATAGTTATGGTGGGTCGGAGAATGGATCGGATGCGCGGAGATTTCCGCTGCCGGGCGAGGACCAGGATCCGGTTCGCAGCCCCGACGATGGTGTTCCGGCGGCGGGCAACGGGGCGGACCAGGCGTGGAGCTCAAGCATCTCGGGGATAGATAGGCTGCTGCCGCGACCGGAAGACGACCAACCGGAGAAGAAAAAATCGCTGTTGGGAAAAAAGTCCAAGCCCGTGGATGTTGCTAAAGAGGATCTGGATGTGGCGAGCTACTATATGGACCGCAAGAATTGGAGGGCGGCGGTTTCGCGGTTCGAGTCGGCCATGGTGCTGGACCCGGAGAATCCGGAAGTCTATTGGGGATTGGCCGAGGCGGAGCGGCACCTGGGAGATTTTTGGGATGCCAAGGGGTACTACCAAAAGGTGGCTTTATACGATCCGGACAGCAAGCATGGGAAAGAGTCGGTGAAGGCACTGAAGGAGCCGGAGATTGCGAACGCCAAGAAGGCGGCGGATGCGCAGGCGGGAACGGGGAAGTAGGCGGCGCTTGTTCCGGGGCTAAAGCCCACGTTGTTCAGGTTGACGTTGTGCGGGGGTTAAACCCCCCGCCTCCCTCCGATTGAGTTATTTGTCGATCAACATAGGCAATGCTTCGCCGAGCTTGCGGGCCATGACAAGGCGCATCAGCTTGCGGGGATCGAGCGAGGTCACGATAGCAATTCTCTTCTCAGCGCAAGAACATGTCGGCGATACCGTCAACGATCAGATCGCCAGCGGCCCTTTCTCCAAGGTCCTTCAAAGTCTGCGCTGGCTGCGAATCGAAATCCGCTGAGAACGACGGCTCTGAAGGTGTGGGAGCATCGGGAGCGTGGACGATGCGCATAAGTTTGCCGCGATCCAGCCAGATGAGGCAGCACTCTTCGCAAGAGTCGATGACGACGTTGCCGGGGCCGGCGTAGAAATGGGCATCCATTGAACGATGGCAGTGGGGACAGGCAATCGAGCAGTGCAAATCTTCTTTGTCGGGAGCGACAGGTGCAGCTCCAGCCCCATGCTCATCCCGCAGCTCCTCAATAATGCCTTCGAGCATCTGCATGAGAATCAGGATGCCCTTGCATCCGGTGCAGTAGATGATTGGGTTTTTGGCAAGGACTGCATGAACGAGCGGAATCTTGCATAAGGGGCAGTCCTGGCCGCTCGGCTCACCGAGAACGCGCACGCCGTCGTCGTTCTTCTCAGGAAAGTAGGAGCTCTGGCAGTAGTCGCACTTATAGCTCTCCATATCCGGCTTGAGGCGCATGGGAGCTCCGCATGAGGGGCAGTTCATTGTGGCTCCATTCCGTTCTATGCTTCGTCGAGCTTGCGGGCCAGGACGAGGCGCATCAATTTGCCGTGATCCAGCCAGATGAGTGAGCAGTCTTCGCAGGAGTCGATGACAATGTGGCCGGGGCCGGCGTAGAAATGGGCGTCCATGGGTCGGCTGCAACCGGGGCATCCGATTTTGCGGCGCAAATCCATACTTTCGGCTGAGGGTTCAACGAGGGCCGTGCCTTCCGCCGGCTCCAATTCATCGACAAGTGTTTCAAAGGCCGGCATGGGGATGAGCATGCCGGAGCACTTTGTGCAGTAAACGATGGGGACCTTGGCGAGGGCGGCCTTGACGAGTGGCGCGTTGCAGACGGGGCAGGCCACACCGGCAGGTTCGCCGAGGACGCGCACTCCTTCTTCGTTCTTTTCCGGAAAAACGACGGTCTGGCAAAAGTCGCACTTGAAGCTGTCTTCACCGGGCTTGAGGCGCATGGGGGCTCCGCAGGAGGGACAGTTCATTGTGGCTTTCCGCATTCCGCGCAGAATTTTGCGCTTTGAGGGATGGGCTTGCCGCACTCGATGCAGAACTTTGTGCCCGCGGAGACGGCGGCTAGAACCGGGGCAGCGGTTGCGGGCGGGGCGGCGGTCAGCGGCTTGAGAACGTTGGAGAGGACCTGCGCGACGGCGGCGCCAGCGCCGAGGCCCATGCCCATTCCGGCTGCGCCACTGGTGTTAGCGGCGGAGAGGTCGAGCGACTCGGCTGCGGAATAGAGGGTATAGCGGCCGAGATCTCCCACCATGTTCATGCCGATGCGCTGATCGAATACTTTTTGCAGCTCGTCGGGGAGGGATACGTTCTGGACCGCGAACTGGTCGAGCGAGAGGCCGAGGGCGGCGAAGGCGGGCTTCATCTGCGCGATGATCTTGTCGCCGAGGTCGCCCTGGTGGGCGGCCATATCGAGGAAGGAGACGTCGCTCGCGGCAAAGATCTCGCTCATGCGGGCGATGATGGTATCGCGCAACTGGCCCTCAAGGTCGGTGGCGAAATAGCTGTCGCGGGTGCCGCTGATCTGGGTGAAGAAAGCGCGCGGGTCGGCGATGCGGTAGGAGTAGATGCCGTAACAGCGCAGGCGAACGGCGCCGAACTCCTTGTCGCGAATGGTGATGGGCGTGGCCGTGCCCCATTTCTGGTCGATCTGGAGGCGGGTGGAGAAGAAGTAGACGTCGGATTTGAAAGGGGACTCGAATTGCTTGTCCCAGTTCATCAGATCGGTGAGCAGGGGAAGATTGCGGGTATTGAGGGTATGGAGGCCGGGGGCGAAGACGTCAGCGATTTTGCCTTCGTTGACGAAGGCGGCGAACTGGGATTCGCGCACGGTGAGCTGAGCGCCGGTTTGTATCTCCATATCGAGCATGGGATAGCGATAGGCGAGGATTCCGTTTTCCGGCTCGTTCCACTCGATGACCTTGATGAACTGTTTGCCCAGGAACTGGCTGAGACTCATTCGACTTTCTCCTGCGGGGGAGTTTATCACGCGGTGATTTCGGGGCGAATAACACGAAAGCGGCGCGTTGGGTTTTTGGTATCCCCGGTCCCCAAAGGCGAGGGACCGGGGGCACCCAGTCTTTTTTGGACAACCATCAAAAGCCGGACCAGTGGAGATAGGCGGCGATGATGGGTTGGCCCCACAGGCTGCTGACGATGCCGCCGATGCAGAGGAATGTGCCTAGCGGGAGTTTGGTGAGGGACCAGCTTTCGGATTGGGCTTTTGGTTTGGTGAGTGCGAGTAGGACAAGAGCGGCTAAGGCGCCGAGGATTACGCCGAGGGCGAAGGAGAGAAGAGCGCCGGGCAGGCCTAGCCAGGCGGCTAGCAGGGCCATCAGCTTGGCGTCGCCGAGGCCGATGCCTTCACGGTGGCGGATTAGCTTGTAGAGCCAGCGGATGAGGAGGATTAGGGCGGCGGCGAGGACGACGGCGAGAAGTCTACCCCCGAGAGCCTTCAATATCCATGGCCAAGGATTCACTAAGAGAAACCATTGCAGTTGCCCAATCTTCGCGCAATAAAAAATGATTCCAAGAGCAATCCCAGGCAAGGTGATCAGGTTAGGCAACCAGAGATGCTCTGCGTCAAGAACGGCTAGGCCAATCAAGAGCCAGTAAAAGACCATCATGCCAACGGCGAGATCCAGTTCGATATATGCGAGGATTGCATCTTGCGATGCGAAGCTAAACCCAGGGCGCGCTAGTTGGAATGCGGCGCACCAGAATGTGTATGCCCACAGACCGCCGACAGCCAGCTCCACCAGCGGATAGCGCAGGCCTATCCAGGTTTGGCAGTTGCGGCAGCGGCCTCTTAGGGCTAGCCAGCTTATTATTGGGATGTTTTCCCACCAGGAGAGGGTGTGGGTGCAGTTGCGGCAGTGGGAGCGGGGGTGGACGATGCTCTCGCCTTCGGGCCAGCGACTCAGGCAGACGTTTAGGAAGCTGCCGAAGGCGAGACCGAAAAGGCCCGCGAAGATTGTTCCCAGGATTCGAATCATGATC
Organism: Occallatibacter sp.; assembly: GCA_049515455.1. Classification (GTDB taxonomy): domain Bacteria; phylum Acidobacteriota; class Terriglobia; order Terriglobales; family Acidobacteriaceae; genus Telmatobacter. Next base: position 5,709 of record JBEKUB010000010.1, read on the forward strand.
CGAGGTTGAGTATACGGCTCCGTATCGATGAACGGATTGAGATTTGTGGTTTCCCACCCATTCCGCAGTCTTTTCCTCGAAAAACAGCGGAATGGATGGGGCACGGAGATTTGTGTTAATCCCACCTTAGGCACAAAAACAAAGGCATGCCGAAGGTGGGGAACCCGGCAAACGCAGATCCTTCGACTGCATTGGGCGCAAAGGACGCGCCCAACTTCGCTCTCAGGATGACAGTGATTTTATGATGTGTACTTAAGAGAAATGACCTTAGCGGCAAAAATCCGCCGCAGCGGACGGCAAGGGTAGAGCACCTCGCGGTGCTAGAGCTTCTACCTGGTTGGGAAGGTAAACTGGTCACAATGGATCTTCAACCAGAACGCTCCAACGCACAGGCTTCCGCGGCGCAGAGTGAGACCGATGCTGCGGGGGCGGCGGCGTTGTTTGAGCAGTCGGTAAAAATCATGGCGCGGTTGCGGGCTCCGGATGGGTGCCCGTGGGACCGCGAACAATCTTTCGATTCGATACGGAAATATACGCTGGAGGAGGCCTACGAGGTCTTCGACGCTATTGAACGACGAGACTGGCCGCATCTGAAGGATGAGTTGGGCGACCTGATGCTGCAGGTGCTGTTTTATGCGGAGATGGCGGCGAACGAGGGACACTTCACGATTGCCGAGGTGCTGGATAACCTGAACCGGAAGCTGGTGCGGCGGCATCCGCATGTCTTTGGCGACGAGGCTGCGCGGGCAGCGGGGAACAGGGCGGATGTGGATGCGGCGGGTTCTTCGGCAGAGGTGCTGCGGAATTGGGAGGAGATCAAAGCTGCCGAAGCGTTGCATGCAGCAGACGCGGCTTCGGCGCAAGTACCTCCGAAGTCGCGACTAGACGGGGTGCAACGGGCGATGCCGGCGCTGGCCGAGGCTGCGAAGTTGGGAGCCAAGGCGCAGAAGGCTGGGTTTGACTGGCCGAGCTGGAGAGATTTGCTGCCTAAGCTGGCTGAAGAGACGGCGGAGCTGGAGGCTGAGGCCGCGTCAGATGATCCGGCGCGGAAGCCTGCGGTGGAGGCGGAGTTGGGAGATCTGCTGTTTACAGTGGTGAACCTGGGCCGGCACCTGGGCGTGGATTCGGAGATGGCACTGCGGGGATGCAATTTGCGGTTTCGGGAGCGGTTCAGGGAGATGGAAGTGGCGGCGGCGCGGCCGTTGGAGGAGCTTTCTGCTGCGGAGTTAGAGGAGCTTTGGGCGGGGGCGAAACGGAAGTTGGCTGAACGGGTCCTGGAAGATGAGGGAGTGTGAGTGTGATTCGCGAGGAACGCCCATCGGGGGCTGAAGCCCATCTTCATTCCAGGACATTTGCGGCACGACTAAAGTCGTGCCCTGACACAATACATTCCGCAGGTGCTAAAGCCCACGTTGAAATTCCAGAATGCATGTTAATGTACGGGCTAAAGCCCGCACCCTTCAACATGAGGCTACCTTGCACCCTGGGGCTACCTTTAGCCTTTGGCGCATCCTTCATTTTTGGCGCAGACTCCGTTCCGAGGGTGCGGGCATGATTACGATTCGCGCCTGCGAGGGACTTGAGGAACTGGGGGCGTGCGTTCGGCTTCAGATTGAGACCTGGGGTTACGACGAGAGCGACGTAGTTCCGCGCAAGGCTTTCCTGGTGGCGCAGAAGATCGGCGGGCAGGTGATCGGGGCCTTCGATACGGAGATTGCCGGCGGAGGGCCTGAGGGTGGGGCAGAATCGCTGGTTGCATTTGCTTTTTCATTGCCGGGAGTAAAGACCAGCGACGATGAACCATGGGCTTATTTGCACTCGCATATGCTGGCTGTGAAAGAGGGGTATAGGAATAAAGGGTTGGGAGCCAAACTCAAGTGGGAGCAAAGGCGTGAGGCGCTTTCGCGGGGGATTCGGCTGATGGAATGGACCTTTGATCCGCTGGAGATCAAGAATGCTTTTCTCAATATCCGCCGATTGGGAGCCATAGTTCGCGAGTACCGGGTTAATTTCTATGGTTTATCCTCCTCTCGGCTGCAGGGCGGGCTGCCGACGGACCGCTTACTGGCGGAGTGGAGGCTGGATTCGTCGAGGGTCAACAACATAATTGAGGGTCGCACGGCAACTAAGAACACCATCGAGGATCGTATACTGGTTCCAGCTTCGATTTACGAATGGAAGGCAAGCGAAGCAGGCCGTGAACGAGCCCTCGCCGTTCAGATGGAAAACCGCCGGAAGTTTCTAGAGGCATTTTCTAAAGGGTTGGCAGTGGTTGGCTTCGATCGAGATGCGGAAGGAAATGGAATCTTCGAATTGGGTCCCCTAACTCAAGCGATGATGGAGTGATCTCCGGAAGGATCCCTAGAAACTTATTCAAGATGCCCACTGCTTTCTCTTATCGGTGTATTTCTTATCTTCTGCCTTATAGGCAGATTGAATATAGAGGAGACTCTCTGTGGCTCTATGGTCCTTTTATCGCCGCCGGATCCCCAACTACCTCCCCGCGGCCTTCTAGGCCGCACCGGTTTACTCCTCCGCACCAGCCTCAGTTACTTTCGTGATGCCGGTTCTCAAATCGTGCCAGCTTCTGCATCGAGTAGAGTTGGTGCTTTTGAATCCAGCAGCCCGGGACATCCCTACAGTTCCTTTCGAGACTTAGCGCTTTCGACACACTTCGGGGGATGGCGGGGACATGCACCCCGGTATAGGTAAACATGACCAAATCGAATAATTTTTGCTTCCCGATGAGAGCAAATTTCAGCTCAAGATCTCTTACGCGGGTCTTGGGGAGACTCGCCAATGACCTGTTCGCAATGGCCATAATGAGCCGGCCTTGTCTTTTCAGTGGTTTTTGCCACACTTGCTGGAAGTGTCATCGCAGTGTACGCGCAGACGCATCACGACAAGGCATTGAGCAACATCACTAACGCGACACCGGGAGCGCTGAGTCGAGACTTCTACATTAAGGTCACGCGATTTGCTTTTGGACCGGTTCTTGGCCTCGTTTCTGTATCTCCGGCTCGGTCATGAGATTCCAGTACACTAGCCGACATTTCGAGAGTAATCCTGGGAAAACCGTGACGAGCGTGTCGAGTAGTGCGCGAGTGGCACCTTACGAATCGGCAGTTACACGTGCGCAACCAGAAAAGATTAGTCCGGTGTCGCTGCGCCTGCTGTGACTCCTTCGCACTACTTCAGAACGGTGGGCTTGAATTGCGCGCCATTCCGTAAACTGTCCAGTATTTCCTGCGTGCGAGCCGGACATGCGCGCCCCTTTTCAGGAGCGGGATTGTTGTGGTCTGACTCGATCATCGGCAATGGTTCCGTGGGAACCGGGATCTGGTTCAGCGTTGTCCAAACGCCAGCAGGTGGCGAGGTGGTATCGATGAACCCAAAACCGGCGAGCACCGGAGACGTGATGCGCGAAGCAAAGTTGACCGGGTCAAAGTAGAGAGCGGTCTGCATCGCTGCTGGATTGTCGGAAGGCCAGGAAGGAAAACCGGCGCGGCGTCCATGAAGGTCGCCGTTTGTATCCGCGCCGGCAGGTACGCAGACCAGAACTGCCGTGATCTTGTCGGGCCGAAGACCCGCGAGCGCTAAACTCTGCTGGCCTCCCTGACTCCCTCCTGTCAACACGATTGTCTTCCCATCCCAGTCTGGCCGTGTCAGTAAGTAATCCAAAGCACGTGAATCGCGCAGATACATGCTCAAGAAGTACGACTTTTCGCGGTCGGTGTTTCCAACTTTCACGTATGATTGCGGAATTCCTCCGGAAGGATCGGAGGGCAGCTTGTCATGTGCGTCAACATCAATGACTAACCAGCCATCAGCCGCCCGTTGCGCAATTTCGTGAACATTCAGAGCGTAAACGCCGGCATACTGAAGTTGAATGATTGCCGGAAATTTCCCCGGCTTCGCTGGCTTTGCCACGTACCCGTGCGCCTTTGATCCGAGTGCATCGAGAGCAAATACCATCATCTCAACGCCAGGGTTTTCGGACTGAACCGGACTCAAGACCGGGTTGATCGGAATCTTGGCCTGAGTAGTCAGTTTCACATTCCAGAATGCATCGAAGTCTGCAGGTCGCGGCGTCGAGAGCCCAAGTCTGCCGGGTGCGACGGCGGCCCCGACTGCATATAGGCCATTATTCCGGCTGGTGTTACCGCCGATGAAAACAGGTAAGGCGCCACCTGCCGAATTTGCGGCGCCGGCGGAGTTCTGCTCTGGCGGCGCGGTTTCGCTTGCAAGATTCGCGTATGGCTCGATGGCGACGTAGATCATTTCGGGCTGGTCGCCGACGATTTCAATCTTGTCCTTTCCTGCAGAGAGATCGAGCTTGCCTTCCTTGAGGACGTCGGCATTGTTGCGGCGGACGGTCCACTTATAGGCATACGTAGGCGCAGTGGGACCAGGCGAAACGATCCAGCCGACAGTATCCCCGACATCGTACATGCCGCTGGCGTGATACGGCTGAAAAGTGAGCTGTTGCATTGGAGTTGCTTTCTGGCCGTAAATCAAAGAGACGGCGAATGGCAGCGCCAACATCGCCCTCATGGATCGACGAAACAGAAGCAGGTTCCTTCGGCAGAAACTACCGCCGTAACTCAACTGCGATACAGGCCCTGAGCGGGCCATGACTTGTTGCATGAAGCCTCTCCATGTCGCTTGGCTGCACCGTTCAGTACAAAACAACGAGGGTCAACCCTAATAATTTGAATGCTGAAATTATACATGGAACGGTTGGCAATTCCGGCTCGTTGGGAGAGCGGAATCATCTCGCTGGTTGTTCAACGCGAGTCTCAGTTGAATCGCCGCATACTCGTAAGTCGTATGAATTGTGCGATGGAGAGATAATTGAATTGCACGGTCGTGAAGCAAGCTAAAGTGTGCGTGGAGAGGGCAGCTTCGGGTCTGCTTTCGATCCTTCGTTTAAGGCTCCGAATGGCTGGTTTGCCGGTGGATCGGCGTAGGTTCTCTCCAGTCCGATTGAAAAGCGTGTTCCGCATCCGGGGTCGCTCTCAACGCACAACTCCGTGCCGTGGCGCTCGGCGATCCACTTGCCAAGAGCAAGACCCAGTCCGGAACCGGCAGGCATCGGTCCACCCACCGGCGCGACGCGGTAAAAGCGGTCAAAAATACGCAGCTTGTGCTGTGGGCTAATCCCGATTCCAGTGTCTTCGACAGAAAGAACGATGCGCGTCCCAATAATTGCCGCGCACAGCTTCACCGACCCTCCGGGAGGCGTGTACTTGCTTGCGTTTTCGAGCAGGATCGAAAGCAGGCGCGGGATTAGATGTTTGTCGCCCAGGACAATAAGTTCCTCTTTCGGAGCCTCTACGCGAAAATCCAGCATCGCCTGATTCATTGCGGATTTCCAGACCTCGCTAGTCTGCCTGAAGAGATCGTCGACCCGAATGGGAACAAGAAGAATCGTCTCCGCTCCGCCATCGGTTCTCGCCAGCGAAAGCAGATTGTCTACCAGGCTGGTCATGCGCACGGTTTCTTCATAGAGGCGGCCGAGCACTGCCCTATATTCCTCCACATCGCGAGGACGATAAAGTGCTACTTCAATTTCCGTACGCAACAGCGAAATGGGAGTGCGAAGTTCATGCGAAGCATTTCCTGTAAACGTGCGCACGCTGGCAAAGGCTTTGTCGATTCGTTCCAGCATCTGATTTAACGTTTGCGACAGGTCAGAGATTTCGTCCTTTGCCGCGGGCACTGGCAGGCGAATATCCAGGTTGCGATCGTTGATGAGGCGGGCCTCAGCTGCCAGCGCGGCAACCGGCCTGAGCGCCTTGCGGCTCATGAAATGCCCTCCCGCCGCGGCCAACAGAATCACAATCGGAGTCAGCAACAACAGATTGGTGCGGAAATTTGCCAACAGAACCATGGATTTGTTCAAGGCAATGCCAGTCTGTACCGAGTAGTGCTTGCCGCGCACTTCAATTGGATAGGCAAGAATCCGAACGTAACGCGTTCCCTGGTGGAACTCCGAGATCAACCCCTCCGTTTGAATCAGCCCCGGAGCGGGCAGGCCAGGGTTTTCGGCGATCATGCGCTTTGACCGGTAGACCCAGTTGCCTTGTTCGTCCCGCACTTGCAGATACTTACCGTCGTCCTTCAAGTTATAAATTGCGGCAAAGTCCTCGGTGATTTGTGCAAGGCTATTGTCAGGACTTTCGTGACTGAGGACCTCTTGCACATCTTCCGCGCGTTCTTGAAGATCGTGGTACTCGGTCACATCCAAGCTCCGTCGCAGCATCCACAAGCTGGCCAGGCACAGCAATGTCGCGGCTGATGCGAACATCGCAAAGTACCATAGCGTGAGCCGGACCCTGATGGGTAAAGTTTTCATTTTGAGTCCCACTGCGGCAAAGCCGCGGGCAGCTTCAAGATGTATCCCAATCCTCGCACCGTGCCGATCAGTTTTTTGCGGGGCGGCGCATCGATCTTGGAGCGCAATGAGTTCACTAGAACATCAAGAGCGCCCGGCCCGACGGGGTGATCCGCGCCCCATACAAATTCAAAAAGAGCCTGCCTCGGAACGCACCGCCCGGCTCGTCGAGCGAGGCACGTAAGCAGCAGAAACTCCAGACGAGCCAAGTCGACGCTGTTGCCGTTTCGCGTAACCGTGTGACGAATCGTATCGATAACAACGTCGGCAGCTTTGATGGTGCCGTCTCCTTGTTCGCGGTCATGCCGCGTGATTGACTGCAACCTGGCCACCAGTTCAGGAAAGGAGAAAGGCTTGGTTAGATAATCGTCCGCGCCCACATCGAAGCCGCGTATGATGTCGTCTTCCGTGTCCCGCGCGGTCAACATCAGCACCGGCGTCGCTTGCGAGCGCGCGCGCAATTCCTTCATCAGCGCGTATCCATCCATCCTCGGCAACCCGATGTCCAGCACGATGGAATCGAACTCATGCACCGTGGCGATCTCCAGTCCCCTCTCCCCATCCGCCGCAGTCATCACGGTAAACCCATATTCATAAAGCCCTTTGCTCAGCAACTCCAGCATCCGAGGTTCATCTTCGACTATGAGAATGCGCATATTTATCCTGCCAAGTAAAGAACGTTCATCGCGAATGCATCGAGCCAATTTCAACAGACCTTTATATGATTGTCGCCACTAAAGCGCAATCTTAGGAAATATTCGCCGCATTGTTAACGGAGTTTTAACAAAGGCGCTTAGGGTGACCATAAGAGCGCACCAGAAAACGCACCATCCAGGTTGCATTACAGCTTCTGCCTGCGCTGGGAGGACTTTATGAAACGCATGCCATTTTTATCCTTATTGCTGGTGCTGCTGGCTTCGCACACCTGCCTGAGCCAGTCGACGAAGGGCGCTGTCACGGGGCGCGTAATTGATGCCGCTGGCGCCGTGGTACAAAATGCGAATGTTAATCTCGCACCGGGGGGATTGACCACCGTCAGCAATGGACTGGGCGAATTCATTTTCCCGAATGTCGCAGCGGGCTCCTACACATTGAATGTTCACAGCGTAGGCTTCCAGACGACATCGAAGGAAATCTCTATCACCGCCGGGCAGACATTGCATGTGGATATATCTCTGTCCGTTACGCGCGGCTCCGAGAATGTCGTTGTGTCCGCCGAAACCGGACTGAATGAAGTTCAGGCGATCAATGAGGAGATGCTCTCGCCAAACATTGTGCAGGTAATGCCGCTAAGCGAGATCGTCGCGCTGCCCAACGCCAACGTCGCCGATGCGATCGGCCGAATGCCGGGCGTAACATTGCAGCGCAATGAGGGTGAAGGTGAGTATATTCAGGTACGCGGCCTGGACCCGCGCTTTACCAATCTGACCATCGACGGAGTGACTGTTCCTTCGCCCGAATCGGCCATTCGCCAGGTCAATCTAACCACCATTCCCTCTGACATGGTTCAGTCGATCGAGTTAAACAAGACGCTCTCGGCCAATCAGGATGCGGACGGAATTGGCGGATCAGTAAACCTGGTAACAAAAAAAGCAGGCGAGCAGCCGACCTTCACCATCGGCAGCACTTTGGGCATAACCCCGATTGAGGGCGACCGTTATCTGGGCAAAGTGGATACAACGCTGGGGCAGCGCTTCAGAAACGACAAGCGTTTGGGCTTGATCATGGGCGCGGAATACGACTACAACGGCCGCGGAATCAACGATGTTGAGCCGTCGCCGGATATTAATCCCGACGGTACGGCAAATCCGTATTATGACGGGACTACGTTCCGTGAATATCGCTACCAGCGGCTGCGCTGGGGCGGCACGATGGGTGCCGATTACAAGATCAACGACCACTCCAGCGTGGGTGCTCATATCCTGCTCTCGGATTTCAAGGACTGGGGCGACAAGTGGTATTACGAGGTCCAAACCAACGACAAGCCTAAATATTACGAGTCGAGCCGTAAACCGGATTTCGCTATTGGCAGCTTATCTTTGGATGGAAATCACATCTTCGACAATTCATGGGTTCATTGGGGCGCGGCAGTCTCGCGCTCGCGCGAACTCAATGCTTCCGGAAATCCAGAGGTCAGTTGGTCCACCGCAGGCGCGCTGAAAAGTTACGACAGTGCGAACTGCAACTATCTCGGCACCAGCCCTAAGAGCATTTATCTGCCCCAATGGTCTGCGGCCTGCATGCAACCGAACCCGGTCGCTGCGGATGATACCTTTACCCTATCGAATTACACGATGAACGAGTACATCACCACCACCGGCCAGGCCGTTCAGTTGAATCTGCAGGGTTGGGTCAGCATGGGCAAGAACTATAAGATCGGCAATTATTCGTCCACGATCGAGTTCGGTGGCGAAGTTCGCAACGCTCATAAATTCCAGAATGCTTATACACCGAGCTTCGACTACAACGGATCCGCAACAGCAGATCAGTTCGAAGGCGGAAATACCGACCCCGGCTACTATGGCGGCAACTATCGCATGGGGCCGCTCACCAGTTACGACAAACTGGTGGCATACTATGACGCCAATCAAGGCCTGTTTTCGCTAGATGTGAATGACACTCACTTCAGTTCAGACCCCGCCAACTTCAACCTGATCGAGCGCGTCTCGGCCGGCTACGTCATGAATACCGTCACCATTAACAAATTGCGTCTCCAGACGGGCCTTCGCATCGAAGGAACCTCACTGCGGACCCTCGGATACACGATCAATCAGGATTCAAACGGCAATTGGCTCTCGGATAACACGGTCACATCAAATAACACCTACTGGGATCCACTGCCCAGCGTTCAGGCACGCTATGCATTCACGAGTGATACAAACCTGCGCGCCGTTTATGCCCGCGGCATCTCACGCCCGAATCCGCTTGACCTGATACCGTACGTTAGCACCAATTTCGGCGGCAACCCGGCAATCACGATAGGCAATCCCAACCTGCTGCCGACACACGCCAACGACTACGATCTACTCTTCGAGCACCAGATCAAATCCCTGGGGTTGATTGAAGCAGGATATTTTTACAAGCAGCTTAGCAACCCAATCTTTGCCGACTACTCGATCATTCCTCCGAGCTCGCCATATTTCGGCACCTCAGGGCAAGCGGTTGATATTCAGCAGCAAAACGTGAATGGCTCCGGAGCTCGCGTATCGGGCCTGGAGATCTCAGTGCAGGAACGTTTCGCCAGCCTCCCCAGCGGCTTCAGCGGCCTGGGAATCAACGCAAATTACACCTACACGACTTCAAATACCGAAGGCGTTCCGGGACGTACGGATACACCCGCACTTGTCGGGCAGGCGAAAAATTCCTACAACTTTGAGCCGTCTTACGAATACAAGCGGTACTCAGCCCACATGGGTATCAGCTATAACGGAGCCAACATTTACGCCTATCAATACATCAACAACGCCGCGGCAGGCAGCGGTTTGAACTCCCCCGGACCGCTCAATGGTCCGTGGGGCGACAACTACTTCTTTCCGCACCTCCAGGTTGATGCACAAGTGGGTGCCCGTCTCTACAAAGGTATCCATCTGGAGTTGAATGGCCTGAACCTGACCAACGAAGTCTTCGGCTTCTACAACGGCAGCCCTCAGTACTTTACGCAACGCGAGTACTACAAGCCAACTTACAGCGCAACTCTGCGCTGGACATCGGGCCGCCGTAAATAGCCGCTTCAGAACAAGCGAATTGTCACTGAACGGCCATCAATGGGGAATATGCGAATGCATATTCCCCAGGATTCACCTTATGTGTTCAAGTGTGCGGACTGAAGATGCGAATTTGCTATCTGCATCAGTCGCGGACGAAAGTCGGAATTGAATGAAAAAACTCATTGTGTTGTGCCTCTTCGCCTGCTGCCTTTTTGCAAATTCGCAAGCACCGGCCGTCCTTACGTTGAACCGCGCCATTCCTCTTCCTGGAGTCACCGGAAGATTCGACCATCTGGCAATCGATGTTGCCGGCAATCGCCTGTTCATCGCGGCCACCGGGAATCATTCCGTCGAGGTAATCGATCTAAAGTCGGATAAGGTGCTGCAAAGTATCACCGGGCTTGGCAAACCGCACGGTCTGGCCTGGATTGCAGAGACCGGAAATCTGTATGTAGCCGACGGGACCCTTGCGGAACTCAAAGTCTATCGTGGCAGCCCGCTCAAGTTCTCCAGCTCCCTGAAACTCTCAGACGATGCGGACGACATGGTCTACGATGAGGCCAATCACCAGCTTTTTGTCGGCCACGGCGGATCGGACGCAGCTAATCCTGCCAAAGTCGCTATAGTTGATACCAATAACTTCAGCATGGTTGCAAACATTTCTGTTGCAACCCATCCCGAGGCGCTTGATATCGACCGCGCTGGCAATCGCGTGTTCGCGAATGTTGCAAAGTCGAATGAAGTTGCGATCATCGGCGCGGGCACCAAAACAATCGTCGCGAACTGGAAACTGACCAAGTCCGCTGACAATGTGCCGATGGCCTTCGATAGCGATCATCAGTTGCTCTATGTTGCCTGCCGGACTCCGGGAATGCTGATTGCACTCGATGCCACAACCGGCAAGGAGGTCGCCAGCCAGCCGGTTGCGGATGGAGCCGACGACCTCTTCTACGACCCCGCACTTCGTCGCGTCTATGTGATCAGCGGTGTGGGCGAAGTCGATACATTCCAGCTAGGAGATGCAAAGATGCTGCGGCCGCTTGCGGTTCTGCGCACCGCCCCCGGAGCTAAGACAGCGCTGTTTGTTCCTGCGCAGAATCTTCTCTATGTTGGGGTACCGGGAGAGAGTGGAAAGCCCGCGGAGATTCGCGTATACGCAACGAATAAGAGTGGAGTCAGTCCCGGAGAAAATAAATGAGAAATCGCATTTCTTGCCGAGCCGCCGCAATCGTTTCGTTTTTCCTACTGATTTCCGCGCTCGGTTTACCTTCGCAAGCACCTCATGACGACAAGGCGAAGAACGCAACAACTTCGGGAAACGAGCTGAAGTTTGTCGTGATCGTCAGCCGTCATGGAGTGCGCTCGCCAACCGGCAAAACGGACCAATTGAATCAGTACTCCCGGCAACCGTGGCCCAAGTGGGACGTTCCTCCCGGCTACCTCACCGAGCATGGTGCGCATCTCATGACTCGGTTCGGCGCCTATGATCGCGAACTGCTGGCCTCACAGGGACTTCTCTCGTCGAGCGGCTGTGCCGACGCGCAGCATATCCGCATCATTGCCGACTCCGACCAGCGCACCCGTGAGACCGGCAAGGCTCTCGCGGCAGGACTTGCGCCGGGCTGCGCCGTGGAAGTCAGCGCTCTACCTGAAGGAACCGCCGATCCGCTTTTTCATTCTTTGAGCGCAGGAGTTGGGCATCCTGATAAAGCATTGGCCCTCGCAGCCGTCTCAGGCCGCATCGGCGGCAACCCGCAGGGTTTGACTGAAGCGTATCGCCCTCAAATGGAATCTCTCGAAGCGGTATTGCGCGGCTGCAACCCTCCCGCGAGTTGCACAGGCTCGCCAACTTCCGAATCCCTCTTCGATATCCCCTCCTCGCTTGGACTGGGTAAAGGCGATCACATGGTTGAACTGCACACGCCGCTGGGTACAGCCTCAACCATGGCTGAGAATATGCTGCTTGAATATGCCGAGAACATGGATGCGGCAAACGTAGGCTGGGGCCGCGTAGATATTCACAAGCTGCGTGGACTTTTGCAACTCCACACAGCAAACGAAGACATTGCCCAGCGCACCGGCTACATTGCCCGCATCCAGTCCTCGAACCTTCTCTTCCACATTCTTCAGTCGATGAGGCAAGCGGCCGATGGGCATTTGGTGACAGGCGCGATCGGCAAACCCAGCGATCATGTTCTGATTCTAGTAGGGCACGATACAAACATCGCCAACATCAGCGGCTCACTGGGTCTCAACTGGCTCATCGACGGCCGACGCGACGATACCCCTCCGGGTGGAGCGCTTGTATTTGAGTTATGGAAGAAGCGCGGCACTTCGGAGTATTCGGTGCTGGCATATTACACTGCGCAGACACTGGAGCAGATGCGCAACGACGCGCCGCTCACCCTCGACAACCCTCCTGAGCGAGTAACGGTGTTTGTGCCAGGTTGCAGCCGCGCCGATCAATCGTGCGCTTGGGGTGATTTCAAAGCAGCGATCCAGGCAGAGATCGATCCGGCATTCACAAATAATTGAATTAAGCCAACCTTGACTATGTATCGGTTACTGCTGCAATGGCCTAAACAGAACCTGGTCGGAATCGAGACGAGCTGCGTGTGCACAGGAGCACCGGATTGAGAGTACGATCCCTTACATATTCAATAATTCCGGGAGAATATTTCTCAAGCTACGACCAAATGCCTATCCTATTTTCTGCGGGCTGTTTTAGGCAGCCAGACGCGAGACCCAGTATCGTCTGAGCTGATGAATTTCTTGTTCCAAAGGTACGATCGGCGGCTCGAAAGTACAGCCATTTCCCTCGGTTTGGTCAAAATCGTCATGTTATCCGATTCCCAAATTGAATTACAAGAACTTAGTACTGATAAACGCCCATCGAGTAAAGGAAACAACCCAAGTGATGCAGATCACTTCAGCCGCCCTCAAATCCTGGAAACGCGAATTGGCCTGTACGCGTCAACCGGAGATCATGCCCAGACGGATCGGCGAACACTGGCCGACTTCCCGGGACTGATCCAAAATGGAGGTAACTTCCGGTTTGGCGACAAACCGTCCGCAAACTACCGGATTGACTGATAGACAATCGTGAATATTGGATCACGGCAAAGCACGTGTTCGCCGGAATCATGACTGGCCCCGCCGGCGTGTTCACGACTAAAAGCGTACAAGCCAACATTCTTTCGCAGATTGGCGACGGCTATGAGGGCCACGATCTTCACTGGGCGACCGTGGCCTTCACTGTAATCGACCCTGGGAAGGACATCGATATCCTCGTTCTTGTTCCTGACCATCTACTGCTCGTCGGCTACCCACGTAATTTCAATTTGAAGAGTGGAGCTGACGGAGTTGGCCTCGGAGGGGACTGCGAGTTCTTGGGTTTCCCCTATGGAGGTGGCTGGAAATCACCGTGGGCAGATTCAGAGCATCCTGGAACTAAAATATGGAAGTGGCTCCCTTTCGTAAAGCACTGCACCCCATCCGGGCTAGTTCAACAAGAGGAGAAATCGATTTGGATTCTGGACGGCATTAACAATGAGGGCCTTTCTGGAGGACCGGTTTTGTACGGCACTGCAGAAAATCAGGAAGTCTTTGCTGTCATTTCGGGGTTCCATCCGGAGCCGTTTGAAGTCTTACCAGCCCCGCCTTCAGGGCAGACTCAGACAAGTTCCATTCCAGATGCTCCGAACCTGCAAGGGGAAGAATCCAACGTGCCAAAGAAGGAAATCGTGAATGCAAACTCCGGTTTCATTCTTGCATTTGACATCCAGCCAGCAATAAAGGCTATCCAGGGCAATCCGATAGGACCGTTACGGCCTGAAGCGATCTCAAAATAGGTTCCGGATGGCCCGATCGGCCGGTGCATGACAAGGCTACATGGTTACCGTGACGCCCATCCTCCTCATTGCAGCTACGGCCTCATCCTCAAGTTGTTGCCTCCGACTGGCCGTCCACTTTGCGTAATACCTTTCCGTCATGGCCACGGATTCGTGGCCCAGCATCTTGCTCACCTTTTCCAACGGAACTCCGGCCAGGAGCATTTCCACCGCAAAGGTATCGCGCAGCATGTGAGAGTGAAAAGCCATCGGGGCACCAGCCTCATCAGTGAATGCCAGATAGTTATTGAGACGCTGCACCTTCTTGAGCCACTTGGTGATGTTGACGTGCGCGTTGCAGGTCCTCGACCAAAAGAAATAGTCCGGGTGCTCATGTTTGCGTTAGGGAAGGGAATGCAGAGCATCGACCACGTGATCCGGAACAACACACTCCAATCGGCAGGCACCTGGCTTCCTGTTCTGCTTTTTCTGTATCACAGCCGTGAGCCGGTTGCCCTGGAGAGCTGACTTCGGCAGGGACAGAACATCCCCAACGCGGAGGCCCGTCCAACGCTGAACCTGGAAGATCGCCTGGAGATACCGCCCCACCTTCGCGGACTGGTACCGTGCGTCAGCGTCCAGCTTGTGCGTTGCGGCAAGCAACTCTTCGAACTGCTTGGGGGTCAAGGGCCACGTTTGGCTTTCAGATGAAGTGATGGCTTTCAGCATTGAAGTTGGGTTGCGCTTGATGTACTCCATAGCGGTAGCCCACCGGAAAAACGCCTTGATGCGAATCAACAAGGCCGATTGCGTGGTGAGTGCAAGCCGGTTAGCTTTGTCCTTGGCCTCTGGTGACCAAGATGCCCGCCACTCATCCAGGAGAGCGGGCGTCACATCGCTGACGTAGACAACACCCGCCAAAGCAGCCCACTGCCGAAACTTGTTTGCGCTGGACCTGTACTGCCCAACTGATGAATCTCCGGGTGCCTTCATGCCCGCGAGCCACTGCCCTAACGCATCCCCCAACGGCTTGAGCCGGATAGCATCCTTGGCCGCCTCAGATTCTGCAATATTCTGCAATGTGATTTTCACCGGATCCCGCTTGTCCCGTTCGGCTTGGGCAATCCGTTCGGCTTGCTCCCAGGATCGGGTCTTGGCCGATACGTACGTCGTCTTGCCGCCCTCACGAATGTATAGGGATTTGCAACAACTGTACCGTTTCCATTGGGGATTGTCGGCCTTAGGGCACTCTGTGGAGTGGCGCGTAAACACTGATATAGTGAGGTAGGTAAGCGGTTCAGCAATCTTCATCGATGTGTTCCTCCTTCTGCAATTCTTCTGCAAAACGACCTAAGAGAAAGTCAAAATGATGATAATAAAGAGGATAACGCGGCAATATGAGAATTGATGCAATTGTCCTGCGTGAACTACACCTGCCTCTGGTGCGGCCCTTTGAAACCAGCTTTGGCATCACCCGCGAGCGGAGAATTCTGCTGGCCGAGGTTTTGTCAGAGGGGTTGACCGGGTGGGGGGAGTGCACGGCGGGCGAGCGGCCGTTTTTCTCCGCGGAGTCGACCGACGGCGCATGGGCTGTGATTGTGAATGAGCTGGGGCCGATGCTGGCTGCCGAATCGCCGGAGCATGGGGGGGATTGCCCGAAGATCTTCCGCCAGGTGAGGGGCAACTGCATGGCCAAGGCGGCTCTCGAAAATGCGATTTGGGATCTGGAGGCGCGGCGGCTGGGGATTTCGCTTTCGAAGCTGCTGGGCGGGGTGCGGGAAACGATTCCATGCGGGGTTTCGCTGGGGATTCAGGCTTCGATTCCAGAGTTGATGGAGGTGATTGAAAAGGAGCTGGCAGCGGGGTACCAGCGCATCAAGCTGAAGTGCAAGCCGGGCTGGGACGTGGAGGTCTTTGAGCGGGTGCGGCACAAATGGCCGGCCATCATGCTAAGCTGCGATGCTAACTCGGCATACAGGCTGCGGGACGCCGACCACCTGGTGGAGTTTGACGAATTTGACCTGCTGATGATCGAACAGCCGCTTTGGTACGACGATTTCTATTACCACTCGATGCTGCAAAAGCGGTTGCAAACGCCCATTTGCCTGGATGAATCGATCCGCAACCGGAGGGATGCGCTGGCGGCGATCGAGATGGAGTCGTGCCGGATCATCAATATCAAGCTGGGGCGCGTGGGCGGGTTCTCAGAGGCGATTGCGGTGCACAACGCGGCGCAGGAGCGCGGGATTCCGGTGTGGTGCGGGGGGATGCTGGAGAGCGGGGTGGGACGGTCGCACAATATTGCGCTTTCGACGCTTGAAAACTTCAGCTTGCCCGGCGATGTTTCGGCTTCGAAGCGCTATTGGAAAGAGGACATTATCGAGCCGGAGGTTACGGTGACTCCGGAGGGCGAGATTGAAGTTCTGGATACGCCGGGGCGGGGATACGAAGTGCGCACGGAGTTGGTGGAGCGGTTGACAGTGCGCAAGGAGACGATCCGGGCGTTGGAACTGGTGCGGTAGGGACTCAGCCTTTGTGCTTTCCCCAATTGAAGCGGCGGCCGATGATGCCTTTCACAATCCAATGATCGGTGGCGGAGGTGGGGCCTATGCCTACGCCGAAGTTGATCTCCCAATCGGGCGAGACGTTTAGGTCGATGGCGGGGAAGAGCTGCTGCTGCTGATTGTGCAGGCTGGCTATATTGGTGATGCTGCCGTAGTCGGCATAGTACTCGAAGCCGCCGGTGATTTTCTTTGTAAAGTCATAGCTGATTTTGGCGGCGGGCGAGAAGCCTATGCCTAGATTCACGTCGGGTCCGTGCCAGGTGCGCTCGAGAGCGGGATTGACGGCGAAGTACCAGCGGCCGGTGGTTTTATCGACGATGGGGCGAATCTCCCAGGTCCAGGTATCGGGCGAGAAGAGAGCGCGCTGGTAGCCGATCTCAGTGGAGAGGCTGACGCCGACCGGCCAACGCCACTTTTCAGGCACGCGGACACGGGGGCGGATGTGGTCGCCGACCCACTGGACGCCAAGGCCGCTCTGCTCACTGGTGAAGATATAAAAACCCACTTCGGACCAGTCATTGACTCCCTGGGTGATTTCAATGGTTTCGTGCTCGGCGTGATTTGTGGCCGCAATGCCGTCCATGGCGGGATGACCGTCGGCGGTGAAGTTGGAGTGCAGCTCGACCATGGTGTTGCGGGGAGCTACGGTTTCGGCGCCATAGACCTGAATCTCGTAGTTGCCCTGGGCGCGGGCCGCGGGGATGGCTGCACCGAGTATGAGGACGGATATGAGATTGAACTTCAAGAGCGCTCCCGGAATGCTGAGAGAATAATCCCTCAGGGGCTAAAGCCCACGGTTGGTCTTAGCATTTACGTACGGGCTAAAGCCCGTACCCTTCAATGAATGCGTTTTACTGGCAACGAATGCGTTTTGCTGGCCTGGCCGATTGTTTTTTGTTATGCATAGCGAAAGAGAGCCATGAAGCCGGAGTCCATGTGGTCTTGCTGATGGCAGTGGAAGAGGGTGTTGCCGGGGTTGTTGGCGACCAGGTCGGCCTCTAATTCGGTTCCCGCTTCTACAATTACCACATCTTTGTGAACGCCGCTCAGCGATGCGCCGCGGATGGAGACCAGCTCAAAGTTGTGACGATGCAGATGCACGGGGTGGTCGTCCATGCTGCGATTGTCAAAGACCAGCCGGTGGCGCAGGCCTTCTTTGAGGATGATTGGATCGGTATTTGGATACGACTTTCCGTTGATCATCCATCGGTCGAGAGCGCCGTGGCCCTCAAAGCGGGAAGTGAAGATCAAGGGAATCGTCACGTCGGGCGTGCGATGCGCCGGGGGGGGATCCGCAAAGGCGCGATAATCCCAGGTGAGCGCGGACGGCGGAGTGAATTGAGGCTTTGTATTGCGGGCTGCATATTCGACGATTGTGCCCATGCCGGCGTTGCGAAATGCGGTGTGCGGTTCGCCCAGAATCCAGACGCCGGGAGTGTCCATGGAGACGATTGCGCTGATTCGCTCGGCAGGGCCGAGCCGGAGAGCTTCAACCGTTGCCTGCGTGGGTACGGGTGCTCCATCGAGCGTGAGCACCTGAAACTGGTGGCCGGGGAGGGTGAGCCAGTGGATCTCAGTGGCGCTTGAATTGAGAATGTGGAAGAGGACGCGCTGGCCTTCGTGCACCTGGATGGGGGCGTCGTGGCCCAACAGGTGGCCGTTGATGGAGCTGGTGACGTAGTTGACCATGAGAGAGCCGTCGTCGCTGGCGGCATAGTAGGGCTCCCAATCGTGCAGGACCAGAAATTGCTCCTGATCGTAGCTGGCGGGATTCGAGCGAGGCTCTACAAGAAGCACTCCGAACTGTCCGGTATAGAGGCCGTGCTTGAGGTTGCGATTGGCCATGGCATGAGTGTGGTACCAGTGAAGGCCGGAGGGTTTGGGGGTGAAGGTGATGCGGGTGCGGGCGCCGGGAGCGATCATGGGCGAGCCCTCTTCCATGGAGCCGTCCACATCAACGGGGATCCATTGGCCGTGCCAGTGGACGATCTCAGGGCGATCGAGCCGGTTGACGATCTCAATGGTTACAGGTTTGCCTTCTGTGACTCGAAGCAACGGGCCGGGGATCTGTCCGCTATAAGCTGTGGTGCGAATCTTCTTTTTCGGCGCCAGCTCCCAGTCGATCTCTGCGATCTCGATGTGGTAGTCGGGAAGGGAATCCTGTTGGTTTTCAGATGAAGTTGCGGAGGCAGATTGCACAGCACGCGCCCACGCGAAGGCAGTCAGGGAATTATGCGGCGCCAGGAGGGTGGCTGCCAGCGGAGCATTCTTCAGGAACTGACGGCGGGTGGAGAGCCGGCTGGAGGGGAAATCGACAGGCCAGGGATCAAGCGCAGGCATGCTGGTTCTATTTTACCGTCACATTTTTCAACAAGGTACGAGAACCTGAGGGTAGAGCCTGCGAATCGGACAGAATCGGCGATAAAATTGAAATGGCGGGCTAAATCGGCAACCGCCATTTCAATATGAGTCGTTCCCCAGAGCTCAAAAAGCTTGGCGATTTCACTACTACACTTCGCGTGCTGGGCATCTCGATGATGGCGATTGTCATCGGCTTTTCCACGAATCTTCTTATTACCAGGGATTTAGCAGTGCGATGGAAACGTAGGATTGGTACCGCCTTCCCCACCCAGGCGCGATGGATTGCAACAGGAGAATCTTCATGACGGCTGAATTGATCCACCGGCTGCACTTTGCCTTTACTATTACTTTCCACTATCTTTTTCCGCAACTCACCATGGGTCTCGCGCTTCTGATTGTGGTGCTCAAGTCTTATGCACTCAAAACGGGCAGCGAGGAGTGGGATCGCGCGGCCCGTTTCTGGGGACGCATCTTCGGCATTAACTTCGTCTTCGGAGTGGTTACCGGCATTCCCATGGAGTTCGAATTTGGAACGAACTGGGCGCGGTTCTCGCAGCTTTCAGGCGGCGTCATCGGCCAACCCCTGGCTATGGAGGGCGTCTTCAGCTTCTTTTTGGAGTCGGCCTTTCTGGGACTTTTTCTCTACGGCGAGAGGCGCATTTCAAAACTCATGCATTGGTTCTCGTCCGTGATGGTCTTTGTGGGATCGTGGATTTCTGGCTACTTCATCATTGTCACTGATGCCTGGATGCAGCACCCCGTGGCTTACGATCGCCTGCCCAACGGCCAGTTTGAAGTGCTCAGCTTTTGGCAACTTCTTCTCAATCCCTGGGCGTTGCTTCAATACGCACACAATATGACCGGCGCAGTGATCACCGGTTGCTTCGTCATGAGCGCCGTGGGCGCTTTTTATCTGCTGGAGGGGCGGCTGGAGAATTACGGGCGCATCTTTCTCAAGGTCGGCGTCATCGCCGGCGTCATCGCTTCGATCGCTATCATTTTTCCGACCGGCGATCTGCACGGCAAGTATGTCGCGCGCAACCAGCCAGCCGCAATCGCCGCCATGGAGGGTCTATTCCAAACCGAGTCTGGTGCGGGCATGGTGCTCATCGGACAGCCTAACGAGGAGACCGGACTGATTGATAATCCCATCGTCGTCAATGACGCGCTGAGTTTTCTCATCTATGGCACAACCAAGGCCGAAGTTAAAGGCCTCAATCAGATTCCTCACGACCAGTGGCCCACCGCACTGCCTCTGCTCTTTTACGCCTACCACATCATGGCCGGCCTGGGAACCTGGTTCGCGCTGCTCATGATCGTCTCAGCGCTGCTGCTGTGGCGCAAACGGCTTTATAAGACGCGATGGGTTCTGTGGGCGCTGCTGCTCAGCTTCCCGCTGCCATACATTGCCAATACCGCTGGTTGGATGACCGCCGAACTGGGCCGCCAACCCTGGCTTATCTACGGCCTGATGCGCACCAGTGAAGGTTACTCGAACACCGTTTCGGCCAGCAACGGGCTCTTCACACTGATCGGCTTTATGGGCCTCTACACGTTGCTGGGTCTCCTGTTCACCGTTCTCATCTACCGCGAGATCAGTTTCGGCCCGGAGCCGAAAACTGTTTCCTCCGGAGCGGTTCACGCCGATTGAAGATATTTGCAACGCCTTGACGACCTGAGGAGAAGGGAAGTTCGCCATGATGGGTTTTATCTGGTTCTGGCTGGTTGCCGTGATGATCGTGGGCTACGTGGTGCTGGACGGCTTCGACTTGGGCGTGGGTGTGCTTCACCTTTTCCTGGTGCGCACAGAAGCCGAACGCCGCGCCACGCTCGGAAGCATTGGTCCGGTGTGGGACGGCAACGAGGTTTGGCTTCTGGCCGGCGGCGGAACGCTTTACTTCGCCTTTCCGCTTCTGTACGCCTCAGCGTTCAGTGGGTTCTATCTGCCGCTGATGATCGTTCTCTGGCTGCTCGTCCTGCGCGGCGTAAGCGTGGAACTGCGCAATCACATCGACGTGGGGGTCTGGCGCGCACTGCTGGACGGAGTCTTTGGACTCGCAAGCGCGTTGCTCGCTGTCTTTTTCGGAGCAGCGCTGGCCAATGTCCTGCGCGGCGTTCCTCTGCAGGCCGACGGCTACTTCTTTCTGCCCTTGTGGACGAATTGGCAGCCTGGTATTCATCCCGGAATTCTGGACTGGTACACAGTGATTGGCGGCGTGCTGGCGCTGGTGGCGCTTACGCTTCATGGCGCTCTCTGGCTCACCGTCAAGACTTCAGGAGAACTGGCTCAGCGTGCAAGGCGCATCGTTGATCCGCTGTGGCTTTTGCTTGCATCTGTCACGGTCATCAGTCTTGTCGCCACGATCACCGTGCGTCCCGTGGGATTGAACAACTACTTTGATTACCCATTTACCTTCGTCATTCCGGCGGGGGTGGTCGCTACGATGGCTGGCATCTGGATTTTGAATCGCAAGGGCCAACCTGTCAAAGCCTTCCTCGCTTCCTGCCTCTACCTGTTCTTTATGCTGGCCGGCGCCTGTTGGAGCCTTTATCCAACGCTTCTCCCCGCTTCCACCGGCTCTGACCGCGACATCACCCTCGCCAGGGCAATCTCTGGCCCGCACACCCTTGCTGTAGGTCTGGCCTGGTGGAGCTTCGGCATGGTGCTTGCAATTTGTTACGAGGTTTTCGTGTACAGCAAGTTCCGCGGAAAAGTTGATCTCCGCACTTGAGTGCACTGACGATCAAGAATAACCGACTTGAAATCCATACGAGAATGCCATGGATTGCTGAGAACTAATGACCGGTGACCTCGGATTACACGGAACTCGGCTCGCCGGTGCCTTGAAACATTACTTCTCCTGCGCCTGCAGGCGTTCCTCGACGATTTCGCAAATCGTGTGAAGCAGCAGTTTGTGCCCCTCCTGGATGCGGGCTGCGGAGGGATTCCGAACTATCAACTCGATATCGGCAATGCCGGTGCAGCGGCCGCCATCCCGACCGAGAAAGGCGATCGAAACGACGCCGGCTTTTTTTGCGGCAATCAAGGCTCGTCGCACGTTTTCGCTCTGGCCGCTGGTCGTAAACGCACACAATACGTCGCCTTTTTTCCCGAAGCATTCAACCTGGCGAGCGAAGAGATCGTCAAACGCATAATCGTTTCCAATTGCTGTTATATCTCCGCCATGCGCAGCGAGTGAGATTGCCGGATAGGGTTTGCGATCGCGATTGAAGCGACAGACAAACTCCGTGGTCATGTGAGAGGCATCCGCCGCGCTGCCACCATTGCCACAGGCCAGCAGTTTATTTCCAGCCAGAAGCGCGGTTGCAATCGCATCGGCTGCCTTGGACACCGGTGCATCCAAGACGACAAGCTCCCCCAGCATCTGCTGCGCGGACTCAATGTTATCTGCGAGATATGAACTCATTCGGCCTCCTGTTTACTATAGAAGTTACCGATGTAGTCGGCAATTCCGTCCTCGAGAGATATGACAATGGTAAGCTCAGCGGAACGGCGGGACGAACTGGATATGCATGACGCGCAACTCGCGATGCGTATCTCTCTGCTGATGGGCGTGGCCATGCTGCTCGGCAAGACGCTCGCCTTTTATCTGACGCATTCGGTCGCAGTCTTCTCCGATGCTGCCGAGTCAGTGATTCACGTGATTGCCGTGGGATTTGCCAGCTTCAGCCTTCGCCTGAGCGCGAAGCCTGCCTCCCTTCACTTCCTCTATGGTTATGAACGCATCGCATTTTTCTCTGCTGGATTCGAGGGCGCCTTGATTGTGATTGCCGCGATCACGATTCTTTACGAATCGATTCGCGAGTGGATTGCAGGGTTGCAATTGCAACATCTGGGCGATGGGGTACTGTTGATTCTGGCGGCAGGAATCCTTAACGCAGCTCTGGGCTACTATCTGTTGCGCGTTGGCCGCCGCACTCATTCGCTGATTCTTGAAGCCGACGGCAAACACGTATTGACCGACAGTTTGACCAGCTTCGGCGTTGTGGGAGGGTTGGGGTTGGTGCTCCTGACCCACTGGCAGCCATTCGATCCGCTAGTGGCCATTGCGGTGGCAGCAAACATTCTCTGGTCAGGAGGCCGTCTGGTGTGGCGCTCCGCAGTTGGGTTGCTGGACTATTCAGACCCTGCCGCCGGCCGAAAGATTCGCGGGCGGCTGGATGCAATCTGTTCAGATCTCAAGATTCAATACCACGGCGTACGCTTCAGGACCACTGGTCGCCGCCAGATTATTGAAGTGCATTTGCTGTTTCCCCGGCAAACATCCGTGAGCAAGGCCCACGGATTGGCAACAATTCTTGAAGAGCGCCTGCCGATTGAGTTGGAAATGCCCGCGGAAGTAATTACCCACCTGGAGTCATTGGAAGACCACGCCAAGGTTCATCACCAGGAGCATTACACTGGCAAGCCTGAGTAGATCCGCATCATTCACTTGAGCGGAGGGCGCCGATTAGAGAAGGAGCTTCCCATTCCGTCCTTGCCGGGGAGGGGTGGGGCGTCGTAGATGTTGATTAGTTCGAATGCGAGATGGAGTGCACATCCCATGAAAAGTTCCGGCAGAGAGATTGAGATTATCGGAGCACCACTTGATCTTGGCCAGCAGCGCCGAGGCGTGGATATGGGTCCCTCAGCCCTGCGCGTGGCGGGGCTGGCTACGAAACTCGAAGCGCTTGGCTACACCGTAACTGATCGCGGCAATGTGGCGGTTCCGGTGGCTGAGATCGCAGATCGCGGTGACGACCGGGCCCGCTTTCTCAACGCGATCGCCAAGAGCGATGAATTGGTCGCAGGCTACGTAAGCGAGGCGCTGAAGCGTCTTGCAATACCACTGGTGGTGGGCGGAGACCACTCTGTGGCTGCAGGCACTGTTGCGGGAGTGGCCCAGCACTTTCGCGCCCTGAAGCAGGCAATCGGTCTGATCTGGATCGACGCTCACTCCGACATCAATACGCCTCAGACGTCCGATTCCGGAAACGTGCACGGCATGCCGTTGGCAGCGGTGTTGGGAATGGGTCCTGAGGCATTGAGCCATCTGTTGGGTTGGTCACCGAAAGTGCTTGCGCAACATGCGGCCCTGGTCGGTATACGAGATGTGGATCCTGGCGAACGCGAGAACATTCGCCGCGCGGGCGTGATGGCCTTTACGATGCGGGACATCGACGAACTCGGCATGCGAGCGGTGATGGAGAAAGCTATCCAAATCGCCAGCGCCGGGACTGCGGGCTATCACGTGTCGCTGGATATGGATTGGGTTGATCCCGAAGAGGCCCCGGGGGTGGGAACTCCTGTTCCGGGCGGGGCCACCTATCGTGAGGCGCATCTGGCGATGGAGATTCTCGCCGATCACGGTGGCATTCTCAGCTTTGAACTGGTCGAAGTGAATCCAATTCTCGACGAGCGGAACCGCACTGCAGACCTTGCCACGGAACTCATTTGCTCGGCATTTGGGAAGAAGATCTTGTAGAGCCTAAGAGACCTCTGATTTAGTTCCATTTCTAACGGGGCGTTCCCTCAGGGGCTAAAGCCCGCGTTTTTCCTGGTTTCCAGTGGCACGGCTGAAGCCGTGCCCTTTCAAAGCCAGGTCGCGAAACAGCCTTTAGTCAGGAGCGAAGCCTAATAGGGCCTTGGCACGAAACTATTGCAGACGAATGGCCAAAATGCTAGAATCCAGACCTGACGGCGGCCTCCCCCTATGCCCAACGATTGCACCTCCAACTTCGAGATGAACAGACGCCGCCATGGCGCGCATTCCATGTCCACGATTGACGTGCCACCCAGCCAAGCCCGGCCCGGGCTTTTTGGCGACTAGCTCCACATCCACTCCAGCAAAGCCGCGCTCCAGCGTATCGCGTCCCCCCACTGCCTCACCGCAGTAGGCGATGCTCCGACCGCAAAAAGTCACTCTTTCAATGCTGCGCCCGAGGAGGATTCCCCATGATCGCCACGCATTCCGCCGACTTTGAGAAAGCCACGGATAGGTCCCAGTTCGGTCCCAGACTGGTTACTTCTCTGCCCGGTCCGCTTGCACAGAAGATGATCGAGGCGGATAAGCGCCTGATCTCGCCGAGCTATACCCGCGGCTATCCCCTGGCTGTCAAGCGCGGTCGAGGAGCCTGGATTGAAGATGTCGACGGCAACCTGTTTCTCGATTTCACTGCGGGAATCGCGGTGAACTCTACCGGTCACTGTCATCCTGAGGTCGTGAAGGCTATCCAGAACCAGTGCGCCGAATTGATTCACATGTCCGGCACCGATTTTTATTACGCGCAAATGCCTGCGCTGGCGGAGCGTCTGTCGGCTATCGCTCCCATGCCTGGTCCACATCGTGTCTATTTTGGCAACTCAGGCGCAGAAGCGGTTGAATGCGCACTGAAGCTTGCGCGCTACCACACCGGACGGCAGCAGATCATCAGCTTCTACGGCAGCTTTCATGGACGCACGATGGGAGCACTCTCGCTTACCGGCTCAAAGATTCAGCAGAAGCGCGGGTTCGCTCCATTCGTGCCCGGCATTACACATATCCAATATCCGAATGCCTATCGCGGGTGCAACGCTGCGCTCCCGACCGAAGAGGCACTGGGGCTTGCGTGTGCGCGTTTTGTCGAAGAGAAACTGTTCAAAACCACGCTGCCACCGGAGGAGGTTGCCGCAATCATTCTGGAACCGATTCAGGGTGAGGGTGGGTACATCGTCGCACCTGACATCTTTCTCCAGGAGATCCGTCGCATCTGCGACCGGCACGGCATCTTGCTCATCGCCGATGAAGTTCAGTCGGGGGCCGGCAGAACCGGAAGATGGTGGGCCATTGAGCACTCCGGCGTGCAGCCCGACATCGTTTGCATCGCCAAAGGGATCGCATCGGGAATGCCGCTCGGGGTGTGCATGGCCCGCGCCGAAGTGATGGATTGGGTGGCCGGCTCGCATGCCAGTACGTTTGGCGGCAATCCAATCTCAATCTCTGCGGCTCTGGTCACCATCGACATCCTGGAACGCGAAGGCTTGCAGAACGCCGTGACCATCGGCGCCGCGATATTGGCGCGCCTCAAGAGCTGGGTGAAGAAGTATCCGAACGTCGGTGATGCTCGTGGCCGCGGACTCATGCTTGCGATTGAACTGGTCGAGGACAAAGAGACGCGCAATCCTGTTTCAGTTTTGCGCGACCGGATTGTTGATCTTGCCTTTCAAAATGGTCTGCTGTTGCTTGGCTGCGGTGAGACGAGCATCCGGCTTTGTCCGTCATTGCTTATCAGCAAGCAGGAAGCGGATATTGCGCTTGACATTCTCGAAGAGTGTATTCAACTTGGGACAGCAGATGGCCGATGAACCCGTAGCCTGGCCTACATCCCACTACCCGAGGGTGATCTTATGACAACTAACCTCGTTACTTCGATTCAACAAGAAGCTCTGCTGCTTCTGGAAGAGCTTGGGGTCGAAGTTGGGCCCTCTGGCGATCTTTCCGTCCACACCCCTATCACCGGAGAAGTGATCGCCAGAATTCGTCAAACCAATTCCGACGAAGCCGCCGCAGCGATCACGACGGCGCACCACGCACACCTGGAGTGGCGGATGGTTCCGGCTCCGAAACGCGGAGAACTTGTAAGGATACTCGGAGAAGAATTGCGCGAAAATCTTCCTGCCCTGGGACGGTTGGTCACCCTGGAAACGGGAAAGATTCTTTCTGAAGGTCGCGGGGAAGTGCAGGAGATGATCGACATCTGCGGCTTTGCCGCGGGTCTATCGCGACAGCTTTCCGGCCTTACGCTCCCATCCGAGCGAGGCGCACACCGGATGATGGAAGCCTGGCATCCGCTGGGGGTTGTGGGGGTGATTTCCGCTTTCAATTTTCCGGTTGCCGTTTGGGCGTGGAATGCCGCGCTTGCCTTGGCATGCGGCGATGCGGTGGTCTGGAAGCCGTCGGAAAAAACGCTTCTTACGGCCCTCGCGACGCATGCAATCTTTCAGCGGGCGGCAGCCAGGTTTGGCGGTGTTCCCAGAGGGTTATCTGCGCTCTTGATCGGCGGCGTGGCGCTGGGCGAGCAGATTGTGGACAATCCACTTGTCCCACTCGTTTCTGCCACAGGCTCAACTGCAATGGGGCGCAAAGTGGCGCCGCGCCTTGCAAGCCGCTTCGCCCGCGCCATCCTCGAACTGGGCGGCAACAATGCCGCGATTGTTTGTCCCACGGCAGACCTCGATCTGACGCTCCGCGCCATCGCTTTCTCTGCAATGGGAACAGCGGGCCAACGGTGTACTACGCTTCGCCGAATTATTGTGCACGAAGCGATTTATGACTCGCTCATGCCAAAGCTGAAACAGGTATACGCATCTGTAATTGTGGGCGATCCCCGCGATGGCGATACGCTCGTAGGGCCGCTGATTGACGGGCAAGCCTATGTTGCGATGCAGAGCGCGCTGGATGAGGCGCGAAGTGGAGGAGCATTGGTGATGGGCGGCGAGCGTGTGCTTGAGGATAGGGCGCCCGAGGCGTTCTTTGTCAGGCCGGCGCTCGTTGAAACCTCCCCCGAAGCCGCTGTGGCCAAGCGTGAGACATTTGCACCCATTCTTTACGTGATGAAATACGGCAACTTCAAAGACGCACTTCGAATTCACAACGACGTGCCGCAGGGACTGTCCTCTTCTATCTTCACTAACGACTTGCGCGAAGCCGAACTCTTCCTGTCTGCTGCCGGCTCCGATTGCGGAATCGCCAACGTCAATATTGGTACATCCGGGGCGGAGATCGGCGGAGCCTTCGGGGGAGAGAAAGAGACTGGTGGCGGCCGGGAGTCTGGCTCCGACGCGTGGAAGCAGTACATGCGCCGCGCCACTAACACAATCAACTATGGGACCGAGCTTCCGTTGGCACAGGGAGTCCGCTTCGATATCGAGACGTAACCAAAATTGATTCAGCCTGCTTGAATTCAGCGGCAGATTCGGGAACGGTAAGTCAGGAGACCAGATGGCATTCAAGTTCCAGGGAGTTGATTTCATCGAGTTCGATTCCTTGCTCACGGAGAACGAACGGCTGGTGCGCGACACTACCCGCTCCTTTGTCGAGGACAACGTCATACCCATCATCGAGGAGTGCAACCGTGCCGGCCGGTTTCCGCGGGAGTTGGTTAAACCCATGGGCCAGATGGGCTTCTTTGGCGCCACCATCGACGGCTACGGCTGCCCTGGGATCAGTAATGTCGAGTACGGCCTGCTTATGCAGGAATTGGAGCGCGGCGACTCCGGCATCCGCAGTTTTGTGAGCGTGCAGTCGGCCCTGGTGATGTTTCCGATTTTGACCTTCGGCTCGGACGAGCAGAAAAACTTCTGGCTGCCGAAACTGGCGACCGGAGAGAAGATCGGCTGCTTTGCACTCACTGAACCGGACTTCGGCTCCAACCCCGCCGGCATGCGCACCCGCGCCCGGAAAGACGGGGACACCTACCGTCTCAGCGGCGACAAGATGTGGATTACCTCCGGCTCGATAGCCGACGTCGCCGTCGTATGGGCCAAGCTCGACGATGAGAACGGAGACATTCGTGGCTTTCTTGTCGAGACCGACCGTCCCGGATTTGCAGCAAGCGAGATTCACGGCAAGTGGTCTTTGCGTACGTCCGTCAGCTCGGGGTTGTCGCTTGCCGATGTTCGGATCCCGGCGGACAACATTCTGCCCTTATCCGGCGGGCTGAAATCACCTCTGATGTGCCTCTCTCAGGCGCGCTATGGAATCAGTTGGGGAGCGATCGGCGCGGCTATGTCTTGTTATGACACCGCGCTTCAGTACGCCAAGGAGCGCAAACAGTTTCGCAGCCAGCCGATCGCCTCTCATCAACTGATACAAGACAAACTGGCATGGATGATCACGGAGATTACCAAGGCGCAGTTGCTCTGCCTGCAAGTTGCGCGCCTGAAAGACGCGGGCAAGGTTCAGTTCCAGCATATCTCCATGGCCAAACGGAATAACGTCTGGATGGCGCTGGAATGCGCCCGCATGTCGAGGGATATTCTGGGCGCGGCGGGAATTACCGACGACTATCCGATCATGCGCCACATGATGAATCTTGAAAGTGTGAAGACCTACGAGGGCACCCATGACATTCACGGGCTGATCCTCGGGCAGAGCGTCACTGGAATCCCCGCATTTTGATTGTTTTGGCAGGGACGTCCTAATAACACGATGGAACTACGGGTGGCTGAGGGGGTATCAAGCCGCGGCATTCGCCGCTCGAATCATTGTTATCTCTGCCATCCTGACTCGGTTGAACACTAGCATGGAACTGTGACTCTGTATCCCCCACCCGGTGCCGGGAGGCCGAGTTATTGAAGATGCTGTGTAACTTACGATGCGTTATGTTACACCATAAGAGACAAAGGATGGAGCTAAGAAAATACCCCATGTTTCTTGTAACGCAAATGTGTGAGTAAATTTGTGTGGCGACATTAAATCCCCGTACTATATCAATTGCAATCACTCTTAGATAACCACCTTGAGTTACTAACGCGTTTCTTCACAGCGGCCGATTTCGATGTAATTGAGATGACTCCCGAGTATCCGAGAGTGGATGCAATTTCGGCAAACCGATTATCCCGGAACCTTGCCGGTGATCAACAGCTTTATGGCGACGGATTCAAACTCGAACCCGCTGACGAACGTGCAGCCCGGAGACGCCATCACTTTCAATTTGAGCGTAAGCGGCGATACCTACGATTACATTGATAACATTGGTCCGCTCAGGCTGACAGCCAACGGGGATGGTTCGGGTGTGAACACCGGGAGTGTGACGGTTACTCCCGCTGAAACGCAGGAGTATAAGCTCTACTCCACAAACGCCACAGGCCGGGCTTCGAGCACAATTCAAATCACGATGCCGAGCACGGTGGTGACTCCGCCTGTCTTTACCCCGCCTGCCGAGGTGCTTACGAATAAGACGACCTATGTGGGGATCAGCACGCCAACTTCCGCAAGGGCGACTATCTACTACACCCTGACCAATGGCGCCACCGGAACGGCGCCGACGACCGC
This sequence comes from Occallatibacter sp., assembly GCA_049515455.1. Classification (GTDB taxonomy): domain Bacteria; phylum Acidobacteriota; class Terriglobia; order Terriglobales; family Acidobacteriaceae; genus Telmatobacter. The sequence continues at coordinate 35,604 of JBEKUB010000010.1, forward strand.
ATCGACTCTGTACGTCGGCAGCACCGGCGTGAATGTCGACCACGCAGGGGCCACTCAGACATTGGAGGCCATCGCGGTTGTGAATGGTTACGCTGAGCCCGGCCAGCCGAGCTCGGCGACGTATCCTTATGGAACTGCCACAGCCAAGCCAACCGTCAGCCCTGCAAGTGGGACCTATACCGGGGTCCAGACGGTTACCATCAGCGATACCACCGCAGGCGCGGTAATCTACTACACCACTGACGGAACTACGCCCATCTATCCGATAGGCGGGACGGAGCAGCTTTACACTGCACCTATTACCGTTTCTGCGCCGGAGACTTTGAAAGCTATCGCTTTGGCCCCGGGCTACGGTACCGTTGGGAGAGCCTGGAATTTGCAACAGCCTCTTCGAAATAGCTACTGCCAGATCCTGCGCGGATCGTGCTTCTCGCCGAAAAGTCAAATCACTCCCGTTTCACACCGCGATGAATGGGAACTGCCTAAACTGTCATCAGAGAAGTGCCGACATAACGGCGTATATGGCTCCCGACGGAGAGCGCTCTCCTTTTCCATTGCAATATAGAATCTCGCAAATTTGCGGGGAAGTTTAATGGTATTGCCGGTTCTCATCTCGTAAGTCATTGATTCTAAATATAGATGGCGGAGAGGGAGGGATTCGAACCCCCGATAGCCTTGCGACTATGTCTGATTTCGAGTCAGGTGCATTCAACCGGGCTCTGCCACCTCTCCGCTTGTTTGATTCTTTTCCTACCACTGACTGCAGGACGCAGGCTTGCCTTATTCGCTTCTCCCCACCGTCCGCTTAGCCCTGGAACGATAGACGACGGCTTTCTATGCAGGAAAGTACTTCATCCCAGGCGGTTCTGCGCCCCCTCGGGCGATGGTTGATCGGGTTAGCGGGCTAAACCCATCGTCCACCCTGCCATCACCAGTCTACCGGCCATGGCGTGCCCTAGGCAATACCCACTCTTCCACCTCTAACGCTTGAAAGAGTCGATTACAGGCTGAAAATAATGCGAAATTAAAAGACCGCTGGATTCGATTTATCGCTTGGTCCGGCGGACAATAAGTGGCTGTTGCAGCAGATTGAGTTGCAACTTCAGGCAATCGTTCCAGCCCGCTGCAGCGTACATGTCCGCCTTAAACCATCTTAAGTCGGCAAGACGAGTAATTCATCAATACCCGTCGTGATCTCATGGTTGAAGCGCCGATACGGAATTGACCATCAGAGCGCCGGCGGGTGAAACTGAATTGGACTGCGCTGCATGTTTGAAGAAAGGGAATCAATGCATCGGAAACTTTGGGCAGGAGTGGATATCGGCGGCACCAAAACCGCTGTCGTGCTTTCATCGTCGCCGCCAGAAATACTCAAGCGCATCGAGTTTCCGACGTTGCCGGAACGGGGATCAGAACCAGCAATAAGCGAAATCAAAACTGCAATGCACGCGATGTTAGCAGGACAGAGTGCGACGATGCAGGCGCTCGTGGGAATTGGCATTAGCTGTGGCGGACCACTGGACCGGAACAAAGGTGTAGTTCAAGCGCCTCCCAATCTTCCCACCTGGATTGATATTCCAATAGTGGAGATTCTGACCAGTGAATTCCGATGTCGAACCAGCCTGGAAAACGACGCAAATGCGGGTGCTGTTGCTGAACATCGTTTCGGTGCGGGACGGGGATATCACAACATGGTTTTCCTTACGTTGGGTACGGGTCTTGGAGCGGGAATCATCATTAACGATCGCTTATATTGCGGCGCTAATCATATGGCAGGCGAGATCGGCCACGTGCGCCTGACGCGCGGCGGTCCTGTCGGATATAACAAAGCGGGTTCAGTAGAAGCCTGGGCGAGCGGAGCGGGGATGGCGCAGATTGCTGAACGCGCTCTCAGGGTGGCGCAACGAGGCGGACGAAAGACTGCGCTTCTGAAAAAATTTGAAAGTGGCAGCGTGAGTGCACGGGATGTTGGACTGGCGGCCCAGGCTGGAGATGCCATAGCGAGAAGCATTGTGAGGATGAGCGGCAGAAAGCTGGGCGAGGCCCTGGCTATATTAGTCGATATTCTGAATCCGGAATGCATTGTTATTGGTGGGCTGGCGGTGCGGCTTGGTGAACTGATTCTGGGACCGGCCAGAGTATCGATGCGCAGAGAAGCGCTGGGACCCGCGGCGGCGGTTTGCCGGGTGGTGCCCGCGATGCTCGGTGAAAAAATTGGAGACGTTGCCGCATTGTGTATTGCGATGGATGCAAGCGCGGATCACGCATACGGCGCAGGGAATGCATAACAACAAAATGAAAAGTCGACGGTGATACTCCGGCAGAGTGTCATTCTACTTCTCTCAGCGGCTGTGACAAATTAATTCACGACAACAGATTCAGCATGTAAACGTTGGCTGGCGCTTCTGGCGGGTCACAGAGAAGCTGTGTTCCGGCGATCGCCGATGCGTAGTATTCGATGCCTTGATCTGCCACGTTGAACGGTCCAAGATGCGCGGCGTAAACATCGCGTCCTGCATGAACCGCGGCGATTGATTCCCAACGCAGAGTACCCTGGCGGCGCGTATGCAAAGTCACGGCACTGCCCTCTTCCAACCCAGGGGCGAGGATGAAGATGCGAAGTTCTTCACCGGGTTTAAGCAAAGACGGCCGCGTTGGAATAAACAAACGGGTTGGCACTCCTTTTTCCGGGGCAATGGCTAGCGCATATGCCTGTTCCATCTCTGGAGGCAGTTCGTCGACAAACTCCTTGATGGAAAGCCGAAGCCGTTCAAGTGCTATGCGCACTAACTTGTTCTGCATGGACGCGAGCTGCCCGAGATCATTGCGCGTGGCAATTATATGTTGAAATTCAAGCATAGCGGCGCGCACATTTGGGGCCATGGCAAGCCACAGCGGAATGCCGTGCTGCACAACATCCGCCCGAGCATCCCCCAGCCTGTCTGCGGCTCTCAACTCGACTGCATGTTTCAACACCTGGTCAAGTTTGTGTGCTGTCTCGAGCGCGTCGCAGTAGGGAACCATGAGGCCGACAAAGCCAGCGAAGTATGCGATGCGATCGCGCTCCAAGGCCGTGGGTGCCTGCGATGCTAATTGTCGAAAATGGTCAGCAGTCTTGCTCTGCCTGGGCAGAACCGCAAGTTCCGGTTCAGTTTCCACATAATTGAAGGCTTCGGCGTAGTCGCCGGTTACTTCATTACGATCGGCGAAACCCTCTTTGTCATAGGTGCCCAGAAATGTGGACGAGATAGCATGATCGCGATCGCAGCTATCAAACAGAGTGGCGAGCTTTTCGGCTCGGTCTCCCGAGGCTTGAGCCGCGCAGAAACTACGATAATGATCGGGCGCGGTCAACTCACGGTCCCAACAAGCACGGGTCAAGAAGGTCGCGGTTGGATCGACGATGCGATGACGCCAATGAATGCCGAGGATTCCCTGGCATCCGAAATCATGCGCGCGCTTCATGTCCGACTCGAAGCGACTTGCGCGAAACTGAGGAAACCACATGGACGGATCGTCCTCGAGCCAGGGAATCGGCCAGCGATCACGTACGCCTAATTTGCCGAAGGCCTCATTCACCGAATCCCAGCCAAGCGAGTCGCTCAATGCAGAGAAGACGATATCTTCAGGCAACCGCTGATGCAGAGATTCAAAGTTGTGGGTAACTCCGCCCCAACCGGCCAACACGAGCCGCTTTTGGGGTGCATGACGCTTGAGAAAGTCATGTGCCTGCGCGAAAGGAGTAATCGATAGCGGCACGTTTTTCTTTCGGCTATCCCAGTTTGCGCGCTCATCCTGCCACAGCCATACATAATCGACCATGGGATACCGCTCCAGCAAGTCAGCCAATCTGTGCTCCAACAAGTCGCGTGCTGTTCTGGACTCAATAAAACCTTCGGGATAGGACAGCGCTTCAGAAGGAAGGGCGCGCACAATCTCTACTGGATTCTGATACGGCTCAAACCCGATTCCGGTGCGGATGCCGAGCTCTTCGGCAAAGTTGAAGGCCTTACGCAGCATAGTCGTCGTGCGCCTGGCAATGTCCCAAGTATCCGCGCCTAACCGCGTCGCATCGGCTCCAAACGTGTCGGTATCAAAGAATCGCGCCGCACCCATCTTGAATGTCGAAGTTCTCTGCGGCAGATAGCCCCACGATTCCATCGTCGTATCTTCCAGCGCCGCACGATGACCAACGCCGGCAAACTCGAAAGACAGATACGATTCCGCCATGGGTCGGGGAATATTCTCTGTGTAAACATGCATGCCAAACATATTCAGGCGCATGCGTAACATGGCAGCAAAATATGCCTTGAAATCCTCGTCGTTATAAACGCTGATGCAGTTAAGAAAATCCGGCCATGGCAACAACCCTCGCACGGCAAAACGCGGTGAAGCGTTCCACGGCAGACCCTGTTCGGGTAGATGCAATCCGTCAGGGGGCCGGATCGGCGCCATCGCGCCATCGATGCCGAAGACCATGCCTTGCCGCTCCAGGAAGTCGAATACGGCATAAAGAAGAGCCTGCTCACTGGCTGCGTGGAATGCTGTACCGCGGCTTGTGCGTGCGATCTCATACTCTTCAGTTTGCTTGAAACGAGAGGCATCGACAGTCAGAGTAATCTCAAACGCTGTGCCACCATCGGTGGCTTCGACAATGATGCCGGGCGATTTCAAAGCGCGCAGTCCGCTCAGGAGCTCCCGTTCTGCAAGGCGCGTCTTGACTCCATCTGCCGAAAGCGTGCGGATCGTGATTCGCTTTGCGTCTTCGCTGTGGGACTGAATGGAATTGCTCCCTATTAAGCTGCCAGCCGAGAACATTGCACTGGTTTTCAAAAACTCTCTTCGATCCATAAGAAACATCTCCCGTTCTGCAGATTGGTGCGCGGCGGATTATTAAAGTTACCAAAACAGATTACGACATCTACCTGGCCACGAGCATCTATGATAAGCCGGCATATAAATTAGGCTCTTCAAGCCTGGCGCGATTCGATCGATAAAAGGAATTGAATTGCTTGTGCTCCCATTGGTTACTCGATGAGCACTGTAGTGCAGAACAATTTCCGCGTCTCTCATTGAAGGCAGTAACTTCCAAAGCTTTCCTCTTAGTTAGTATCCAGAAGTCGAAGAACAAGGTATAGCTTCTTCGATCAGGTCATGAACGAGTTATATTGTATATAAACATACTAGACGCGCAAAACTGGATCCTAGTACACTAAGTATGACGTCGAAAATGCGATGAAAGCACGGCGAGAATGCGGTGTCAGAGAGCGGGTTACTAACTAGGCCCAACGTACATTGCATTATTTTCGATAGGGCTCTATCGGTTTTTCATTTCGACCTGTCCGACCAGCAGTTGAGGCTCAAGAATCCGACCATTCTATGATTTTAATTGTGATACCATTTACAGTATTCAGAACGTTGTCAATTCATTCTTATGTAGCTTGATGAAAGCTGTGAACTAGGCTCTTTTTGGAGAGCGAAGCTATCTATCTGGAGGGCTTAATCCGTGCAAAAAATAGGGATTATCATGAATGGCGTCACTGGACGCATGGGCACGAATCAGCATTTGGAGCGGTCTATCGTTGCCATTCGCCGGCAGGGAGGGGTAAAACTAAGCGACGGCCGCCAGTTTTTGCCGGACCCGGTCCTGCTTGGCCGCAATGCGGATAAATTGACGGAGCTGGCGCGCAGATATGAGATCGATCGCTGGAGCACCAGTCTCGATGAATGCCTCTCTGATCCCGAAAACATCATTTACTTTGATGCGCAGGCAACTTCGCTTCGTCCCGATGCGGTGCGCAAAGCATTGGCTGCCGGAAAGCACGTCTATTGCGAAAAGCCGCTTGGCGATGACCTTGAGCAAGCCGTGGAACTGGCCCGGATCGCGACTGCGGCCGGACTTAAACATGGCATTGTGCAGGATAAGTTATTCCTCCCCGGCTTGCTTAAACTCAAGGGCCTGATTCAAAGTGGTGTTTTAGGACGCATTCTTTCAGTGCGGGGTGAGTTTGGCTACTGGGTATTTGAGGGTGGGCCGCAGGCTGCGCAGAGACCTTCCTGGAACTACAGGAAGGAGGATGGCGGAGGAATCATTCTGGATATGTTTCCGCACTGGCAGTATGTTCTGGATGGTCTTTTCAGCCCAATAACTGCGGTGTCGTGCCTGGCTGCAACACATATTCCGGAACGCGTGGATGAAAAAGGGGCAGCCTATGTTGCTACTGCGGATGATGCGGCCTACGCGACCTTTCGGCTAGAGGGAGGGGTTATCGTGCAGTTGAATTCGTCATGGTGCACGCGCGTGCATCGCGATGAATTGTTGATGCTGCAGGTTGACGGCGATCAAGGGAGTGCCGTGGCTGGACTACGCGAATGTGAAATTCAGCTGAGAGCTGCGACGCCGCGCGCGCAATGGAATCCTGACGCACCGGACGAAAATAAATACCTCGAAGGCTGGCAGAAGATTTGGGCCACGGAGAAGTATGAGAACGCCTTCAAGATTCAATGGGAGATGTATCTCAGGCATGTGCTGGAAGATGCACCATTTCCGCATGACTTTCTGCAGGCTGCTCGTGGTATTCAAGTGGCTCAAGCTGGTTTGCGGTCATGGAGAGAGCGCAAGTGGGAGGATATTTCTCCATTGACAATGGAGTCCTGAGGGAGCCTGGTGCAGATTCACTTTTCATTCTTGATCAGCCGCGGTTATGGAGGCAGCACACGATGACCATGCCGGAACTCTCTCGTCTAAGTCTGAATCAGATTACTACGGAGAATTACACGCTCAAGGAAACCGTGGATGCTTGCGTGGCCGAGGATATCGAATGGATCGGCGCGTGGCGGCACAAGATTGGACCCGTCGCCACGGCTGCCCGGATTATTCAGGACGCCGGTTTGCGCGTTTCCAGTCTTTGCCGCGGAGGATTTTTTCCTGCTGCTACTGCCGGCGAGCGAAGACTGCGAGTGGAAGATAATCTGCACGCGATCGACGAAGCAGCTGCGATTGGAACTGATTTGATTGTGCTGGTTTGCGGCCCCGCGCCGGATCGTGATCTTGATGCGGCCCGCGCGATTGTTGTGGAGGGAATCAGCCACATTGTCGACCATGCGCGCCAGTGTGGAGTTCGCCTGGGCATTGAGCCGCTGCATCCCATGTATGCCGCCGAGCGCTCCGTTATCGTCACTCTGAATCAAGCCAACCAAATTGCCGAGCAATTTGACACGGCTACCGTCGGTGTGGTCGTGGACGCATACCACGTCTGGTGGGATCCGCAAGTGTACGTAGAGATTGCGCGTGCGGGCCGGCGCATTTTTGCATTTCATGTATCTGACTGGATGGTTCCAACCAACAGCCTGCTGATGAGCCGCGGGATGATGGGCCAGGGCGTGATCGAACTCCGCCGCCTGCGATGCGCCGCGGAAGTAGCTGGATACCGCGGCCCCATTGAAGTGGAGATATTCAACGATGAAATCTGGCGCACACCGGTGAGGGAAGTCGTCGCGACGGTTCGGCATAGTTATATGGCTGCGGTTTAGATATGAGGAGCATAATGGATAAAACTGCGGAAGACGGCGGAGAATCGGCGAGGGGCGCATCACTGTGAATAAAAAAGCCGCCAGGCCGATTGCCCTTGTCTCTTCCAATGCCATTCTCTTCGAATCGTTCTTCGACGCCGGACTCGTGAGCCGCCTGACGCAGGTGACTGATTGGAAACGTAATCCGGCACGCACCGTGACGCCCGCATTGCGGAAGGCTCTGCGCAGTGCTGAAGCGCTTATCACCACATGGGACAGCCCGCCGTTTTTTCCTGAAGAACTTTTGGATTGGGCGCCTTCATTGCGCGTGATTTCGCATTGTGGGGGCAGCGTCAAGACGCATTTTGCGCGCCCGCTCTTCGAACGCCTGGTGATTACCAATGCATCCGATCCGATGGCCCGCCACGTTGCCGAGCTGGCGGTCACTTTTCTTCTCTATCTTGCTCGAGATGTGGATCGCTATCGCGAACTTCTGCGCCGCCCTTCGAATGATATTTATGAGCAGATGCATCTTTCCGGGGGCGACCAGCAGACTATTCTCGGCCGCGAAGTGGGAATGATTGGTTTTGGACGGATCGGGCGCGCCATTCAAGAGCTCCTGTTGCCTTTCGGTACTCGACTCCTGTTGCATGACCCATATCTTGATCCCGCCACTGCTCCTCCGTTGGTACGCTTCGCGACCTTGGAAGAAGTTCTTACCGCCTCGAAGTTTCTTATCCTTGCTGCCGGCCTGACCGGTGAGACGGCTGGGTTGCTGAATCGCAAGCGGCTGCGGTTGTTGCCCAAGGGAGCGGCGATCATCAATGTTGCTCGCGGAGGAATTATCGATCTAGATGCCCTCACGTCAATGGTTCTTCGTGGCCGGTTGTGCTGCGCGCTCGATGTGACCGATCCGCTTGAACCGTTGCCCGTGCGCCATCCGCTGCGAAGGGCGGAGGGCGCCATTCTCACTCCGCATGTGGGCGCTATATCGCGATCTGTGCGTCATGCGATTGCCTCTGTGATTCTCTCGGACATTCAACGGTTTTTCTCCGGTGAGCCGGTGGAGAATCAAGTAACTGCGGCGATGCTCGACCGGATGACTTAATGATGAAAATTAGTTTTTCTACTCTCGCCTGCCCCTCGTGGACGATGACAACCGTGATCGAGCAAGCCCATGCGCTCGGCTATGACGGCATCGAGTTGCGCTTTATAGAGGATAGCGATCGTCTTTGGGAGCTACCCGAGTTGAGCGGATCAGGACTGAAGCAGACGCGCGACCGGCTTGCTTCTATTGGACTCAAAATTCCCTGCGTGGATACAAGCTGCTTTTTTCATTTTCCGGAAGAGAGTCGGCGTCTGCAGTCGCTGGAGATGGGCCGCGCGATGGTAGATCTCGCCTTCTCGCTTGGAGCGCCGGGCATTCGCGTCTTTGGAGACCGAGTGCAGCCGGGAGCAGATTTGCCTTCGACGGCTGCCTGGGTCGCCGATGGAATTCATCAGCTCGCGGAATTCGCACGGCCCGCGGGTGTCGAAGTCTGGCTTGAAAGTCACGGCGAATTCGCGCGCGGTTCTGAGACCATGAGCGTGCTGCGTGCCGCCGATTGCGCCAACACCGGCATATTGTGGGATCCGCTGAATGCCTACTCGGAATTTGGCGAAGAACTGGGCGACGGCTGGTCGCGGGTTGCGTCAGTCGTGCGCCACGTGCACATCAAGGATGCTCACCGGATCGATGGCGCTCTGTCGAGCGAACCCTGGAACCCGGTGCTCATTGGAGAAGGCGATTTTCCCGCTCACGAATTGGTTGCGCTGCTCCGCCAACAAGGCTACCAGCGATTTGTTTCCCTGGAATGGGAGAAGCGCTGGCACCCGCACATCCCTGATCCGGAGATTGCATTACCGCACTTCATCCAATGGATGCGCGCGGCGTTAGAGAGTTGAGCGAAGCCTTATCATCAGCTCCTTATCATCAACGTCGGTCAAAGTGTTATTCGGAAAGTTTTGCTGATCATTCGTTTTTGCCGGCCATCAGAACGGCATTGTCAATTAGAGGTTTTACCACCCATTCATTGGAGTAATTCATGAAGACCGCGAACCCGCTGGATTTTATCATTATCGTTCTCTACATGCTGGCCATGGTGAGCATCGGGTTTATCTTCATGCGCTTCAACAAGGGCGCTTCGGATTACTTCAAAGGGGGCAACCGCATTCCCTGGCTGGTAGCGGGACTGAGCTGCTTCATGAGCGGTTTCAGCGCCTGGACCTTCACCGGAGCGGCCGGCATTGCTTATCGCGACGGCGTTGTCATCGTTTTGCTCTACATTGGAAATGCGCTGACGTTCCTCCTGGGCTATTTCGTCTTTGCGCAGCGATGGCGCCGCACTCGAATCACAACCACTATGGCTTACCTGGTGGAGCGCTTCGACGAGCCCACCCGCCAGACTTTTTCCGTCTGCACCGTGTTCTTGCAGCTCTTCACGGGGTCCAGCGTTCTATATGGATTGGGACTGATGGCGGCTTCAACCTGTGGATTTCCCATCGTCTGGACCATTGTTGCCTCAGGGGCCCTGGTTCTCTTGTACTGCATGTTGGGCGGACTTTGGGCGGTGGTGGCTGCCGACTTTCTTCAGGCCATGATCCTCCTGCCTTTTTGCCTGGTTCTGATGGGCGCGGCTCTAATCCGGGTAGGCGGCTTTTCCGGACTTTATCATTCTCTTCCACCTGAGATGGTCTCTCTCCATCTGCATGGAGTTTACAACTGGACCTACGTCGTGAGTTGGGCGCTGATGACCAGCGTGGGCTATAACACAGGAGTCATGGCGCAACGCTACTACAGTGTGGATAATGAGCGCTCGGCGAAGAAGGTTGCCTTGCTCTGCTTTGTGCTCTTTATCCTGGGATCGTTCATTTGGTTCATTCCACCGATGGCCATGCGCGTCGTCTATCCAGACCTGGCAAGGGTGCTGCCGAGTTATGCCAATCCGCATGAGGCTGCCTTTGCTGCCGCCAGCCTCACGTTGCTGCCCAACGGACTGATCGGGATTATGCTGGCTGCCATGTTCAGTTCGGCCATGGCAAATCTTTCAGGAATGTTCAATCTGAATGCGGGCATTATGGCAAAAGACGTCTACCAAACGCATTTTGCACCTCGTGCGGGGGAACGGACCATGCTTCGTGTGGGTTGGATAGCGACCGCAGTGGTGGCCATCTCAGTAACTGCCCTCGCGGTTCTAATGGCCATCTCGGGGAAGAGCATATTTTCAGTGATGGTTACCTTTAATACCATTCTCGCGTTGGCCTACGGGCCGCCCGCCCTTCTGGGCCTGGTGATCAAGAAGACGCCACACTGGTCGGGCATGGCATCGTTCCTTGCCGGCCTCGCGTTTGGCACTATCGGCACCTTCGTTTTCGACTGGGGCCTGGTGAAGAACGTGGTGATTGTCGGTCCCATCTCTATATTCATATTTATTGCCAGCCGATGGTTTGACCGGCCTGGAAATCCGCAGGTGGAACGCCGCGAGAAACTTTTTGTGCGGTTGGCGACTCCTATCGATGTGAATCGCGAGTTGGCTGGAACGACCGATCAGACTACGCGTGTATTTCGCTTTCTCAGCCGCGCCACTGGTGCTGTTGGTTTGCTCGCCCTGTTGCTTCTGTTTACCGTGCACCCGTCCGACCAAGGTGTGGTGCTTGCCTACTCCGGAATCACGCTTATCGTCGCGATTGCCTTGACCTTCGTTCGAGGCAAAGAGACGGCAAAGGGCTCATGAACGGAAGCCGGAGCCAATCAGCCTGATGAATCTCCCTCTGGGCGGTCGGGTGTAAATTCATGAGGAATAACCTGGTTAAGAGATGCATCTTGACAAATCGAGTATATTGGTCATAAATATGACCAGTAGTCATAGATGCCTACTAGTCTGAAATGAGTAAGGGTCAACATATTCGAATCACCGGATTGGCCAAAGCTGTCGGCGCGGCATCCGGACGCAGCGAAAACGGCATAGGACGCCGTGAACGGCGCGCAGCGGAGACGCGCGTGCGGCTGTTCAGGTGCGCTCTACAACTGATTGCCGAGCGCGGTTACACCAACGTTACGGTGGAAGACATTACCGAGGCAGCCGACGTCGGCAAAGGGACTTTCTTCAATTATTTCGAAACCAAGGATCACGTGCTGGGTGTGATGGCGGAGATTCAGCTTAGCAAGGTAAGAGAAGCTGCTTCACTTGCCGGGGAAGGCAAGCAAAAGATTCAGTCCGTGTTGCACCGGCTCGTAATGCTGCTTGCCGAAGAACCTGGCCACAGTCCCGCCCTGGCCCGCGCCATGATCTCATCCTTTCTGGCTAGCGAGGGGGTTCGCGCCATCATTGATCGCAACATGCGGGAAGGCCGCAAGGCGATTGCTGAGATTGTGGCGGCGGGGCAAGAGCGCGGCGAGATCGATGAGAAGTTGAAGAAGAACAAAATCGCGATCCAACTCCAGCAAATGCTGATGGGAACCGTCCTGCTCTGGTCGTTGCATGGGAAGCCCGCGCTTGATGCGTGGGTCGAAGACAGCTTTCAACATCTGTGGAGGGCGATCGCCTTCTCCAATCAAGAGTCGAAGCCATGAATTGCATTCTTCGTACTGCCGTCCTGATTATGCTGGCCAGCTTGAGTTCAAGCGAGGCCGGCTTCGCGCAGCAAACCCCGTACCGGCTAACCCTGCAGGGTGCGATTCAAAAGGCGCTCCAGGCCAATCTCAACGTGCTGGTTGCCGGGACAAGAGTCGATGAAGCCCAAGGTACGCGAGAGCGGCGCCTGTCTGCGGACCTGCTGCCACGCGTAACTGCGCAAACCTATGCCAACTATCAAAACCGCGACCTGCGCGCCTTCGGTATCTCTTTGCCGCCCATCCCGGGTTTCGCGGGACTCCCGAGCGTGGTGGGGCCGTTTTCAAACTACGATTTCAGGGTTTATGCGCAGCAGAACGTGGTTGATCTGGAGAGCTATCGCGGATTGAAGGCCAGTGAGCGGGCTCTCGATGCAAACAAAATGGACGCGCAGGACGCGCGCGATCTGATTGTTCGTGCGATTGCAACTCTCTATCTCAATGCGCAATCCGCTGAGGCGCGCGTGAATTCCGCACAATCGCGAGTGACGGACTCAAGCACCCTGTTGAAACTGGCCGGGGACAAGCATGAGGCGGGAACGGCGACGGGTGTGGACGTTTTGCGAGCGCAGGTGCAGCTTGCCAATGACAGGCAGGCGCTGCTCGTGGCCCAGAATCAGGTGAAACAGTCGCTGCTGAGTTTGGCACGGAACCTGGGAATGAATCCGGGCACGCCGTTGGAGCTTGCTGAGCCACTTGATTACAAATCTCTGCCCCAGCCTGAATCTGAGGGTCTTGTCGGCGCGGCGCTGCTCGCTCGAGCCGATTATCTTTCGCTTGCCAGCCAGCGTGCGAGCCTGGTGGAGCAGGAGAGTGCCAGCCGTGCTCGCTACTATCCGAAGTTGAGCGTAAACGGCAACTTCGGAGGGATTGGGCGCAGTATTGGCGGTGTAGCCCCGACGGGGTTAATCCAGGGCCAGATCGACTTCACAGTTTTCGATCACGACCGCAACGGCGAGGCAGAGGAACTGGCCAGCCGCGTAAAGCGCATCGACGATCAGATCGCCGATCTGCGGCGCGGAATCGATGAGGATATTCGCGAGGCGCTGCTGAATCTGGATTCCGCGGCCGAGCAGGTGGCAGTTGCCCGGGAAGGTCAGGATCTGGCGCAGCGGGAACTTGAAATGGCGCGGGACCGTTTTCAGGCGGGCACGGCCAACAATGTAGAGGTGGTGACTGCTCAGGACGAGCTGGCCCGCGCAGAAGAGAATTATATTCTGGCCGTTTCAAGCCACGTAGACGCGAAGTGCGCCCTCGCTCGCGCCATGGGCGATACGGAGAAAAACCTATTGCAGTTAATGGGGAATCCATAGGCGGTTTTTGTCGATTGGGGAACAAGTTGTATCAACGGTCGCGAGGTTTGCTTTTATGAAACGAGTAATGCCAGTTCTAATTGTGTTGGCCGCTGCGATTGCTGCCGGAGTGTATTTTTATCCGCGGTTGATGAAAAAGCCGGCGCCCGCGAATGAACTCACGCTCTCCGGCAACATTGAAGCGCATGAAAGCCTGGTGAGCTTCAAGGTGCAGGGGCGCATCGTCGACCTTCCTGTCGAGGAAGGCCAGCAGGTGAAGCAAGGCGATCTGCTGGCACGCCTGGACGATGCCGACTACAAGCAGAAGGTGCGGATTGACGAGGCTGGCGTTCGCGTGCGCGAATCGGACCTTGCGCTGACTCTGGCCGGAACACGCGAGCAGGAAGTGAAGGCATCGCGGCAGTCCGTGCTGGATGCGCAGGCGGATCTGGATGAGAAGAAGATCGACAACAAGCGCGCACTGCAGCTTTTTGCCAAGGATGAAGTCTCTGCTCAGGATCGTGACCTGGCAGCAACGGCGCTGAAGCGCGCCGAGGCGACGTTCAAAGCGGCTCAGCAGCGTTACAACGAGGCCGTCGAGGGCAGCCGCAAGGAAGATATCGCCATTGCGCGCGCCAATCTGAGCCAGGCCAACGCCAACCTGGGACTGTCACAAGTCAACCTGTATTACGGCACTTTGCGCGCACCCTCTGCAGGCGTGATCACCGTTCGCCAGGTTGAAATTGGAGAGGTGGTTTCGCCCGGCACTCCCGTGGTCACACTCGCCGATCTCGACCACATCTGGCTTCGTGCGTACATTTCCGAGACCGACCTGGGCAGCATTCACTGGGGCGAGGAAGCTACCATCGCCACCGATACCTATCCCGGCAAGCAGTACCACGGGCGCATTTCATTTATCTCTTCGAGCGCCGAGTTCACGCCCAAGAGCGTGCAGACTTATACGGAACGGGTCACGCTGGTCTACCGCATCAAGATCGATATCGACAATCCGAATCGCGAACTCAAACCCGGCATGCCCGCGGACGCTCACCTGGTTCTGGCTGCAAGCAGGCCTGACGCGCAGACCACTGCACCGGCTCAGGCAAAGTAGTGATGGATCAACCCAAGCACGCGATCGTTGCTGAGGGGCTAACCAAGAGCTTTCCCGGCGTGCGCGCCGTGGATGCGCTCAGCTTCGATGTGGGCGCAGGAGAGATATTCGGCCTGGTTGGTCCGGATGGGGCAGGGAAGACGACCGCGTTGCGCATGCTGGCGGGCATCATGCCGCCGGATGCAGGAGGGGCTACGGTTGCAGGTTTTGATGTAGTTCACGATCCTGAGGGCGCCAAGCACGCTCTCAGTTATATGCCGCAGCGATTTGGTCTCTATGAAGACCTGACCGTGGATGAAAATATCCGCTTCTATGCCGATTTATTCGGAGTGCGAAAAACCGAACGGGAAGGCCGCTCGATGGAACTGCTTCAGGCTGCGGGCATGAGCGAGTTTCGCAAGCGGCTGGCAGGCAAACTTTCAGGCGGCATGAAGCAAAAGCTCGGCCTGGTTTGCGCTCTCATTCATCGGCCTAAGGTGATTCTGCTCGATGAGCCGACCACCGGCGTCGACCCCGTTTCGCGCCGCGACTTTTGGCGCATTCTTTACGACCTGGCTGCGGAAGGGGTCGCCATTCTCACTTCCACGGCTTATTTGGATGAAGCCGAGCGCTGCCATCGCGTCGCGCTTCTGAACCAGGGCAAGCTGCTCTTTTGCGATACGCCGGCAAACCTCAAGGCTGCATTAGGCAAGGACGTTTTATCGATCACCTCTGCCGATCCGCGCAGCTTGCGCAGCCAACTCGAGCATGCGGAGGGAATCTCAAGCTTGGTTCTCACTGGCGACGGCCTGCACATCGTTGTGGATGATGCGGTCCGCCGTATTCCAGAATTTGCGGCACGGTTGAAGAGATTAAATGTGCCCTTCGACGCCATTCAACAAGTGGCGCCAACCATCGAAGACCTCTTTGTCGATGCAGTTGAAAGCGGAGCGTCGCGCCATGCCTGAACAAAATGAATCAGTCGTGGTGGAGAACCTGGTCAAGCGCTTCGGCGATTTTGTGGCCGTCGACCGAATCAATCTCAATATCAGAAAAGGCGAAGTTTTTGGATTCCTTGGACCGAACGGGGCCGGCAAGTCCACCACCATCCGCATGCTTTGCGGATTGCTGAAGCCAACCTCGGGCAGTGCACAGGTTGCCGGCTTTGATGTTGCGCGGGAACCGGAAGCCGTGCGGCAGAACATCGGCTATATGTCGCAGAAGTTTTCACTCTATAACGATCTCAAGGTCATCGAAAACCTGCGGCTCTTTGCGGGTCTCTACAGCGTGCCCGCGAAAAATCTCCAAGAACGGATCGAATGGGCTCTCACGATGGCAAACCTCAAGGGCCAGGAGAACCTCATCACCGGCACACTCCCGGGCGGATGGAAACAGCGGCTGGCACTTGGCTGCGCGGTGCTGCACAGGCCGCCCATTCTTTTTCTCGACGAGCCTACCTCCGGCGTCGATCCCATCTCGAGACGCCAGTTCTGGGATTTAATTCAACAGATGGCGGCGGAGGGCGTGACAGTTTTTGTGACCACGCATTATATGGAGGAGGCAGAGTACTGCGGTCGACTGGCACTTATCTTTCGCGGAAAGATTGTGGCGTTGGGGACGCCTTCGGAGCTGAAGCGTGACTCAATGAAAGGCGAGTTGCTGCTCATCGAGTGTGAGCCCTTGGGAAAGGCCGTGGAAGCGTTGCAATCGGCGCCGGAGGTGATGGATGCCGCGGTGTTCGGAAACGCGCTGCATCTGGTGGTGCCGAATGCCGCAGCCGTCATTCCACGCATGGAGAGATTTCTTTCCAGCCGCGGAATTTCTGTCAGCCACATTGAGAAGATTCGGCCGAGTCTTGAAGACGTTTTTGTTTCGCTGACCATGGCGGGAAATGCCGCAGAGGGGCGCAAAGCATGAACTTCACTCGTTTGCTGGCCGTGGCAAGAAAAGAAGTGGTGCAGATCCTTCGCGACTCGCGCAGCTTGCTTATCGTCGTCCTCATGCCCGTGACCTTGATGTTGCTCTTTGGTTATGGCGTCAACCTTGATTTGAAGGGGCTGCCGATTTATGTGTACGACCAGAACGGCAGCCAGCAGAGCCAGGACTTGCTTAAACATTTCCAATCAAGCGAATATTTTCACGTAGCGCGCGTGGTAAGCGATTATCCGGCGATTACAAAAGCACTGGACGATGGCCACGCCAAGATGGGGATTGTGATCCCGTGGGATTTTTCATTGCAACTCAGCCGCGGCGGTCCTGTTCAAATTCAGGCTCTGGTGGATGCAACGGACGACAACACGGCCAATGTGCTGATGGGATATGCGCAAGCAGTCGTTCAGGGTTATTCGTCGGAGATTCAAGTTAATTGGCTTCGCCAGCGCGGCCAGGCGATCCAGCCAGCCGCGGTAAGCGTGGAAACGCGCACCTGGTACAACGAAGACCTCGAAAGCAGCGCCTTCATCGTTCCCGGCGTGCTGGCACTGGTTATGTCAGTGATCGGCGCGTTCCTCACTTCGCTGACCATCGCGCGCGAGTGGGAGCGTGGTTCGATGGAGCAGTTGATCTCCACTCCGGTGAGCGCGATGGAGATCATGCTGGGCAAATTGGCGCCGTACTTCGTGATCGGCATCTTCGACGTTGTGGTTTGTTCAGTGATCGCGATCAACTGGTTCCACGTGCCTTTTCGCGGCTCATATCTCACATTGCTGATCAGCTCCGCGCTGTTTCTTGTAGTTGTGCTTTCGCTCGGATTTCTGATCTCCGTGCTCGCCAAGAACCAGTTCGCCGCCAGCCAGATTGCGCTGCTGGTTACGTTTCTTCCCGCGTTCCTGCTGTCGGGGTTTCTGTTCCCCATCGAACAAATGCCCCTGGTTTTGCAAATTATCACGCGCGTTCTTCCGGCGCGCTATTACGTTTCACTGCTGAAGAAGATCTTCCTCAAGGGAA
Source organism: Occallatibacter sp. (assembly GCA_049515455.1). Classification (GTDB taxonomy): domain Bacteria; phylum Acidobacteriota; class Terriglobia; order Terriglobales; family Acidobacteriaceae; genus Telmatobacter. The sequence continues at coordinate 53,095 of JBEKUB010000010.1, forward strand.
CTCCGACCGCCTTGCTCTATGCCGATCTGATTCCACTGGCCGTGTTTGCACTGGTGCTGGCGACGCTGGCAACGCGCAGCTTCCACAAGAGGCTGGAGTAGGCACCTGCGGTGCGGCTAAACGCTCGCTATTCGCTCGCAGTAGATTCTTGTCGGATAACTACGAACGCTTTGCGGTGATATCAAGGTTATGAATTAGCGAGTGATTGAAGAATGGAGGGAACGAAATGCTTGGCCGCCTGAAGCAGATGTTGATCAAGGAGTTCATTCAGGTGTTCCGCGACAAGCGCACGCGGTTTATCCTCATTGGCCCACCGATTATCCAGATGCTGGTTTTTGGTTACGCAGCTACGTTTGAAATCCATCATGTTCCTACGGTGGTGCTCGACCTGGATCACAGTCAGGAGAGCCGCGAGTTGATTTCGCGATTTACGTCGAGCCCTTATTTCGACGTGCAGCGGCAACTGACTGACTCAGGGCAGATTCGCGATCTCATCGATCGTGGCCAGACCACCGTAGGTTTGGAGATCGATGCCGGCTTTGCTCAAAAGCTGCGCGGCGGCCAGACCGCGCCGCTGCAAGTGATTGTGGACGCGACCAACTCGAACACCGCACTGATCGCCTCCAGTTACATTTCACAGATCGCGATCGGCTTTGCACAGACATATCAGAGGGATCGGATCTATCGGATTGCGCCCCAGATGGTGGAGCAAATGCCGACGGTCGAACTGGAGGCTCGGCCGTGGTATAACCCGGGATTGAGCAGCCGGTGGTTCTTTGTGCCGGGAGTGATCGGCAGTCTGACGCTGGTGCTGGTGATTACGCTGACGGCTTTTGCGGTGGTTCGGGAGCGCGAGATCGGTACTCTCGAACAGATCATGGTCACACCCATCCGTCCCATCGAATTTATTCTCGGCAAAACGCTGCCGTTCTTCATTATTGGCCTGTTCGACGTTTCACTGATTGCGACGGTTGGAACGCTCTGGTTTCAAATTCCATTCCGCGGCAATATTCTTGTGTTGCTAGCAGGTTCAGTGCTTTTTCTTCTTTGTATGTTGGGCGTGGGGTTGCTCATCTCCACCGTTTCTTCCACACAACAGCAAGCGATGGTGACCGCATTTTTCTTCATCATGCCCGCCATCAGTTTTTCAGGGTTTGGATTTCCCATCAGCACCATGCCGCAGTGGCTGCAATATTTCACCTATCTCATTCCACTGCGCTATTTTCTGGTCGTGCTGCGTGGCGTTTATCTAAAGGGAGTGGGCATGGAGATTCTGTGGCCGCAGATGGCTGCCATGGCTGGGCTTGGAGTTAGCCTGCTGACTATCGCTATTCTTCGTTTCCACAAGGCGCTGGATTAGAGCAGTTCTCCTCAAGGATTAGAGTGAGCGTGGACCGGGAGGTCCACGCAACAGCCGGCCGGGAGGCCAGCGATACCTATCCTGCCAAGTCCGGTATTCTTTCGACCAGCGGAGAGTCACTCTATACCTATGGGCGGAATGTTCTAGCTTTTCACGCGTTCGGCAAAGTGCCGGGCGAGTTCTTTCACATTGCGACGCAGATCGTACTGTTGAAGGATGCGCTTTCGCCCATTGCGGGAAAAGCGCTCGCGCAAAGCGGCATCATCCATCAATTTTGCCAGGGCCTCGACCAGCGCATCCAGATCGGAAGGCGCAACCAGCAAACCGTCGGTGCCATTTCGGATTAACTCCGGAATGCCGGTGATTTGCGTTGAGACGCAGGGAATCCCCATGGCCATGGCCTCCATCAGCACCACCGGAAGCCCTTCGGCAAAGCTGGGAAGGCAGAACAGGTCAGCCACAGCGTAAAAAGTGCGAATGCGATCCTGGTTCATCGCGCCTTCGAAAATGACGTAGTCGACGATTCTGTTCTGTGCGACTCGCTTGCGCAGCGAAGCCTCATCGGGGCCGCTGCCCAACAGGCGAAGCCGCACGCGGCGCCCTTGCTGCGTCAGGCGTTCCACTGCATCGATCAATATGTGCTGCCCTTTGGCCGGTGTGAGACGGCCGACGCAGAGGATATCAAAGAATTCCTTCGCAGTCTTCTCAGGCGGTGGCGAGAAGAGCTGCGGATCGACGCCAAGCCGCGAGACGATGAACTTATTCCAGAAGATATGGGGAGAGAGCATCATCAACTGGCTGCGGGCAAAGTTGCTGATGCAGATGATAAAGTCAGCCGCCGCAATTTTTTGCGCAAGGTACTGACCTTTTTCATCGTAGAACTCACCGGGTCCGTGGAGAGTCATCGAGAACCCAAATCCGAAGACAGTGTGAACATACAAGCCCACTGTCGCAGCCTGCTGCGCGAGATGGCAATGGAGGTGCGCCAGCCGCTGTCGGCGCATCCATCGGCCCACCATCAGAGCTTCAGTGAAATACATCAAGCTGAAGGACAGTTTCTTCAGGTCCAGTCCGCCCAGGCGGAAAGCTAACCGAAGGCCTCGCCAGTAGCCGATGAAGTTTCGTAAAAGAGCGAGCAAATGAGCGTTTACGGCGCCAGTGAGGCCGTGATCCTTGACGCAGTACGTGCGCATGGCTTCCGCGGCTTCATCGTCCGTCATTTGATCCGCAGTTCGGTCAGGCGGATTGACGGAGGCGGTCTCAATTCGCAAACCCAGGGCGCGAAGCGCAAGAACCTCCCGAAGGACAAAAATCATCGAAAGGGTTGGATAGGTGCTGACCAGGTAGGCGAGGGAGATGGCAGGTGCTACTGAGGACGGTTGCGTGCCGGGTACATCGATCTTGCCAGTATCTGACATACCGTTTGTCCTTGCAGTTGAGAGGCGAATGCTCAAAACGGCTCTCAAAAAGTATAAGGCTTTTGCTATATCTCGCGATAGAAACTAGTGAGGGGGAATTTTATTTGATCTTCATTTCCATCACCCTCTGGATTGGAATTCGACCGGTAATGGCACACACAGGTTAAAATCAAAGCTTCCAGCGCCTTCGCACTCACGAATGCATCTTGTTATTAGTCCGGTTTCCTTATGATGGAATTTCACATTTCACGAACTGCGCGTGACCGCTACCAGTTTGAGGATTCCCTTTTCTCTTTTACTGGGAACGTCGTATTCGCCAATCTCGCCGGAGCCCGCGAGTTAGCCAGGCGCATGAATCTGGTGCGCGACGTCGAAAGGCATCCCGAGCGGGCGGTGCATGCAGGCGCGCTTTACGCCATGGGCCTGATCGACGAGGCCAGCCACGTGCTGATGGCGCGCTATCGCGAGCAATTCGACCCCGGGGTAATGACCTCGGCGCTGGAATGGTTCTCATCGCAGGTGGGCTCTGAAGAACTGGACAAGCTGCTGCTCACCTTTGTTGAGCAGTTTCCTGGTTCAAGCGTGATTCGTGGCCTGGAGACGCCGCGGCAATGGTTGGCCGACTCGACCGACGGCACTCCCCATCGGGCCGCGGCATTCGAGGAACTAATGCTGCTGTGGACAGCCAACCGCAACGAAGCCTTCCAGCCTTTCGAGGAACTATTCACGGAGATTACTCTGGCCGAGAAGACCGTTTACCGCCAGGTAGCGCGGCAGTTGCCGGAGTACTTTGCTACCAGGCCTCTGGTACCGATTGCCGACTCAAAACCTGTAAGTCTGCTGGAGTTGCTGCGCGCGCCAGCAGTGGGCTCACCCCGCTCACTCAGCGACCAGCTTGCCCTGATTCGCCGGCTCTGGAAGCCGCTGCTGGGCGATAGCCTTGAGCGCTTGCTGCTGATGGCCGGCGAGGTTCTGCATGAAGAAGAGCTTGCAATCTGGATGCAGTTCAATCCACCAGGTTCGCAGGCTGCCTTGGCAGCGCGCCGTGGCCAGAAACAGCGCGGTCAATCTGTGGTCAGCCATTCCGAGGTTCCGGTTTTCGGCGACCCGGTGCACGAGTATGAGAAGTTCAGCCAGGATACGGCGTGGATGCCTACGGCAGTACTGATTGCCAAGAGTACTTACGTATGGCTGGCGCAGTTGAGTAAGCAATATGGTCGCGCAATCACGCGGCTGGATGAGATTCCCGACGAGGCGCTTGAAGAACTGGCTCGGCGTGGACTCAATTCATTGTGGCTGATCGGAATTTGGGAACGCAGCCGCGCATCGAAGACCATCAAGCAGCTCTGCGGCAATCAGGACGCAGTGGCTTCAGCCTATTCGCTCTTCGACTATCGCATCGCCGAGGACCTGGGCGGGGAGGCGGCTTACACCAACCTGCGCGACCGCGCCTATCGGCACGGAATCAGGCTGGCCAGCGATATGGTGCCAAACCATATGGGCATCGATTCGCCCTGGGTGGTCGAGCATCCCGATTGGTTTATCTCACGGCCGGATTCGCCTTACCCCGCCTACAGTTTTAACGGCCCCGATCTCTCCCAGGATGGCCGCGTGGAGATCAAGATCGAGGACCACTACTTCGAGCAGTCGGATGCAGCAGTCGTCTTTCGCCGTCGCGACCGCGCCAGTGGCGAGACACGCTACATTTACCACGGCAACGACGGCACCAGCTTTCCCTGGAATGATACGGCACAGCTGGACTACCTAAATGCGGCGGTACGAGAGCAGGTGATCCAGACCATTCTGTATGTTGCGAGGCTGTTTCCGGTGATCCGCTTCGATGCCGCTATGACGCTTGCCAAGCGGCATTTTCATCGGCTCTGGTTTCCCGGACCAGGTGCGAGTGGCGCAATTCCATCGCGCGCGGAATTCGGGATGAGCCAGGCTGAGTTTGACCGCTGCATGCCGCATGAGTTCTGGCGCGAGGTAGTGGATCGCGTGGCTGCCGAGGTTCCAGGCACTCTGCTGCTGGCTGAGGCCTTCTGGCTCATGGAAGGCTATTTCGTCCGCACCCTGGGCATGCACCGCGTTTACAACAGCGCTTTCATGAACATGATGCGCGACGAGGAGAACGCCAAGTACCGCTCGGTCATCAAGAACACTCTCGAATTCGATCCCGATATCATGAAGCGCTACGTCAACTTCATGAGCAATCCTGACGAGCGCACGGCAATCGACCAATTTGGCACGGGCGATAAATGCTTTGGCGTGGCCGCGGTGATGGCTACGCTGCCGGGGTTGCCGATGTTTGGCCATGGGCAGATTGAGGGATTCACCGAGAAATATGGGATGGAGTATCAGCGCCCTCGCTACGACGAAACTCCAGACCAGGGGCTCGTTGAGCGCCACCAGCGTGAGATCGCCCCTCTGTTGCAGCGCCGCTGGCTTTTCGCCGAAAGCAGCAACTTTCTGCTTTATGACTTCTACCAGAATTCCGGTGCAGTGGACGAGAACGTCTTTGCTTACTCCAACCGCAACGGCGGCGAGCGGGCGCTGGTGGTCTATAACAACCGTTATGGCACAGCGCATGGGACCATCCACTTTTCCGCTGCTTACGCCGACAAGGGCGCGGGGCGGCTTCACCGGCGAGCGCTGAGCGAAGGTCTCGGTCTAAACCCCGCTTCAGGCGCCGTGATCGCCTGGCGCGATTCGTTGACGGGTCTCGAATACCTGCGCAGCGCGAATGATTTGTCGGAGCGCGGACTCAATCTCAACCTGCACGCCTATCAGTGCCACGTTTTTCTGGACTGGCGCGAGCTGTACGCATCTGCAGAAAAGCCCTGGGACCGGCTATCGAATCAGCTCAACGGACGCGGCGTTCCCAATCTCGACGATGCACTGGTGAACCTGGAACTGCGGCCCGTGCACGATGCGCTTCGGCAGCAACTGGATCCGGCGGTTGTGCGGCTGCTTGCTGACCTGGCAGAGCATCCGAAGGTACCTTCCGCCAAAGTCAGTAAGACAATTGAACAGCAAAGTCGTGAATTCTCTGAAATGGCATGGACGCGCTGCGAGACCTTCCTGCACGAGGCGCAGACGGCCTACGCATCGCGTATTGCTGGAGCAAACAAACTGACGGGTGCAGGTCAGCCGGTCGACCCGGTGCTGCTGGCCACCGCATTTCACCAGCGTTTAAGCGCTGTTCTTCACATTCCGGCTGCCGAGGCACAGTTTCCGGAGCCGTGGACCGTTGCCGCCCGCCGAATGCTTCCCAGTTCAAGCCCGCAGTTTGCGGCCACGGCAATGTGGGGTCCGGTCTTCGGGTGGTGCGTGCTGGAGTTGCTGGCCAAATCGATCGACGCGGAAAAGCCGGAGCGGGTGGCGCTGGACCTCTTTGATCGTCTGCGGTTGCGGGAGCCGTTCGCCCGGGCTTTTGCCGCGCTCGGATTCGAAGCAGAGGAAGGATGGCGTGCTGCGGCACGGATCAAGGTGTTGCTGCTCAGCAGAGCTGGTATTGGCCAAAGGGTAGCGACGCAGATCAAAGTCAAGGACTCGATTACTGAGCAAAAACCCACCGTCATGATTGGTGCTGATGTGCCTCAAGAGGGAATTGAGTCCGGGAAACCCGAGAAGGGCAAACCGGCTGCAGCCGAGCTGGTGGTGATGGACGAGGAAACGGGGTCGCTTATGCCTGATTTGTGGCTTGATCCAGACGTTCGGTGGCTGACCGGCGTGCACGAGGCTCAGGGGCAGGATTACCTGGTTCGTGAGCCGTATGAGGAGTTGCTCTGGTGGCTGCAATTGCCCGGGATTCTGCGCCTGGCAGGCGAGCAGGCGGTGAACCGCAAAGCAGCGAAGGAGATGAGCGAGACCGTCGAAGAGGCTCTCAATAAGGCTGAGTCTTGCGGCTATCGTATCGACGCGCTTCAAGGACTTTCCACGGTTCCGCAGACATCAGAAGAGCAGGAACTGGTAAGCGAATCGGAGGCGGCAGAAAAGGAAAAGCCGCAGACCATTCTACGAGTTCCATAAGAAACTTCACATTGATTTGTCCCAACCGCCTGCGACCCGTAGAATCACAAGAGGGCCGACGGCGAAGCTGCCCGGATCGGCACCTTAGGCTGAGATGAACCAAGAGGAACCAGGGATTTCAATTCAGGCGCAGGCGGTTTCGCCGGCGTGGATTAGAATCGAACGAGCGCGGCATCCCCAGCGGCCATACCCCATGGATTTTATCGAGCGGATCTTTACGGATTTCAGCGAGATTCACGGGGATCGTGCCTATGGCGACGACGAGGCCGTGGCTTGCGGCATGGCGCGGCTGGGCTCGGATCAAGTGATGGTCATCGCCAACCGCAAGGGCGGCAGCACCAAGGAACGGGTGCGGCGCAACTTTGGCATGCCTCATCCCGAGGGCTACCGCAAGGCGCTGCGATGCATGAAGCTCGCAGAGAAGTTTGGCCGGCCGGTGATCAGCCTGATCGACCTGCCGGGCGCTTATCCCGGCCTGGGCGCCGAAGAACGAGGCCAGGCGGAGGCCATTGCACGAAATCTTCGCGAGATGGCGCGGTTGCGCGTGCCCACGATTTCAGTCATCAGCGGCGAGGGTGGATCGGGCGGGGCGCTTGCCCTGGCCGTCAGTGACCGCGTACTGATTCTCGAGAATGCGCTCTACTTTGTGATTACACCGGAGTCCTGCGCGGCCATCATGTGGCGCGACGCGGCGAATAAGCAGTTGGCTGCCGAGGCCATGCGTATCTCCGCGCCCGAGGTTGCAGCGCTGGGATGCGTGGACGAGATTATTCCCGAACCGCCGGGAGGCGTGCACACTGACCGCGAGGCGGGCTGCGGACTGCTGGGCGGCGCGCTGAAGAAGCACCTGGCCGAGCTGAAAACTATGCCCGTCGAAGAAATGATTGCCGCACGACAGAAGAAATTCCGCAATATCGCCCAGTTCTATACGGAAGGCTAGACGCGATGAGCACTCCCCAGGGGAAATCCAACTCTGGCGGCCGGTTCAGGGCCTACGTGCAATTTGTTGCCGCGGTCCTCTACTTCTTTCTGGCCGAGGGACTGGCGCGGCACGGTGCGCGAGGACTGGCGAGCGAGCAGTGGTTTCCACTGGCTGAGCAAGCGATACTAGCGTTCCTCCTGCTGCTGGGCTACTCGGGAATGGGCTTCTGGCTCAACCGACAGATGCATCCGCTGAGCGAACAGGGATTGCCGCGCCGGACGGGTTGGCCGTGTGAGGCGGGGTTAGGACTCGCCGTTGGCTGGTCGCTGGCGGTGGTCTGCGTGCTGCCTTCGGTTCTGGTTGGCGGCATCGCTATTTTTCTCGAGCTTCAACCTTCCGCTTGGGGCTGGTTGCTGGCCGATGCGGCATTCTTTGCGCTGGCCGCACTGGTGGAAGAGATTGCCTTCCGCGGATATGGGTTTCAGCGCTTTGCTCATGCGGTTGGGCCGCTAGGAGCGGCGCTGGGCTTTGCGGCGTTCTATGCCATTGTGCAGGCGCTTCTGCCAGGATCGAGCCACGCCAGCGTTGCCGTTGCTGTGGTCTTCAGCCTGCTGCTCTCTACCGCTTACCTGCGCACCCGCGCTCTTTGGCTAAGTTGGGGACTCAACTTCGGATGGAAGGCCAGCCGCGCGCTGGTCTTCGGACTGGCGGTTTCCGGGGTCAACAGCCATTCTCCGGTGGTGCAGGGCGATCCTATGGGACCGTTCTGGATTACAGGCGGAGCATTCGGGCTGGATGGCAGTTGGATTACGTTCGTGGTGCTTCTGGCGGCGCTGCCGGTGGTCTTTCGGGTTACGAGTGAACTGAACTTCCGCTATAACGCGCCGGTGATTGTGGCTGGAGGGATTCCAGTTGATCTGGACGCTGCCGCGCGGCGACAACATGAGGCCGCTATGGGACTGGCTGCCGAGCCTGCGGTGATGGGACCGGGACTGGTGCAGATCAACCCGGTTTCCACGCCACCGCAAAATCAAGACAAGTCAGCTTAAAATCATGATTCCCTCAGGGGCTAAAGCCCTCCTTATTTTGCTTGATTTGTGTACGGGCTGAAGCCCGTACACTTCAAAATAGCCAACTACTGGACAAGCAGCCGCTTAAGGCAGGACATGCGGCGCTTGAGGTAGACTGAGAGGAGCGAGTCCCGCTCACCTCAGTTGATCAAGAGGCAGGCAAAGGACCGCGCCGTTGAAGCCGTCCGCATGAGTGGACGTGTGCAGAGACAATCCCAGAAGGAGAACTACAGACAGATGGCCAAGATTGCAAAAACAGGCGACCGCAAGAAGGAAATGGACACGACGAAGTCGACCGACTGTCCCAAGTGCAAAAAGCCGACGCGCATCGTCAAGCGCGTAAAGGACCGCGAGCGCGGCATTCCCGGCGGAGTTTATATTTCATGCTCTGCGTGCGACTTTTACGAGAAACTTTAAGCGTCGCTTGAGGTTTGGAACGGAAGAAAAGCCTGGCGAAATGCCGGGCTTTTTCGCGTTTTGGATATAATTTTGAACGAAAAACAACCGCTTTTGTACATAGATATTCGGGTGAGTATAGAATGTAACTTGCAGATAATATTATGGTTATGAGGATATTTTCCTCGAAAAAAAGCTACGAAAAGAAGAAAGGGACCCCCCGGGGGAGGGTCACTCGGCGGGTTTTGGCGGCGCGGGCTGGGTACGGATGCCGGCGGCTACCTGGGCGGCGTAGAGAAGGCGGGCCCCGGCAGAGCCAGAGATCGATCCGCGGAGCATGCCGTGGGCGACACAGGCGACGAAGTCGCGGACGTTTTCATTGCTGGTGAGCAGGGGAATGGCAAGGCAATAGGCCTTATCGGCACTCTCTAACGCAGATTCGTCGTCTTTGCCTTGTCTTTTTGCCCGTTTGTAAGCGCGCATATAGTCGTCAATGCATTCGACGAGGCTGGGGTTTTCCGGTTCAGAATCGTCTTTTGCAATCGTGGTTGGGGCGGGTGAGGCTTGAGTGGTTTCGGTCATACGGGTTTCTCCCTTGGCGGCTGGATTACGGCCGTTTTCTTTATTGTGCGGGAAGGCAGGGTAATTATCTGCAAATGGCTGGCGGAGAGTTGTAGACACCCCATCCTTCCGCGAAAAGCTGCGGAAGGATGGGGTGACAGGGGCATTCACCGCGTCCCTATGGGACGCGAAAATCGAATTGGGGCGCGGTCCCCTATTTTCATTTCTTCCCTCCGGGAAGAGGTGTGAGCCGTTGCCGGACGCAAAAACGGCGGAAGGATGGGGTGTCAGGACGATTAGGGAACGCTGGCCGACTTACGGGGAGTAATTCTGTGAAGGATGAAGCTTTTGAACCTTCTCAGGCCGAGGTCGGTGCTCTCCCAGGTGCCCAAAGGCGAGGCACCTGGGCACCCATCTTTAATCTTTATTGGTTGTTCCCACTTCCCCCTGCACCTGGGCCACCCACCTGCGGATACAAGTGCGGGCGTGGACGCCCACACCACAGCCGGTCTGGAGACCGGCGCTACACCGGCAATTACTTCTGGCTCTTGCGCAGTATCTCTTCCAGGCGCTTGCGGTCGTCGATATCTTCTACGCTGCCGTACCAGCGAAGGATGTCCCCGGATGGCCCACGAAGCGGCGATCCTCGGGAGCGCATCCACCTCCATTCCCGGGAAGAGTTTTTCACTCTGTACTCGACATCGATGGGAGATCCGGACTGTAGTCCCTCGCGCAGCTTTCTCATCGTAGGCTCTACATCCTCCGGATGCAGGGCCTCAAGCCATCCCAGGTTGCGGGTTTTTTCCTTGCTCAACCCTGTGATCAACGACCACCGGGAACTTACGTCGAGATTATTACCCTCCGAATCCATCACCCATGGAATTTCGGGATTGAGTTCAACCAGATTTCTCAAGTGTTCTTCGCTCTCGCGGAGTGCCTGTTCGGCACGTTTTCGTTCTGTAATATCCATGACCATCACAGAAACGCCGATTACTTCTCCCGCCTCGTCCAGGGCCGGCTGATACGACACCAGGTTGGTTGCGTCCGGCTCCTCTGGATTGTTTGAAGGCCTGCAAAACTCAATGCCCTGGAGCGCTTCGCCCTTGAATGCGCGACGGAGAGCGGACTCAATGCTGGGAAACACATTTGGAATCATTTCCTGGACTGTTCTTCCCAGGTAAGATGACACCGGAGCGCCATTCATATCGGCAAGCTTTTTATTGATGCTGACATAGCGACAATTTAGATCAAGAAAACACAGGCCCACGGGAGCGCCGTCATAGATGGCCTGCAACTGGGCCAGGCGTTGCGTGGGCAGGGCTTCAAGACTGGAGACAACCCATCCATCCCCATGTATGGACAACGCTGTGGATAGCTTATGTGGCGCGGCCTCGAGCAGAAGGGGAATCCCATCGGCCGTTACAGGGCGGCCATAGAACCATCCCTGGCCCTGCGCGCAGCCGAGCCAGAGGAGCATCTCCGCCTGCTCCTCGGTTTCCACGCCCTCTGCCAGGGTGGTCAGGCCGAGGCTGTGTCCCAGGCCTATGATCGCCGCCACGATCTTGCGGCTTCCGCGCGTGTTGGTCATGGAGATTACAAAGCTGCGATCGACCTTCAACTCATCGAATGGGAGCATTTGGAGCTGGCGCAGATTCGAAAATCCAGTTCCAAAATCGTCCATTGCCAGGCGGCAGCCGCTCTCTTTCAATTCGCGAATAATCATTTGCGCCGATTGAAAGTTTTCAGCAAGGGCGCTTTCGGTGATTTCAATTGTCAACCTTCTCAGAGGAAAGCCGGCTTTTTCAGTAGCTTCACGAATCTGTCGGGGGAGAGTCACATCGCGCAACTGGGCGGGCGAAACATTGACCGACAGCCGCAAGGGCTCGGGCAAGAGCGGAGCTGAGAGGAATGCCTTACGCGTGATCTGCTGGGTCAGCAATCCTATCAGACCGTTCTCTTCTGCCAGGGAAATGAAATTTTCCGGCAGGACCAAGCCGAACTGCGGATGTCGCCAGCGCGCCAAAACTTCAAAGCCGGTCACGAGACCGGTGTGAAGTTCAACTGCGGGCTGAAAGCAGGGCTCAAGCTCATCGTGATCGAGGGCCTGGCGTACCTCGGCGATATCCACGCGAGGGGACATGCGCAATAGTGTACCTGCCGATTGGACAAAAAATCTGCCCACTTCGATACAGAAGCGATATAGCTTGAGAAAGCCAAATGGCTGTCCTCGTTTTGCCCTGCGGCAAGCGATCTAAATTCCTTAAGATCAATAACATGAGAAGATCCTTATCGCAATTTTATAGTTCTGGCGGTAATCTCTTTGCAACCGGTAGCGCGCTTCTTCCGGGCGGTGGTCTGGCGGTGAAGCGGTAGTTATGTTCGCAACCCCGGGGGTTTTTCAAACGAACAGGAGGTATGGAGGATGATTCGAGGTTTAGTTGTTGTAGCCGGCTCAATGGCATTTGCAGCGGCGATTTCAAACGGGATCGCAAGCGGACAGATGGTGGCTAACAGCGCAATTCAAAACGATCCGGCGAAGGAGGCGCTTTGCGCCGCGAGAGCGGATGTGAAGCCGGTTCCGTTCGTGATCGACCAGAACTATGTGAATAGCGCCAGAGCCGCTCATCCGGAGACTACGTTCGTGGCGGAGGACGGCATTGTTCCCGTTCTGGTTGAGTGCCGCGCGAACGAGCGGACGGGGGTGTTCGAGATGGACTCGCTGAGTTACGAGGAAAACCAGTACTGGCACCTGGCGAGGCCGGAGCCGTTTGCGCCCGAGGCCGATCAGGCCTGGCAGGGACAGGCGGACAATGTGTGTTTCAAGGCGGCTCGGGAGAAGGTGAATCGAGAGGATTTCGATCATAGTTTCGGCAACACGACAGAGGTGAATGTGATCACGCTGAACGTGGCGCCGTGGTACCAGCCCGGCGTGAGGGTCGCCGGGATGAAGGCGGAACGATGGGACATCGCGGTGGTGGGGAAGTTGTTCTATAAGTCGTCTGGGGCTGATTTGACGGCTTACCGCGCCGTTTGTCTGCTTTCGCCGGGGCTGGAAGTGAAAGCGGTTGAGGCGAAAGTGGAGAGCGCGGAGCGAGAGCTGAAGATGGAGACGCGGTTTGAAGCTCCTTTCCGGAAGTAAGGGAGGCGAGCAAGGTAGTGGATCAATTTGAAGAAGACGTTCCTCAGGCGGCGCCATTTCAAAGCGTCGACTTATCCAGGGGTTCCTTCGGGGTCGGGCGCTAGAGGGCTGCGGCCATTTCTCTCAGGATTGCTTCGGCGGCTTCTGCGGGATCGGGAGCCTGGGTGATGGGGCGGCCTACGACCAGATAGCTGGCGCCCTGGCGCAGGGCTTCGGCTGGGGTGGCAATGCGCTTCTGGTCGGCTGTTTCGGCACCGGCGGGACGGATGCCGGGGGTGACCAGTACGCCTGCTGGGCCGGTGAGGGCGCGCAGGGATGCGACCTCCTTCGGGGAGCAGACGAAGCCGCTGATTCCGGATTCCAGACCCATTTTGGCTAGCAAATTTACCTGGGCGGCGAGGTCGCGGCTGACGCCGACTGCGGTCAGTTGGGCCGCGTCCATGCTGGTGAGTACGGTTACGGCTAGAAGTTGGGGAGGGTCGCTTAGGCCTTCGAGGGCTGCGTGGGCGGCGGAGAGCATGGCGGGGCCACCGGCGGCGTGAAGGGTGAGCATGCGGACGCCGAGAGATGCGGCTGAGCGGACCGCTGCGGCTACGGTATTGGGAATGTCGTGGAGCTTGAGATCGAGAAAGACGGAGTGTCCGCGCTTAATGAGCGGTTCGAGGACGGCAGGACCGGCGTTGATGAACAGCTCCAAACCTACCTTGAACCAGCTGCATTGGCCCTCTAGATTGTTGACTAAGGCGATGGCTGAATGGGCATCGGATACGTCGAGGGCTACGATGAGGCGACGGCGGGCCTCTTCCAAAGAGTCAGACTGGCGGGCGGTTGCGAAGGTGGGATTCATCCGTTCGGGGATGGGCATAACCTCATCTTAAAGCATTGGTTCTTTTGCGGGTAGAACGGATTTCGAGCGGGAATCCTATGAACTATTCTGATTAAGTGCCTACGGGAGACTGATTCTCATGGATTCATCCTGTGGCGGAACGCGTTTGAACTATTTATCCGGTCTTGTTGGGTTGGAACGGGAGAAAAATAAATGGAAGAGCAACCACAGATCCTTCGACTTCGCTGCGCTCCGCTCAGGATGACAATTTTATGTGTGGGGACGCTTGGGAGGACGGCGTTCAAGTGTTCAATTCCTACGGGTCAGCATCAATAAGATTAAGAGGGAGATTTGAAGTTGAAGAAGCGGGCAATTTGGTTACGCGGGTGGGGATGGGGAGTTGTGCTGATGGCGGCGAGCCTGGCTGCGGCATCCGAGGTGCATACGAATCCGCTGAACCGCGACCCGCTGGTGCGGGAGGCATTTGAGCACTACTATAATCTCGACTACCCGGGGGCAATCGAGCGTTTTGAGCGCGTTAAGACGGCGCATCCGGGCGATCCGATGGCCACGGCGCTGCTGATGGATGCGGTGGTCTTTCAGGAGCTGTACCAGCACGATCTGCTGGATACTACGTTCTATGCCAACGACGGGTTTTTGACGGGGCGTCACGCCATCCAAGAGGATCCAAAGACGCGCGATCGCATCCTGGGGCTGGGTGACGAGGCTATTCGCGAGGCCGATTGGCGGATCAACAAGAATCCGAATGATGTGGATGCGCTCTATGCGCGGGCCTGGGTGCGGGCGCTTGAATGCACTTACCTGGCGATGGTGCAGCGGGGGTTTGGCGCTGGATTCCATTTGGCCATCAAGGCCAAGGACGACGATGCGCGCGTGCTTGAGCTGGACCCGGATTATGTGGACGCGAAACTGGTGGTGGGGGTCTACGAGTACGTGGTGGGAGCGTTGCCCTGGCCCTTCAAACTGCTGATTGGCTTTGCTGGCATCACTGGATCAAAGACCAAAGGTCTGGAGATGCTGAACGATGCCGGCAGACGTGGCGTGATTACCAGCGTGGAGGCGCGCACGGCCATTGCGCTGTTTTTACGCCGGGAGGCGAGGTATAAAGAGGCGATCCAGGTGATTCGCGGATTGAAAAGAGAGTATCCGCACGATTTTCTTTTCTGTCTGGAAGAGGCCAACCTGCGCAAGGATGACGGCGAAGGGATGGCTGCCGTGGATGCATATCGGGAGATTGTGGCCGCGAATGCCAAGCCCGGATATTTTTATTCGGCACGAATGGAGCTGGCCTACTTTGGCCAGGGCGATGCTCTTCGCGGGCAGCGGCATTTTGGCGAGGCGGCACAATCGTACGAGCAGGCTGCATGGACCGAGAATGCGGGGCCGGAGCTGAAGATTCGGTCGCTGGTGGATGCAGGCGAGTGCCGTGACTTGAACGGCGAGCGCCAGTTGGCGGTGAGAGATTATCAGGCGGCAATCAATGCCGGCCCCGAGACTTCTCGCGCGGGGACGGCCAGGAAGTATTTGCGCAACGCTTATACCGGGAAATGATCGTTTGTCCAATCATCCGGTTTTGTGCGAATTCCCGGTTTGGTGTGAAGGGTAGCTTTTTGGGTTCCTGCATAAATGAGTCGTTGCGCCGTCCCGACGGGACTCCGTAATTAATTTGTGAAATTCCATCCCCCCACGCTAAAGCGCGGGGCTAACAAACTCTGCGCCTCCGGCGCGATTGCGCGGATATTAATTATGCATTTCTCATTAAAGCCCGTCCCCTTCAACAAAGTGGAACCACTACCTGCTCAATGTCGTATCTTCGTCGTGGTGGGGTTTTCCGGAGGGGGGGCGAGGATGGCCGTCTTTTGTACTCAGTGCGGAACGGGGCTGCCGAACAGCGCGCGTTTCTGCTCCAATTGCGGCATGGTGATTCCACTCACGCATGCGATTCCGGGCGGGCCGCTGGTTCGTCCGCGCGTGGGACGGCAGATTGCCGGGGTTTGCATTGCCCTGGCGCAGGCGTACGGCTGGGATCTTGCGTTGGTTCGCATCTTGACGGTGGTCGGGTTCTTCTTTTCAGGGGGATTGGTGGCGGTGGCTTACCTGGCTTGCTGGATCGGGATTCCCGAGGAGCCGTTGGTGCTGCCTTGAGCGATGCTCGCAACCTTAAGCGCCCCTTGCACCCGTGAGCTATCCTTGTGGACATGAAGAGTTTTGCTGCAGCCGATGGAGCTAAGCTGAGTTATTGGGATACCGGGGCGGGGATGCCGGTGGTATTTCTGCATCCCACGCCGCTCGATCATGATTATTGGCGCCCGATGGTGGAAGAACTGACCGGGGTGCGCGCCATTGTTGCCGATCTGCGCGGACATGGCGCGTCGGAGTTGGGGCCGAACCTGCCGGTGGGGAACTTTGCGCGCGTTCCCGATGCGCCAGTGCTGACCATTGGGCAACTTGCCGACGATACTCTTGCTCTGCTCGATCATCTTGAGGTGCCGGAGGCGGTATTTGTTGGCTGCTCGATTGGCGGCTATACGCTGCTGGAACTGTGGCGTAAGGCTCCCGGGCGGATGAAAGGATTGGCGTTTGTTTCTTCAAAGCCTCAGCCGGATGCGGAAGCCAATCTTGAAAAGCGGGTTGCCAACATTGCCCATGCTCGAGCCGGAGGCAGTGGGGCGATCTTCGACGGCATGGCGGAGACGCTGATTGGAGCTACCTCACGCCAGCGCCGCCCAAAGATCGTGACGGAACTGAGAGCTCACATGACGCTGACAGCTGAAGCGCTGGTTGCCGTACAGGCCGGTCTCGCCGTTCGCTCGGACTCCGTGCCCACTGCGGCTACGATTGGCGTGCCGGTGCTGGCTGTTGCTGGAGCTGAGGATTCCACGGCGACTCCGGATGAGATGGAGGCATTCAGGGCTGCGCCGGGCGGATGCGAATTCCACCTGCTTCCCGATGCCGGGCACTTTTCCGCCTACGAACAGCCGGGTAAGGTGGCCGCGCTGCTGGCGGATTGGCTGCGGCAACCCGAAGGTTGAATCTCGGTAGTGGGTCAGTTCGAAAAGATCATTCCCCCAGGGGCTAAAGCCCTTATCATTTTTGTTGGATTTTGTACGGGCTGAAGCCCGTACCTTTCAAAAATGACCTACTATCTAAAGCTTCGCTTGCTCGAATGCGGCGACGAAATGCTGTAGGCTCAAGAGAACGCTCTTCCTCAGGAAACTCACTTTGAACGCATCTTCAAATTCGTCGGCGTCCGCGCGGCCCTTTTACTTTCCGCCGAAGGCGAGCACCCTGCACTGCGGGAAGGTTTCGCTTGAATCTTTGGCCCGTCGATTTGGGACGCCGCTTTACGTTTATTCGGGCGACCAGATTGTGGAGCGGCTGGGCTTGTTTCAGAAGGCCTTTGCGGGACGGGACCACCTGGTTTGCTATGCGGTGAAGGCGAACTCGGCGCTGGCGATACTCAAGCTACTTGCCGAGCACGGTGCGGGCTTTGATATTGTTTCAGGCGGCGAGTTGGAACGGGTGATGGCGGCTGCGCCTGATGCCGTGGGGCGTGTGGTTTTTTCAGGAGTGGGCAAGACGGCGGCGGAGATTGACCTGGCGCTCATGGCAGGCATTCTTAAATTCAATGTGGAGAGCGAGGCTGAACTGGAGTTGCTGGCCGCGCGCGCCCGCAAGCTGAAACGCAGGGCACGCTTTGCGCTGCGCGTGAATCCAGACGTTTTTGCCGAGACTCATCCGTATATCTCCACGGGCCTGCGCGAGCATAAGTTTGGCGTAGATATTCGACAGGCAGCAGGGATCTACAAAAACGCGGCCGGGAATCGCTGGCTTGAGGCGCACGGGATCAGCGTGCATATTGGGTCGCAGATTCGCTCGGCCGAGCCGTTTGGCAAAGCTATGGTGCGAGTTCGGAAACTGGTGGACCAACTGCGGAGCGACGGCATCGTGATCAGGGCGGTCGACGCCGGTGGAGGCCTGGGAATCGACTACCACGCGGGGAGTTTTGACGCGGCTCAAAAAGTTCGAGAATACGCGGCGGCTATCGAGCATGCGCTGAGAGGCTTTGAAGGCAGGCTGATTCTGGAGCCGGGGCGGTTTATAGTGGCGCAAGCCGGGGCGTTGTTGGCCCGGGTGCTTTACGTGAAAAAGAACGGAAAAAAGACGTTCGTCATCACCGACGCGGCGATGAACGATCTGATCCGGCCTGCGCTCTACCAGGCTCATCATGAGATTGTGCCGGTAAAGCCACGCGGCGGTAAGGCGCGCACCGTGGACGTGGTGGGGCCAGTGTGCGAAACCGGCGATTACTTTGCGCGCGACAGCAAGCTCCAGCCCGTCGAGCCCGGCGATCTGGTTGCGCTGCTCGATGCCGGAGCTTATGGCATGGCGATGAGCTCGAACTATAATTCACGCCCGCGCCCGGCCGAAGTGCTGGTGCAAGGGGCGAAGGCGAGGCTGATCAGGCGTCGTGAGACGATGGGTGATCTGCTGGGGCCGGAAACGATGATCGAGACCGATTGATTTGCGCCGGAAACTTCAACGACGCCTTCCCAGACCGTCTCGCCGCTGCAAGTCTCTCTTGTCAGGGCATTTTTAGGGTACAATTGCGGGATTATTAACGGGTCGACAGCATGGAAGATCAGCCACATAGCGGCGATGAGGAGCAGAGTAGGGACGAGGGGCGCAGTGATCCCGAAGTGCCCGCGCGGGGCGCATCCACTGATCCCAAGCCTAAAGAGCCCGAAGGTCGGCGTTACGACGCCCGGCGCGCCGTAGCATCCACCCGCGAATGGTTTTGTAATTGGCTTCGGCCGAGAATTAATGCGACTGCGCTCAGCCCCAGCTTCTGGACCGCTTTGGCCACGGTTGTAATCGCTGCTGCAACTATTGTTTACACCTATTTTGCGCACCAACAGTGGGATGTGATGAGTAAGACTCTCTTCGAAATCGCTAAACAGACTCCTGAAATCCAGAAGCAGGCTAAAGCGGCTCAGGACCAGTTGGCGCAGGCGAAAGTCGATTCTGCTGCCTCGACAACTTCCACGGCACAGCAGCTGATCATTCTGCAGAAGCAGCTAATCCAGCAAGAGAAGGCGATGGAGACGGACGAGCGTGCATGGGTGTCGATTCGTGGCACCGCTTTGTCTGAGGAGCCCCAGGCAGATCGACCCGTAATCATCGCCCTCGGGGTCTTTAATAGCGGAAGAACTCCAGCGCTCGATGTTCATTCAGTGATGAGCGCTTATAGCGGCTCCCATCAACCTCCAGATGTTGATTGGCCGAAATACTTGAAAGGGAGTCCCCATTGGGTTCTCTGGCCGCAACAAGATGCCCATACAATCCATACCGATCCGCTAAGTCTGGCTAATAGCCAGGGCAATTACAATGCTGGGATAAACTCCGTATATATCCAAGTGAAGATAACTTATAAAGACGTGTTTGGTGTCGAGCATTGGACAACCGTGTGCAAACTGCACCACCATGGACGACCTCTCAACGAGTGGGACAGTTGCAGAAGCGGAAATAATGCAGACCAACCGGAGCAGCGATAGGGGTAAGGATACTAATTAGTCCACTGCACTTCAAATCCCAATGTGTGCACCCACCACCTCTTGCTGTTAATGTGTTGTGCGGGGGAGCTTTGGGATGCAATTGGGTTTGAAAGTGGCTTGTACGCTGGCGATTGCAGCAATTACGATGGGATTATCCTCAACTATCGATGCCGATCCGCTGAAGGTAAAGACCGAACAGGGCAAAGTTGCCGGCAAGACCATCAACGACGGCAAGGTGAAGGCGTTCCTGGGTCTGCCCTATGCGGCGCCTCCGGTGGGCGATCTGCGCTGGAAGGCGCCAGTGCCGCTGGCCAAGTGGAAGGGCGTGCGGGATGCCTCCAAATTTGGAGGGCATTGCTTTCAGGGGCACATTTACAACGACATGACTTTTCCGGACGCGGGAGAGAGCGAGGATTGCCTCTACCTGAACGTCTATGCGCCTGCCGATGCCAAAAGCAACAGCAAGCTGCCGGTGATGTTCTGGATTCATGGCGGCGGCTACTCCGGCGGCTCGGCTTCTGAGCCCAGGCACAACGGCGATTTTCTGCCTACCAAGGGCGTGGTGCTGGTTACCATCAATTATCGGCTTGGCGTCTTCGGCTTTCTGGCTACTTCAGACCTGGGCAAGGAGGCGGACGGCGCGGCAGGGAACTACGGCCTGATGGATATGGTGGCCGCGCTCGAGTGGGTGAAGGAGAATATCAAGCAGTTTGGCGGCGACCCGGACAATGTGACCATCTTCGGCGAGAGCGCCGGTTCATTTGCTGTTTGCACGCTGATGGCGTCGCCCATGGCAAAGGGATTATTTCACAAGGCAATCGGCGAAAGCGGCGGCGCTATGGGCCGCGGCGTATTGCAAATTGATTCACTGGCAAAGCGCGAAAAGCGGGATGAGGAGTGGGTCGCTACGTTGGGAGTGACCACGCTCGAGCAACTGCGGGCGCTGCCGGCGGCGACGATTCTGGAAGCCAGCAGGAAAAAGACCCACGGAGGATTTGGCCCGGACGTTGATGGCAAGCTGCTCACCGAGCCGGTAGCCGATACGTTTGCCGTGGGGAAACAGGCCCACGTGCCGCTGCTGGCCGGCTGGAATCGTGACGAGGGGAACTCCGAAGGCGTGACGATGGAGAAGTGGAATACCTTTGCCCTGGACGAATTCGAGGATCGCGCGGAAGATTTCCTGAAGCTCTACCCCGGCGATACAGATGAGCGGGCGGCTCGCTCCGCGGCTGATTTCCACGGCGATATGTTCATCGCGTTTGGAACCTGGAGGTGGATCGAGGCACATCGCAAGACTGGCGATTCGCCGATCTATCGCTATCACTTTGAGCAGCCAGCGCCGCCCAGCCAGTTTGAAGTGGGCGGGCTTGCATTTCACTCCGATGATATTGTCTACGTCTTCGGCACGCTGGATACGCGGCCCGGCGCTGTGTGGAAGCCCGAGCATCGCAAGCTGAGCGACCAGATGATGGACTACTGGACCAATTTTGCGAAAACGGGTGATCCGAATGGAGCGGGGCTGCCGATTTGGCCGAAGTATGACAAGGACGACTCGCTCATTCACCTGGACAGCACGATCACTCCGGGTCCGGATACGCTACGCCCGCGCTATGAGTTCCTGATGGAGATGATGCCTATCTTGAGCGCCAAAGCGAGACAACAATAATTGCGTGCGGGCTGGGGCGGGTTATGCGAAGGCGGTCCAATTTTCAGTTGGGTTGGCCCAAGTGGCGCAACCATGATTGGAGCAGTCCCTGAAGATGTTGAGTGAGCGTGGACCGGGAGGTCCGCGCTCCAGCCGGCCGGGAGGCCGGCGCTACCTCTTCTTGAGGGGACCGGTAATCTTCAAGCCAGCAGCGGATCACTCTATGCCTATAAGCGAAATGCTCTAGAATGCGAGAGGAGTTACGATCATGAGTTTGTTTCACGACCGGGATCACGAGCCTGTTTTTTTGCGTTTGTTGATTGGTATCGCGGTTTTGCTGGGTGTTGGTCCAGCACTGTCTGCCCAGCAGGCGTTGCAGATGACTGTGCACTGGGACAAGATCACAGTGGCATCAAAATCAACGCCGACACTGCAAGTCGTCGTCAATCCTCCGTTGCGTCCGGGACAGCCGCTGGGCATCGCTGCTTATCAAGCTGTGAAGGATCTGGGCGCGGACTACGTGCGTTATGTGCCCTGGCTGCCTTATCCCCGTTTGGCGGTAGCTGAATTGGAACCGCCCACGCCTCAAAAAACGAGTTGGGATTTCAGCGTCATCGATCCTATGACCAAGGACTTTCTTGCCGCAACGGACGGTCATTCAACGGTGATGAACTTCAGCACGATTCCTACGTGGCTCTTCAAGACGGATAAGCCGGTCACATATCCCGACGACCCTAACAAAGTAGTTTGGGACTATACGCAGGGAACTGAGCTGCGCGATCCTACCGGCAAGGAACTGGGCGACTATTATGGCCGCCTGGTCAGCTGGTATGTGAATGGCGGCTTTGCGGATGAGAATGGCGTGCGCCACGAATCCGGCTACCACTACAAGTTTCCCGTGTGGGAGGTGCTGAACGAGGTGGAAGGGGAGCATTCGACGACGGCGCAGGATTACACCAAGCGCTACGACGCCATCGTTGAGGGCATACATCGCGTCAGCCCGGATACAAAATTTATGGGAATTGCTTTGGGAGACCCCAGCGGTCATCCGGAGTATTTTGAGTATTTCCTGAATCCGGCGAATCACAAGCCGGGCATTCCGCTCGACTTCATCTCCTACCATTTCTATGCGCAACCCACACCCTCGCAGACCATTGCGGATTGGCAATACACTTTCTTCGATCAGGCAGATGGATTTCTCAATACGGTTCATTACATTGAGAACATTCGAAAGCGGCTTTCACCGCAGACGAAGACCGATACCGACGAACTGGGAGTTATTCTTCCTACCGACAACAACCCGGAGGACAAAACGCCTCCGCCGGCGGCCTACTGGAATTTGGCCGGGTCGCTCTATGCCTATCTCTTCATCGAACTCTCACAGCTTCAGATCGACGTGATCGGCGAGTCGCAATTGATCGGGTATCCTACACAGTTTCCCAGCGTGAGCATGATGAACTGGGTGGACAACAAGCCCAACGCGCGCTTCTGGGTCCTCAAACTGCTTAAGGACAGCTTCCATCCCGGCGACGAGATGGTGGACACTTCCGTCGGTTCGAAGGACCTGGCGGCGCAGGCGTATATCACTTCAGCCGGCCGCAAGATGCTGATCGTGAACAAGCGGGACCGTGTGCTCGAGATTACGCTGCCCGATGCAGGCAAGACGAGCGCACTGGCAGTAGATCCTTCTACCGGTGATGGACCGGCAAGAAGCATTGCGACCACAGGCGGAACGATTACGCTGGAGCCTTTTGCTGTAACGGTGGTGAGCTGGTGAGCGCCGGGGAGGCTTCAGCGGCGGGCCAGCCGTTGAAGCGCTATGCTTTTACGCTGCGCTTGAATCCCGGAGTGGCCGAGGCCTATGAGAAGGCGCATCGTGAGGTGTGGCCGGAGATGCTGGAGTTGCTGAAGAGCGCGGGCATCAACGAGTACTCAATCTATCGCCGGGATGAGCTGCTGATTCTTACTTTGAGGACAGCGGATTTTGAAGCCACATGGAGCAAGATCGACGATCATCCGGTGAATCTGCGCTGGCAGAAAACCATGGAGCCGTTTTTTGCGCCGCTCGAAGGTTTGCGCGCTGGCGAGAGGTTCCCGATGATGGAAGAGGTTTTTTATCTGCCGTAAATGGATGAAGGTATGAGCAGCACGACGAAAAATCTGCGTGTGGGCCTGTGCGGGATCGGGCTCGATGCCTACTGGTCGCAGTTTGCGGGGCTAGAGGAGCGGCTTGAGGGATATTTGTTGAAAATGGCTGCGCGGTTGGCGAGACCAGGCGTGGAGGTGGTCAACCTTGGACTGGTGGATACGCCTCAGCGCTCTAGCAAGGCTGGGCACCAGTGCCGTCGTGAAGATATCGATGTGCTGTTTCTTTACGTCACAACTTATGCGCTTTCGAATACCGTTCTGCCTCTGGTTCAGAGAGCGGGCGTGCCGGTGGTGGTGCTGAATCTGCAGCCTGAGGCGGCTATCGATTATCAAGCGTTCAACCGGCTCAAGGACCGCACGGCAATGACTGGAGAGTGGCTGGCATTTTGTTCGGCCTGCCCGGTTCCGGAGATTGCCAATGTTTTCAGGCGCGCGGGAATTCCTTTTCACCAGGTCACTGGGGTGCTCGATGAAGAACACACGTGGGTGGAGATTGAGGAATGGCTGGCGGCGGCAAAGGTGCGAGGTGCGCTTTCGTCGGCGCGGCTGGGGCTGATGGGACACTACTACAGCGGCATGCTCGACATCATGACCGATGTGACGCTAGTCTCGATCATCTTCGGCACGCATGTGGAGATTGTGGAAGTGGACGAGCTGAGTGCACTGGCTGGCGACGTCTCCGAAACGGACATTGCCCGGAGAGTCGAGGAGTTTCAATCGGCCTTCGACGTGCAGGCCGACTGCCCGAGCGAGGAATTGCAGCGGGCGGGGCGCACGTCGGTGGCTCTGGATGCTTTTGTCGTGCGATACGATCTGGACGCATTGGCTTACTACTATAAGGGCTCGGGCAACGCGGCGAACGAAGATACGATGAGTTCGATTATTCTGGGCACCTCACTGCTGACGGCACGGCACATTCCTGTGGCCGGCGAGTATGAGGTGAAAAATGTGTTAGCGATGAAGATGATGGATTGCCTGGGAACGGGCGGGTCGTTTACCGAGTACTACGCGATGGACTTTAACGACGACCTCGTGCTGATGGGGCACGACGGACCTGGTCACATCGCTATCAGCCAGGGGAAAACAAAGGTGCGGCCGCTTACGGTTTATCACGGCAAAGTGGGACGCGGACTGTCCGTTGAGATGAGCGTGAAGCACGGGCCGGTAACGCTGCTCTCCGTGGTGGAAGACGCGGAGAAAGGCTTTAAGCTGCTGGCTGCCGAGGGCGAGTGTGTGGCTGGGGAGATTCTCGAGATTGGCAATACCAATAGCCGCTATCGATTTCCGCTGGGGGCGAGAGGATTTGTTACCGCGTGGAATGAACAGGGACCTGCGCACCACTGCGCCGTGGGCGTGGGCCATGTGGCCTCCACTCTGCGCAAGGCCGCGGCGCTGATGGGAATTGGTTTCCACCAGGTTTGCTGATCTGCCTCCTCAAATTGATTCGATAAACTCAAAGGGAGAGCAAACTTCACCGGAGATCTTTTGCACAACGTCCCCGCAGAACGTCTAATTCGCCCCGCACACGATGTTTGCGGAAGCTTGCGCCTGCCGGGCGACAAATCCATCAGTCACCGCTATGCAATGCTTGGAGGTTTTGCCGAAGGAACGACCCGGCTCACTAATTTCTCTACCGGCGAGGACTGCGCCTCGACTCTCGCCTGCATGCAGGCACTGGGAGCAAAGGTTGATAGGACCGGCGAGAACTCGGTGGAGATTACGGGCGTTTCCGGTCATGTAACTGCTGCCGATTACCCGCTCGACTGCGGCAACTCCGGATCGACGATGCGCATGATCTCCGGATTGCTTGCGCCGCAGCAGGGAAGCTTTACGCTGACCGGCGACGAATCGCTCTCACGCAGGCCTATGGAACGCATACGCAAGCCTCTCGAACTGATGGGCGCAAAGCTCGCGCTTACCGATGGGCATGCGCCGTTGACAATTCAGGGTTCAACGCTTCACGCTATCGACTTTACCACTCCGGTTCCCAGCGCACAGGTCAAGACCTGCGTACTGCTTGCTGGACTGCAAACTGCCGGGACTACAACTGTGAGAGAAGCCGTTCGCACGCGAGACCACAGCGAACTTGCACTGCGGGCATTCGGCGCGAAGCTGACCCGCACGCTGGACTCTGTTTCCATCTCTGGCCCGCAAGCTCTGCACGCTATTGAAGCCGCGGTGCCTGGCGATCTTTCATCCGCGGCATTTTTTCTTTGCGCAGCGGCTATCTTTCCGGGTTCTAGCCTGGTGCTCGATTCGCTGGGGCTGAATCCAACGCGCGCAACGCTGCTCGACGTGCTGACCGCGCTGGGCGCTCACATCGCCGTTCTTAACGTGGAAGAGAAGCATGCCGAGCTGGTGGGAACGGTGCAGATTACCGCGCCGGCCGAGGGGCTTGGATCGACTGAAGTGAGCGGCGCGTTTGCCGCACAGCTTATTGACGAGCTGCCGGTTCTGGCGGCTATTGCGCCTTATACCAGCGGTGGAATACGCATCCGCGACGCGAAGGAACTGCGCGTTAAAGAATCCGATCGGATTGCGCTGGTGGCGAAGAATCTGCGATCTATGGGTGCTGAAGTGGCGGAATTCGAGGATGGACTGGATGTGCCCGGCGGTCAGACGTTGCACGGAGCCACGATCGATTCCGGGGGCGACCATCGCATCGCGATGGCCTTCAGCGTGGCTGCATTGCGGGCCGAGGGCGATACGCTGATCCAGGGCGCTGAGTCAGCCGCCATTAGCTTTCCGGAGTTCTTTGATCTTCTTGATAGGGTGGCGGAGCGGTAGAAATCAATCTGCGCTCTTTCATTTTTTTGGAGTGGTTTCCTGACGGCGTAGAGTGAGCGTGGACCGAGAGGTCCACGCTACAGCCGGCCGGGAGGGCGGCGCTACCTATTCTAGCCTGAACTTTTGATCTTCAGACCGGCAGAGAAAGATTCTATATCTCTAGACGAAGTGCTCCAATACTGCGGACTTACTGAGCGGCTGAAGGGGCTGCTGCTGGTTCCTTTTCTGTCTTGGCCGGCTCCAGACCTGGGATTACAGGCGTGGTATTCACCTGGCCTGAAGCGGCTTCACTAAGGTTGATGCCGTAGTGCTGCAGGGTCGCGGCCAGCATCTGATAGAGACTTGCGCGGTCCACGGCATATTTCGCGTTGGCTGCGATCAGGCTGTCCTCGGCCCCCGCCAGGTTGCGTTCCTGCAGCAGAACGTTGGCTGCGGTTGAGGCGCCCAGGTGCAGTTTTTTGTTTTCGGCGTCAAGACTCTGTTTGTTGTAGTCCCGGGCGGCGCTGGAGGCCAGAACCAGTGCGCGATCGTTGGTCAGGGCGAACTGCGCATTCACAACCTGCATGCGGATTTGCGTGTAAAGCTGCTCAAGCCGTAACTCGGCCTGGCGATACTCCATCAACGAGCGCGCTTGCACCGACTGATTGAACTTGTTGCCGATGGGGATATTCAGGCTGAAACCTACGCCCTTATCCGGCGAACTGCTATTTGCCAGGTTGCTCAGCGTGGTTCCGTAGCCAATGGTGGGAAATGTGTTCGGAGGGCAGGGCACGAAACCGAAGGAGGAGCCGGTGGTGGAAATGGTGTTGCAATCCGGGCTTTGCATGCCGCCTATACCGGTGCCTTGATAGAAGCCGTAAACGTCGAGAGTGGGCAGCAGGGCATTGCGTGCGCCCTTCAGGGTAATCTCATCGTTGCGGACGGCCAGCACCGCCTGCTCCAGCTCCGGCCGCTGCTGAAAAGCCTCCTGGACCAGCGACTCGATGGGCTCTTTCTCCTCGGGGATCTCCTCCAGGCTTACGCGGTCAGTGGGAATCACGGCAGCAGCGCTCAAGGCGGGATCATTTAGATTGCGGGCGATTGCCTGCTTGATGATCTGCTGCTGATAGTTCAAGGCGCTCTGCGCACTGATCAGGGCCTGCTTGTCTGATGAATTGTTGGACTCGACGTTGACTACGTCCAGTGGCGCAACTGTACCGATCTCCAGTTCCTTGCGGTAGTCCGAGACCAGCTTGGTGCTCTGGTCGAGAGCGCGCTCTTTGGCCTGCTCATCTTCGTAAGCCTGCACCAAGCCCCAGTAAATGGTTTCCACTTGATTGACGGTGTAGAGAATCTGCTGACGGAACGAGGAGTCGGCAATGCGCCGGTCGTTGAGCGCCTGGTAGATGAAGCGCTTGTTTACCCAGATGCCGGCGCCTTGCAGCAGGTGCTGGGTAACAGTAGCCCTGAAGTTGGAATCGAACTGCGGGCTGTAAACGTTAAATGGATTGCTGGAGGTGACACGGGAGTTGTTGAAAGCCACGTTGAGCGCCGTGCCGGTGACGAAGCCCTGGTTGTAGGCGAAGTTGTATTGGTTGGTATTCAAAAAGGAGCGGGGGACGAATGCGCTCGTCTGCGGTTGCTCGGCTCTCTCCAACTGAACCGTGCCGGTGACTGCGGGGGCAAGATTCTCAGGGGTGGGGCCTGCTCCGGCGGTTGTCAGCGTCAAGCCAGAGACACCGGAACCCGCGCCGCCTGCGCCAACCGTGGTGCCGCCCGGGCCGCCGCCGGTGGTCAGCGTGGAAGTAGAGCCGCCCAAAGTGCCGGTAACCAGGCCGGACGGTGCGCCGAGCGGCGTGGCCCCGGTCCGGGTGCGCAAAATATCCGTATCCGCAATATCCAGGTCGTAGCGGGCAATGGCTATATCGAAGTTGTTTTCGATTGCCAGAGCGATCGCATCGGAGAGGCTGAGGTAGATTTTGCCATCCTTAACCAGGTCGCCGAGCCGCACCGAATTCACAAAACTGGCCTTGGCGATGGTGGTGGGGCGGAAGGTATTGATCGGGTTGCCAAGCAGTCTGCCGGCGGGCTTGGAGAAATCGCGCGCGGAAGGGCGCAACGAAAAGGGCTCTGTTTGTACCGGCGACGGAGCCGCGGGCAGCTCGGATGCGGCTTTGTCAGGCCCCGATGTTCCAGCCGGTGTCTGCTGGGCAAGGCCGGAAGGCATTGTGGCCGCCAAGGTCAACACGACCGCTGCCAGCGCGCGGAGCCGTTTGCATGCCGGGCTGGAATGTGGATTGCGTGAACTGTTGCCTGCTGGCTGGTGTTCAGATATTCCGTACAGATGCATGGGTCTACTCTCCGAATTCCTGAGGCAAATGGGGCGCCAATTTTGAAGACTGCCGGAGTTCATCTCCGGGCGCAAAGTTCTGATTTGCAAGGCGATCTTGGTCTCTAGCCCATCCAGAGGGCTCTTCTGGCATTACGTTTTCAGCCCCGGTTTCGTTCCTGCGAGTTTGTCCTGTGCATGCGGATCAATGCCACTCGCAGAAGCCTGACCGTAATAGCATGCAGAAAGCTGAGTATAAACTACGCGCAGTCTCCGCTTCAGTGAGCGCTGCTCGGGAGTAACCTTTTGTGAAAAGGGGCAAAAGTGGCTGACCTGGACCAATCCGTGCCTGAGCCGCAAACGTGGAGAGTCACCCTGGCCTACGACGGCACCGATTTCAGCGGCTGGCAGGTGCAGCCCGGGGAGCTCACCATCCAGGGCGAGTTGCAGGCGGCGCTGGGAAAGATTACGGGCGAATCTCCGCTCCCGCAGGGCTCGGGACGCACCGATGCTGGAGTGCATGCGCTGGCCCAGGTCGCCAGCTTTGCTTTGCAGGCGCCCATTCCTGAAGAAAACCTGCAGCGGGCGCTTAACCGGATTTTGCCTTCGTCGATACGTGTTTTGGAGACGAGAACTGTACGAAGTAGCTTCCATGCGCGGCACTCGGCGGTGGCAAAGACTTATGAGTACCGGATTTTTCGTGGAAAGGTCTGCCCGCCTTTTCTGAGCCGTTACGTTCTGGATTGTCGCTGGCTGATGGACTTTGAAGCCTTGCAGCAGTCGGCCAAATTCTTCGTGGGTGAACACGACTTTTTGAGCTTTGCTGCTACTGATCCTGACCTGGGTAGCCGCGCTTTGGAATCTGATGGAGATCCTGCCCCCGGGCCGATTCCGCGGTTAAGATTTCAGGTTGAGAGGCCTGCGCCGGGAACAGTCAGGACCATCTTTTCTTCAACATGGGAAGAACGACAGAGTGCGGCCGGGGATCTGCTGGTTTATCGCGTGCGCGGCAACGGCTTTCTGCATCATATGGTGCGCAACTTGGTGGGAACTATGCTGGATGCGGGCCGTGGACATTTGGAACTCTCGGAAATTCCGGCAATCCTGGCTGCTCGCTCCCGTTCGGCGGCCGGTCCGACCGCTCCTGCGCGGGGATTATTTCTGCATTCGGTGGAGTATGCGGCCGGCGAAGATCTGCCGATCAAGGATTGAATCTCATTAAGAACAATCGGCTCCTGCTACTCTGAGACGGAGCATATGCCCGTCCATCCCCGCATCTCGGCTTTCTCACGCGTTACGGCTCTGGCCGCGCAACGCCCGGTGCATGCTGCCTTCGCGTGGATGCACGGGAACCCAAAGACGATTATGGACTGGCAGGCGAGCATGGTGGCTATTCCAGCGCCGCCCTTTGGCGAAGAGGCCCGTGCGGAGTGGCTTTCTGCTCACTTTGCCGAAGCCGGGTTGAGCCAGGTGCATACCGATGAGGTCGGCAATGTGTTTGGAGTCCTTCCCGCCGCGAAGCTGCCGCCGGAGAGCACTGGGCCGCTGGTGGTGCTCTCGGCTCACCTCGATACAGTCTTTCCCGCAGATACTCCGCTCAACCCGGTAGTCGATGGGGGCCGGCTGGAGGCTCCTGGGGCCTGTGATAACGGCGCTGGGGTTGCCGGAATGCTTGCGATCGCCCATGCGCTGATCGAGGCCAAAGCCGAACTGCCGGCGCCGCTGATTTTCCTTGGCAATGTGGGCGAAGAAGGTGAAGGGGACTTGCGCGGCATGCGGCATCTCTATCGACAGAGCGCGCTGGCCGGCCGTATCGCCGCGCATATCGTTTTGGACGGCGCCGGCGCGGACTCGGCGGTTACCCAGGCTTTGGGCAGCCGCAGATTCCAGGTTACGGTCTCGGGACCGGGCGGCCATAGTTTTACTGATGCAGGCACACCTAACCCTATTGTCGCGCTCGCCTTCGCACTGGCTGCGCTGGCGGAGACTGCATTGCCAGAGGAGCCCCGCACAACTCTGAACCTGGGCACGGTTCGCGGCGGGACCAGCGTGAACTCCATTCCTGAGAGCGCCCAAGCGTCCATCGATTTCCGCTCCACCAGCGCTGAGCAGCTCACGCGCCTGGAGGTGGCCTTGCATCGAGCCGTGGAAGACTCTGTCCAGCGCACAAATGCCGCCGTGAAGGCGGAAACCGCGCAGAGCAGGGGACTGCTGTCTTTCTCCATCGTTAAGATTGGCGACCGCCCAGCCGCGCAACTGCCTGTGGACTCGCAGCTCTTCGAGGGTCTACGCGCCGTGGACCGGCATCTTGGATTGCGCAGCGATTTTCGTCTCGGATCAACAGACGCCAATATTCCGCTCTCGCTTGGCGTGCCGGCTCTTTCGTTGGGCGCTGGAGGAGACGGCGGCGGGGCGCATACACAGGCTGAATGGTATTCCGCCAAGGATCGCGAGGTGGGCCTCAAGCGGGTGCTGCTGCTGACCTTGGCTATGTGCGAGTGGGCTGCGGAGCAATAGGCGGTTTTTGATCGCTTCAGTTGTGGCCGAAGCCGACCCAATGAGGGCCGTCGCATCCAGCGGATAAAGCCTCCGACAACCGCCCTTCAACATCTCACACGTCATCCTTAAGGTACATGACGTCGTCTACAACAAAGCCCCCGTTTTCCCGTGCCACGACTGCCGCAACTCGCCAGATCGAAGGGGGCACGTTTGGATATGGCCGAGTGAGCCTCACATACACACGAAGAGAGCCATCCTTCTCTAATTGTGTTCTTTCAATGTGAAAAGTTTGAGGTGAGGCCCGCTCGTTGTCGCCTGAAAAGGGTCCTAGCTCCAACCAACCAAGTTCCGGTTTCAAGTGGGGTTCCGGATTCTGCCGGTGCCAATCATCAACGCAGGCGATGGCTAAGTCCATTTTGTGAAGCAACGCCTTGCTAAGATAGGGCGCGAAGATCTTCATGTCCTCGCCCTCAGGGACACCCAGCGTGTGACGAACCACCACCTGCGTATATAGGCTCCGGACAAGTGCCTCGGGCTGATTGGGCACACCAGCAGGCTTGCCGTTGCCTACAGCCTGGCCAATGACCAACGCCGTCGCGAACTGCAGGAATAAAATGCATCGCGAAAGATTCATATCGCTACCTCGGCACAATGATCACATAGTAAGCATTCATTTTGTTACACTCCGCGCATGGGCGTATTTCCCAACCTGGTTGCCGTGGCCCTTGCTGCCAGCCTCTGCTGTGCGCAGACCACCGATGCAATGATTGCGCTTGCCTCGCTCAACACTGAACCCGAGATCATCTTCTTCAACGGAATCATCTATACGGGCGCTGGGCTTGCTGAGGACAGGCCGGAGATCGTTCAGGCTATGGCCATTGGCGGCGGCAAGGTGGTGGCAGTGGGGACGAACGACGAGATCACCCGCCTGGCCGGGGCCAGGACCATCGTTCGCGACCTGCACAAAGTCGGCAGCAACGTGTTTGTGTTCCCCGGCTTCAATGACGCACATACCCACCTGGGAAGCGCGGGACGGACCAAGCTGAACGTTGATCTGACTGGGGTAGAATCGCTGTCCGGGATGCTGGCCCAGATCGAAATCTTCTCTAAGGCCGCGCCTCGAGGCCAATGGCTCACTGGGGGCAATTGGGACCATACGCTGTGGCCCGAAAAGACGCTGCCCACGCGCAAGGATCTGGACAAAGTTACCGCGGGCCACCCGGCTTTTCTTGAGCGCATCGACGGTCACATCGCCATTGCCAACTCCGCGGCCCTCGCAGCTGCGGGCATCACCGGCAAGACCATCCCGCCGCAGGGCGGAGCCATCGACCTGGACGCAAACGGTGAGCCCACCGGAATTCTGCGCGAGTCTGCCAAGGGCCTGGTTGAGAAAGTTATTCCGCCGCCAAGCAATGAGGAGCGCCGCCGCGGCGACGAACTGGCTACTGCCGATGCAATCGCACACGGGGTAACCAGCGTGCAGGACTTTAGCGACTGGCAGGATTTTCTGGTCTTTGAGGAGCTGGAAAAGGAGGGCAAGCTTGGACTGCGGATTTCTGAGTGGCTGCCATTTAAGGCCCCTCTAAAAGAGCTTCAGAATATGCGCGCCCACCACGACCAGAACGACCCTATGCTGCATACAGGCATGCTGAAGGGCTTCATGGATGGTTCTCTCGGCTCAAGGACGGCGGCGATGAAAGAACCGTATTCCGACGATCCGGGCAATACCGGCCTGCCGCAGTATACGCAGGCGGAACTTAACGAGATGGCGGTTCAGCGGGCGCGGGCCGATTTCCAAATCGGGTTTCACGCAATTGGCGACAATGCTGCGGCTATGGCTCTCGAAGCCTTCGAACAGCCTATCGGCCCAGGGCCTGACAGTCCGCATCACAAGACGACCCACAGAAGCGTGGATCGCCGGCTGAAGGTGGCCAGCGGAGAACGCGATCGCATCGAACACGCCCAGGTCGTGGATCCGGACGACATTTCGCGTTTTGCCAAGCTGGGAGTGATCGCCTCCATGCAGCCCAGCCACCTGCTCACGGATATGAATTGGGCTGAAGACAGGCTCGGACCCAAGCGTGCCGCCTGGTCCTACGCATGGAAGGCATTTCTCGATGCAGGCGTGCCCCTGGCCTTTGGCACCGATTACCCGGTTGAACCCATCACGCCCTTTCGCGGCCTCTACGCGGCTGTAACGCGTATGAATGAGGCTGGAACGAAAAGCTATTTTCCTGAGAACAAGCTTACCCGGGGCCAAGCGCTCTACGCTTATACGCAGGGCTCGGCCTACGCAGAGTTTGCGGAGACCCACAAGGGCAAACTGGCGCCCGGATACGACGCGGACTTCATCCTCCTCGACCGAAATCTCTACACCATCGCACCGCCGGAGATTCTCCATACCGTTGTGCTGGAGACCTTCGTCGCCGGCAAGATGGTTTTCGCGGCCAAGACGGATTAGAACAGTCTTCCTAAAGGCGTAGACTGAGCGCGGACCGGGAGGTCCACGCTACAACCGGCCAGGAGGCCAGCGCTACCTATTCTTTCCGGGTCCAGCAACCTTCAGATCGGCAGAGCTTCACTCTATACCCATGGGCGAAATGCTCTAGAAAGGCTGGTGCGACTCTTTCCGCCCTCGCACGTCTAAAGTTATGGAACGGTTCTTCAGACGCGGTGCCCGGGGAACACCTGCGGAATCAGATCATTTCTTACGCCGCAACCGGCGCTCTTTCGTACACTGGCGCGATGCAACCTTCAGCCAGACGGGTTTGCCCGCTACTGGCTATACTGTTAATGGATCAATCAACAAGCCAGCCTCCATGCTGGTCAACATGACGAGGTTATTGAACCCATGAAATCTCTCTTCGAACGGCTGCGCACGCGCCGTCTCGCTTCAGCATTTGTCTTGCTTGCCACACTCTCGGCCGCCATTGTGGCCGGTTCCTTTGCTGCTCACGGTGTGCGCGGACAAGAAAAGCAGAACTCCAGCGTCGACGCCACCCCTCTCAAGGTCGTCAACTCTACCATTCCTCCCAACGAGTTTGTGAAGATTGCCCAGAGGGTGGGCCCCGCGGTGGTGAATATCAATACCCGCACCCTGCCCAAGCAGGCCACTGGCAAGGGCCGGCGCAACTTCAGGATCCAGCCCAATCCGCAAAATCAGAACCCCGGGGGGGACGAGGATCAGGGCGAGGGCCAGCAGCAGGGCCAGGCTCCTCCTGACAACTTCCAGGACTTCTTCAACCGCTTCTTCGGCGGCCAGGCTCCTGGATTCGGCGGGCAGTTCCCTGATCAGGAGGGTGGAGATGACGGCCAGGTCCGCGAGTCGCTTGGTTCGGGCTTCATCGTCGACCCCAAGGGCTACATCATCACCAACAATCACGTGGTTGAAAAGGCCGACAAGATCTACGTCAAGCTCTCGACGGACCCCGACAATCAGGATGAGGGCCGGGAGGCGCGGGTGATTGGCGTCGACAAAGCCACTGACCTGGCGGTCATCAAGATTGAGACCAACACGCCGCTGCCCACCGTCAAGCTGGGCAACTCCGACAATACCGAGGTGGGCGACTGGGTGGAGGCAATCGGCAGCCCCTTCGCGCTGTCACAGACCGTCACCGCGGGCATCATCTCGGCCAAGAACCGCACTATCGAACCCGGCGCCAACGGCCAGTTCCAGCATTTCATTCAGACCGACGCGGCCATCAACCCCGGCAACTCCGGAGGCCCGCTGTTGAATATGAATGGCGATGTGATCGGCGTTAACACGGCGATCTTCACGCAGTCGAACGGCTACCAGGGCATTGGTTTCGCCATGCCGTCTAACACCGTGGTTCAGGTCTACAACGACCTCATTAGCCCCAGCCACAAGGTTACCCGCGGCTCAATCGGCATCGAGTTCAAAGAGGGCCTTTCGGGAGCCGTGAATCGCGTCTATGGATTCAAGAACGGGGTGCTGGTGAATAAGGTGAAGCCCGGAGGACCGGCAGAGCAGGCAGGCCTCAAATCCGGCGACATTATCACCACCATCGACGGCCGCGCCATCAAAGACGGCGACGATCTGGTAAATGAAATCGCGAGCCGCAGGCCAGGCTCGACCATACGGCTGGGCTACCTTCGCGACGGCAAGCTTGCCGATACCACGGTTAGCATCGGCGACCGCGACAAGGTCTTTGCCGATCTGGGGAATCAGCAGGCCGAAAGCAACCCTGAAGAAAAGGGCGACGTGGGCGAATCCAAGCTGGGCATCGTGGTTCACGAGGCCACTGCGGCCATTACGGCCAAGATACACACTCCCGGCGTGGTGATTCAGTCAGTCCGTTCCGGTTCCTTTGCCGACTTGCAGGGACTTGAACCCGGGCTGGTCATCACTCGAATCAACAAGCATCCCACTGGCACCAAGGAGGAATACGATGCCGTTGTGGGCAAGATCAAAACCGGCGACGACGTGGTCTTTGAGATTATCGATCCGCGCCATCCCGACAACGGAATTAACTACCTGGGCGGTACGCTCGAATAGCGTTGGAAATGTGCCGGTTGCTGCAATTGCAGCAACCGGCACGCCTTTTCTGAAATCCGATGTAACCTTGATGAGGAATTGGTTTTTTCTTGGAACATGCGGTACGTTCCATTAGACTGCAACGTAAGAAGTTCAGCTCAAGTTTTTACAAGGTGGAACCAGCGTGTTCTCTATCCGGGCAAGCGCGGCACTCGAGCTCGTTCTTAGTGCGGCATTGATCGCATCACCGTTGCTGGCTTCAACCACCGCCAACTCCAGGACCACACATCGAACCACTGCTTCTCAGCGGACCACTCCAACCCATCGGAGCACCACCCCCCATCGGACGACCTCCGGCCACTATACAACAACCGTCTCCCACGCGGGCAGGACCCACAAGACTACCAGGAATCGCAAGGGCAAGGTGCGTGGCCAGCAGGCGATCGAGCCAGAGCGCGTGACTGAAATCCAGCTGGCTCTCATCCGTGAGCACTACCTTAGTGAAGAGGCCAACGGTGAATGGGACTCAGCCACAATAGCCGCTATGCAGAAGTATCAGGCGGATCAAGGCTGGCAAACCAAGCTGACGCCCGATTCCCGCGCCCTCAAGAAGCTCGGACTGGGCCCCGACTACTCCAACGCGATCAATGCCAAGGACTCATCCTTTGGCGAGCCGCCCCCGGCGGCCACCATTCCCGCAGGACAGTCGGCGGGTTTTGCGGCGGCGGCCGGCATCAACCGCTGATTGGTCAAAGCAGAAACTTTCGCTAAGCGATGCATGGTGCGGGGTATAATTTGTGCGCTGGAGTTGCACGATGCACAAAGACCTACCTACGCCACTGATTCTTGCTTGCGCAGCATTGCTGATTGCGAGCCTTTGTTCACCGCCGCTCTCATGCGCCCAGGCTGCGGCTCCCGCTTCGAAGAAATCCAGTCAATTCCAAAACCAAGGAGGTCGTGCGATGACCTTTGCCCCGCGATCAACGGCATTTGAGAATGGCGGCGAAATTTCAAGAAAGTTCACGTGCGATGGAGCCGACATCTCACCCGCATTGAATTGGGAGGACGTTCCCGCCGGCGCCCAATCGCTGGCGCTTATCGTTGACGATCCGGATGCGCCCGCAGGAACGTGGACGCATTGGATCATCTGGAATATTTCGGCCACGGCCACGGCCCTGCAAGAAGGTGTGCCGAAGATGGAAGTTCTTGAGAATGGTGCGCGCCAGGGCAAGAACGATTTCAGACGCATTGGATATGGAGGTCCCTGCCCGCCCCCAGGCAAACCCCATCGGTACTTCTTCAAACTGTTTGCTCTGGATGCCATGCTCGACCTGAAAGCAGGGGCCAGCAGAAAGGAGCTGGAACTCGCTATGAAGGGGCACGTTCTTTCTGAGGGAGAGTGGATGGGAAAGTACAAAAGATAAGGACTAAGGCGCATCCAAGGCGTCACACGAATCTTATTGGCAACGCCAGGCTCAAAAAGTCCCTGTTCGCCCGCGAAAAAGTAGGCGGCTCAAAGGCCGCAGGTTATAGATAAATTAAGAGTTAAATGGTGCGCGGTCGTCTTGTCGACGTAGACTCAATTCCCTTGTCGGCGACGAAATGGTGGTTGTTTGGTCGTTCCGGTGGAATCACCGGCAAACCGCTGGTACGAGTCAAAATACGAGCTTGCTTTTCAATGCATTAGGCGGGAGGCTGGACGTTGTAATCCTGGTTTCTCCGGCATAGAGGTGTTGAAGTTTAGGCAAGTGTTCTGCAGTTTTTAGCGAGGCGGATGTGATTCCCGTGCCGAATACATTCAGAGATTCCAATTCGTTCAGGCCGCCGAACGCGAGAACGGTAGCATCGGTGATTCTGGTGCGCATCAGGCGCAGCACGCGAAGATGCTTCATCGCGGCAATGTTAGGCGCTGAACGATCGGTTATGGCGGTATTGGAAAAATCTGCAACAGAGAACGAATTATAGAGAGGCTTAAGTTGGGCTATATCATCGTCGCCAAACTTGCTGCCCATAAGCGATGCATTGATTGTCAGCAAAGCTGAATCGCGAGCTTCGTATTCGATGATACCCGGATAGCGTTTTTGCAGCGACGCGAGGGCCTCGGCGAGGGGAGCTCGCTGCCTGGCGACGGTGACGGTATCATTCTTTGCGAAGGTAAGCTCAGCGACCGGCTGGACAACAGTTGCTGGCGCGCCCTGGATGGCATTGGCAGCTAAAGTCGGCGACGCGCCCGCGGAGACCCACAGCGCGATGAGTTGGATTTGATCAGCAGACAAGGTAGGTTTGCCGTCAGGAGGCATGATTTTATCAGAGCCGAAAGGGAGGGAAATGCGCTGGAGCAGCACGCTGTTCTTGCTGTCTCCCGCTTTGATCACTGGTCCTGTCTTGCCGCCGCGCATCACGCCCTCATAAGTATCCAGACGCATCTGCGATTTCTGCTGCGAAGGCCCGTGGCAACTGACGCAGCGTTGAGCAAAGATGGGCTCAACGCGTGCGTTGAAAAAAGAATCAGGTGTGGCGGCAGTGGGAGTCTTCTCTTGTGAAATGCCTAGCCAATTTCGCAGAGGCTTCGGCATATGCTCAGTAAGATGATTTACGCCATGCGAAAGCTGACCGCCGCGATAGCCGGTAAAAGAAACCAGACTCACGGCG
This sequence comes from Occallatibacter sp., assembly GCA_049515455.1. Taxonomy (GTDB): domain Bacteria; phylum Acidobacteriota; class Terriglobia; order Terriglobales; family Acidobacteriaceae; genus Telmatobacter. The sequence continues at coordinate 90,929 of JBEKUB010000010.1, forward strand.
ATGGCTAGACCGGCAAAATAGGCGGCATCGAATCGTCGACTGGGCAAGCGGCCATGGAGCATCCAGCACAACCAGCAGACGACGGAAACGAAGAATCCGCCCCACATGTGCTGGGTGACAAGCGGCCCTGAGGAACCGCCGCTACGCGCAAGAAACCAGCCGAGGATGGCGGCGATGATGGCGCTGAAGACTGCGAGCGGCAGAATGAAATCGACAGAACATCGCAGATAAGAAAATTGACGCGATCCTCCAGCGATTTCAAAAAGTGGGATCAGAAGAATGAGTGCAATAGGAAGGTGAATAGTAAGAAGATGAAAGCCGCCAATAAATTGCGCCCAGTCAGAGCGCTGGGCACCGTCGGGTGGAAAAAAAAGAAGTAAACCGAGGAGCAGAAAAATCGGCGCAAGTGTGAACACCCCAATCCGGTCACGGAGAGGCCATTGTCGGACCGACATTATCATGAAAGTTTTTTATCCCTGTTATAAAGAAAATGATCGTAAATAGAGTGGCAACCGACGCACACAATCATGCTAAGACCTCGGCTACGACCCGTGCCGGCTTTACGCTGGTTAGTTTTTGATCGAGCCCTTGGAACGAGTAGTTGAGCTGACGATAATTAAAGCCCAAAACGTAAAGAATCGTGGCGTGCAGGTCGCGGATCTCGACTGGGTCTTTCACAACCTCGTAGCCCATTGCGTCGGTTTCACCGTGACTAAAGCCCGGCCTGATTCCTCCTCCGGCCATCCAGATCGTGAACGCCCCAGGATTGTGATCGCGACCAACAAACTCCGTTGTTTGACCATTGCGGTTTTCGCGCATGGAGGTACGCCCAAATTCGCCGCCCCAGACGACGAGGGTGTCCTCTAACATTCCGCGTCGTTTGAGATCGCTGAGGAGCGCGGCTATCGGCTGGTCGACCTCGCGGCAGCGATCGTTGAAACCGCCGTTCAGCGCGTCTCTTTTGTTGGTCCCATGAGTGTCCCATCCCCAGTGATAGAGCTGGATAAAGCGCACTCCCCGTTCGGCCAGCCGGCGCGCAACCAGGCAATTGTTGGCAAAACTTTCTTCTCCGGGCTTGCATCCATATTCCGCAAGGGTAGGCGCAGACTCTTTACGAATGTCGAGAACGTCGGTGGCTTCCATTTGCATGCGGAAGGCCATCTCGTACTGAGAGATGCGAGTGATCGTCTCCGGATTGCCGAATTCTTCGAATTGTTGTTGATTGATTTGATCGATGGCATCCAGCTCGTCGCGGCGAAGGGCTCGGCTCACACTCTTTGGATTTTGAAGATAGAGAACTGGCTCTCCATGAGAGCGGCATTGCACGCCTTGATAGATGCTGGGCAGGAAACCGGAGCCCCATAGTTGTTTACCGCCATCGGGCTGCTTGCCGCCAGAGACGAGGACGATGAAGCCGGGAAGATTCTGGTTCTCGGAGCCCAATCCATAAATAACCCAAGAGCCCATTGAAGGATAGCCGAGGCGCGCATTGCCAGTATGCACCAGCAACTGCGCCGGCGCATGATTGAACTGATCTGTGTGCATGGACTTTATGAAGCATACGTCATCAATGTGTTTTTCGAATTGAGGCAGGCGGTCGGAAAGCCATAGCCCATTCTTGCCCGCCTGGTGAAATGGATACTGCGATCCAAGCAGCTTGGGAACGCCGCTGATAAAAGCGAAGCGTTTGCCCTTCAGGAACGACTCGGGGCAATCCTGGCCGTCAAGCCTGGTCAGCTCCGGTTTGTGGTCGAAAAGTTCCAGTTGGCTGGGTGCACCAGCCATATGCAGATAGATGATGCGTTTTGCGCGGGGGGTAAATTCGGGCGGCAGTACCGAGAGCGGACGGGTAGGGTCTCGTTTGAAATCAAGGCGCTGTGTGCCGTCAATATTCAATTCTGAGGCGCAGGCCATCCCGGGGCAATTGGAGGCCAGGCTTCCCAGAAACATGCTGCCGACGCCAGCCGTAAAGCTACGCAGGAAATGCCTGCGAGTTTGCGCCTGAATTCGCGCGAAGGCTTCCTCGGGATGCACATCTGCGGCAGGCTTTTCCTCGAGGGAGGGCGTCGGCGGATCGCCCAGAATCGCGTCGTGATTGAATTTTTGAGAAACGGACATCCCATCACCTATTGAGGGCGGCATCAAGGTTGAAGACCACGTTGCCCACTGAAGTCAGCGCATCGATATTGTCGGCGGCATTGTTGGCCTTGTCTAGCAAATTCCCGGACGCGTTCATGCTCGCATCGACCAGCTTAGCGTGTTGTTGGACAAGGGCGCGCTTGTAAAACGCAAGGATTACCGGCAATTCGCGTGCTGTGAGATCGCGTGAAAGTACGAGCCGGGCCTCGTATTTGATCCGAGCCTGGAGAATATCATCAGTTGCCGCGGCGCCAGATTTGAGAGCTGTCTCCTTTACTGCGCGCTGCGCGAGGGCGCGGGCGGCTTCGTAATAAACAGGATCATTTAATGTGACCAATGCTTGCAAAGGCGTGTTGGTTGGTATACGCCGTGGGAGGGTTGTGTCGCGGTCGGAGGCATCGAAGGTTAAAAAGCTGGGATAGCCGCTTGTCCTCTTCACAAAGGTGTAAACTGCGCGGCGATAGCGGTTGGGGCCAGTGGCATCGATCCACTTGTCGTCGTTGTATACAGAATTCCAAACTCCGGCCGGCTGCGGCGGCATCACCGGTGGTCCGCCCATTGTGGTATCGAGAAGACCGCTGGCCACCAGGGCCTGATCGCGGACCATCTCCGCTGTAAGCCTTTGCTGCGGACCATGCGCCAGCAGTCGATTACGAGGATCTTTAGCCATCAGTTGGGGCGTGGTTGCGGAACTCTGGCGATAAGTGGCGCTCGTGACCAGTTCTCGCAACAGCGCCTTCATATCCCAATGCAGATCGTTCTGGAAGTGCAGAGCGAGGTAGTCAAGAAGCTCAGGGTGGCTGGGCTCCTCACCCACGCTGCCGAAGTTTTCCTGCGTCTCGACGATTCCGATTCCAAAAAGCTCTTGCCAATAGCGATTGACGGTAACGCGAGCAGTCAATGGTTGACCGGGTTGAAAGAACCATTTAGCCAGGGTCAGGCGGTTGCGCGGAGCACCCGCAGGCAGCCTGGGAAATATCGCCGGCACATCCGGAGCAAGGTCTGGGCCTACTTTGGTAAGGAAGTTGCCGCGTTCGAATTCAAGTGTTGTCCGGCGTTCATAAGGTTGTTGTTCTACCATGACGGGCAGCGGAACGCTGGGAATAGCGGCTAGTTGCGTATACAGGTCTTTCAGGCGTTCAATTTGCTGAGCGCGTTGCGCATTTTGCGCTTCGGCTGTCCAACTCGGATCGCCGCTGGCCGAGAGCCTGAGGCGCTGAATCAGAGCTGGCTTGTCGTCGATCTCGTCAGTTTGAGTGATGGCTACTTCAATGCGGCTATCGCGCGCCAATTGCAATTGGTTCGAAAGGACACCAACGATCCAACGCGTGCGGAACAATTTTGGAAGAGCCTCAAATGAGCTAGGGATGGGATCTACCTTTGGCGCGTCCGCAGCATTGCTGGATTTATCGTTGGGCCCGGCTTTGATCTTGACGTTGGAAAATACGGCTGTCTGAAGATTCGGTTCGGAATCCTGGGCAAAATAGCGGAAATCAATCTTCTCGCGTGCACCATTGAGCTGCACCACCCAGGCTTCCACCTTATCTGCGATGAAGCCGTTCTCCGGGGTATATCGGGCCTTTTCGGCATCGAACGGCGGAACTTCGATCCGGATCGCGCTTAAGACAGGCAGATTTGCATTTGCAGTTAATTCATAGACAGACTGAGGAGGGGCATGAGCATCCGTGAACACCTCTCCGTCATGGATGCTAAAGGTCTTCGCCGGACCGTTGACTTTGGCGCGAGCGAGTCTTAGCTTCGCCAGCCGGATGGACTCTTTCAAGTCCCGCAGACTTTCCGCTTTGGCCATTCCGTTCTGTTTCTTATCTTGCTGCACTCTTGCCAGCGAGCGAATGATTGTGGGAATGACCTTTTCCAGCGCCGGCACCTCGTTCGCGTCGGCTGATTGGATCGGCAATTGCCGCCACTGAGCCTTCTCCACGATCTGGCGGTCCGCGGTTTCAATGTTATGAATGAGAGTTCCAATTTCATCTTGAATCGCTGCGGCTTGAGGATAGCGCGCCTTGTCCTTGGGAACGGTCAGGTTGGGGAAGTCGTCGTTAAGATCGGTATCTTCCTCCGTGTTGAAGAAAGCGAGAGACTTGTAGTAATCGGCATGACGAATTGGGTCGTATGGATGTGAGTGGCATTGCACGCAATTCATGGTTACGCCATTCAACACCGACCAGGTGGTGGCGACGCGATCCATCACCGCAATCAGACGAAACTCCTCATCGTCGGTGCCCCCTTCGTCATTGTTGGGAGTCTGGCGGTGAAAGGATGTGGCAATACGGTCTTCAAACGTCGCGTTGGGGAGCAGGTCTCCAGCCAACTGCTTGATGACGAACTGGTCGTAAGGCAGATTACGATTGAAAGCGTCGATAACCCAGTCACGGTAGGGCCACACGCCAGGCCGGCCGTCATCTTTCTCATACCCCTTGGTGTCGGCATAGCGCGCCAGGTCGAGCCACATGGAGGCCCAGCGTTCTCCGTAGCGCGGCGAAGCCAGCAGTCGGTCTACCTGCTTTTCATACGCGTTGGCAGACGAATCGGCGAGAAATGCCCGCATTTCCGAAGCGGTTGGAGGCAAGCCGGTGAGATCGAACGACACACGCCGCAACGACTGGGCTTTGTCCGCCTCAGGGGATGGCTCAAGACCCTCTTTTTCCAACCTCGCAAGAACAAACCGATCCAGAGGCTGACGTACCCAGTCCAACCGCCCAACCTTGGGTAGTGGCTGCGCCCTGGGTGGAACAAAGGACCAGTAGTCTTCCCAATGAGCGCCTTGCATGATCCATTTACGCAGTAACTCGACCTGCTGAGGCGGCAGAGCCGGAGTATGGTAGGGCATACGTGCCTCCGGATCGGTCAAGGTTATGCGTTTCATTAATTCCGAGGCATCCGGATTCCCGGGCACAATCGTTCTATGCCCTGACTTGCCCACTCCCAAAGCCTCGTCGCGGTAGATAAATGAAACATCATTTTTCTGCCTGACGCCGCCATGGCAAGCGACACAGTTCTGATTCAGGATGGGCCGAATATCGCGACTGAACTCCACACGATCGCTCGCTCGGACGTGGTCGCTGATAAATCGCCACGCCACTACGCTGCATCCGATAATCAACACTAATAGTGCGACAATGCCGACACAGTGATCGACAATCGCCTTTCGCAACGAAATCATGTTGAATTTGCTTGGCATGCTGAACTAGGCTCAAACCTGAAGTCGTGCAGCGATCCACAGTCGTCTATTAGAGACTAGTCTCCAATCAAAGGAAAGCATTGTCAATCCATTCAACTGATAAACAATCACCAAAATACTCCTATTTAGGGCTCGTCTCTAGCATTGCGATTGCCTAACCGGGGTGGTTCATCGCGGGATTCCAGTTGCCATGCCGACTTCTCGTTACGAATTCTGGCTTCGGAGAATGATTTGGCGACTTCAGCATCCCCCGTGTAGGGAAGTAGTTAGGTTACGAGACCGAAGTTCCCCGCGCTGCCAATTTACACATCGAGGATGGTATAACTGCGACCGACGTCGAACGAAAGCGATTTGACCTGTCGCATGTTGTAAGGTTCCGAGAATACAAAAATGACGCGATTTTTACACTCAGGCTACATCTAATATATGCATTTGAGGTTCTAACAGTGTGGGACTCCCTTCCCCTCCGAATGAGATGCTCCCGCCACGGTAAGGCTTTGCGATCTACGACCCAGGAGCATCGTGTGATGAAATCACTGAATCTCCGCCTGTTTGCAGGACTCCTAATCCTACCTGCGATATTCGCTCGTGCACAAGACGAAAATGGCAACGGGTATCGCCCGTTGGTGCTGAGCGAATCCGTCCTTCCAGAACAATCGACGAATTCTCTGGGCGACCCGCGCATATTCAACCCAGAGTTTTATCGAAAGTTCAATCCCGAGTTAAGTCTCTCGACAGATGCCGAAGCGATGCAGCACTGGGCAAGTCCCAAAACAAACCACTGCGTGAGAGCTTCTTTCTATTTCTCCGCCGCTGACTATATCCAGCGCTACCCTGATCTGGGATTGCATGCCGGAGTCCCTGGCTCCTGTTACAGCGCAATCCAGCAATTTGTCACTTACGGCTTCAATCAGGGACGAATCGGCGCGTTCGACAGCTACCCTGTGATTTTCGATTTCAATTACTACGTGGACGCGGCCAATAACGCCGACTTGAGCAGCCTCTATAACAACGGGGCCCTGGACCGGGTGGACATAGAAATCCACTGGCTCAATCGCGGGATCGCGGAACGCCGGTCCGCTTCGGCTTTTTTCAAGATCAAGGAATATCAGGCGCGCTATCCCGACGTCTCAGAACTGTCACCGGAAAAGGCGCTCTACCAATATGTCACGCAAGGTCAGGCGGAGAGACGCCTTGGCAGAGGAGATTGGGCTAATCCCTCGGAATGGAATGCTCTGGTCGCCAGATCTCAGCGGAGCGTCGTAACGGCTGAACCGAACGATCTGGTGCGGAGGTTTACTGCCGCCAACGGCGAAGAGACCACGGTCATCGTGAAATCGCCGAAGTGGCTCCCCTCGCCGGATGAGCCGCTTCCTGCGACGGCCCGCGTCTGCCAAGTCCCGCCACCAAGCGGCAACAACGATTGGAACACGCTGACCACCTACCTGACGCCCAGCGGCGTCAAATCTGGCTGCGATGTGGTGCAGCTGGCTCCCAACGCTGTTTATCACATGGTGCTGCCGCAGAATGTGCCTCCCAGCCAGAACTACGTGCTCAACCACTGGCCGTATTTGCAAATCGTCAATGCCCAGGACTTTGTGTTTGACGGTAACGGGTCGACGCTTTCCTTCACCGGCTCGACGACCGGCATCGACATCTATAGCAGCCAGCGCGTAGTGGTCGAGAACCTGAGCATCGATTGGGGCAACCCGGTGGACCCGCAACCACTGTGGCGGGGACCTCTGTTTTCCGCGTTCGGCACTATCGTCCTCGATGGATTCGGTTCGGCGCACATTGAGCTCGAAGCCAATACGGCCATCCCGCCCGGTTTCGTTCCGTATATCTATGCTTTCAATCTTTGGGACCGGGAAAAGAACGAAGCTGCGGCCGATGACTACCTGAATACCGGCCCAGGCGATCAGGGCTGCGACATCTATTGCCTAGAAAGCAACGGCGTGCAGGACCCCTCGCAGCAATCGATGTACTTGGAGGACGGCAGCTTGTATCCGGCCTCGAATTCCGCCGGACAGTGGGTGGCCTCGCAACTGGCCGCCTATCCAAACCGCGTCGTCCTCGTGCGCTTTCAGGAGTTCGCCGCGGAGGCCATTCAGGACGACTACATGACCAATGACCTCCAAATCCGCCACACCACGGTTCACACTTCGCCCTACATGGGTATCACCGCCGGCCAGAACGCACGCGGACTGGCGCTGATCGATGTGCATGAAACGCCGAGTCAGGGTCGCCCCATCTCCACCGTTGCCGACGGCACGCACTTCACCGGCATGAGCGGGGATATTGTCGTCGAGCACAGCGACTTCGAGAAGGAAGGCGACGACGTCATGAACATTACCACGGTTTGGGATACGCTGACGGCAGTGAACTCCGCCGACTCTTTCATCATGAGCGGCGGCGACGGCAATCCCAACGCGGGTGACACGTTGGCCTTCTTCGACCAGGAGATGGGTTTCCTTGGCTCCGCGAAAGCGGACTTCATCACCCCCGCCGATTTGCCGCCATGGCCGGTTGGGCCCGTGACCGTCCGGCTGGACTCGGCGCCAAGCTTTCTAAAGCCAGGCATCCACGCTGTGAACATGAACCACGCGCCGTCTCGCGTCTACGTCTCTGACGTCGACATCCACGATAAGCTCGGCCGCGGCATTCTCATCGGCGGCTTTCACATGCTCATCGGCAACTCGCGGTTCCGCAACATCACCGCCACCGCCATCGCCTCCATCATATCCAGCTACTTTGGCGAGAGCGTAGCTTCCTCTGACATCGCTATCCGCGACAACATGATGGAGCACACCAATTACGTGCCCAAGCTTTACCAGTCCAGCACCGATGGCACCAACTATTACCCGAACCGCAACGCCTCCATCGCGTTGTTTGCCGATATCTTCTCGGGTTACAACAATTCCTCGAATGAAGTTACCGGAATCTATCCCGGTTTCCAGCAGATCGAGATCTCCGGCAACAGCTTCGATAGCGCGTCGGGCGCTGGAATCTATCTGACCGGAATAAAAAACACCGAAATCACCCGCGATAGCTTCCTGGGATGTGAGGCGGTGCCTGACGCCGATTCTCTCTATTCGTATTACGGGTCGGAGTCGAAATCGGCCGTAGTGCTTTCGTTCGCAGACACCGTTTCGCTTATAAATGATCGAACGGCCGACACTGCGGAATGCTCAGCGCGAGCGGATGCCGCGTCGAGCGAAGACGTTGGCATCGGGGGCGGGCGGAATCAATCATCTACTGAATCACTTCACCAGTGAGCGGATTGCACGGTGTCAGCAAATGAAGAGGCAGGCGATGCTTTTGCTGTCGGAAATGCCTAAACTACGCGCAAGCGCGACGCGATGATTCCTGCGGAGACACGACTGGATGCAGCGTGTATGTTGCGCGCCAGTTTGGTCAATCTACGAGAACAGGGCAGGACAATCCTCGAGCATGCCAGCTAGTTGCGAGAGAAAGTCCCGACAAACGCCCATGGGGCCAGGAATCGGCCAGAAGGAGGGATCCTTTATGGAGCAGCTTCGATGGGATTGACCTCGGTTGCGGCCTGAGTGAACTGAAACTGTAGGATCCAGATGCTGGAGACGGGCTGCCCATCGACTTGCGCGGGCTTGAATCTCCACTGCTGTGCTGCTTGCAGGGCTACTTTGGCGAAATACTTGCTGGGCCCCGGCGAGTCAAACGTCGCATTCGAAACATGACCGCCTGCATCGACCGTCACCCTTATTTTCACGTTGATACGCCCGCTAATTGACTGACGGGCACTCGGGAGTACGTCGGGTAGAACTCGTTCAGCGACCACACTCTTCACCGCCGCACCATTGGAGCTTTGGATTCCCGGAGCTGGAGCTTGAGGAGGGAACGTGGAGCCTGCGGGCACAGGTTGCTGTTTTTCGGTTGGCGACGATGGCAATGTCTGGCGAGATCGCAGTTGCAGAACTGCAATGAATGCAAGCAGGACGAGCACTGCGGCAATGAGCGCCGTCATGTGGAGTTTGACAGGTACCGTTCTACCGTTGGTTTTGCTAGTCGGATTTGGGAGAGATGGGGCAGATTCGAGAAGAGTTTTGACGTCGCTGAGGGTACATCGGTGCGCCGGGTCTAAGCGCAGACATTTCCGGACAATGTCGGCGAACGGCCTTGGAATGGACTCCGGCACAACCGGTTCCCGCTGTGTTGATCTGTCCCAAACCGGCGGATGCCCGGTCAGGGCTTCAACTAGGGTGACTCCGAGCGACCAGATGTCCGCGGCCGGGAAGATATTCCCAGCGGCGGTTTCTGGCGCGTCATAGACTCCCATTGTCGAAGAGTGTTTGCCAAGTTTGCCGGCTACATGAAGATTGTCTGAAGAAAGCTTCAACTGATCGTCGACGACTAGGATGTTCGATGGCTTGAGATTACCATGCACAAAACCCTCCCCGTGAAGATAGGAAAGCGCGTCGACGACCAGGCCGAGCATCTCTCTGGTCTCCGTGGGCGTGAGTGGCCGATCCTGAAGAATCTGAGAGAGAATCTCTTCAGAATATTCCGTCACTGCGTAGATCTGAGGGGCGCTGTCGACCTGACAGCGTCCGGTGTAAAACAGGCGCATCAGGTGCGGATGAGACAGGTTTGTTGTCATGGCCCAACAAGAGATTTGAGCCTCTGCGTCTCTGGCATCAGCAGGAATGAGCTTGATGGCGGCTTTCTGCGATCGATCCCCCTGCTGCAGTTCCGTGAGGAACACACTACCCCAGGCTGAGCCGCCTAACCATTGGAGGAGGGCAAATCTTCCGTCGATAATTTGTCCTACCCAATCACTGCGAAATACCGGTGTGTTCATGGTGCAACCATTCTAAATACGAGCACGGTGTGTGCCAAAGCCGAGAGTGATAATTCGAGCCGGCACATGGAGTGGTAACAGGTCAAGAAGGGGATGCAAGTGCCGGACTGGATTATAGACTCCCAACTGGGCTTTAATATGGTTCTCTCCTGGTTATGGAAGTTGATCGACTTTCCAGACATTACTCTCGCCTCGGTGGGTTACTTCCGAATTGGCGGCGATCCTCCCGAAATCCAACCGCTGCAGGAGCCTCTCAGGTCATGCTTCAAAAGGGGTGTCGAAAATCGATCGGCGGCAACAGCCTTTTTATACAACCGAACCCTACGAATTTCTGCCATGGCTGTTCGGAAAGCCTTCGCCAATCATGCCTTCTATCTTATTGAAAACCAAAGGCAGACTTGCATGAAAAGAGCTGTTCCAAAACCTAAGGGTTTATGAATGAAGCGATAACGTCCTTTATCGTTCACGGTCTCTGTTGCCAGGCTGTAAGAGGTTTTGGGGGGATTCGGTCTGGATGCCAGTTTTTCATCCATGCGAAGCGGACACTCCTAGGGGGTAATCCAAAGAGAAACTCTGGCGCGCACGCGGAAGCAACCGACGATGGGCACACTTTCGTGTTTTGCTTTGTCAGCTGTTGTTCCTAATCAGTGTGGTGCGGATTGATTTCATCAGTCGGCCTTCACGCGCGGGCGCGTTTGTGTGCTCACCCAATCGCAAATGATCTTGAGAGCAGTCGGTGACATGGTCTCTTCGATGTCGTTGTACTCATTGGGCGAACCGGTTTTGGCGTCCTGCAAGAGATGATTCATCCCAGGCAACTCGATCACGATAGCGTTGGGATTGGTCTTTAAGGCTTCGCGAGCAGCGGCAAGATTTTCCTTTGCCGGCACCTGCACATCCAGTGATCCGTTGAGCGCCAAGACCGGGATCTTCAGCTTGGCCAACGTTGGTGCTGGGTCATAAGCGAGGAAATAACGCTCCCAGGGACGGGCATCATCCTGTGGCAGGGTGCCCGCTTCGTTTGAGTCGATGACCTTATCGGCTACGCCCTTCGCAACGATGGCCTTGGCACGATCAAGCGCAACTGCATCCGAAGGCGCTGAAATGATGGCGTCATACAGCGCCTGATCGAAGAGCTTGCGTTTGGCTATGTAGTCGTCCGGCGCACCGTAGGTTTTTGCTGTCATGGCCGATTGCAGGACGAAGAGCTTATCGCCTCGAATGGTGGGGCCGGCGATCATTACGACAAACGCGACGCTCTCATCTTCCGCAGCGACGGCAGGCGCAATGATGCCACCTTCCGAGTGTCCCAGCACGCCAACATGATGTGGGTCGATCTCCGGCTGGGCCTTAAGCCAAGTTACGGCGGCTTCGGCGTCAGAGGCGAAGTCTACCGTTGTGGCTGCATCGTAGTCGCCGGTGGAACCTCCGACGCCACGCTTATCGTAGCGAAGAACGGCAATGCCCTTACGGCTCAACGCGTCGGCGAGAACGAGAAATATCTTATGGCTCCAGACGTCCTCATCGCGCGTGTTGTGGCCTGTGCCGGAGACCAGAACGACCGCTGGAAACGGTCCCTTCCCATTTGGCACGTTCAACGTTCCGGCAAGCTGATTATGACCGGCTGGATTGTCAAAGCGGACACCCCGCTCACTATAAGGACGTGGCCGGGTCGCGATTGCAGCCTCCTGCGGCCGTTTGTGCTCGACTGGTGCAAGGTCCGCTGCTGCGGCACGTTTCAACACCAGCGGATAAATCTGCTGAAAGGTCAGATTGCCGTTCCACGCCTTTTCCTTCTCATCCCAAACGCCGTCGTAGCTTAGGTTGAGCTTGTTGACTGCAAAGTGCAGTTGCGTGCCATCGGACGATATCTGATCGAAGTCGGTTTCATTTCCGCTGGGGTTGGTCAGATGGCCGCTATAACCAGTGGCAGTCTTTTCTAGGTGTACGCGAACTGTGAACCCGGCGTTTAGTTGGCCCGTCCAATCGCCAGCTACTTCTTGAGCAAGAGCGGTGGCTGCGATAACCAGCATAGATAGGACGACCAGAACGACAGACTTTCGCATGAATACCCTCGCGGATCAATCGATGTTTCGAATCTCAATCGTCTGTACGAAGTATTGCGCTGTGGAGTTCCAACTCATTCTGCCATTGTAGGATGGAGATCCGCTTCTCCTGCTCTCCTCGGCTTGTCACGATTTGCGGAATCGTACCGGCCTCTCCAAAAATGAGTAAGGTCAGGCTAGCGGTGATAGACCCGGAACTCGATATATTCGACGGCGTCGTCCCATGCCGAAGACCGTGGTGATCGCGTCGAAGCCGCGCAAGAAGAAGTTGCACGCCAACCGCACATCGTTCAGCAAGGATCGCCCCAACCCTCACGCGTTCAAGCCTGGTGAGTCGGGAAATCCTGGGGGAAAATTGAAGAGCGACGCCGACAGACTGGTAAGAAAGAACGTGCTGCGCTTTGTGCAAGACCCCGCCAATCTGGAGTTGTGCGAAGCGCACGGACTGCCGCGCAACAGTTCCTACGGAACGATTCTGGCCAAGCGGCTGCTTAAGCAGGCACTGCTAAATGAGCAGTGGGCCGTGCAACTTGTGTTGGGGCTCATCGGTGAAGCACCCGGCACGAGGCTCGACGTGTTTGGAAGCTTGGGCGGGTCCGAGGAGAAGAGCATTATGGAACTGGTCTTCATAGACGGCGTGGATGGCCGCCCATCCCCTGAGTTCCTTGAGGCCCACCCTGATTTTGTCATGCCTGTCCCCAAAGCCCTGCCACTTCCACCAGAAGAGTAAGCAGGGCCCCAAGAGTGGATTCCTGCCTCTTGGCAGCCTACAGGGACTCTTCAGTCCCACAGTGACAGGACAGTGACAGATTTCGTAGATCAGGTGGGCTCGATTCTAGGTGAGTCTGTAAATATGAGATTTATAAGGTGTTAGATGGTGCGCCCGGAGAGATTCGAACTCCCGGCCTACTGATTCGTAGTCAGTCGCTCTATCCAGCTGAGCTACGGGCGCACATGGTGGTTTCAAAAATGAAACCATAGACAGATTATCAGGCTTTAAAGGGTGGTGCAATTTCCGCCCCAGCGACCAAGACCCCCTGCTGGGGACCCGGGCTTACGACTTAGCGGACAGTGTGGGTCGTTTCTTTGAGAGAGAGTCCCCTACTGAGCTTGCGGCACGGTGTCGGCGACACCCAAGTCGATTTCCAGGCCGGCTTGGCGGATCAGTTTGGTGACACTGGCGGCGTTAAGGCGGGTGGCGTCGTACTCCACACGCAGGGTGCGAGCCGCGTGGTCGAAGCTGAGACGGCGGATGCCGTAAACGTCCTTTGTGCTGGCCAGCGCCGAGCTCACAGACTCAGTGGGCGGTATCGTGTAGGACAGAAGAATCTCAACCGTGGTCATAGTGGAATGATAGCAAGATGGCTGGAAGTGGAGTGCAATCTCACGCTTTACAGACTTTTTAGGTACGCGCGAATCTCGGGGTTGGACCAGTCCGGGTCGCCGACAATCTTGCGGCGGATGATGCCCTGGCGGTCGATTATGTAGGTTTCTGGCCAGCCGTCGGTGTGGAAGAGCTTGGCGGCGGATTGGTTGGGATCGCGGACCGTAGGAAAGTCGACGTGGCGGCGGACGAGGAATCGGCTATATGCTTCGGGATCTTCGTCGATGCTGACGCCAAGAACGGTTAAATCGGGCCGGTCGTGGTGGAGGTCGATTAATCCGGGCATCTCCTGAATGCAAGGCGCACACCATGTGGCCCAGAAGTTGAGCACGACGACCTTGCCACGGTAGTTGGCCAGATGAATGGAAGTGGATCCGTCTGCGACGTTGAAGTCGGGAGCCGGCTTGTTCATCAGGTAAGGGTGCGCGCCACGGTCGCAACCGGGGGTGAGGGGCAGGAGGAGGAGAAAAGCCAGCGGGAATAAACGGCGGAACTGCACACTTCTATAATACGGAGCAATAGGCCCCGACGGAAAGGTGATGCTTGATGGAAGATAACATGCCTGAGGCGAACGACGCGGCTGGGGCTGGCGGGTATAAGGCGGTGCTTCTCCACCCCACGGACAAAGACCCGTCCGTGGGGGCCCCGGTGCTGGGACTTTCAGGCGAGCCTGGTGCGGAAGTGGCAGCACCCGAGGAGCGGGGAACTCTTCTTGGGACGATTCTTCCCCAGCTGAAGCCGGAGGAGATGCTTGAGCTTACGGTCATTATCCCTGCGCGCAACGAAGAGGATTGCCTGGGCGCTTGCCTTCGATCGCTGGTGAGCCAGTCGGAAGAGATATTCGATCTGGGTAAGGATTGGGAGCTGATCGTGGTCGACGATTACTCGACCGACCGGACGGGGGAGATTGCACGCGGCTTTGACGGCGTTACGGTGATGGAGGCGGGCAAGCTGGAGCCGGGCTGGACGGGGAAGTCGAACGCTATTTGGACGGCGGTTAAACGGGCGCGGGGGCGATGGCTGCTGTTTACCGATGCAGACACGATTCACGAGCCGGGAGATTTGCGCCGGGCGATGCATGAGGCGGCGAGGCACAAAGTGGGGATGCTGAGCTATTCGCCGCGGCAGATTGTGGGAGGCCTGTGGCAGCGGTCACTGATGCCGCTGGTTTTCTGCGAACTTGCGTTGGCTTATCCGCCGGCCAAAGTCTCGGACCCAAATGAGCGGATTGCGGCGGCCAATGGACAGTTTTTGCTGGTGGAGCGGGAAGCTTACCGGCGGCTGGGCGGGCACGCGGCAGTGTCCGACAAGGTGCTGGAGGACGTGGAGCTGGCTTTCCTGGCCAAGCGGCGCAGGGTTGGGCTGCGCTTCCGCTATGCACCAGATGCGCTTGCTGCGCGCATGTATCGCTCGACGGTGGCGATGATCGAGGGGTGGACAAAAAACCTGGCGCTCCTGTTTGATAATTCGCTGGCGCTGGCGGTTTGGCGTGTGCTCGATATTCTTCTTCTTTTTGGATTACCTCTGTTGGCAATCTGGCTGTGGAACGCACGATTTGCGGCGCACTCGCTTCAATGGCTGGGCGCGGGATGGGTGCTGGCGCTGCTTTGGTTGCGGACTCTGTTCCGGTTCTATGCGCGGGTGGCAAAGTCGAACTTTCCTTTTGTGGATTGCGCACTCGCGCCGCTGGGATTGCCGCTGTTTGTGGCGCTGCTTTATCGAAGCTGGTTTCAGCACAAGATTTTGAAGCGCGTAAGCTGGAAGGGTAGGAGCTATGCTGCTTGATTTTATTGCGTTCCCAGGCCTCAAAAGCGAGACCCTTCGACTTGGCTCTGGGCAGGCTCTGGGGCACCCGCTATGCGCCGTATGATGAAGCTTTGTCTGGGTTTATGCATCTGAAAGATGAGAGGTGGAGATGATTTATTTAACGCGGCGCGCAACGTTTTCCGCTTCTCACTATTATTGGAACGCCGACTGGACGGCGGAGAAGAACGAGCAGGTCTTCGGGCGCTGCGCGAATCGCAATGGGCACGGGCACAATTACACGTTGGAGGTTACGGTGGCTGGCGAGCCTGATCCGGTGACCGGGTTTGTGGTCGACCTGAAGTGGCTTAAGGACGTGATCGAGAGTGAGGTACTGATTGCTTACGATCATCGCCACCTGAACCTGGAGGTTGCGGAGTTTGCGGAAGGGAAGCTGATTCCGACGACGGAGAATATTGCAATTTCCGCATGGAAACGGCTGGAGCCACCGGTGAGAATGGCGGGCGGCGCGCGGTTGAGCCGGATTCGCGTTTATGAGACGGCGGAGATTTTTGCCGAGTATCGGGGCCCCCGCGATCAGATCTTTGATCGTGGGGTGAAGGACAGAGGTGAGGCGTGAGGGCCTACTTTGGGCGCAGGTATATGCTCAGCGCCAGCCATCGGCTGCAGAGTGATGGACTGTCAGTTGAGGAGAATTGGGCGGCGTATGGCAAGTGCAATAACCCGCATGGGCATGGGCACAACTACGTGGTGGAAGTCCTGGCGGGCGGCGAAGTGGACCGGGAGACGGGGATGGTGGTGAATATGGCGGCGCTGGATGAAACAGTTCGCGGCAAAGTGATTGAGCGATTTGATCACGCGAATCTGAATCTCGATCCGCATTTCAAGAACCGCGTTCCAACCACGGAGAATCTATGCGAGGTGGTTTTCGAGTTGCTCGATGGATCGCTTGCGCCCGCGGAACTGGTGCTGGTGCGCGTGGAAGAGACGGAAAACAATTTTTTTGAATACTCCGGCGAGTGAGATTGAAAAGCAATGTTGAGTGAAAAACAAAAGCGGGTCCTTCGACTGCGCAAGTCGCAAAAAACGCGACTCGCTCCGCTCAGGATGACAGACTTTATCGATTGCTCAGGATGACAAAGAATAATGAGGGAAGAATTCAGGACGCCCTGTTCCCCGGGGCGAGAGGATAAGGATGATGGTGCACCCGATTGCAGTTAGCAAGACCGTTTGCAGGGCGGAAGGAACGGACGACAGGCTGAGCGAGTTCAGCACTGAGGATATGTATCGCGAGATTCTGAGCCGGCTGGGCGAGGATCCCAACCGGGAGGGATTGCGGGCCACGCCTGAACGGGTGACGAAATCAATGGCATTTTTAACGAAGGGTTACTGTGAGGACCCCACGAAAATTTTGAGCGGGGCGCTCTTCGACGTGGAATACGACGAGATGGTGATCGTGAAGGATATTGAGATGTTTTCGCTCTGCGAGCACCACCTGCTGCCTTTCTTCGGCAAGGTGCACGTGGCTTACATTCCCAAGGGAAAAGTGGTTGGGTTGAGCAAGATTCCTCGCCTGGTGGATATGTTTGCGCGCCGGTTGCAGGTGCAGGAACGGCTGACGCAGCAGATTGCCGATTCGATTCAAGAAGTCATTGAGCCGCAGGGAGTGGGCGTGGTGGTGGAGGCGCGGCACCTGTGCATGATGATGAGGGGAATTGAAAAGCAGAACTCGTCCACTGTGACTTCGGCCATGGTGGGCTGCTTCCGCCAGAAGGAGACGCGTCAGGAGTTTCTGTCGCTGGTGCGGCAGCCCGGATAAGGCTCGCAGTGAGGGAGGGGTCCGGTCGGCTACAGTTGTTAGAGTGAACGGGCTTCTGATAGTCGACAAACCGGGCGGCATGACCAGCCACGATGTGGTGGGACGGCTGCGGAAGATCACCGGCGAGCGATCGATTGGACATTTAGGAACGCTGGACCCAATGGCCACCGGCGTTCTGCCGCTGATGCTGGGCAGGTTTACGCGGCTGGCGCAGTACTTCTCCTCCGCGGAGAAGTGTTATACCGGGGCGATCCGCTTCGGATTTTCTACTGACACTTATGATGCCGAGGGTGAGCGAACAGGGCCTGAAGTTGAGCCGGCGCTCACACTGGAACAAGTGCGTGCGGCGGCTCGGCGCTTTCACGGCGAGATGGAACAGATGCCTCCGGCTTACTCCGCAAAGAAGATTGCAGGAACGCCGGCGTATAAGCTGGCCCGCGAGGGAAAGCCGGTGGAACTGAAGGCCGCAAGGGTGCTGATTGCCGGATTTGAGATCACGGGGCTGGAGGGCGCCGAGGCGAATTTCACGATGAGCATCAGCGCTGGAGGGTACGTGCGGTCGGTGGCGCATGAATTGGGACAGGATTTGGGATGCGGAGCGCACTTGAGCCGACTACGGCGGACGCGGGCGGGGGCGTTTACGCTGGCTGATGCGCGCACGCTGGAAGAGCTGGAGGCACTGGCTGGAAATGCGGAGGCATTGGAGGCGCTGTGCATTCATCCGCGCAGCTTGTTGCCGGAGATGCCGTGTGTGACTGGGGATCAGCTGACGCTGGGACGGCTGCGCAACGGTGCGCAGGCCAATCTACCGGAGTTTTCCAGTGCGCTGTTGGTGAAAGTATTTGCCGGGCAAAGGGAACTGGTGGGAATTGCGAAACGCGTGGCGGGGACTCTGTTTCAGCCGGTCATTGTCTTGGGGTAATCATTCAGCAAGTTATCCGTGCTTCGAACGTGTTGGCGAGCTGGCACGGATGGCGGCCGACATCCTACTTACGCAGCAGCAGCAAGAGCGAAGGCAGCAGCGTTCGCGCTATGATCTCGGAGCCTTTGGCGGTGGGGTGGATGCCGTCGGGTTGGATTGTGCTGGGGACGTTGATCAGATCTTTGTAGATCATGGGCACGAAGGCTGGGTGGTGTTTGGCTGCGAGGTCACGGAAAACCTGGTCAAATTGCTCAATGTAATCATGGCCGTAGTTGGGCGGAAGGGTGATGCCGGCAAGCAGGATCTTGATGTGCGCGTTTTCAAGCGTGGTCAGCACCTGGTCGAGGTTGCGGCGGGTCTGGTCGGGGGGAAGGCCGCGAAGACCGTCGTTGCCGCCGAATTCTACGATTACGACCTCGGGGCGCAGGAGAAGGATGGAGCGGAGATCGGCCACGGCATCCTTGGTTGTGGCGCCGCTGGTGCCCTGATTGATCACTTTGTAGTGGAAGCCGCGGCTGTCCAGGTCTCTTTGCAGCGCGTCGGGATAGGACTGGCCGGTTTGGAGGCCGTAGCCGGCGGTGATGCTGTCGCCGTAGCAGACCAGAATAGGGTGGTCGGCGGCAAAGAGCGGGACCGCAAATATCAGCAGGCAGATTGAAACGATGAGACTGCGGCGAACGTCCACAGAAGTAGTGTAACGAACAGCAGGGGACAGAGATCAGGGACTAGGGGCTGAGTCGGGAGGGGTAGTGATCGAGGTTCGGGATGCGAGCAAGTGGATCCAAAATGGCGCGCGGAGGGTGGAGATTCTGAAGGGGATCTCGCTGGTGATTCCGGCTGGGCAGTTCGTGGCTATTTTGGGCGCTAGCGGGAGTGGGAAGAGTACGTTGCTGGGGCTGCTGGCCGGGCTTGATTCGCCAAGCTCCGGGGAGATATGGCTGGATGGAGCGCCGATCCACAATCTGGCTGAGGCGGAGTTGGCTGCGGTGCGCGGGCGCAAGATTGGGTTTGTCTTTCAGTCGTACCAACTGATTGCTACGCTTACGGCTCTTGAGAATGTGCTTCTGCCTTATGAATTGAATGTGGAGGGCAACGGCCTGGCGCAGGCGCGGCGGCTATTGAGTGAGGTGGGGTTGGCGGAGCGCATGGATCATTACCCGGTGCAGCTCTCCGGGGGCGAGCAGCAACGGGTGGCGCTGGCGCGGGCCTTTGTGGTTGAGCCGCCGATCGTGATGGCCGATGAGCCCACGGGCAACCTGGACTCAGCGAACGGTCGCATGGTGCTGGATCTGCTGCTGGAACGCAACCGCAAGGCGGGCACTACGCTGGTGCTGGTAACGCACGATCCTGAGGTGGCCAGCTGCGCGGATCGCAAGATTGTGCTGAAAGATGGGATGGTGGTGGAGGATAGCTTGCCGTATCCGGCGCCGAATGCAGGGCAGAATGGCTAAACGGGCGCTGAGTTGGAAGCGGGCTGGGGCGATCGGCTGGCGGGATCTGAAGTCCGCTCCGGGCAAGTTCGGCTTTGTGGTGCTCTCGGTGGCTGTGGGGGTTGCGGCGCTGGTGGGGGTGCGCGGCTTTAGCGAAAGTTTCAGGCAAACTTTAAGTTTGGAAGCCAGATCGTTGATGGCCGGGGATTTAAGCGCGCGCATATTGCATGAGCCTACGGCGGAAGAAAAGAGCAAAATTGCCGCGATAGAGCAGCCAGGCGGGATTCGTTCGACCTGGATTACGGAGACTATTTCGATGGCCTCTGTTCCGCCTGATCCTTTGCCCGTGCTGGTTTCGCTCAAGGCTGTGGACCCGGCGGAGTATCCCTACTACGGCGAGGCAAAGCTGGAGCCGACTGTGAGCTTGCGGGAGGCACTCGATGGAGACTCGGCGGTGGTAGCTGAGGAGTTTCTTATTCGCCTGAATGCGCAGGTGGGACAGACGCTTCGGCTGGGCGGAAGAGATTTCAGGATTGCGGCGGTGCTGAAGCAGGAGCCGGACCGCATCAGCGCGGGAGCTGGGCTGGGGCCACGGGTGATGATTTCGCAGGCGGCTCTGGAACGCACCGGGCTGCTGGCGCCGGGAAGCAGGGCAACACACCGGTTGCTGTTGAAGTTGCCAGAGAAATTGTCGGCGGGAGTTACGGCTGGCGCCGATGCTGCCGCGGTGCGCACGCAGCTAGAGGCGGCGCTGCCGGATGCGCAGGTGATGGATTTTCGCGAGGGCAATCCTTCGCTGACCGCGGGGCTGGATAATTCGACCGCGATCCTGAGCCTTATCTGCCTAGTGGCGATGGTGCTGGGGGCGATTGGCGTGGCGATGGCGATGCATGCGCACCTGGAGCAGCGGATGGATATGCTGGCTATTTTGAAAGCCCTGGGTGCGGGATCGGGTGATTTGCTGCGGATTTTTTTGTTGCAGACTCTAGGACTGGGGCTGGCTGGAGGATTGCTGGGCGTGGGCGCCGGGGTGGGCGTGATGGCTGCGCTGCCGGCGGTTTTAGGCAAGCTGCTTCCGTTTCAGGCGGTGCTCGCGTTTCCATGGAGGTCGATTGCGGCGGGGTTGGGAACGGGGATGCTGACTACGCTGCTGTTTTGCTTGCCGCCACTGCTGGACGTGCGGGGGATCAGGCCGGTACTGGTGCTGCGCCGGATGGTGGAACCGGGGCCGGAGGGAATTGGTGGATGGTTTGCGCGTTGGTGGGCTCGGCGGCTGCAACTGGGAATTTCCGCAGTTGTGGTGCTGGCGCTGGGGGGAATTGCTTGGGCACTTTCGGATTCGGCGAAGGTGGGCACCTGGTTTGCTGTGCTGTTTGCGATTGCGCTGGTGGTTCTGTTGATGCTGGCGGCGGTTGCGCTTTGGACGCTGCGCTTTCTGCTCAATCGGGTGAGGCTACGGCTGCCTTCGTCGGTGCGTCACGGGCTGGCTAACCTTTATCGGCCGGGAAACCAGTCGGCGGCGGTGCTGGCGGCGCTGGGGACAGGCGTGATGCTGATTTTGGCGGTTTACCTGATGCAGGCGGCGCTGTTGCGCGATTTGCGCGAGACTGCCTCGCCCAAGTTGCCCAATATTTTTCTGGTGGATGTGAGCACCGATGAGATTGCCGGGGTGAAGGAGTTTTTCGAGCATCAGGCCGGAGTGAGCCAAGCGTTGGATCTTATGCCGGTGGTGACGGGGCGGTTTATTTCTTTGAACGGGCAACCGGTGGAGCAAATCAAGGGGCAGCATTATCCGCACCGGATGCTGCAAAATGCTGAGCTAAGTTGGGCTGATGCGCCGCCGGACGGCGACAAGGTGAAGCAGGGCAAATGGTGGACGGATGCGAATGCAGCTGAACTGGCGGTCGGCGAAGGAATGGCCGAGCGGCTGCACCTGGGCGTGGGCTCGTCTGTTGAAGTCGAGACCGGCGGAAGGGTGCGGGCGCTGAAGGTTGTCGCGATTTACCGGGCCGACGGGCAGCATCTGGGTGCGCGGGTTTCGTTTGTGGTGCCTTCAGGACAGCTCAGGAATGAGGCGACTATCTGGTACGGAGGGGTGCACATCGATCCCAGGCAGGTGGCGGGAATGGAGCGGGCGTTCTTTCAGGCCTATCCGATGATTACGGTGATCAACCTGGCCGATGTGCTGGAGCGGATTGAGAGCGTGGTGGACCAGATCACGTTTGTGGTGCGCTTTCTGGCCGGGTTTTCGATCGTTGCGGGGCTGACGATTCTGGCTTCGAGCATTGCCAGCACGCGCTTCCGCCGAATGCGGGAGGCGGTGGTGCTGAAGACGCTGGGGGCTACACGGATGAGGATTGTGCGGACTTTCAGCGTGGAGTTCAGCGTGTTGGGATTGCTGGCGGGGGCAGTGGGGGTGGTCTTTGCCAATTTGCTGACGCGGGTATTGCTGCATAAGCTCGACGTGGGGTTTCATATTGAGTGGATTGCTACGCTAGTTGCGCTTGCTGGGACGGCGGTTCTGGCTACCGCGACGGGGTGGGTTGCGAGTTACCGGATTCTTGGGCTTCGGCCGTTGGAAGTTCTCAGAGAGGAATAGAAGGACAGCATCAAGAGAACGGCTGTGCAGCGGCATGCTCGGCTATATCTGGCCCTCCCCCCTCCCCCCCTACCTATTTCTGCAAAATCATCATTCTAATGAAGTTACTCGCATATTCCAGGCAGCAAAGGAGTTATGGCGCATTTAGGCAGGATTGTATGGCGTCCGGCCAGTTTGAGGTCTGCCGGTTCGCCGCATGGAACTTCCGCGATCATACTTCGATGAGTCGATCTGCATTCATTATGGCTTTCGGCATCTTAATTTTCTGCAAATTCGGGACCACAATCCTCAAAAATCCTCGGTGTTTTCGACTGCGGGCAGTACATCGTTGTCACCGGCAACCCATACGTAGAGAGTGGGCAGCAGGAAGACGCCGATTACGAGGTTGGCGAGAAGGCCGCCTACGATGACGATGGCGAATGGACGCTGCGAGTCAGAGCCGATGGCATGGGAGAGCGCGGCGGGAAGCAGTCCCAGCGTGGCTACCAGCATAGTCATCATGATGGGACGCAAGCGGAGGACGGCGCCTTCGATGGCGGCATCGATGATGTGCTCGTGTGCCGGTTCTTCCATTCCTCTGCGGCGGGCTCGCAGCTGATTGATGTACTCCAGCATGATGACGCCGGTTTGCACCGAGACTCCGAAGAGCGCCAGGAAGCCTACGGCCGAAGAGACCGAGAAGTTGGTGTGGGTGATGAATAAGGCGAACGGGCCGCCGATGGAGGCCATGATGACGGAGATCAGGATGAGCATGGCCCACTTGAAAGAGCGAAACATGGTGTAGAGGATGAGGAAGATGACCATCACGGTGATGGGAATGACGATGGCCATGCGTTTGTTGGCACGCTTCTGGCTTTCGTATTCGCCGGCCCACTCGGTGTGATAGCCGGCCGGCAATACTACGTTCTTATTTACTTTGCCGAGGGCTTCCTCGACGGTTGAGCCCAGGTCGCGACCGCGCACGGAGTACTTGATGGCGATGTAGCGCTGGCCGCCCTCGCGATAGATCTCCTCGGCGCCATCGTCGGTGGAGACCTTGGTGAGTTGCGCCAGGGAGACGCGTTCGCCGGTGGGCGCAAGCAGGCGCACATTTTCGATGGCCTGGCGGGTGTCGCGATACTGCGGCAGGTAGCGCAGGGTAACGTCGAAGCGCGCCTCGCCTTGCTGCACCTGGGTCAGAGCGTTTGCGCCAACGGCGGTTTGCACTGCGTCCTGGATGTCGGCGACGTTGATGCCCCAGCGGGCGGCGGCGGCGCGATCGACGGTATAGTTCAGGTTGGGCTGGCCGATGATGCGGAAGATGCCCAGGTCTTCAATGCCTTTTACGGTGGCCATCTGGGCCTGGATCTCGTCGGCTTTCTTTTCGAGAGTGCGCAAGTTATCGCCGTAAAGCTTGACGGCCAGCTCGCCTTTGACGCCGGAGACGGCTTCTTCCATGTTGTCGGAGATGGGCTGGGAGAAGTTCCAGATGACGCCGGGGAATTTGGAAAGCTCCGTATTCATTGCCGCGATGAGAGCTTCCTTGTCGTGATGGAAAACGGGTCGCCACTGCTCTTTGCGCTTGAGGTCGACGAAGTATTCAGTGTTGAAGAAGCCGGTGGTGTCAGTTCCATCGTCGGGACGGCCGGTCTGGCTGACCACCTGGGTTACCTCAGGGAACGATGCCATTACCAGGCGAGCTTTGTTCGTGAAGTCGATGCTGGCTGTGGGGCCTTCGCTGGGAGGCAGAGTGCCGCGGACCCAGATGGCGCCTTCGTCGAGGTGAGGCAGGAACTCAGAGCCAATGGCTCCGCCCACGGTGAGGTAGACGGCAATGAGAAACAGAAAGGCGGCGATTCCTACCGTGATATAGCGATTTTCAATCGCGGCGCGGACCGCCAGGCGATAGTGATCTCTTAGCCAGTGAAGGACGGGGTTCTCCCACTCCCTGGCGCCCTTGCGGAAAGCAAAACTGCCCAGGACCGGGGCGATGACGATGGAGAAGGTGAGCGCGCCGAGCAGGGCAAAGGCCACCGTCCAGGCCATGGGCTTGAAGAGCCGGCCTTCGACGGCTTGCAGGGTGAAGATGGGCAGGTAGGCGGTGATGATGATAGCGATGGCATAGAAGACCGGGCGCTGCACTTCGTGAGAGGCATCGCGAATCTTCTGGATGGGGGTGCGGGTGTCGTCCTTTTGAGAGAGATGACGGACGATATTCTCGATCATCACCACCGCGCCATCGACCACCATGCCGAAGTCCAAGGCGCCGAGCGAAAGCAGGTTGGCGGGAATGTGGCTGAGGTCGAGGCAGATGGAGGCGAACAGCAGCGAGAAGGGAATGGTGAGCGCGACGATGATGGCGCCGCGCACATTGCCGAGGAAGAGAAAGAGAATGATGGAGACGAGGATTACGCCTTCAGTAAGGTTGTGCTCGACGGTCTCGACGGTATATTTGACCAGGTCAGAGCGATCGAGGAAGGGAACCACTTTCACGCCCTTGGGGAGAATGTGGTTGTTGAGATCATCCACTTCGTTGTGAATGCCGAGCAGGACGGGATCGGAGTCTGCGCCCTTCTGGAGCAGGGCGATGCCCTCCACGGTATCGGGATTATCGACGATCGTGCCGTCGGGCCGGTGAGTGGCTTTGCCGATCTGGCCGAGGCGAATCTTTGGACCCTGCGTGACGACGGCGATGTCCTTGATTTTGACGGCGGCACCGTTGGAGTTTTTGATGACGGTGTTTTCAATGTCCTGCACGCTGGTGAACAGGCCAACAGACTGCACGTTGATTTGCTGAGCACCCTGCTCAATGAAGCTGCCGCCGCCATTGGTGTTGTTGTTGGAGATCTGGTTTTCGACCTGGGCGATGGAGAGGCCGTAGGAGACGAGCTTATCGGGATCGAGCCTGACCTGGTATTCCTTGGTGGGTCCACCGAAGCTGGCCACATCCACCACCCCCGTCACGCTCTTGAACGACTTCTCAATGAACCAGTCTTCGAGAGCTTTCTTCTCCATCACGTCATAGGAGGGGTTGGTGCTCTCCAGCGTGTACCAATAGATTTGGCCGACGGGGCTCCAGTCGGTGCCCATTTGTGGAACGAGATTGGCGGGAAGGCTGACCATGCTGAGCCGCTCAAGCACGTGCTCGCGGTTCACGTCGCTGGTGGAATCGTCGTCAAAGATCAGCATGAGGCTGGATAAGCCGGCCAGCGTGGTGGAACGCAGATGGGTGAGATGGGGGATGCCGGCCATCTGGATTTCGACCGGGACGGTGACCTGACGTTCGATTTCTTCAGCGGATCGGCCCGGCCACTGGGTGATGATCTGCACGTAGTTGTTGGCCACGTCAGGGTAGGCCTCGACGGGCAGGTTGCGAAAGGAAACAATGCCCCAAGCGGTAAGCACGACAACGCCACCGAGAACCAGCCAGCGGTTTTTGAGCGCGAAATCGACCAGTGCTCGAATCATCTATTGGTTCCCTGCGGTCTCCAGCAGTAATGCGTTGGTCACCACCTGCTGGCCAGGCTGAATGCCGGAGAGAATTTCCTGCCGGTTTCCGTCGAGCATCTTGCCGGCACGTACCTCAGTACGCTTGAACTGGTTGCCGCCCGCGGGGAGATAGACCCAGTCGCGGTCGTGCAGGTGGAGTACGGCATCGGCCGGAACCACGGCGTGCGACTCTTTCGATTTGCTGGTGAAGGTTGCCGTGCCGAACATGCCCAACCTGAGGAAGCCGGGATTGCGAACCTCAATGCGTACCTTGGCGGTGCGGATGGATGGATCAAGAATGGGGCCGATGTCGCTGATGCGGCCGGTGATGGGGCGATCGGGAAATGAGTTCAGCTTGAAGCGTGCTTCCTGGCCGAGTTGAATGCGGGGAATATCGTTTTCATAGACGTCGCAGATGATCCACACGGAGGAGAGATCGGCGATGGTGAAGGCTGTGGCCGTGCCGGAGAGGTTTACGCCCGCGGCGGCGGACTGTGTTACGTTCTGCGCCACGATGACGCCGGAGATGGGCGCCTTGACGCTGACGATGCTGCTGGGATGATTCTTGTCTACGCCCAGCGTCTCCAACTGCTCTTCGGCTGCGGTGAGATCGGCTTTTGCGTCTTTCTCGGTGTCCTCGGCCTGGTCAAGCATGGCCTGCGAAATGGCGCCGTGTTTGAAGAGGTCATTGGCGCGCGCATAGGCGATGTTGGCCAAATGCTCGTCGTTGGCAGCTTTCAGGTAGGTATCGAAGGCATTGGTGATATCAGGGCTCTGCACCTTCAGGAGCAGTTGGCCCTTTTTCACGTTGTCGTCGAGGCGGGCCTTGATGTCGACGACGCGTCCATTGGCCATCGAGATGACGGGAATCTCGCGGGCTATGTCAGGAAAGACCGTGCCGGTTGCGAACAACTCGGAGGCGGACTCAACCTGGCCGGCGGAAACAAGAGGGAACTTGGGGACGTCGTCTTTATCGATGGTGATCAGGTTCATATCAGCAACCTGGATGACTTGTGCCGGGGGCGGAGCGCTATCGCCCTGCTCTTTACCTTTGCATCCTGAGAGAGTGAGACCGAAAGCAGCTGCCAGAGCGAGAGCCAATGCAGCCTTCAAATGCGGTCTGAGGAATGAAGTCGAAATCATTGGATTACCTCGTGTCCCACAGCAAGATTCAGTTGTCCGGCGGCGGTCATATACGCGCCGATCAACTGCAGGTAGGCAAGTTGAACTAGCCGATAGTCGGCCTGCGCGTTGAGAAAATCCATGAGCGACGCTCCGCCGTGTTGCCAGGAGTATGTCACGGTGTCGCGAACATAAAGTGACTGGTCCAGATACTGGGCTTTGTAGGGCTTGATCAAAGCAATATTGCTTCGCACCAGTTCATAAGCATCGTCGACATCGCTGTAGACTTGCGCCTTGGCCGCTTCGGCAGCCTGTTGGCTTTTTTCGATATCGATCAGAGTGCGCTTCTTTTCGCCCTGATTCTTGTCGAAGATTCGCAGAGGGATGCTGACGCTGAGGCCGAGAGTCTGAATGCCACTGGGGTTGTTGTTCGAGGAGTTGTAGGTGTACCACGTACCGAAAGTCGGATCTGTCGAGCCATTTGCCCAGGCGAGCTTGTGATTGGTTTGCGACTGCTCGATGGTCTGGATCGCGGCGCGCAGGTCTGGCCGGTTGTCGAGGGCAACCTGGTGATAATCATCGAGGGGCTGCAAGTCGGGCCCAAGTTCGAAGAGGCCGGTCACATCGAATTGATCGACCGGCGTGCGGTCGTCGAGCAGGAGCAGGAGCGCAATTTTCTGGGTGCGCAAATTGACGATTGCAGTCTCGAGTTCAGACTCGTATTGCACGCGCTGCAACTCGATCCGGGCCAGGTCGATTTTTGCGAGGTCACCGGCGTTGAAGCGGGCGCGGCTGATTTCGATAATTTTGTCCCAATAATCGAGGTCGGCTTTGGCTAGTTGCAGTACCGCTTTGGCCTGGAGAGTTTGCACAAAGGCCGACCTGAGGCCGAAGATCAGGTTGCGCTCGAGGTCAACGTGCTGGGACTGGGAGATCGCGGTGCCTTCCTTGGCGCTCTGCAATCGCAACTCCCGCTTGTGCTCGCGCTCGTGCAGGTAATTGATGCTGGGCTGCTCGTACGTGCCTTTGAAGGGCGTCCAGGTTCCGGCGTGCGGCGCAATCTGCGTGCCATCCGTCAATAGACCGACCTGCGGGTTGGGGCGCAGATAGGCCGTGATCTCCTCGGCCTTCATTTCTTCCACGTTGGCCGCATCCGCTTTCAATACCGGATTCGTTGCTTCGAATTTTGACTTAACCTGATCCCAGGTAAGGGCTTGCTGCGCCGAAACCGGCGCCGGCGCAAGGACCAGCAGCGCGGTTGCAGCAATGGCAGACAGAAAAGGTAGGAATTGCTTCATACACAGCCTTTGCGCCGTGGTTTGGACGGCGGATACAGAAGAGAATGAGGCGACTGATGATGTAGGAAGAATAGCGCAACGATCAAGCTGCCGGAGGGGGACGGTTTTGAATGGGGGCCAGGGCAGGGTGGTCGATGGCTGGGGCCGGTAGATTGCCGGGCGCTCGAAAACTCAGTGCGCCGAAGGAAAGCTCTGCGAAAACAGGTGGCGGAAGGGCGGCTGCTGCGGGAAAGATGGAGTGAGCGTTGGAGACGATGTGGTTGCGGCGAAGGCTGGAGTCGGTTTCAGCCGGATTCTGGATGGCCTGCAAGTCGTCGGTGACGGAGATGACTGGGAACAGGATGAGGAGAAGCACGGCCAGGGCGATGAATTGCGCCCTGCGGTTCTCAATGTGACGATCCGGGCCGGTGCGCGAGGCAAAGCACAGCCACAGGCAGAACATCAGCGCTGCCAGCGCAACCCAGGCGAGATTGAGGAACAACTCCATTCTCAGGGCTGATTCTACATCATGGGGATATATTGGCGAAAATGGTTTCACGAGACCTATTGTGAGGAATTGTCACTGGGGATCAAAGAGCGAATTGTTAAAGATCTGATAAACGCCCGGTTTTTTGTAAGTCTCAGATCGGCTGCCAGGAGCAAACAGGCCGGGCGCAGCCGATTGTGCGGGCGGGAGTTTGACCATGCCGTGGGAATCCACTTATGATAAACAAGTTGGCTTCGTTTGCGGCACCCAGCCGGAGCGAGGATGACGCTGTACGCAATAGGCACGAGCTTATGAGTTGCCCACTCGTTCAATGGTAGGACAGCTGCCTCTGGAGCAGCATATTGGGGTTCGAATCCCTGGTGGGCAGCCAAATAGAATCAACAACTTAAAGATATTTCTGCATGATCGTTCGTTCTGTGCCAAACTCCTCATATAGAGCAATCTTGCACAGACAGAACAGGCAGGGTTTTACT
>JBEKUB010000011.1:0-122670 GCA_049515455.1 Occallatibacter sp.
CGGCGGAGCGCACAATCTTCTCGTCAAACTTCGCCACCACCGTCTGGATCGCCATCCGGTCCTTCGGCGGCGTCTCAATCACGCTCATGTCCCGCAGGCCCACCAGCGACATATGCAGCGTGCGCGGAATCGGCGTCGCACTCATCGCCAGCACATCGATCTCCTTCCGCATCTGCTTCAGCCGCTCCTTGTGCCGCACACCAAATCTCTGCTCCTCATCCACCACCAGCAGCCCCAGGTCCTGAAACTTGATGTCTTTCGAAAGCAGCCGGTGCGTCCCAATCAGGATGTCCACCTTCCCCGACTCAACGCGCGCAACAATTTCGTTCTGCTCCTTCGGCGTTCTGAACCGCGAAATCATCTCCACATGAATCGGAAACTGCGAAAACCTCTTCTTGAATGTCTCGAAATGCTGAAAGCACAAGATCGTCGTCGGCGTCAGAACCGCCACCTGCTTGCCGTCCTGCACGGCCTTGAACGCCGCCCGCATCGCCACTTCCGTCTTTCCATATCCCACATCGCCGCACAGCAGCCGATCCATCGGCGTCGTCGATTCCATGTCGTACTTGATCGCTCGAATTGCCGATAACTGGTCGTCCGTTTCGCTGTAATCGAATGAGTCTTCAAACTCCTTCTGAAACTCGTTGTCCTTTGAGAAAGCCGTCCCCTGTGCTGTGGTCCTCTCGGCGTATAACTTCAATAACTCGCCGGTCATGTCCTGCATGGCCTTGCGCACGCGCGCCTTGGTCTTCGCCCACTGTTGCGAACCCAGCTTGTTCAGCACCGGCGCGGGCCCGGCATCGGTCGATCTATATTTCTGAATCAAGTCCAATCGAGTTAGCGGCACATATAGCTTCGCTGCTTCGGCAAACTCCAGGATCATGAACTCGACCGAAAGCCCGTCCTGCACAATCTCTTTCAGTCCCTGGTACTGCGCAATCCCGTGTTCCACGTGAACCACGTAATCGCCTATTGTCAGATCGCGGAAGTCCGAAACAAACGCCGCCGTCTTCGATCGCTTCGGCTCGGGCCGCGCCGTAACATCCACATCGTCCGATAAGTCGTTCGCCCCGAAAACAATCAAATTCGAATCCAGGAAACTCACACCACCCGCCAGCGGCGTCCGCACAATCACCGGGACGCGTAAATCGCCCGCCAGGTAACTTCCCTCATCAAGCACCGTCTCGCCCGGATGCGGATTCCGGCTGCCCAGCCGGTAAGGAATCTGATACTCCCGCAGCATCGTCGCCAACCGCTCCACATCGCCCTGGTGCGCGCCGGCCAGCACAATCCGCGTCTCCACTTCCATCAGCTTCTTCAACTGCTCCGTCAGCGCCGGAATCGATCCATGAAACCTCGCCGTCGGCCGCGTATTCAGTTCAATCTCGCCAAGGGTGTTGTCCTCGTCCAGCACATCCACCACGCCCAGTTGATCCAGATCCAATCCCATGTGCGACTCAAGCGATGCCTGCAGCACCTCCGGCCGCAGATAAATATCCTCCGGCCGAATCAGCGACCCGATCCCCGACCGCTCATGCCTTTGCTCAACCTTGTTCCACCACCGCTCGATCTGGTTCCGCACCATCGCCGGCTCTTCGACGAACAACGCGCATTTAGGCATCAGCGTCAGGAGTGATTTATTCGCCCCGGCAACCGCGGAGAAAAACTCCCACCCCGGAAACACGCTCACTCCACCGGCAGCCGCCATTTCCGCAGCCATCTCCCTTGAATCCTCTCCCTCCTCACCCTCCACGCGAACCCGGCTCAGCCGCGCATGAACCGCAGCCAGCAGCCGTTCCGTCACCGGCGTCTCGGTCAGCGGCAGCAGTTGCGTCTCATCCAGCCCGCTTTGCGACCGTTGCGTCTCCGGATCGAATTTGCGTATCGTCTCAATCTCGTCCCCGAAGAACTCAATCCGCACCGGCCGGTCGGCCTCCGGCGAATACACATCCAGAATCCCGCCGCGCCGCGTAAATTGCCCCGGCATCTCCACCAGGTCCATCTGCGTATAGCCAACCGAAGCCAGGTGCCCGGTAAGCACCTCCACGTCCACTTCCTCTCCACGCTTCAGCGTCACCGCCAACCCCGCGTAGTAATCGCGGTCAAACAGCCGCAGCGCAGCCGACTCCACCGGCGCAATCAAAATCTCGACCGCCCCCGTAGCCAGTTTCCACAAGGCGGAAGCCCGCTGTTCCTGCACATCCGGATGGGGAGATAGATTTTCGAAAGGAAGTACATCGTGAGCCGGGAAACGGACCACTGCGGCAGGATCCACCGCGCCAGTCAGCTCGCAGCCGGCCTTGAGCATCGGCTCGAGGGCCTCGGCGGCCTTGTTGTCAGCGACCACCACGATCGCCAGTTGCCTGGCGGCTCTCGCCATCAGCGGCAGATAGAGCGAACGCGCTGTAGAAGTCATTCCGGAGACACGTCTTCGCCCCGCACCAAGGCTTAGATGCCTCCGTACGCGTTCGAACCCCGAAGAGTGCTCCAGCTCCGCGAAGATCTCGCGGACGAACGGGAGAATCATTTACTTCAAGTTTACCAGCGCAGGCGCGCGGTGGTCAGAGTGGTTGGATCTTGAAAGCCGCGAGCCCGCCGCCGGCGACGCCATCGCGTTTGACTACACAACGGAAGTCGGCCAGCTCCGCTTCGATCAAGTGCATCGTTTCGGCATTGGACCAGAGGTCGGTAACGGTATAACTTCCGCGACCGTCGAGTCCTATGCCGGCTAGATCAATCTTCAACTTCAGGCTTGCATCAGCATCCCGGTCGCGATTGCCGGCAATCAAAATTGTGCTGCGATTGCTCCAACGCAGATAGGGAACAGGCACTTCATGATTCGATTCATATTGCACTGCCTTTAGATTGGGCTCAATTCCTCCCGGGCACATGGAGAGAACTTCCGCATTCTCTTTGCGGATCGCCATCATTTTCTTCACGTCGGCAAGCATATCCCTGTGCCCGGGCTCATTGATTTCATTCCAATCGGGCATGGAGCCATAGAGCCAGCGGCCCCTTCCCGCGTCCCTGCCGCCGTAGAGATCAGGAGTCAACTCCGGCAGAGCATGAAAGGTTGCGTTAAACTCCTCGCCGGAAAAGAAGATCGGAATCATAGGAGAAAACAAGAAAGAATATCCGAACATAGACCGGCTTCCCCGCGCTACGTAGGGATTCTCGTCCAGAGGGAAGCCAGCCCAGCCGTTATCGTGGCAACTTAGTAGGATGGACGATCCCCAGGCAAGCGTGGCGATATAGAGATCGAGACTCGTCAAAGCCACCGAATATCCGCTGGACTCAGGAGCGTCCATAACAAGCGGCCTGCTTTCCCATCCTTCCGCGCGGAGCCGCCACTCCTCTCCCATATCGTTGCGCACGGTGATGTTTGCAATTGGTTTCTGCAGCACATTCTCCAGGGTAATTCTCACATCGGGCAATCCGTCCGGCTGCGAATCTCCTCTTCTTCGACTTACCCGGTCGGCTGATAAGCCCGCCAAATGCACTCCGAGCGGACCTTCCCCTTCTGTGTTTCCTTTCATACCGGCGCCGTCTGCGAATTGAATCTGCACTTCGTAGAAGCCGCTGCGCCCGAATTTGCGGTCGTAAAAACCGGGAAGGTCGTTGACCAGAACCTGATTCAAACCGTTCGCTTCGTGCGTGGCGATGCCGTTCTCTCCTTGGGTGAAATCCGTAACACCCGGGATTACGGCGTTCGATTCTTCCCAGATCACAATCGGATGGCCTGCGGCTGCGGCGTTTCTACGAATGCGCTCCCAAAGATCGGGGCGGTAAATATTGAGGTCCAGACGATAACCGTCCACTCCGTAAATAGTTACAAAGTCTGAATAAATTTTTATCCACCAATCGTCCAGGTCCGTGTGGCCGCCGGTCCAGTCAAAGTCCGTCATACCCCAACTGCTGCCGCGAAACCATGCAGCGTGCTGCTTGATTACTGGGCTGTCTTTCATTAACCCGTGAGTAATTACATCGAGAAAGACTTTAATGCCGCGCTGGTGCGCTTCATCGATGAGTTGCTTGAATTCTTCGGCAGTGCCCAGCGTGGGATCGAACTTATCCGGCTCTATAACCGCATATTGGGTCCAGATGTTATAGAAGTGGTGTGGGTCGCATAAGGAATAGCCTGTAAGCCATATGCCGGTTATGCCTAACTCCTGAAGATAAATCAAACGAGAGCGGAGACTGTTGAATGTTCCGCTCTCAGCACCGTGCGGGGAAGTAAATCCCTTTGTAGCAACCTCATAAATGATCAGGTCTTTCATCCAAACTGGCGAAGCCGGTTGGGATCGATCGCGAGATTGCAGGGACGTCTTTCCCGCGGGCTGCTGGGCGAGAGCCGCGGGCAGCACCGCGAGAGGCATTGCAGGCTTCAGGGCAATTAGGGTTCCCGCCTTCAGAAAACTCCGCCGAGACCAGGTCACATGCCGATCATATTTTTCAGCCATACAACTTTCTTACTCGCCGCCCGCGTGATCTACAAACACCTGTTGCGGAGCGGTTACGTTGATCGCCGGCGCATCCACCTTCAATTTCATTGTTTCAAGCGTGGGCTTGCCGTTGAGCTGCGCGCTGAAGTTGATCTCATACTGGTTGGCCAGTCGCCGCAATAAATCCTCGAAGTACGGCTGGAACGAGACCGGATTGCCCGTTCCCTGCCAGTAGCTTTTTCCGCCTGTCGCATCGGTCACTTCAAGCAAGAGGCTTTGACTGGCATTGTTCTGGTATCGGGAAAGATCAATCAAGCCCCGATTCATCCAATAGATCGAGTAAACGACCAGTCCCGCCTTCGCTGAGTCTTTGATTGCGGCCTGGACGTAAGGATCATCGGGATCGAAACGTAAATCGTAAGCATCCACGCCGTCGGTCACCATTACGACCACGCGCCGAGCTCCGCGATTTCCTGAAGGCCAATTCTGGGCGAGATCAGAGAGGCAGAAGTACGGGCTCGCGGTGACCCCGGTCGCGCCCGCGGGCAGATGAAGTGCGCTCAATACCTGCTCGTGATTCGCGGAAAGCGGACCAGCAAAAACGGCGCGCCCGTTCATCATATACGCGATAGCGGCCTTGGCATTCGGCGGCAGGCTGTTAACGAAATGCCTGATATCGTCGAGTTGCGTTCCCAGGCTGGTGCGGGCCGCACCATCGATCAGAATCACCAGTTCTACGCTGTTGTTCGGTCCATTCAACGGCGTCCAACTGGTGATGATGGAGGGCTTCCCGTTCACCTTGATACTCACGTTTTGTTGGGAGACGCTTGCGGGCGTCCCGCCAGTCTGCTTGGCTAAAACAGTGACAACAGCGCGGCCCTGGCCCGTGCCGAGATCACCCTGCGCGAATGCCGGAGCCGCAACCAGCAGCGCCCCGGCTACCATTAACATCGTTATTCCAGGCTTATTGATGCTCATGAGAATCTCCCTCCCCAATCGCTTTTTTCGAGATCCTGCCGCCGGCAGCCTTTTTGCGCCGGGCGGTCCAGAACCTCTACTGAGTTAGACGCGCGCATCCATTACGCGATCGCAACCGCTAGAACGGCAGCTTGAAAATATCTGTGCAAGGCGTTGATTTTCTTAAGGATATCAACACCTTGAAATCGCGGCCAACGTACAACGATTACGGGCCCTCCTTGGCCGATGCTCCTCGAAACGACGGACAGAGGAGCTTGGATTCAGCATACTCCCACTTACCGCGCGCCGGGTTTCAAAAAAAATCACACGCCCGACCATTCAATTGCCGATCACAGCACTCACTGAACCGAGGCCAGCTTTTCGCCACTCAGGATGCTCTTGAGCAGGCCGGGTGTGTAATGGCCGTCCTTGAATGCCGTGAGCGGCAAGACGCGTATGGGATCGCCGTCAACCACCCAATGCAGCGCAGCGTTGCCATCAATCTTGTCGGTGTCGAAGCGTCCCTCGGGATCGACTACCGCCCAACTGCCATCCTGGAAGCCGTAAAGCCGCGCGAGTTCCTTGCCGGAATCCACCTCCCATAGCATCGTCGTGCCGTCCCCGCCGCCGATCAGCACACGACGGCCATCTGGAGAAAGGGTGCCAAACGGCTCAGTACCCAAGGCTTGCTCAAAGTGCTGGAGTTCCTTGCCGGTCTCCACATCCCACACCAAGCTGCCCATCATTACGCGGCTGCCGTCCGCTGAAAACGATGGACGCGACGCCTCGCCGAAATGCTGAAGTTCCCTTCCTGACTTCACATCTCGCAACGTGGCTGACCTGTCCGCATTCTCCGTGATCATTTTGCGCGAATTAGGAGAAAAGCCCACGAAGAGGTTCTCCATTGTTTTCACCTTGATAACCCGCACCTGTTCCCCCGTGTCCACATTCCACAACCGGGTCGACCCCTCCGAGTCCGACGTGACTGCCCGGCGGCCATCAGGCGACAAGGCCAGGTGCTTTACACCATCTCGATAATCCCCCTCGGGATAAAGAAAGCCCGGGCGTAATCCCGGATTCACTTTGAAGTGCTGAACTTCCTTTCCCGTCTGAACATCCCACAGCGAGAAATCTGGTCCGCCAAGTGCGGTCAGCAGTTTGCTCCCATCCGGAGAAAAATCCGCATCGGAGATTAAGTCGTCAGGCTTCTGATCCAAAATCTGTATCTGTTTCCCCGTCTGCACATCCCATACCACATCCACCCCCTGAATGCCCGCCATGAAAATCCGGCGGCCATCAGGAGAAAGAACCACGGGCCAGGCAGCCCCGCCTTCGCCCGTCGCGGCCGGTCTGCCCTGTTTCGCAGGCGCCAAGGCGTGCTGCAACGCTTTGCCGCTCTCCGCATCCCACTGCCACACCATTCCGGCTTTGTTCACCGAAACAATTCCGCGCCCATCGGCAACAAAGCCCAGTGCGCCGACCCCATCGGCCAGTCCTACTAATCGCCGCAGTTCTTTGCCCGATTCCAGATCCCAGATTCGCGCTGTTTTGTCGTCGGCCCCGGTCAGCGCCTGGCGCCCATCCGGAGAAAGAGCCGCGCAGTTCACCGCCATGTTCACTTGCGAATCTGAAGCATTCAACAGCATGCGTACTTTGCCGGTCGCAACGTCCCACACCCGCGCCTTACGGTCGTCGGATGCAACCAGCACGCTGCGCCCATCCGGAGGAATGACGATGGATTTTGCCGCCCCTATGTAATCCAATACCCCAGTCGAAGCAAAATGCTGAATCTCTTTCCCTGTCTCCAAATCCCACAGCCGGACTACGCCGTTGTAAGTGCCCCAGGCCACTTTGCGCCCATCGGCGGAAAACGCCGCGGCGTTCACCACCCCATCATTGGCTCCCAGCCCCTGCAACAGCTTGCCGGTCCGAACATCCCACACACCGGTGCCGTTGGCATTTCCTGAAAACAGTTTCTTCTCATCTGGAGACAGAACAGAATGTGCCGAAGTCGCGCCTACACCCGGCAGCATGAATTCGCGGAGTTTCTTACCCGTCACCACATCCCAAAACTGAATTCTTGTCGCGCCGGCAGGGAGTTTGTTTCCTTGGCCGTCGAATTCAACCATGCTCGCCGTGGCAATCGTGCTGCCGTCGACGGATTCAAGCCCATAGATCAGCTTTCCCGCAGGTGAGATGCGCCCCAGTTCCTTTCCGCTGGCCGCATCCCATAGCTGCACCGTGGTCTTTTGATCGAGGCTGCTAACGGTCAGCACATTCCGATGATCAGACGAGTAGGCCACATGGATGATCCAGGCTTCTCCCTGGTAGGACTGGAGTTCCTCTCCGCTCGCCGCATCCCAGAGCCGCGCCTTGCCTTCCCAGCCGCCGGTCAGCACCGTGCGGCCGTCCGGAGACCAGGCGCAAGCAATCACCTGGCCTGAAGCCACCTGGGCCATCAATCGTGGATGATCGCCGGTTTGCGCAACCGCAGCAAACACGCCGTACCCTGACAATACGCAGAGCCACAAACACCTAACTGGAATCCGCATAGCGCACCCCGTCTCAGATAACATTGGAAAACTTGCACACAAGTATAAGGTGTTTGGCGCAGATCCAGCTTTTTATCAGAGGGTCAATTTTGACGAATGTCTTAATCGATCGATTACTCCCCGCCCAGCGCTTTCAAAAACGAGTAGAAGAAATCCAGCGACTTCCAGTACGAATCCACTGGCAGGCGTTCGTCCTGCCCGTGGGCGCGGTCGTCGTCCCGCTCCAGTGCAATCGCCGAGTACCCGTAGCAGGGTATTCCAGCCTGCGCAAAGTAGATTGAGTCGCTGGCCCCGTTTTCCATCACCGGCGTTACTGGGATTCCGGGCCAGATAGCCTGAGTCAACCTCGTCAACGGGACAAAGACTTCGGGGATCGGCGCAGGCGGGACCATCGCTTTGCGTTCCGGCGCCGTATCGGAGATCTCACCTCCGTCCGATACGTACTTCACGCTCAACTTGGCGTCGCCAAAGATGCCAATCAACTGCTGGCGAATCTCCTCCGGCGAGTGCCCCGGAAAAATCCGGCAATTCACATTGGCCTGCGCGGTCTGCGCCAGTGCGTTGTTAGCGTGACCGGCATTGAGCCGCGTAGCCGCGCAGGTGGTGCGAAAGTTGGCGTTGAAGCTGGGCTCTGCGCTCAAACGCGCTGCCGCCGCAAGATCCGGTGAGTTTGCGAGAATTGCCCGCATATCCGCCGCCGTCTGTCCCGTCTCCTTGGCTGCCAGATTCTTGAAATAAGTTCGCGTTACTTCGTTCATCTCAAAGGGAAATGTGTAAGCAGCCAGCCTGTTCAGCGCCGTCGTCAGTCCATAAATTGCATTGTCGGGCCGGGGACGCGAGCTGTGGCCGCCGGCATTCACTGCCGTGATCTGGAAGTCGGAATAAACCTTCTCAGTAGCCTCCACATCGGCCACCACCACATGCCCATGATCCAGTTCCACTCCGCCGGCATCGGGGTTAATAACGAACGCGGCGTCCGCCAATTCGCGATGTTGCTGCACCAGCCATCTCGCCCCGTTGAATTTGCCACCTTCCTCATCCGCGGTCAATGCCAGGATCAAATCGCGCTTCGGTTTGTATCCATCACGGTGCAGTCGCAGAAACGTAGCCACCAATGCGGCGTCAGATTCCTTCATGTCCTGCGTTCCGCGCCCGTAGTAGTAGCCGTCTTTCTCAACAAACTCGAAGGGATTGGTGTGCCAATCGGAGGGCAGCGCCTCAACTACGTCCATGTGACAGAGAAAGAGCACAGGCTTTTCAGACGGAGTGCCCGAAGCCCGGAGCCGGACCACCAGATTCTGTTTGCGCTCGTCGGGCCCCAGCAGGTGCA
The DNA here is from genome assembly GCA_049515455.1 of Occallatibacter sp. Classification (GTDB taxonomy): domain Bacteria; phylum Acidobacteriota; class Terriglobia; order Terriglobales; family Acidobacteriaceae; genus Telmatobacter. The sequence goes on from JBEKUB010000011.1 coordinate 9,282, forward strand.
CATCTTCTGCCGGGAATCCTGCGTCAAGAAACCGCTTCTGCATAGCAGCGGTCGCCGTGGTTACGTTTCCTTTGGGCGTGTCCGTCGTATTGATCTCGATCAGTTGCTTGAAAATTTCGCGCGCCAGGGCACGATCTCCCGCGGAAGCTGTGGGCAGCGTGCTCTGCGCACTGGCGGCTGAGTTGAGGTATACCGTTCCCAGGGAGGCAGCCAGGATGAACGCGGCAATTGGCGATGGCAAACTGCTTCTCTGCATGAGCGCATTGTACGGCGATCTGGCCATAGCCAGGAAACCGGAACCCGAAAAGACCAGCCCGGGTTTGCGCCGCACTCTAAATCAATTTATGTTGGACCCACGACTACTATCGAGGTGCACGATGCATTCCAGGGTCCTTGCCGCCGCGTTTCTCGCCGCATTCACACTCACCGCCGCCGCTCAAATGCCTGACAAACCTATCGCGCGACCGAGGATTACAGGCATCAGCCACATTGCCATCTATACATCGAATCCCGAAGCCGCCGACCGCTTCTACAGCGACGTTGTGGGCGCAGTGAAACAACCGGACCCTGAGAACCCGAAGGGCGTTCGCTATGCGCTAAGCGCTACACAATTTATTGAAGTGCTGCCGCTGCCGCCGGATGCGGGCATCAACCGCCTGGATCACACCGCATGGAAGACCGACGATGCTGAGGCACTCCGTCGCTATCTTGGCCACAAGTCATGGAAGGTGCCGGGGCAGGTGGAAAAGGGCGCCGACGGCGGCCTGTGGTTTGACGTCAAGGATCCTGAAGGCAACAAAGTGCAATTTGTGCAGCCTCCTGCGCAGGTCAAGCCGATGGTAGTTACCACAGCGATCGGGCGGCACATCATCCACGTGGGTTACCTGGTTCACAGCCGCACCGTCGAAAACATACTGTACCGCGATCTTCTCGGATTCCACCCTTACTGGTTTGGGGGCATGGTGGAGGGGCGCATCGATTGGGTAAGCCAGCAGTCGCCGGACAGTCACGACTGGCTGGAATACATGTTGACTAGCGACTCGTCCGCTTCAGGAATCCCAGCCGGCATTTCACAGCAACAATTGGGAGTCCTCGATCACGTTTCCATTGGAGTGATCTCAGTGGACGAGGCTTACAAAACACTCAAAACGGGCAACCGGCTCTCCGGACGTCACGACGACCATCCCCATATCGGCAGAGACGGCAAGGGGCAACTCAACTTATACGATCCTGATGGGACACGAATCGAGCTGATGAACTTCCATGCGACGGAAAAACCCTGCTGCTCGCCGTTCACCGCCGACGATCCGGACGAGTAAGTCGCGAAGCGCCGGACGGCGAAGGTTATCATGCGCAGTTCATGGCAGAACTATCTTGGCACCACCGGCAGCACCAGAACGCTGGGATGAGTGCCGTCATGGACGATGGTGTTGGTGGCTTTGACGAAGGCCGCATCAGTGCTTGCGTTCTTGCCGGTATTCAGGTTGCGCTCGAAGCGTGGGAAGTTACTGCTGCTGACTTCCAGCCGGATGCGGTGACCTTTCAAAAACACGTTGCTGGTGGACCACACATCGATCTTGTACTCGTAGACTTTGCCGGGAACGATGGGTTTGGGCGCTCCGGTTGTGGACTCGCGATAGCTGGCGCGCAGAATGCCCTCGGTGAGGTTTTGCGCGAAGCCATTGGGCCAGACGTCGACGAGTTTGGCAGTGAAGTCGGTATCGACGGCCGAAGATTTGGCAAACAGGTCGAGGGTTACGGGACCGGTGACTTCAAGGTCCTGGTCGAGAGGCAGCGTGGAGTAGACGAGCACATCCGGGCGGTTTTCCACGTCCTTCTGGTTCCGCGGCCCCGGCGCAAGGTGCGCGGTATCGCAGCACAAAGGACCGCCGACGGTGGGAACTGGATTGGCGGGATCGTAGACGAAACTGTCGGCTGCTTCAGAGCGCGCGGCAACTTCGGAAAGCGAGCCGTCGCCTGAAACGCTGTTGGCCTTGCCGTCCGAGTGAAGGTAATAACTCGTGGCAAGCGCGCGCTGCAAAGGCCAGCTATCCTCCAGCCGCCACTTATTCTCGCCCATCACGAAAATTCTTACCGGCTTATCGGTGGCATAACGATTCTGTTTGCCCTGGAGCAGGTAGTCGTACCACTCGAATATGATCGATTCTTCGTCGAACTCCTCGGCTGCGGGACCGAAGTCCAACTCGCCGACCTTGCGCGGGCCACCGGCATGGCCGCCGATGATGACCAGAAGCTTTTGCCCGTTGCGGGCTGCATCGCTGCCGCCGCGAGCCTTGACGCCCATAAAGTTGCGCAGCGACCCGGCCTGGAAGAGATCGTACCAGGCGGCAACGGTGAGCGCGGGAACCTGGATGTTGGCGTAGTTCTCCTCAATGGACCACTGCTTCCAGTAACTGTCGTAGCTGGGGTGGTCAAGCCAGTCGAGGAAGTAGGGAGCGAGCTTGCGGGTCAGGGCGGCTCCGTCGTCAACGGCCCACTTGTTGAATACAGGATACTTTTTCAAGGGGAGAGTGGGCGCGCCAATCATGGCGTTCGTCTCCTGCTTGACTGTCCGGTTGAGCGTGTCTGCGGCGAGGCCTGAGGTCCATGACTCGTTGAACCATTGTTCGAATGCGCCGCCCTGGTAGGTCCAGTTTTCGTGGTAGTTGCTGGCGGTGACGACTGGGCAGATTCCGGCCAGATGAGGTGGATGGCCGATGGCGGTGAGCATCTGTGTAGCGCCCACGTAGGAACCGCCGAACATGCCCACTTTGCCGTTCGAATGAAGCAAGGCAGCAGCCCATTCCACCGTATCGAAGCCGTCGTCGGTCTCGTGCTTGAACGGGTACCATTCACCCTCAGAGGTATAACGGCCGCGCACATCCTGCACGATGACCATATATCCGCGCGCTGCGCCCTGGCGACCAAACTCGGCATCGCCGTTTTTGTCGTAGGGCGTACGGGTCAGCAGGACCGGAAAGGTTCCCTGACCGGCGGGGCGATAGATATCGGCGCGGAGCTTCACGCCGTCGCGGGCGGTCATGATGACGCCTCGCTCGACAACGATATCGGGAGCGGCTTGGCCCAGGGCAGAGATTGCGGGCTGCAGGGTTACGGCAAAAGCGAGCAGGCAAAGAGTCTTTTTCAGCATAGGGCGTCTCAATTCCTCAATGGCGAAGGCCACATCCATTCTACGGTTCCAGAGCGGCGCGGCTGAACGGGGCGTGGAAATCCTCACTTCATGCCTCCAAATCCATTAGCGAAACCAGGGATCGAGTGCCGCCCGGGACCGAAGGTGCCTGAACCCGCTGCGTCAGTGTATCGTTACTGACGGGAAGAAAATTCAGAGCGTGAGGTGCTAAAAGTGCAGGTTTTGAATCGCAGGGGATTTGTGAAAGCTGCTGGGGCGGCAACAACCGGAATGTTGCTGGGACCAAGAATGTACGCATTGGGCGTAGCACAGGCAGAAGCCGCCAAGCCGGTCGCGGCAAACGATCATATTCAGATTGCGCTGATTGGCGCGGGCGGCCAGGGTCAAGGAGATACAAAGACGGCCGTGCGGATTCCAGGAGTGAAACTCGTGGCCGTGGCGGACTGCTACGACGGCCGGCTTGCGCACAGCAAAGAGCTGTGGGGCGAAGACGTTTTTACCACGCGGGACTACAACGAGATTCTGGCGCGTAAAGATATTGATGCCGTCATTATTGGCACGCCGGACCACTGGCATAAACAGGTGGCAGTGGATGCCATGAAGGCCGGCAAGGACGTTTATTGCGAAAAGCCGATGATCCACGTCTATGCCGATGGGCCGGAGATGATCGAGACAGCCCACGCCACTAAGCGGGTCATCCAGGTGGGCAGCCAGCGAGTGAGCTCGGTGATTTACGCAAAGGCCAAAGAGTTGCTGGCGTCGGGTGCCATCGGGCAGTTGAATATGGTGACCGCGCGTTGGGATCGCAATTCGTCGATCGGCGCGTGGAGCTATACGGTTCCCCCCGATGCTTCGCCGGAGACCTGCGACTGGCCGCGCTTTGAGGGCACAGCGCCGAAGATTCCCTTCAATGCCGAGCATTTTTTCCAGTGGCGGAAGTGGAAGGCATACGGCACCGGCGTGGCCGGCGATCTGTTTGTGCATCTTTTCAGCGGCACCAACTTCATTACCGGATCGCACGGGCCCACGCGCGGCATGGCTACCGGTGGGCTGCGCTTCTGGAAAGATGGACGCGATGTGCCCGATGTGATGCTGGGCCTGTTCGACTATCGCGAGGGCTTCAACCTCAGCCTGCACGTGAACTTTGTCGATGGCGGCGAAGAAAGCGAAGGGCTGCTCTTCACCGGTTCTGAAGGCACGATGGATATCAACAACAGTTCGGTAAGCGTAAACCGCGTTCCGCTCGAAAAGGAACCGGGCCTGATGATCGACACGTTTACCAATGCGATGCAGAAACAGATCCTTGCAGACTACCGTGAAAAGTATCCGCGTATAAATCCCGAAGGTGCGCCGCCAATCGGATTCGAGAAATTTGTAGCGCCGGCAGGATACCTCGACAGCTACGACCACTTCAGCAACTTCTTCAATGCGGTTCGAACGAGGAAGCCCGTAGTGGAAGATGCGGTCTTCGGATTCCGCGCGGCTGGCGCGGCGCTGCTGAGCAATCTCAGCATCGAGCGCGGCGCTGTAGTCGGATGGGACCCGGATGCGATGAAACTGCTGTAAGGTGTGGCTTGGTGGAATCCCAGGTCTCAGAATCGAGACCTGGGGCACCCGAGACTTAAATTAGCACCCACAACTAAAAAAGGGCGCTGCTTCGGCTGCGCCCTTTTTTATCCCTTCGCGGGTCTAAACGTTGCTTACATTCCGCCTTTGCCGAGCAGGATGCCGATGCCGTAAGTGACCGCGCCTTCCACAGCGCCTACTACAGTCATTTCAAATCCAGACGACCACCACGAACGAACGGTAATGAGGCTCTTCGCGGCGCCAACGGCAAAGTGCGCGGCCAGCGAGATCACGGCTGCGGCGATGACTGCATCAATTCCGCTCAAAAAGAAAAATGGAATGATGGGGATAGAAGCGCCGATGGCCGTCGAAAGCGCGCCGGAGCTGGCAGAGACCAGCGGGTTCGAGAGCGCTTCTTCAGACGAGCCGAGCCGCTCGCTGGAAAGTGCGCGGAGCAATTGCTCGGGGTCGCTGGCAATGTGGTTGACCATGTGCAGGGCGTCGGCCTCGGGCAGACCCTTCACCTGGTAATAGAGTGAGAGAAGTTCGCGCGCCTCAGGGCCATTCATCTCTATGGCTTCTCGTTCGCGAGCTACTTCGGCCATATAGATTTCGCGCTCGCTCTTGGCGGCCAGATAAGCGCCGGAGCCCATGGACAAGGCAGAGGCAATCATGCCGGAGAGGCCGGCGAGAAGCACGTATTTGCTGTCGCCCGCAGTGGCGCCGCTGACGCCGCTGACAATGCCGAAGATTGCGCCCAGCCCGTCGTTCACGCCGTAAATAGCGTCGCCGATCCATGATCCAGGTTGCTTGCGTCCCTGGCTGCGCTTGGCCAGCATTTCATTCAGAACTGCCTGGGCTTCAATCTTGGGCGAGCCTGCGGGTGTGGTGTAGTGGCCGCGAAGCAGCGATCCAAGTTCTTTGTAATGATCTTTCTCGTCCTCGATGACGTGCTCGAGAATGGCGATGGAATCCTCGTCGCCGAGGGACTTGAGCTGCTCGCCGTAACCTGCGATGGCGCGGCTTTCTTCGATCTCCAGGCGGCGCAAGGCCATGCGGATGCCGCCGGCGCGGTTGGCCAGAGTGTCTGCCTCGCCGTGCGGACTGCCCGTCCAAACGGGCGCGGGCTGGCCCAGTTCCTCGATGCGGCCGGACCACATGGCCGCGTGCTCCCACTCGGCACCGGCCAGATGACGAAGAACCTGGGCGCGCACTGGGTCAGTGTCGCGTTCGGCCAGGGCCAGGTAAGTCAAGTGGCCCTCCATTTCAGCTTTCCAGTTGCCTTCCAGCGCGGCTAAAACCTTCTTCAGCTTGGCGTTGCTCAATGCTTCGTTAGCCACTTATCGTTCCTCGCTTCTAAATGAGCATAGCGGAAAACGCCATCGCTGCGGAAGCGCGGAATCAACCCGCCCGACGGATTCGCATCAACTCTGCATGCTTTGCCGTATAGTGTTCTGGGCGGCAAAAAGCAGGAATTTTCTGCTTTTGGCGGACGAAACAAACTTAAGGAAGCGGGGAGTTTCTTCTCATGGCAGCACAAACCAAACAATCGGCGGCTCTGACGTCGCCCGGGTATCTGATCCCATTCATCACGGTCACCGCACTGTTTTTCATCTTTGGATTCATCACCAATCTGAACATGGCGCTGGTGCCTGACCTCCGGAAGATCTTTACTCTGCCCTACGCATGGGCCATGCTGGCTGAGTCGGCTTTTTTTCTGGCCTACTTCGTCTTTTCCGCGCCTACATCCAAACTGATTGAAACCATCGGCTATAAGCGGACCATGGTGGTTGCGCTGTTTATTCAGGTGTTGGGATGCCTATTGTTCGTTCCCGCCGCCAAGCTGGTGAGTTTTCCGCTCTTCCTGACCGCGGTATTTGTTGTAGGGGCGGGCGTGACTGCGCTGCAGACATCGGTCAACCCCTATGTTTCCATCCTCGGACCCGAGCAGAGTGCGTCGATTCGATTGAATCTCGCCCAGGCCTTAAACTCCATCGGCGGCACCATAGCTCCGCTCGTAGCCGGCGCCTATATCCTTACCGATTTGGGTCCGTCAGCCACCCCGGCCACCATTGCGCATACTGTGCGCGGACCATACATCGCGATCGCTGGCGGACTACTGATCCTGGGAGTTGCGGTGGCGTTTTCGCACCTGCCCCAGATCACAGAGCCCAAAACCTTCCGCACCGAAAAGGAGGGGGAACCGGTGCTGAGCCACAGCATTTGGAGTTACGGGCACACGGTGCGGGGAGCGCTGGGTATCTTCTTCTATGTAGGCGTGGAAGTGGGCCTAGCCTCGATCGCGGTGAACTACTTCAAGACGCAGGGGATGAGTACCGCCTCTACGGCGTCATTCCTGGTTTCGCTTTACTGGCTCGGAGCCATGGTGGGGCGCTTGCTGGGCGCCGGAATCATGACCAGGGTCAAGCCCGGAATGCTGCTCAGCATCTTCGCCTTTGCCGCAACCGCATCCATCGCTATTTCCATGTTCACCTCCGGCTGGGTAGCCATCGCAACGCTGGTCCTGTGCGGCTTTTTCAATTCAGTCATGTTCCCCAATATCTTTACCCTTGGCATAGCCGGACTGGGACCAATGACCAGCAAGGGGTCTGGGCTGATTATGACCGCCATTGTAGGCGGGGCTGTGATTCCTTACCTGATCGGTGCGCTGGCCGATAGGGTTGGAATCCAGTACTCCTTCGTCATTCCGGTCATCTGCTACCTCTATATTGCCTATTATGGATTGTGGGGATCCAAGCCAACGCGGACGATTACGGCATAGCCGGGTTGGTTGCCGATTCAAATTTCAAGAGCCCTTCGACATCGACCGAAGGGCTCTTGAGTCTGTGGGCGAACACAATTCATCGACGTTTAAGGATGCGGACCTTAGTTCTTGAGGGATCTGCCGCCGTGAAAAGCGGCCGGCGCTGCGTGAATATAAGATAAGAGAATAAGGATTTTCGAGCTTCCCCATGCCCACAACAACACAATCCCGTCTCGCTCTCAGCCACCTCGCTCCCGCTGCCGTGCAGTCGGAGATTCGCGCCATGACTCTCGCGTGCGACGCCATGGGCGGCATCAACCTCGCACAGGGAGTTTGCGATACCCCCGTTCCTCCGGCCGTTAAAGCAGAGGCTCTCGCCGCCATTCACGCGGGCCACAACATTTATACCCGGCTCGACGGCATTGCCCGCCTGCGCAACGCCATCGCTGCCAAGCAGCAACGCGACTACGCACTCCTCTATGACCCCGAGTCTGAAGCGCTGGTCTCCTCAGGAGCTACCGGCGGTTTCCATGCCGCGGCGATGGCACTACTCAATCCCGGCGACGAAATTCTGCTCTTTGAACCCTTCTATGGCTACCACGTCGCCACACTCCAATCTCTTCGCATGACTCCAGTTTTCGTCCCGCTCACCGAACCCAGCTTCGCTCTCGATCTCGACGCGTTAAAAGCGGCCATCACCCCGCGCACGCGCGCGCTGGTCCTGAACACGCCCGCAAATCCCAGCGGCAAAGTCTTCACCCGCGCCGAACTCGAAGTCATTGCCGAATTTGTCCAGGAGCACGACCTCTTCCTCATTACTGACGAAATTTACGAGTACTTCGTCTACGACGGCGCACGCCACATCGCGCCCTCCACGCTTCCCGGCATGAAGCATAGAACAATCGTTATTTCAGGTTTCTCAAAAACTTTTTCGGTGACCGGCTGGCGCGTTGGTTACGTTCTGGCCGATGCACGCTGGATGCCATCGATCGCCTACTTCCACGACTTGACCTACGTGTGCGCGCCTTCCGCTTTCCAGCACGCATGCGCTGCCGGGCTCGAACAACTGCCACCAGGCTTTTATGCAAACTTAGCCGCCGAACACCAATCCAAACGCGGCCGTATGCTCGGCGCCCTTGAAGCCGCCGGCTTCAAACCCACCGTTCCTGCCGGCGCATACTACGTACTAGCCGACGTCAGCCGGGTTCCCGGAAAGTCATCTCCAGAAAAAGCGCGCAACCTTCTGGCTGCCACCGGAGTTGCCGCCGTAGCAGGCTCGGCGTTCTTCCGCCCCGGTCACGGGGAAAATCTATTAAGATTTTGCTTCGCGAAAAAAGACCACGAGCTGGACGAAGCCTGCGCGCGGCTGCGCCGGCTCTAACGCATCTTGCAAGTGTGCAAACGAGGCTTTGTCTTTAGACCCCGGGCAATGAATTCCAGTGAAGATGAGAGCCCAGTCAGCTTCTCATTTTCACCATACTGAGCGCTGCCAGGATCACCGCATTGTTTGCGATCACGTCTCCCTGGGTGTTATCAAAGTCATCGGAGCCACCCCGAAATCCTTTTGTGCCCTTCAGTCGGATCTCCTGAATCACTTTGCCTAACCGCGGATTGACCCACTCGTATGCGAAAAATGTCACGCGATCTTTCACGCGGTCTCCAACTGCAACCGCATCCGCGCCGTAGCATAGATCCTTTGCGGATTCACGCTGATCCCAGTTCCATTCGAGAATATTGACGCCATAACGAATGGGAACCGTGTCCACAAATCCGTCTTCATAAACCACTTCATACCATCCCAGAAGGTCCGCCGTATCTGGTTGATCCCAGATCATCCGGTAACTGTCTCTGTTTTTCGCCCGCCTTGCCGATGCGTGCAGAAAGATCAGGCTGGTAGGGGCTTCGCCGACGGGAATGCCAGTCACTGACATTGGTAACTCAATGGATTCCTTGCCCTGGGATCCAGCGATAATCGCGCGCATGCCGTTCGCACGCCTCAGATTGAAAGGGACGTTTTTATATTGAACAATCTCGGTTGCCATTCCATCCAGGTCCACGCCCAGCGCGGGAACGGTGTCTCCAATATTGAATCTGCCCGCAATATTCACGGGGACGATCGAGGTTTCAGTCTGGCTGGGGGGAGTGGCCCCGCTCAACAGGGTTCGAATCGCGGGCAGCAACGGCTGAATCCTCCCCGATAGCTCCTTGCCCTGAATTACGCGACCGGTCCAAAGGATGTTGCTGCAGCCGAGAAAATCACACATGGAGTCTTTGCCGATGCCAATTTCGTTTGTGGCAAACCAGGCTGACGGCGCGCCGCCTAGCAGTGTTTCGAGATTTTTCCGTGTCTGATAGTTTTTGATGTCCGGCGTGAAGTTACCAAATATCTGTTTGAAGCCCATCTTATCCAGAATATTTTCGTTCTTTTCGGCCGCGGCCTCTTTATCCGGCTCATCGCTCCAAAACCAGTTATAGATAAGGCAGTCTTTGGGAATCAGTCTTTCCACCTGCTCAGGAGTCATGCCTCCAGGAGAGTTATAGACCCATCCATCCGGCGCCGTCTTCTTCTCCAACCCTTTACCTCTTACCGTCTGCAGCAACATATCGCCCCAAAGATGCGTCGATACACCTTTGGAGGCAAGGTAATGATGGATTTTGTTCACGTCCTGTCCGTATAACTCACTGATATCCTGATCCTCGCATTGGGCAGATACCGCGACAGCCAGAAATAACTCATCGTGTCCGATGTGAATGCTCTTTGGCTTTATCAGATCGATAAATTCGTCATAGACTTCGTAGACCAACTCATAAGACTTGGGGTTGGTGGGGCAATAGATATCCGGCCACTTATCTTGTGGCACCGCCGCGAGGTCCTTGTGCCCCGTCAGAAGATAGTAACTGTGCGTAAAGGAAGGAATTTCGGGGATAAGTTCAATGTGATGCCGCCTTATCCAACGGGCCAGATCGGCAATCTCTTCCTTTTCAAGAAACCCCCCGTCAGCCGTATCCTGATGTGAGGAATTCTGCTCCATACCATGGAACGGACCGAGAGGATAATTGCGGCAGCTATAATCCACGTCTCTCGCAAACTCTACCCACCCGTAATTCAGTTCAGGATGATTCTCAAGCCGCATGCATGAGTTCATTTCCAGAATGAGCGTGTTGTATTTGTACATCGCCATGAAGTCGCGCACAAAGCGCTTGAAATAATTAATGTTGTCGCGCCCGGGAAGGAACATATAGATCCCCCGGAACGGCTTGTCAGGCCAATCGCGGATCATCACGCCGCGGAAACGCACTTCCTTTTCTTCTTTGACCACTAGTTGCCGCAAAGATTGCAACCCGTAAAACGCGCCGCGATCGTCCTTGCCCGCAACAAGAACCATATTCTTGTCAGCCTGAAGTATGTAACCCTCCGGGCCAAGGCCATCCACGCCGGGAGTAACCTTCATCTCCGTGCAATAACGGCGAACCAAGGGATTTTCCATCGACCCCATCAGGATGACTCGTTTGCCTGCGTTCAGATTCTTCACGCGTTCGATCTTCAGAAACAGTCCAAACCGATCGCTCAGTTCGTTCACCAGCATGCCGGCCAGAAGCAGATCCTGCTCAGATGCCTCGGACGGCACCACAACACGCACCTGGTCGTCGAGCGCGAAGTCGCTGTCCGACCTGGAGATTTCCCGCGGTTGCGGAAAAATGGCGGACTCAATCTGGCACGAACCCTTGCAGGGGACGCCGCTTTGGCCGGTCACGGGCGGGAACGCCGCCAGGGTTTCGCCATGAAGAAATGCATCATGGCCTGCAATCGTGGTTCCCACTGCGACTCCGGTCACGGCGTGGATGAATTGACGTCGCGATAGATCTTTCATTTAAGAATCTCCTCGATATTCCGTCTCGCTCGAATTGTACAGTGTTATCACTTCGAATTTCATATAAGCGTTTCGCTCATTCCACTCTCTGGCCGGAAACACGTCATCCAATGAAAGTTGAGATGCGCGTCATTATCCACACGCAATAGTTGACCCTCATCAGGTCAATTGATAAACTATATCTGCGGGGTGGAGCAGCCCGGTAGCTCGTTGGGCTCATAACCCAAAGGTCGCTGGTTCAAATCCAGCCCCCGCAACCAAGAAATCCAAGATTCTAAACGGCTTCCGCGAATGACTCGGAGGCCGTTTCTACGTCTGGAGGAAACTTAGGCGTAGCTTGGAAAAAGAATGCCTTACCCAAAAGTAATCCAGGCTCTGCGGCTAAGTTCTCGCCTCGGCGATGCTCAATCAACGGGAGAAGCCTGGATTAGAAGGCGAACTTTACAGCGGTCTGCACCAGTCGGGGGGCGTCCGCGCTATTGATCTGGCCAAATGCTGTGCTGTTCACGTCGCCGTTGACTGCGGTTGAACCAAAGAACTGCGCGCGATTAAACACATTGAATGCTTCGAGCCGCAACTCGATGCGGCTGGATTCATGGACTCGTATGGATTTTTCGAGCGCCATGTCGTAGTTATCGAGACCCGGCCCGAAGAAGTAGCGGGGCGAGACATTTCCAACCGTGCCGAGCGGTTGCAGGCCGAAGAGCGAGATGTTGAAGTAGGGATTTCCGTTTTGCGGATGGTGGTTCAAGTGGAGCGGACCGGGTATGACTTGCGGCAGATCCACGGAGAATGGGTTTACCCCATTCGGTCTAGCTCCAATGAGCGAGTGGTCGCTGCTGTTTTGCATGGTGACTGGAAGGCCGGTGCTGAAATGGGCAATGCCGGAGATTATCCATCCCTGGGTAAGCCGGTTACTCCGATGCAGAAGGAACTCGACGGGAAGGTTGTAGTTATAGCTGGCGACAAAGTTATGCTCGATATCAAAGGCTGACAGCTCGTAGGTCCGATGAGGGTCTCCCGGGACCAACATGTCGGCAATACTTGACGAAATGTCGAGAGACTTGCCGTAGGTGTACCCGGCCAGAACATCGAGCCTTCCGCTTTGGTGCCGAAGGGTGACTTCGAGGGCGTTGTAATTTGAATTGCCGACCGACTCTTCGAAGGCATCGCCGCCGAAGTTGGCGCCAAAGGGCCCTCTGCCCTGGACCACTTGTCCCGATACAGTGGTAAAAGTTCCGGTTTCGCTGAATGGCCCGCAAACCGCGCTGCCCGGCGCCACCTGACTGAGCTGGCTGACTCTAAGGCAATTGGATGGAATGCCGGGGTTGGCCGTAACCAGTACATACTGATGATGCCCCTCGCTGCCGATATAGTTCAAACCGAGCACGGTGTCGTGGCCCAGTTGCCGTTCAATTGAGAGGTTATATTCCTCGGCATACGGGCTTACGTTGTGGATGTCGACTGCAACCATGCCGGAGATGGGCTCATACTGAGCCCAATCGACTGTGTTGTTGGGTTTGCCGGGAGATGCGCCAAATGCAGGAAAGCTGAGGGGGAAGCGCTGCCCTTCGTTGAAGCCGGTGCCGGCATCGATAAAGGGATTGGAGAAGAGTGGAGAAACGGGGCTTGAATACGTGGTGCCATAAGGGGGGTCGCCGGCCATAACGCCTGCAGTGATGCCTTCGACCGCCGTGAAGAACCGTCCGGCTCCCAGACGGATGCTGGTGTCGCCTGGGTTGCCAAGCAGGCTGCCGAGCACGCCGTTGTACTTTTTGGCAGGTGACCAGGCGAGCCCGAGGCGGGGAGAAAAATCGTTCCAGCGCCTTGAGGAAAGTGTGTTCGGTACGCCCTTATCTAAAGGGAAGACAATGCCGGTGGGGGCACCGGGATAGACCTGCGATTGTTCGCCGAGGACAAGTGTCTGGAGCTGATTGAACTTCTCATAGAAGGGCATCTCCATCTCCCAGCGCACACCGTAATTGAAGGTCAGGTTCCGGCGGATACGCCAACTGTCTTCAACGAACGCACCGCCATACCGGTTGCGCATGTAGAAGGGCTGAGCATTGCCTTGCTCGTAGGTGCTGGGAGCACCGACGAAGAAGTCGGCAATATCCAGGCCGGTTTCCGATCCGAAGAAGGCGAACTCGCCATTGGATTGGATATCGGCGTTCCCGTTGGCCTCGTTATAGCGCAACTCGCCGCCAAACTTCAGTGTGTGCGTCGCAATGACATGGGACAAAGTGTCGGAGTATTGATAAATGTTGTCGTACTGGTTTATTCCGGTGACGGTGGAACCCATGGTGAAGTTATTGAAGATGATGTTTTCGACACCGACAATCGAAGGGCGCTGCGGAAGAATGCTTGGGCCTCCGCTGCTGGTGACAAATCCCTGCGAAGTGAGCGAGGTTCCCACAGTGCCATCCGGAGTGCCAAGAATGTTGGTATCGCGCAGGTAAGAGGCCTCGAAAAAGTTCACCGTTCTGGAACCGAAAGTCTTGGTATCAGAAAAGATACCAAGCTGCGAACGGCCGGCGGTGAGACCGCTGAATCCGGGAATCGTTGCGCCACCCTGCTGGATGGGGTAAGGATTGGCGAGGGCATAGTCGTCGATGCCATAGTAGCCCGAGATTCTGCCCCAGCGCGAGTTGGCATCGATGTGGATCCCTCCCTTGAAATCGCGAAGCGTTTCATTCTGGGAGTTGGTCGAAAAGTCACCGTTGGGAAGATTGGGCCCAGGGATGTACTTGACGAGGTTGACCGCGGGGCCGGACCAGGCTTTCTTCGTGATCATGTTATTGGGAAACACTGCTGGCCGGCTCGGCGTGCAGCCGGTGGACGAGGGCCAATAGGGATCTCCAGCCTGAACGGAACTGCCGAGGCTTTGACCGAGGATGCCGGCGATGTAAGGGCCGCTGACGCAGCCTGTAAGCGAAGAGGCTAGTGAGGGATCGGAAAAGTCTCCGTTGAGCTCGGCATTGGAGGGAACGAGAATTTCGCCGCTGGACTCACCCTGCGTCATCTGGGTGCCTTGAAAGTCGCCAAAATAGAACAGTTTGTCCTTGCGGATGGGCCCGCCTGCGGTGCCGCCATACTGATTCTGCTGAAAGGTTCCGCGAGTGGCGGAGAAGTAATCACGAGCATCGAGCGCGGTATTGCGAACGAAGTCGAAGACATCGCCGTGAATCCGATTCCCACCCGATTTGGTAATGACGTTGATCTGGCCGCCGCTGTAGTTGCCATATTCGGCATCGACATTGGTAGTGAGAATGCGGAATTCATCGATCGAGTCGAGGTTGGGGATGAAGCCGGCTCCCATGGTGAAAGGCTCTTCAATGCTTGCGCCGTTTACCGAGAACCCATTGGAGAACTCCCTCTGACCACTGATCGAAAGCGTTCCCGGATCCAGAGTTCCGGACGGTGAAATCAAGCTCGCGCCTGCCGCGGTTAGCGACTGACCCACGAATGAAGATTGTGGGACGACGCCCGGCTGTAGCGACAGCAGATCTGTAAAACTGCGCCCATTGAGGGGCATCGCGGTCGCTTCTTCACCTCTGATAACTTCGCCGAGCTGAGTATCGACAGATTCGACATGAACGGCCAACGATTCAACGGTTACGGTTTCGGCCGCACCACCCACCAATAGTGATGCATTCGCGGACAGAGAGCTGTTGGCGTTCAAGATAAGATTTGTCTCATGAAACTGCTTGAAACCGGGCGTGTCGATGCTGACCTCGTAGCGGCCTACAGCCAGTTCCGTCAGAGAATAGAAACCTTTCGAATCGGTTGCCGTTGTTTGCTTGAAGTTTGTGTTGAGTTCTATGACTGTGACCGCTGCGCCGCTTATCGCCTGGCCCTTGGGGTCCGTCACAGTCCCGGAAATGCTGCTATCCGTCGATGCCCGGAGTTCGGGAGCAAGCATCGTCAGGAGCAAAAGCAGACGCCATAATCCCCCGGCGAACAATGGCCCGCGAGAGTCGAGATCAAGCCCAAGTAAAGATGCCCGACCGTTCTTGAGGAACATCTTCGACCCTCGTCTTCCACCGCGTATTCCTGTTATTCGTCCCGTTTGTCGGCGCCCCCGTTAGGGGCAGGAGCGCCGACTGCGGATTGTGGATTTAGGTCTACGTACAGCTGAAGGGATCTTGCCCGGGCCGGGCGGTGGCTCTTGCAGCCGACGGAAAAGTCAGCGCAAGAGTTTCCGTGTCATCCCGGTTCCAGCATGAAAGGACAGTCGCAATCGACGTGCCAAACACTCTGAATATAAAGTTCCTACAATGAGTTAGTTAGCAAACACGACCTGACGATCAAGTGCAAAATTTTGCACAAGAATGGAGAATTTTGTCATCAATTTGTGCGGATGCTGTCAGCAATTTTGTACGGGTTCTGTCAAGAAATAGGGCGCTTTATGCTTGCCACTCTCGCAAAAAACACGAGGTTGTACAATTGAGGCGTCGGCCGCCAAATGAAGCTATTGATCGTCGAAGATGAAGCAAAGACAGCCAGTTTCCTGAAGCGCGGCTTCAGCGAGGCGGGTTTTCTGGTGCATGTCGCATCGGACGGCTTCGAGGCCAAACATCAAATTAAGACCGAGTCGTTTGAGCTCATCGTGCTCGATATTCTGCTGCCTGGAATGGACGGCTGGGAGATTCTCACATGGGCACGCGGCTCCGGGGTCCAGACTCCCATCCTCCTGCTGACGGCCCGGGATTCGGTGGCGGACCGGGTTCGCGGCCTAGAGCTTGGCGCCGATGACTACCTGGTAAAGCCATTCGCCTTTTCTGAACTGCTGGCTCGGGTACGGACCATTCTGCGCCGCCCTCCGGTGCGGGAGGCGGCCAAGATTCGGGTGGCAGATCTGGAACTCGATTTGGCCGGCCATCGCGCCATGCGGGGAGGCCAATGGCTCGATCTGACGGCGCGGGAGTTCACGCTGCTTTCGCTGCTCGGTCGACGAGCCGGCGAAGTGCTCACGAGGACTTTGATCGCCGAGTCGGTATGGGGCATGAATTCCGAGGGAGATACGAACGTGGTCGATGTGAATCTGCGACGGCTTCGCACCAAGCTGGATGATCCCTTCCCGCGAAAGCTGCTGCGTACGGTTCGGGGGGTGGGTTATGTCCTCGAAGACCCCGATCGACAGTAAGCCGTGCAAGCGCAGATGGGGTGGCGCATCGCTTGCGTTGCTGCTTACCGTCTGGTACACGACCGCATCCTTCGCGGTGGTGGCGGCGGCCACGGGGCTGCTCTACTTCGCCCTGGCGAACAACCTGAGAAAAATCTCCGAGCAATCCTTGCAGGACGAGCTGGACGTTTGCCGTACATTGGTCCGCGAAACGAATGGTGATCCGCATGCCTTGTACGAAGAGGTGGTGGTTGATTCGGCCGTCCGTCGCTATCAGAAATTCTATATTCGCGTGCTTGACGAGAACGGCGAGGAATTGGCGACGACACCTGGCATGGATATGGATCTGAGCGCTTCCCTTGTTGCGCAGGAAGCCGAGAAGCACCATGGCATCTTCAAGATCGATTCGCCTGGAGGAGCATCGTATCGAACAATCGTGACCTCCGCGCCGAGCGAAGTCGATGGAAAAGATGTTTGGACCCTCCAGGTAGCAGTCGATCTCACGCAAGAGCAAGTTGTGCTTGGCAGGCAACGAATCTGGGTGTTGACGTTGTTGGCGGCGGCTCTTGTTTTTTGTCCGGCCATGGGATTCGCAATTGCCCGCAGAAGCACGCGGCCATTGCGCGAGGTTGCCGAAACCGCCCGCCAGATCGGCTCCAGCACACTTAACGAGCGCATCAATGGCGAGGGGTATCCGGTGGAGATCCGCGTGTTGGCGGATGCCTTTAATGCCATGCTTGAGCGGCTGGAGGAATCCTTCGCCCGGCTCTCGCGCTTCTCCGCTGACATTGCTCACGAGTTGCGAACCCCCGTAAACAACATGCGCGGCGAAGCGGAAGTGGCGCTGGCGCGCGCGCGTACCGCTGAAGAGTACATGGAAGTGGTTGCTTCGTGCCTGGAAGAATCCGTGCGGCTCTCGGAGCTGATCGAGTCGCTGCTGTTTCTGGCGCGGTCAGAGAGCCCCGGCGATCATCTCAAACGCACGCAGGAGGATATTGGGCGACTCCTCGCAGATCTTCACGATTATTACGAAGCTACGGCTGCTGAGATTGGGGTCACATTATCTGTCAGTCCGGAAGATGGCGGAATAGTGGCAAACGTAGACCGCACGCTGCTGTTGCGCGCCGTCGGCAATCTGATATCGAACGCGCTGGCGCATTGCTCGGCGGGGGGTCGAGTGAGTTTGAGCGCGCAGCGGCAGGACAAGCAGATTTCGATTGAGGTTCGCGACACCGGCACGGGAATCTCCGCCAGTGCCCTTCCCCATGTATTCGACCGTTTCTTCCGAGCCGACCCCGCGCGTTCGCGCAACTCTGGAAGCGTTGGATTGGGGCTGGCTATCGTTCAACAGATTGCGTTCCTGCACGGAGGACAGGTGAAAATCGACAGCACTCTCGGAGTCGGCACAACGGTATCGATTCTCCTGCCGATGTCTTAGCGGTTCCCTCATCGATTCCGCGAGGGCAGGCATCGCGAGATGCTCTCCAGAATCCCTGGCGCATTCCGGCTGCACGAACGCCGGCCGCAGTTTCACTGTCAGAATGACAGGCGCGCCGCGAGCTGTAGCTCGCGCGGATCGTTCGCCGAAGAGATTACGCCGTAGTTCGACTGGCCAGCGAACGGTGCAGGCAAAGAGAAGTTTGGACGATTGAACAAATTGAAGGACTGGGCCTCAATAGTAAGCGTAGTGCGCTCGGGTAATGTAAAGCGGCGCAACAGCGAAATATCGAACGAAGCAAATCCCGGTCCGAGAAGCGAGTTACGGCCCGCATCGCCATACATATTCGGTGGCGCAGTTTCAAACGCACAAGGATTGAACCACTGAGTCGCAGTGTGGGTTGGTCCCGGAGGAGGCACGCACGACGGGTTTGCTGCAATGGTGCCGCTTTGATAGGGGTTGCCAACTACGTTGGGCCGGTCTGATCCAGCCTGCTGGCCGGTATTTCCGGTGTTGCTGTTATCGTCGCCGAGGGGGAGAGTTGTGGTGAACGGCTGCCCGCTCTGCGCGGTGGCGATGCCTTGAAACTCGGTATTCCGGGTCCAGCGATTACCATTCGGCAGGGCCAGGACATAGGCCGCAACAAAGCGCTGTCTCATGTCGAAACTCGACGGGCCCCGCTCGGCGCGCAAATTGTGGCTGTTCTGGGGGAAGTTGGGATCCGCGGTATCCCCGAGGAACGCCGATTGGTCGTCGATGGAGTGAGACCAGGTGTAGGCGCTCCACACGGAGATCGACGGAGTGATGTGTCCGGTATATCTCAACTCCATCGCATTGAAGTTGGACGAGCTTTCGCTTTCGACGTCGAAGATGGCGCTGTATGCAGGGTACGGCCGGCGCGATTGCAGATTCGCCTGGCTCCCTGTGGGCGAAAGCTCGGGTTGATTAAAGTCGCGCTCCCTGATCAAGTGCGAACCGCTGGAACCAACATAGCTGAGCGTAAGCGTGCCTCGCTTCCCAAGGGTCCCTTCTGTGGTGAAATTCCATTGTTGCAGGTAGGGAGTGATGATGTTGGGGCTGAGGACGCTGAGAGATGCCGGCGGTGTATATCCGGCATTGGTCGGGAACGGGTTCTGCAAGGTCAGCAAGCCGGCGGCTGATGGAAAGAACACACTCAATGTGAACTGAGGCGGATTGAAGAAAGCTGACGACCCGACGATGAACATCCCGGCATCGTAGAAAACGCCGTAACCGGCACGTACCACGAGGTCTGGAACAGCATGCCATGCGACGCCGACGCGCGGCGCAAAATTCTTGTAGTCAGGATAGATGCCGGAGCGCGTCACGCCATTGGTGCCCACCTGAACAATCTGCCCGGTTTGCAAATCCAGTTCCGACATTCCGTTTGTCGGATCCGTGGCGGGGCTGTTGAATTCATAACGGCCGCCGAGGTTGAGGACCAGATCGTGGCGAAGCCTCCATTCGTCCTGGAAGTAACCGTCAGAGCTCATGGAGCGAAGACGGATAGGATTGTTGGCCCGTGACTGAATGCCCAGAGCGGGGTAGCCGAGCAAAAGGTCGCCGAGGGGGGATCCGGAAATCGCTCCGGAGAAGGTCAAAGATCCGCGCACCAATTCATCGAGGCGGCCGTTCAGTTGCAGCTTGCGAAGATCCACCCCGGTCTCGAACGTATTCTTTCCGTGGGTGAAGGTAAAGTTGTCTGCAATCTGATAGGTGTTTGTATGCCTGAGATTCGGGAATGCGAAATCGTCTCCGACCTGCGAATACCCGGTCACTGAAATCGTCGGGTAGCCATAATCCCGCGGCGGAAGATTAAGCCAGTCGACGCCCCACAATGCTCCAACGTTTGTCTGGTAATTCTGGGGAAGGAAATCGCGCGAGAAGCGATTGAACGCAATCAACAGAGAGTTGATTGCATTCGCACCAAAGGTGTGCTGCTCGCGGATCATGGCGTTATGGGTGTGATCGTAATGATAATCTCCGAATCCGGGAACGGCGCCGTTCGTCGAGACACCCTCCGGATAGGGCTGAAAGATGTTAACGATGCCCATGGAATACCTGAGCGTAAGATTATCGTTCGGCGAAAGCTGATGATCTCCTCGAAAGGTATTCTGCACATGATTCTCAGGCTGGGAAGGCTGCCCTAGAAAGTTATTCACTGATCCGGTAAGATTCGGCTTCGGATATAGGTTGATGATGTCGGCGGCAATGGGCGAGATGGTCGTGATGGTGTCATTCGGGAACGGGAGTCCCGTCAGCGGATTTATAGCAATAATCCCCGTGTCGGTCAGATTTCCGCCGCGCTCAGCGAGGGTCGGCACCACCGCCTGCACACTCTGCGCCTGTCGCTGCCGGAAGAAATCGGTATTGGCAAAGACGAAGGTCTTGTCGCGGCGAATGGGCCCGCCCCCGGCCGCGCCAAACTGATTGCGAATATAAGGGGGCTTGATGAAGCCGTCATCGTCGAAGTAATTGCGCGCATCCAGCACCTTATTGCGAAGATACTCGTAGCCGGTTCCATGGAATTCGTTCGTTCCCCGGCGCGTGATGACGTTGACCTGGCCGGCAGCGCTGCGGCCGTATTCGGCGTCATAGCTGCTGGTGACCATCTTGAACTCTTCCACGCTGTCTACCGCAGGCCCGACAACATAACCATTGATATAGGGGTCGTTGTTATCTGCCCCATCGAGCAGGAAGTTGTTGTACTCCTCCCGCCCTCCGTTCACTTCCAGCGCGTTACCTCCGTTGGAGGACAATTGGGACCCTTCGACCGATGGAAACGCACCAGGCGCCAGGAGGGCAAGCTGGAGGAAATTTCGCGCATTCAATGGGAGGGTCTGGGTAAATTGCTGATCGATCACGGCTCCAAGGTCGGCAGTTTCCGTCTGCAGAGCCGGGGTCGGAGCGGTTACTTCGATGCGCGTCTCCGGCCCCCCGACACTGAGATGGAATTCGAGATTCAGAGCTGTGTCTACGTCCAGCGATACGTCGGGACGCGTCAGTTCCCCAAATCCTTGAGCACCGGCCGAAATCGAGTAGGAAGCCGGCGCCAGTCCAATGAACGAATACCGTCCCGTGGCGTCTGTCAACAACTTCCTAACCCGGCCATCCTGTTTGCTTGTCAGTGTGACCTGTGCACCAGGAATTATTCTTCCCGCGGCGTCAATCACATGGCCGGAGATAGAACTGCTGGTTACTTGTGCGGGCACGGTCCCGGGGAAGCTCAGGACCAGAACAAATGTGAAGACGATGACGACAATTCTCAATCGTGAGCTCAATCGAACCTCTCCAATTGTCCTCAGCTACAACGAGTGGTGGGGATGGACCGGGTCCTTATGAAGCGACCCGGATACGCTTCGCCTATCGATTGCTAGCCGAGCTAACTGCGGGCATCGCCAATGGGGCAGGTTTAAAAGTCCAGGTTGCTCCCACATCCTCCAGCGCGCGCGTCTTTGGAAATATCTCAGCGGTCCCGGGGAATGTGTACGTCATCTTCACTTTGAGTGTCGCTTCCGGAGTGGGGTCTTGCAACGCCTGCCCCATCAAGCGGAAGAATTGCGCGGCGTTCATTCTGATCCCATCCACAGTCAGTACGTTGGGCACGGTGTTCTTTGGCATCGGGTAGCCCGTGTCGTCGTGCAAACCAGCATCAAGCTGCGCACAAACCTTGGCTACAGACGCGACCGTTACGTCGCCGACGTTCGGTCCGTGTCCCAAAGGCAATCCGATCGGGCCGTACACCCTATCCACCTGCACTGTCTGCGGTAGCTTTCCCGTACGGCTGAATTCGGCAAGGGCATCGGTCATCACCTGGAATGCTTCGGCCAATGACAAATATTGGCTTCCAGCCGGGATAAAAGGAGGCAGATAAGTGCTCTGGCTAAAATTTGCGAGAGCATCCTTCACCGAGGCGCGCAGGGCATCAACCGAGATCGTGAACCCGGTGCTTGGTGGCGTCATCCGCTTCAGATCGCCGCTCGAGACAAAACGGCTGCCCGGACTTGCCGTGAAAAAGCTGGTAAGCAGCCAATCTAATGAGGATTCTTCCTTGGCGTAGGCTTGATTCACTTCGTCGGGGCTCAGCCGGTCCTCCGTAGGCACCTTGGGATTGTCTGGATGCGCATACGCATAGGTGAGCGACGGGGAGAACGGAGTCTTGGCAAAATCGGGCTTCAGATAGTCGATCTCGCTGCCCAGTTCCATGTGAATGATGCGCAGTTTTGACCTGTCCAGTTTGGTGGTGAAGTCCTTGATGGCGGCCGGCCCGTCATAGCCATGAAATACCCGATCGCCGTTCCCCGCGGACTCAGAAGACCGCAGAACATTGTCTGCCCAGAATAGCTCCGGTGAAGAGTCCGCAACGGGGCTCAGAATTCTTCCCAACTCCCTGATCGAACCTCCGAAGCCGGGTATGAGGGCGGTGTTCGTGGCTGGGAGGCCGAACATAATTGCTTCGGTGTTATATTTCCGCAGCAAAGGCACGACTTCCCAGTCGCCAATCTCGGGCTTCACAGGATAAGTCGGTCCCTTACCGTGCATATGAGGGTCCGTCACCGCTTGGAGACGTTCTTCGCCCACGCTCACGCCGGTGATGTACGCAGCTTCGCCGAAGACCTGTTGCATTGCCTTCAGGCCTCCGACAGATCCTGGCTCAGGATCTCCCGTGAGTGGATTTCTTCCTTCGGTGAGGAATTTTTCGTCTTCACTTGCCCGCTCCAGCCAGCGTTCCTTGTAAGGTTTCGTATCAATCAAATGAACCATTGGGCGGTGTTCGTAGGTAGGTTCGTCAGTGCCGTCGTAGCCGATTTCGATGATGCCCCGCTTCTTGTACCCGAGAACGAAATCCTTGATATGAGTTTGGGCGTTTCTCTTCGCAAGCGCCTCGCTCGACGCCCCGGAGAATAGGATCGTCGCGGAGACATGAGCGTCAGGATGCTCCTTGCGGAACCTCTCGATCATCGGCAACAAACGGCGCAGGCGCCCTTCCGTGATGTCGAGGTTCACGTGATCGGTGAATCGCGAATATAGAAATATATAGACCGGCTTCGGTACAACCGGGGGACCTACAGGCTGAGGCGAAGGGACGTGTTGTGGCTGCACTGCCGGCGGAGTTACTGTGGTCTGTGCTGCCAGCAAAGGCGAGATAAACAGGAAGGGGACAAGACTCCAATTGAAGCACTTCATTTCTTTCTCTTTCTCCGGAAAGGCCGCTTGCCTTGGCGATAGTCTACCCCGAATTCTTGGCACAGCAAGCTAAATTTAGAATCTGTGAAGAAATTATGAACCTTGAAGGGTCAGGCTTCAGCCGTTCCTTAATGCCCATTCGACAACAAGCCTTCGGTGTTACCCGAAGGCTTGTTGGTTGGCAGGTTGACCGTCCTTTAACTAGAGGAGGGGCTTGGGTACTGTGATTGTTGCCTGATTGGACTGGCAGACCGCCCCGGAAGCGTTGACGGGCTGCAGAACGTAGTAGTAGGTATCCCCGTTCGTCAGTCCGGTTCGATCCGAGTAAGCTGTTGTCGAGGTGCTGCCCACTTCAGTGTAAGGTCCTCCAGCCGTGGTCGACCGCAACACGTCGTATCCGGTTACGTTCGGAATTCCACTCCAGGTGAGGTCGATCCTCGCCGGATTCATCCCGCTTGCAGTTCCCTTTCCACCCAGGTTGTTCACGCAAGTGACGAACACTGTGCGCTGCAACATGATGATGTTCCAAGCGGTCTCATACGGGAATTGGGCTCCGTCGTAGGTATCTGCATACCAGTAGCCGGGAGAGATGGAGTTGTACCCCGTAGTTGAACCGTTGTAGTTGTAGCCGGGTGCGGCTTGTCCCGGAGGCAGATACTGTCTTTCGATAATAGTCTGGGCAACACCATCGCAGGCATCCGTACCGCCGTTTGCAGACGACAGGGCGGCGTACCAGTCGATGGTATTCGCAGGTTGACCAACGGCCGGGTTGGAGTTGGGGAATACGCCCGGAGTCTCGGTGCGGAGATATTGGATTGGGGTGAGGAGGCCTCCGGGGTTGTGGAGCAGCATCGACTTTGTGAACGAGAACAGACCGTAGGCGTAATTCCTCGGGGTGTAGTAGCCGCTGGAATACCCGCCTGTGACGCTATTGCAGAAGTTATCTGCATAGTAGGTTTCCACATTGTTAAAGCGCTGGTCTGGATCGTTGGAGGCGTCGCCAAACACGGTATTTTTGGTGCGGCCGACACCGTCAAGCGCCATCTGCACCATGCCAGACGGGGTGGTGGCAAAAGGTCCCCATGGTTCGGAGTAGTAAAGGGAGCCGTTGTACCCGAACGCCCCATATGCATCCGAACTGGAGTCCTGAGGGGCCCCGGAGATAGGCAGGTCGGTGGTTTGGACGTCCTGCATGTCTGTGACCCACGTGTTGTTGGCATCCTTGATGATTTGTGGAATAGAAACGCCGAATCCGCGCTCCGCCCCGATCAGGCCAATCGCTGCCCACTGGGAAACGGAGTTGTCATTCCCCTCTTGGCAGTCGTACCACCAGCCTCCCCCCTGGCCAAAATTACCGCCGTATGGGTAGCCGCGATAGTACCCACTTGAAACGTCATTATTCCCAGGCCACTGGCAGAATTCGTCGGCATCCGCAATATCCTGGACAATATTCTGGTAGGTCTGACCAATGATTCCAACTGGGCCCGTCGCAGCCGTTGCGCCCGGAGTTGAGCTGGCAACGAGAGAATCCAAATACATCCCGTCCTCATAACCCCATCCATACGGATTGCCGGCCTGCTGAAATGCATAAATCGCCTGCCCATTGCTATTTCCATCAAAGGTAAATTTGCAGGGCGGGGTCGAGCAGGATGTGGCACTGGCGTTGTAATAGACCGGTGTCGCCGAGGAGTCGCAGTAGAAATGGGGGCTGCCAAGGTTCGTGGTGGTGGGAGAAGTTCCGTCGCTGCAGCCGAAGTTTGCCGTGGCGGGATTGTAGGTGTAGCTCTTGGAACCACCCGTGACGCCCTCATATGTGATTTCGGACGCGATCGGAACCGGCGTCAGATTGGTAAACATGTGATTCAGGGCTTCCTGAACGTCGGTCGTGTATGGGTCGGTGGCCGGTCCGGTGCCCAGATGTCCGTTGACCTCGAAGGCCTGAACATTGGTGGCGTCCAGCGAGCCATAGCCACTGCAAGCATATCCCGAATAACCCCCTGCGCAACTTTGCGACCAGTTACCCTGGCCGGCAGCGGGATGATACATGCTCTGGTGCAGGTACCAAAGGCCGTAGTCGATGGCCACATTGACCCGAGACTGGAGGGTATTGGCTTCCTGGATGACCAGGTAGTTCCCGGTATATTGCGCACTGGTCGTCGTGTCGGTTACGGTCACGACTGCCGTCCAGGTCTTACCGACGGCGGCCGAGAAGGGATACTGGTGCCTCGTGGAAATATCATTTGGATTCGTCACAGCCGCCGCAGCGGTCGCCGCACTTCCGTCACCAAAGTTCCAGGAAAAGGTAAACGAATCGGGCGAGCCAGCCGGGTTGAAGATGGCTCCAAGGACGATCGTTGCTTCAGATGTGTATGGGCCGCCTAGAGGCAGCGGATAGGTGGTGTGCGGAGCTGCAGGATTGGTTGGATCCCACGGCACCGTGTTAACCGACTGGGCACTCGCGAAGGGCACGATGACAAGCGCGGCGATCAGCATCAGGAGGCCGGTAAGCAATTTGCTCCCGGCCTTGATGTGAAACCGATGGCGCAGCCGTGTGGCGCCCGCTGCCAGGCCAGAGAACATCAGCAGCCAGGTGCTCGGCTCCGGAGTCGTTGATGTGCCAACCGGCGACTCGCTGGCGCTCAAGGTGAAATAAACGATTTGTGAACTTGTGTTATTGCCGTCAACCGGGTGAGTCTCCGTCAGATAGAACCCACCGGATGGCGCCGTTTGCGACACGTTGATCGTGATGGTTTCTTTATCACCAGCGCTCACGACGAACGCATCGCCCAGGGCTTCGGCCACCCAACCATTGCAGTCGCCGACAGTAGTTTCGGCCCCACCGTCGCAGGTGCCGAGATAATTGTCGCTGGCCCCCTCCGGCGCGTCGTTGAAATCTGACAAGGAGTTGCCCGCCCAATCGTTGACGATGCTCGTATTCACATAGAGCAAGTTGTCAATTTCCCAGCTCTCGCTCGTGGAGCCTGGCGTTCCAACCACAGCACCGTACTCGTTGTAGAACGGGACCGACACAGGCAGCTCAAAAATCGTGTCAAAGTAGCCTGAGGTTGTGGTGGAGTACGTAATTGTACCCAACCCCGTGGACGTGTTGTAGCCACTGAGGCTGACGCCGGGAGCCGCAGCATCCACGGTCAGCGATCCGTTTTCGTTAAAGCCCAAAGCTTGCAGTGATGTGTTTTGGGCAAATGCGCTTGACGCACCCAGACCCAGAATCAGGAACACCGCACACATGAGAAGCAAGTGCTTTTTCACCGTTACACCTCCCCTAAAGGTGGTTAATTGCGTCGCGGCACCGGCCACAGAAACCCCGGCTACCAGAGATACCCGCCACAACCGCGAAACCCGGTTGAGAAGGGAGTGGATTCGAAACATAAAACGATCAAGCCAGCTAACAAATCACAGAAGAAAGAGTGCGGCAGGCCTCAGTGATCTCTAGGGGGCGGCCTCCGGAACGATCACGGTGTTGTAGCGAGACCGAGGTGAATCCTGGGGAACGGGAAGCGGTCTGCGCAAACACAAAGACTTACGAATCACCACATGGCAATCCAGGGGCCAATTTCTTTCCCGCTCAAGAGTTGCAGAATCAGGCACTTACAAATTCCCACCTTGACGTAAAGTGCAATCCCCTGCACATTTAAGGGGAATAATGTTCCATTTTGAACATTGCGGCCAACACTTGGTTCCGACTTGATTCCTGGCTGCAGGCGCCCATAGTAGCCGGGAACCGAAGCACTTAATACAAGCGGGTTTTCAAGTTTATCTAAACGTAAGAATCCAAAGAAAAATAGGTGATTCTACCGGTGACAGAGATTACGGGACGGGTTATAATCGCGCAAATCGCGACGGGTATCCGGGATACAGGCCGGGGATCCGTTGACGGTCTTCCCTGTAGGTCGATTGGGATTTGACATCTGAAAATCCGCTGATTGACGAGTCAATTTTGAGGACGCTGCCCCTTTGACTGTCCCTGGCTTTTCAGCGCGCGGTGAAGGATAACTGTGTCGACGCGTACGATGCGCAAGACGAGAGCCTCTGCCCGGTTACTCGCAATTCCTATGCTGCTTGCGGCGGTCCTCGCCGTCTTTTGCCTGCTGCCCCGCGCCCTGGCGGATCGAAATCTGCAATTATCGATTGGGCTGGCGGTCACGGCTTTGCTGGTGTTCGCCTGGCTACTGCGAAGGCGCGTGATTGCCTCCGGCCGCGCGCTGACGATGGAGTTCCTCCCAAAGCGCGTCCACTACATTCAATTGGTCATGCATTCCTGCATCTATGCCTACTGGGGTTGGTATTGGCGGGAAGTTTATGGCTACGTCCCGTTGATCCTGGCTCAGATTATCTTCGTCTACGCGTTGGATATGCTCGTCTGCTGGTCGCGCCGCGACAAATGGATCCTGGGATTCGGGCCGATTCCAATCATCCTGAGCACCAACCTGTTTCTATGGTTTAAGGATGATTGGTTTTTCCTGCAGTTTGTCATGATCTCCATCGGGGTGGTTGCCAAGGAGTACGTGCAATGGAACCGGGAAGGCCGCCGCACTCACATCTTCAATCCTTCCGCAGTGGGGCTGTTTATTTTCTCCGTAATCCTCATTGCGACCCACAGCACGAACATCAGTTGGGGCGCAGAGATCGCGGAGACGCTGCACCGTCCGCCCAATATCTATCTGGAGATCTTCGTATTAGGGCTGGTGGTGCAAGCGTTATTCTCTGTAACGCTGGTTACGCTGTCGGCAGGGGCGATGCTGTACCTGTTGAACATGGTGTACCTGCAAACAACCGGAGTGTACCAGTTTGTCGATTCGGGTATTCCGGTCTCGGTCTTCATTGGAATTCACCTGTTGGTGACCGACCCCGCCACCTCACCGCGCAGCAACAGCGGCAAGGTTATCTTCGGGGGGATGTACGGGGGTTGTGTCTTCGGGCTGTATAGTCTGTTGTCGTGGATGGGCGCACCGCGCTTCTACGACAAGCTGCTGTGTGTTCCCCCACTCAATCTGAGTGTTCGTGCGCTTGACCGGATCGGATACTCGCTTGATCGCAAGGTGGCTGCACTGCTCGAGAGAATTCGCGCACCACGTTTGGTGTGGGCAGGTTCCCCGCGAATCACCAACTTTGCTTTCATGTCAATCTGGATCGTGTTGTTCGGCGTAATGGCCACAACCGGCTTTGTAACCACCGAGGTGGTGGGAATACCGCATCCGGGCGCCGACCCGGCATTCTGGAAACAAGCCTGCGACGCACACCGGCACAACGCTTGTCCCACGTGGGTGGGAATTCTGAATGTGCAGTGCGAAGCAGGATCGGGAAGCGCGTGCTTCACCATGGGCAAGGTCACCGATCTCGGATTGGTGGTGCCCCGTCAGCCGGCGGCGGCAGCGCGCGGCCTGGGCCGGGCCTGCGACCTCAGAGAACCGGAAGCCTGTAAAGCATTCGCCAACTTTGTGAGCGCCGGCGGCGATCGAACGCTTGCGCGATCGTGCGACCAGGGTGACGCCAACAGCTGCTTCTATCTTGGAACGGTGCTCCACCTTGGCGGGGGCGTGGCTCAGGACGACGAACGTGCGCTCAGGGTGTTTGAAGAATCGTGCAACGATGGCTATGTGCGCGCATGCGGTGTTCTCGGAGATATGTATCTGGCGGGACAGGGCGCGCCGGTAAACACCGGGAAAGCTCTGGAGAATTTCGATCGATCATGTGCCGGCCATTGGGGAGAAAGTTGCATGGCTGCGGCGATGCTCTATCACCGAGGGTCAGCGGGAACGCAGGACGAAGCGCTCTCACAGAAGAGATTCGAACAAGGGTGCGAGTTCGGCTATCAGCCCGCGTGCAAGTTTCTTCAGGGAACGGCATCCGCCGAACCGCTTTTGCGCTAGTCGCCAGCCTCACTCAACGCGAACTATTCCTCAAGTCCGAATACTCCTTGCCACCGGCACAACCAATTCGTATCCTGCAGCCAGGAGAATCTCCGCACATGCAGAAGCGTTACGGATACTGGATATGTATCGGCTTGCTGGTTTTGTGGCTAATCCCGAACGGGGTTCTTGACCTGATGCGCATCCCTGGGGTCATCACAGGCCTGCAACATCTGGGATACCCGGCTTACCTCGCTCTGATTCTTGGAACCTGGAAACTGCTGGCCGTGGTTGCCCTGCTCCATCCGCGCACCCGCCTGGTACGCGAATGGGCTTATGCGGGAATCACGTTCGACATGTTCGATGCTTTCCTGTCGCACCTGGCGGTTCACGACCCCATCGCCGTCTCGTTGGCTCCGCTCGTCGTCCTGGCGCTCGCGGCAGGAAGTTATTTCTTGCGGCCAGCCAGTTTAAGGTTGTGCCCCGCGGGTTAGCTTGCAAAGCTGATTCATGGCGGGCAGGCCAGGGCCATCGGGCTGTTAGCGACACCTTGGAGGAAGCTTGCGCGTAACAGTGGTGAGCTTGCCTGTAACGGCGTATTTGCGCCGTTCGACCGGCGAGGAAAGAACCAGGCTGGTGACCGGGTTGCCGTAGGGGAGCAGGGCCTCGATCAAAGATTCCAGATCGGCCATCGAAGTGGTGGTGACTTTGAGAAGAAAGTCATCACCGCCGGTCAGGTGGTGGCACTCGCGGACTTCTTCGAGGGTTTGCACGTAATCGAGCAGTCGGTGATAGTTCTGGCCGCCGCAGCTCATGCGGATGAATGCCATGACTTCCAACCCCAACGCTTCGCGGTCGATCTCGACGGTGTATCCGTGCACGATGCCAACCTCCTCCATCTGCTTGAGGCGTTCGGCGGTAGCTGTGGAAGAAAGACCGATCCGGCGGCCCAATTCAGCCAGGCTCAGGCGGGCGTTGGCTTGCAGTTCGTCAAGAAGCTTTCGTCCGAAACTATCCAAAATGCCAGTGGAATCCATTGTCATAATTGATAATCATAGACGATTAAAGCGTAATCGCTAAATATAACCGTGCAATCTGTCTGTACCGGAAAGCTGGCACGGCCTATGATTCGGCCTATGGAACGCTTAATTTTGGAAGGCCAGTCTTTAACCCTGGCCGAGATCGAAGCTGTATCGCTCTTTTCTGTACGGGTGACCGTAGCGCCTGACGCTCTTGCCCGAGTAGCCGCCGGTTGGAAGCTGATTGAAGAAATTGTGGCGACCGGGCAGAAGGTCTATGGGATCAACACCGGCTTCGGCAAGCTGTCGGACGTCAGCATTCCACCGGAAAGTCTGGCGCAATTGCAGAGAAATTTGGTGCGAAGCCACGCCGGAGGAGTGGGCCAGCCGATGCAGGAGGCCGAGGCGCGAGCCATGCTGCTGCTGCGAGCCAACGTGCTGGCCAAAGGCTTCAGCGGCTGCCGCCCGGCGCTGGTTGAGTTGCTGGTGGCAATGCTCAACGCCGGAGTGCGTCCGGTGATTCCTGAGAAGGGTTCGGTGGGGGCAAGCGGGGACCTGGCTCCGTTAGCTCACGTGGCGCTGGTGGTCATTGGCGAAGGCGAGGCGTTTTATAAAGGCGAACGGTTGCCCGGAGGCGAGGCCTTGCATAGAGCCGGTTTGCAGCCGCTGATCCTGGCGGCCAAGGAAGGACTGGCGCTGCTGAACGGCACCCAGGCGATGACCGCAGTCGGCGGGCTGGCAGTGGCGCGAGGCCTGCGTCTGGCGAAGATTGCCGATCTGGCCGGCGCAATCTCGCTGGAAGCGCTGATGGGCACTCCAGTTGCCTTCGACCCGCGCATTCATCTGGCCAGGCCTCATCCTGGGCAGATCGCCGCCGCCGAGCATCTGACGTGGCTGCTCGCTAACTCTGAGATTCGCGCGGCTCACCGCGAGCAAGATTCGAGAGTGCAGGACGCTTATTGCCTGCGCTGCATGCCGCAGGTGCATGGCGCAGTGCGAGGCGCATTGGATCACGTGCGAAGCGTGCTGGAGATCGAGGCCGGTTCTGCTACCGATAATCCGCTGGTCTTTCCCGAGAACTCGCTCGGAACGCAATTAAGCGAAGCGGTCATTTCAGGGGGAAATTTTCATGGGGCGCCGTTGGCCTATGCCTTCGACTATGCGGCCCTGGCCCTCACCGACTTGGCCAACATCGCCGAACGGCGCATCGACCGGCTGCTGAATCCCGACATCAACGAGGGGTTGCCGGCATTTCTGTCGCCCAATCCGGGACTTTCCTCGGGCTTCATGATTGCGCAGATCGTGGCGGCGGCGCTGATCAACGAGTGCCAGGTGCTCTCGCATCCCTCGTCTACGGGCAGCATTCCCACCGATGGCGGCAAGGAGGACCATGTCTCAATGGGCATGACGGGGGCGCTGAAGCTGCGCCAGATCGTCGAGAATCTCGAGCATGTCGCAGCGATTGAGCTGATGTGCGCCACGCAGGCGCTGGAGTTTCGCCGGCCGCTCAAGTCCAGCCTGGAGATCGAGCGCGCTCATGATGTGGTGCGTTCTTTAGTTCCTCGCTTGGAAGAAGACCGGTCGCTATCCGGAGACATCGAAGCTCTGGCCGCCGCAGTGCGGGCTGGAGCTTTCGACGAGTGGTGCCAATAGAGCGGCTCTCCAGTTCACAAGTTGGTCAATCCTTCGGCCTCAGTTCCTCCGCGCGTTTCCGCGTTTGGCTTACAAAAACCTCATCCTCGTGTAAATTCTGATGAATTGAATCCAGATTGACCACGACGTTGGCGAGCGCTCCTTCCAGCGCGGCGCCTGCCAGGGAGATAGCGGTGGCCAGATCGGAACTCATGTTGGGATTGGAGATCGGCTTCAGTTGGCTGGCTATCCGCGCCACTTCAGCGGCCTTTTCAGCTACTCCTAGAGGCACATTGATCGCCTGCCGCAGCGCGTCATTGATTGCCCGGTCTCCGTCGCCAGGAGCCTTTGCCTCTTTCGCCGCTTTGTAAGCCTTCATGACCATGTTGTAGGACTCGGCATCCGCGTCGATGGCGGCCTTCAACTCCTCGCGCAACGGCGTAAGCTTCGCGATGGCTTCGCTGAGCTGGCTTTCATATTGCAGATAAGCCTTCTTGCCCCGCGACATCGACGCCACCATGCCCGCGAGTCCGGCGGCCATCGCTGCTGCCGCTGCTGCCGCGCTGCCGCCGCCGGGAGTCGCGGTGGGAGCGGCCAACTGCTCGATAAACGGCTCCACTCCTGCGCGCAAACCGCCCACCGCAATCTGAGCGCTCATCACCGCATCAAGGCGGTTTTCCAGAATGAGTGAGGAATCAAAGCTTTCCACTTGCAGAAACCATTCCGCGGCTTGCTCCAAAGCGAGTTTGGGAATCAGTCCAATAATCTCGCTGGAGACCGGGACGCAGCCGTAACGCTCGGCCTCGCGCTTGACGAATTCGAAGACGCGGTGGATCGGCGTCTGCTCGAAGTCGGTCAGGTTCATTGAAACCTGCGCCAGGCCTCGCACCAGAAAGCCCGCGCCTTTAACGAAACGCAAGCCTCCGCCAGAGAAGCGCACCGCCTTGGCGATCTTTTTGGCGATGGCCACGTCAGCGGTATTCAGAAAAATGTTGTACGCGATCAAAGGCTTGCGCGCGCCCACCACCGTAGCTCCGGCCGTCGGATGTACGCGCGGCGCGCCGAAGTCTGGCTTGCGGGCGGGATTCGTCCCAATTTCGTCGCGGATGCCCTCAAACTGCCCGCGGCGAATGGTTTCCAGGTTCTGTCTCTCAGGCGTCGTCGCTGCGGCTTCGTAGAGGTAAACCGGAATCGCGAACCGGCGCGCGATTTCTGCTCCCACGTGGCGGGCCATGGCGACGCAATCTTTAATCGTGACGCCCTCGATGGGGATGAAGGGAACGACATCGGCTGCCCCCATGCGCGGATGCGCCCCCTCATGCTGGGTGAGATCGATCAGCTCGGCAGCCTTGCCCACGCCGCGAATCGCGGCTTCTTGAATGGCCTCCCGCTCGCCGGCCAGCGTGACGACACAACGGTTGTGATCGCCATCCATCTCCCGGTCGAGAAGATAAACGCCGGGGATTCGCATAGCTTCAACAATGGCATCGACCTTGGCCGCATCGCGGCCTTCAGAAAAATTTGGAACGCATTCAACAAGAGTCTTCGGCATGCCAAAAGGATAGCGATCTGCGTTCGATCCTACAACATAGAATGTAGGTGGCTTCTGGAAACAAGCTCTTTTCGGGGCTAGTATTCTTACTGGAAAGATTTCCGGACTGCGATGTTGCGATTTCAAAACCTGGAGGCATTATGACGATTCGAGCTCCCGAGATGACCGTTCCAGCGCCCGTGATTCGCGCGCCGCGCGGCAGCCAGTTGCGCTGCAAAGGCTGGCAGCAGGAGGCGGCTCTGCGCTGCCTGATGAACAATCTCGACCCCGAGGTGGCCGAACGGCCCGCGGATCTGGTGGTCTATGGCGGCATCGGCAAAGCGGCCCGTAACTGGGAGTGCTATCACGCAATCATTCATGAATTGGAACAACTGGGCGGCGAAGAAACTTTGCTCGTGCAATCGGGCAAGCCGGTCGCGGTCTTTCCTACTCATGATCTTGCACCCAGAGTGCTGATCGCCAACTCAAACCTCGTAGGCAAATGGGCCAACTGGGAAAACTTCAACGAGTTGGACCGCAAGGGCCTGATGATGTACGGCCAGATGACGGCGGGAAGCTGGATTTACATCGGCACGCAGGGAATTTTGCAGGGCACCTTCCAGACTTTCGCCTCGCTGGCGGAAAAGCACTATGACGGCTCGTTGAAAGGAAAGCTGGTGGTGACCGGCGGCGTGGGCGGCATGGGAGGAGCCCAACCCTTGTCCGTTACGCTGAACGGCGGAGTCGTTCTGGCCATCGATGTGGACCGCAGCCGCATCGAAAGGCGAGTCGCCATGCGCTACTGCGACCTGATCACCGAAGATCTGGATGAAGCGCTGAACCTATGCGAAGAGGCAAAGCGCGAGGGTCGCGCACTCTCCGTGGGACTGGTGGGCAACTGCGCCGACGTGTTGCCGGAGTTGGTGCGGCGCGGCGTGGAGGTGGACGTGGTGACAGACCAGACCAGCGCGCACGATCCGCTGAACGGTTATGTCCCGCAGCGGCTCTCGTTGAGTGAAGCAGCGGAGTTGCGCCGCACCGACCCGGAGGAATATGTGCGACGCTCGACGGCTTCCATGGTGGTTCACGTGGATGCGATGCTGGCCTTGCAGCGAGCGGGCGCGGTAACCTTCGATTACGGCAACAACATTCGCCGCTTTGCCTTCGATGCTGGCTGCGCAGACGCTTTCCTGATTCCCGGCTTCGTACCCGAGTACATTCGCCCGCTTTTTTGCACCGGGCAGGGCCCCTTTCGCTGGGTCGCATTGTCGGGCGATCCCAAAGACATCGACCGTACCGATCAACTGGCGCTCGAACTCTTCCCAGACGATAAAGTTCTCACGCGCTGGCTGCGGCTGGCGCGGGGCCGGTTTGCCTTTCAGGGGCTGCCCTCGCGTATTTGCTGGCTGGGCTACGGAGAGCGCGCCCGCATGGGCCTCGCGATCAACGAATTGGTGCGCAAGGGTGAGATCTCAGCGCCCATCGCCATCGGGCGCGATCATCTGGATACGGGGTCGGTCGCCAGCCCCTATCGTGAAACGGAGAAAATGCTCGACGGCTCGGACGCAATCGCCGACTGGCCGATCTTGAATGCGCTGCTTAACACGGCCTCCGGCGCGACCTGGGTGAGCTTCCATCATGGCGGCGGAGTGGGGATGGGCTATTCGCTCCATGCCGGACAGGTGACCGTGGCCGACGGCACGGAGATGGCCGCACGCAAGATCGCTCGCGTGTTGAACAACGATCCTGGCCTCGGCGTCGCCCGCCATGCCGATGCAGGTTATGAACTGGCGCAGAAGACTGCGCGTGAACGGGGCATTTCGATTCCCATGGGTGTGAAATAGCCTTGGACGGCGCGATCGCCATCGTCAATATCGGCCAGCTTGCCACTCTGGCAGGCCCTGCGCGCCGACGCACCGGCTCCGAACTGCGCGAACTCGGCTTGATCGAGAACGCAGCGCTGCTCATCGAAGAGGGCCGGATCGTTGCGGTTGGAGCACACTCTGAGCTTCGATCCAAAATTCCGCCACACGCAGTGCTCATCGATGCCGAGGGCAGCCTCGTAACTCCCGGCTTTGTAGATGCTCATACCCATTTTGTCTTTGCCGGCAACCGCGCGGCAGAGTTCGAGCGGCGCATCGCTGGCGCGAGTTACCAGCAGATCGCTGCATCAGGCGGCGGGATTCTGAGCACGGTCAAACAGACCAGAGCAGCAACCGAAGAAGAGTTGCTCGCGGCGGCGCGAAAACATCGCGACTGGATGCTCCGAGCAGGCACAACGACCATCGAAGGCAAGTCCGGTTATGGGCTCGACCACGCCTCGGAATTGAAGATGCTGCGCGTGCTGAACAGGCTCAACGCAGAGGGTCCGCCGACGATCGTCCCCACTCTGCTGGCAGCGCATGCCGTTCCCCCGGAGTTTCGAGACCGTCGCGAAGAGTACGTTCGCTGGATCGCCGAAGAGCTGATCCCCGAGGTCGCCGCGGCGCGTCTGGCCCGCTATTGCGACGTATTCTGCGACGAGCACGCCTTCACGGTCGAAGAGTCGCGCACCGTGTTGACCGCTGCGCGGCGCCACGGTCTCGGCTTGCGCATTCATGCCGAGCAGTTCCGTCCAGGCACGGGCGCGGCTTTGGCCGCCGAGTTGGGTGCGGCGACCGCCGAACACCTGGAGACGGTCACTGAAGAAACGATGCGCCAGCTTTACACTGCAGGCGTCCAGCCGGTGCTGTTGCCCGGTTCGGCCTTCGCGCTGGCTGGAACCAACTACCCGCCGGCGCGCGCCATGATCGAACTCGGCCTGGCGATTGTGCTGGCTACGGACTTCAACCCCGGCTCGTCGCCGATTGTCTCCATGCCGTTTATAATCTCGCTGGCTTGTCTTCAAATGGGTTTGTCGCCCGCTGAAGCGCTCACAGCGACGACGATCAATGCAGCCTGGAGCCTTGGCCTGGGTAACCGGACAGGCTCTCTGGAGACCGGCAAACAGGCCGATCTCTTGATTCACGAGTTCGGCGACTACCGCGAACTGGCCTACTATATTGCCGCTCCAGCGAGGCCGCGCGTCTTTATCGCCGGAAGAGAAGTAATGCACTGATTCTCTGGCCGAGTCATGAGCGGCTAGTCGAATCGCGGCCCTCGCCAAATCCCCGCGCGACCGTTTCCTGGCCAACAAGTTGATGAAATCAATACAACGCTGCCCGGTACCCTCTGGACAACATTCATCGTTCGATGAAATGCTTACAACAATCGAGCTCTGGAACGAACCGGTTCTCCCCTACACACTTGCCGGTTGTTCAGGATGATCGAAGCACGCCCAAAAAGCCGGGAATGAAATCGGTAGGAACTCAGCTCCAATGCGCTTGTCGGTGATTGATAGCGGAACCCAGTGAAGGAGCAAAATCCAATTGGCGATCGTCGCTAATAAAAATTTGATTCTAAATAAGTTATATAGATTATGGCCGATGCTTCTTCCCGGAGCATTGCTGGGGATGGTGTTGGGCTGTCACAGCAGGCAAGCCCGGGTTGGGACGGCGCAGCATCTTGATTTCAACCAGGACGTGCAGCCTATTCTGGCCAGCAACTGCTTCAGTTGTCATGGGCCTGACCCCGAGATGCGCAAAGCGGGGCTGAGGCTGGATCTGGAGGAGTCGGCATTCAGGAAGCGGCCCGGTCGTCCCGACGCAATCGTTCCAGGACATCCTGAGCAGAGCGAACTAATCAAGCGGATCGAGTCAAAGAATCCCCACTACCTGATGCCGCAGTCGTCGCAGGGCGAAGCAAAGCCGATGAAGCCGGAGGAGATCGCAATCCTGAAAGAGTGGGTGAAGGAGGGTGCGGTCTATCGGCCGCACTGGGCATTTGAAAGACCCTCGAGGCCCGCGCTACCCGTTGTGGTTGCGAACGATAGTTGGGCCAAAACGCCGATCGATGCGTTTATTCTGGCGCGATTGAAGAAGGAAGGACTGAAACCATCGCCCGAAGCGGACAAGGCGACGCTGATTCGGCGAGTAACGCTGGATCTGACCGGACTGTTGCCAACGCCGGCAGAGGTGAGCGCGTTTGAAAAAGATACGGCGCCGCAGGCTTATGAGCGCCTGGTCGATCGGTTGCTGACAAGGCCGAGTTTTGGCGAAGAGCGGGCGCGCTACTGGATGGACTACGCGCGCTACGCCGATACCTACGGGCTTCATTACGACAACAGCCGCGATATCTGGCCTTACCGCGACTATGTGATTCGGTCGTTCAACAGCAACAAGCCTTTCGATCAGTTTGCCATGGAGCAGATCGCCGGGGACTTGTTGCCAGCCAGGAATCTTGATCCTTTGATCGGCAGCGGGTATGTCCGCCTGGGCGTGAGCAGCAACGAAGGCGGGACCATTCCCGAAGAGTTGCGCGTGAACATTGCGCGGGAACGTGCCGAGGCTTTCGGCGCCACCTTCATGGGGCTCACTGTTGGGTGCGCCGTCTGTCACGATCACAAATACGATCCGACCACGCAGAAGGACTTCTATGCGCTAACCGCGTTCTTTAATAATCTGAATGAGAAGCCCTTTAATGATGACCGCCCAGTTTGGGCGCCAGTTGTTCGCATCCCCAGGGCGCAGAATCAGGAAGCATACAACCGCGTGTTGGCGAAGCGGTCAGACCTTGCCGGCCAACTGAACGCTGCGCGGTTGCACGAGCGCGCTCTGGTGGAGCAGTGGATTCGGTCGCGACAGAGCATTCCGCAGCCCGTGCCAGCCGATAAGCTGATGCTACGCCTGCGCCTGGACGAAGGCGGCGGCGAGGTACTGAAGAACAGCGCGCCGAATGCTAAGCAGGCCAGCTTTCCCATCGGCAAGTCGAAGCCGCAATGGGGTGAGATGACTTGGTTGTGGCCCGATTTTCGCATGGACACCAACACGCGGGTGATGCTGGGCCAGACCGGCGATTACGAATGGAACCACGCGTTTTCTTCAGGCGGATGGCTTATGTTGCGTTCCGCGCCGAATTATACGCTGGAGAATTCCTCCGGCGCCCTGATATCGAAGATGGATACAACCCAGCACAACCGGGGCTGGGATCTCTCCATCAAGAGAGGCATCGTCAGCGTCGAGCTGGTGAATGAGTGTCCGAAGGAGCAGACGGCCGCGGAAGTGCCGTTTAAGAAGTATGGTGCCACGAAGGAAGTCTTCCAATACCCAACACCGGCGGACCTGACCGCCAAGGATCTTGCGCCCAACAAGCCGGCGACCAAGAAGAACGCCGAAAAGAAGAAGGCAAAAGACAAAACAGAGGCGAAGAAAAAAGTCGAGCCCAAGCCTCCCGAGGACAAGACGCCGAGGGTCGAGATTCTGGTTTCGACAGTTGATCCGCTGCCTCTCGACGGCCATTGGAAGCATGTGTTTTTTACTTATGACGGATCGGGCAAGGCATCGGGGATCAGGATCTACGTGAATGGAGAGCCGGTGGCAAGCAAGGTGGCTTTAGATAAGCTTGGCGGCGCGACGATTCGGACACAGGCGCCCATGCAGCTGGGATGGAGATACCCCGACGCCAATCCAACGCGAGACACGCGCTATCAGGATATTCGTCTGTATGAGCGCGCGCTGTCGGCGGAGGAAGCGAAGCGGCTTCCTCATGAAGATTATGTTGCGGAAGTGACCGGCAAGCCTGCGAGCCAGTGGAATGAAGATCAATGGCATGCGGTGAGCGACTACTACTTCAATAACGTGGACAGATCCTACAGGGAGATTCAGGGCCAGATCGACCAATTGGATGCGCAACTCGACAAGCTCTCCGAGGGAGGCGCGCTGACTCTCGTATCGTGGGAAAAGCCTTCGATAGCCTACGCAAATGTGCTGACGCGGGGGGTGTATTCCGCACGCACGGAGAGAGTGGAAGCGAATACGCCGCATTATCTGCCGCCCTTGCCGGCTGGTGAACCTCGCAACCGTCTGGCGCTGGCGAAGTGGACGGTAAGTCCTGACAATCCGCTGACAGCGAGGGTGACCGTGAACCGGATGTGGAACGAACTGTTCGGAGCCGGGCTGGTGGAGACGACGGAAGACTTCGGGATCATGGGGCAGCGGCCTTCTCATCCCGAATTGCTGGACTGGCTGGCTGTCGAGTTCCGTGAGAGCGGATGGAACATGAAGCACATGTATAAGCTGATGGTGATGTCCGCCACTTATCGGCAGAGTTCGAAGTCGACTCCTGAGCAGCTTTCGAAAGATCCGAAGAACCTGCTAACGGCGCATGGGCCGCGCTTCCGCATGGATGCGGAGATGCTGCGGGATATTGCTCTCGAGTCAGGAGGACTGCTGGTGAACAGGATCGGCGGTCCCAGCGTGAAGCCCTATCAGCCTGCGAATGTGTGGGAGCAGGTGGGCTTTCCCGCAAGCGATACGCTCAATTACAAACAGGAACACGACGACGCGCTTTACCGGCGCAGCATGTACACCTACTGGAAGCGAATGGCGACGATGCCGGATATGGATACATTTGACGCGCCGATGCGCGATGCGGCATGCACGCGACGGCAGCGGACAGACACGCCATTGCAGGCGCTAGTGACGATGAACGATGTGCAGTGGATTGAGGCCGCGCGTGCGCTTGCCGAACGGGTAATCAAGGAGGCCGGAAACCCGCCGGAGCGGCGCATCAATCTTATGAGCGATATACTGCTGTCGCACGATCCGTCGCCCCGCATGGCTTCAGTACTGGCCAATTCGCTGACACAGATGACGAAGCACTATGCGGCGGATCCCAGTGCAGCTCAAAAACTGGTCGCGGTAGGCGAGAGCAGGAGCGACCCGTCGATACCCGCGCCTGAACTGGCAGCGTGGACCATGGTAGCGAGCGAGATGCTCAATCTGGATGAGACGCTGACGAAGTAAGTGCGGGAGGTCGAATGAAGCAACATCCACTTTGT
The DNA here is from genome assembly GCA_049515455.1 of Occallatibacter sp. Lineage (GTDB taxonomy): Bacteria > Acidobacteriota > Terriglobia > Terriglobales > Acidobacteriaceae > Telmatobacter. Next base: position 49,371 of record JBEKUB010000011.1, read on the forward strand.
ACCGATACCGAGCATTGCCATAACGTACTGGATCTCCCTGTGCCTGCTGATTTGAAGCAGGAGTGGGCGGCATTGCAGACACGCCGCCACTTTCTGGGACGCACAGGAAAAGTGCTGGGATGGGCTGCGATGACAAGCCTGCTGTGCGACCTGGCGATGAGGGGGGATGCTTCTGCCACGAGCGCGAACGGACAATCTGGAATTCTTAGTGGACAAGATCTGAAGCTGCCGCATTTTGCTCCCAAGGCCAAGCGTGCGATCTACCTGTTCATGTCGGGCGGACCGCCGCAGATGGACATTCTGGATTACAAGCCGAATCTAGCTGCGCTTTACGACAAGGATATGCCCGAATCGGTGCGCGGCTCGCAGCAGTTGACGGGCATGACAGCCGGGCAGGCGCGGTTTCCCATTGCGCCTTCGCACTGGGCATTCAAGCGTTATGGGAAGACGGGAACGTGGGTGAGCGATCTGCTGCCGTATACGGCGCGTATGGTCGACGACCTGACCATCGTCAAGTCTACGAACACAGACGCGATCAATCATGAGCCTGCGATCATGCTGATGAATACGGGAAACATGAACCCCGGCAAGCCTTGCCTGGGATCTTGGCTTGCGTATGGCTTAGGCAGCATGAACGACAATCTGCCTACGTTCATGGTCTTGCAGACCAAGGTGAATACCAAGCAGAATAATCAGCCGGTGTCGTCGCGGCTGTGGAGCAGCGGCTTCCTTTCGTCAGAGTATGCGGGGGTCGGACTCCGTTCGTCGGGCGATCCGGTGCTCTATCTGACCGATCCGAATGGGGTGGATCGCGAGGTGCGCCGCAAAATGCTCGACGCGGTGAGCCAGATCAACCAACAGGCGTATGAGGAACTCGGTGATCCGGAGACGAATGCGCGGATTGCGCAGTACGAAATGGCCTACCGGATGCAGACATCAGTGCCGGAACTTGCGGATCTGAGCAAAGAGCCGCAATCAACTTGGGATCTTTATGGGCCTGAAGCGAAGGAACCGGGAACGTTCGCGTATAACTGCCTGATCGCCCGGCGAATGGCGGAGCGCGGCGTCCGGTTTACCCAGGTGTACAAGCGCGGATGGGATGTCCATGACAACGTCACAGGAATGTTGCCGGTTCTTTGCCAGGAGACGGATCGCGGTTGTTATGCGCTGGTCACCGATCTCAAGCAACGCGGATTGCTCGACGACACGCTTGTGATCTGGGCGGGTGAATTTGGACGGACTGTCTATAGCCAGGGTGGATTGACGAAGGAAAATTATGGGCGCGATCACCATCCACGCTGCTTTACTACCTGGATGACAGGCGGAGGCGTGCGGCCGGGGATTACCTTTGGCGAGACAGATGATTACAGCTACAACGTCCAAAAGGATCCGGTGCACGTTCGAGATTTCAATGCGACAATTCTGCATTGCCTGGGCATCGACCATAATAAACTCACTTACAAGTTCCAGGGGCTCGATCAGAAGTTGACCGGGCCGACGCCTGCGAGCGTCGTAAACGGGTTGCTTGCGTGAAGACTCTCAAAAGAGCGGCAGCGCTTGCCGGCAGGCTGTTTCCTAAAAGCAAAACGACAAGGGTGGTGTGGTTCGCCGCGCTGGTGGCCAGCGCGGCGCTGCTGCTGCTTCCCTGGCTGGTAAAGCTTGATGGCAGGCCGCACGCTGACTGGCAGCAGTTTCTGGGACGATTCCATCCGCTGGCTGTGCATCTTCCCATCGGGCTCATCGTGCTGGTTCCACTCCTTGAGATTGCGGGAAGGTTTAGGCCGGCGTTGCGTGAGGCCGCGGGATTTGCTCTGGGACTGGGCTTCATCAGTTGTTTGGGAGCTTTGTCATTGGGATTTCTGCTCGCCTTTGGCGGAGGCAATTACGGCGTTGCCGTTACGCGGCACATGTGGGGCGGAATCGCGCTTACGATCGGCGTGCTGTTGTGTTTCCTGGCGCGACCGTGGTGGACGTCAGGGAGCGTGCCGCGAGTGTATCCGCTGATGCTGGCCTGTGTGCTCATGGTGCTGGTATGGGCGACGCATCAGGGAGGCACCATCACCCATGGGAGCAACTATCTCACCCAATACATGCCGGCGCCGCTGAAGCGCCTGTCAACACTCGGCACCGTTCAGGCAAATGCTCCGCTCTCCGGGTCGTTTTATACCAACCATATCCACCCGATTTTTGACGCAAATTGTGTGACGTGTCATGGGGATGGGAAGGTAAATGGCAATTTGCGGTTGGACTCGTATGAGCTGCTGATGAAGGGCGGGAAGGATGGACCGGTTATTGTTGCCGGTGACCCGGAGAAGAGCCTGCTGTTCGAGCGGGTGACGCTTCAGCCGGATCAGAAACACTTCATGCCGGCGGAGGGCAGGCCACCTTTGAAACCGGAAGAGATTGCATGGATCAGGGCATGGATTCAGCAAGGAGCATCGCCCAGTGCGACCTCACTGTCAGGAATTGCAATCAGCGATGAACCGAAGGAGCAGCCGCTGCAGCCGGTTGGGGACTATAGCGGGTTGATGCCCGAGATCCGCCAGATGGAGAAAGGCCAGGGGGCAAAACTGATTCCGGTATCGAGCAAACCCGGCGATGGATTGATTCTGAGCACGGCAGATGCTGCGGGAAGCTTTGGTGACGCGCAGCTCGCGCAGTTCCAGAAGTTTGGACCCTACATCGTAGAAGCCGAATTGGGGCGCACGGCGGTGACGAATGCGAGTTTCGATACGTTGAGTAAGTTCGCTCATCTGCGTGCGCTCCATCTTGAAGGTACCGCCGTCACCGGGGATGGCCTCGCGAAGCTGGCTCCGCTGTCGCAGTTGACTTATCTGAATCTAAGTGGAACAAAGGTAACTCAGGCGGCTATTGCTCCACTAACTTCGATGAAGAACTTGCGCCATATCTATCTCTACAACACGCCTGCTCAGCCCGCGCTTAATGGGGAGGCAACAAAACAGATTGCAAGGAGTGCACCATGAAACGAATACCGAATCAAACTGGAATTGGAGTTTTCGACCGGCGGAGCTTTCTAGCAGTTACTGGAGCCACTGCACTGGCGGGCCTGGTGGGAACGCGTGCTGAAGCGAGTGGGTCGAATGGCAGCACTGGAGGAGTAACAATGCAAACTGGCAATGGCGAGTGGACTTACCAGGTAGCTCCAGGCTGGGGGCAATTGCCAGCGGGGACTTCTTTTGGCGGCACTCATGGAGGAATTGCCACCGACAAGGCTGGCCATGTGTACGTCAGCACGCAGAGCGAGACGGGGATTCTGGTATATGGCCCGGATGGCGCACTGCTGAAGACGATTGCGAGCCAGTATCCCGAAGTTCACTCCATGGCCTACGCGCAAGAGAACGGCGACGAGTACCTTTACACGACAGTGCAGAAGGGAACGCTGAAGGAAAACTGGTTGTTCGTCAAAATGAAAACGGATGGAACGGTCGTCCAAAAGATTACTGCTCCGCCGGAGGCCGGGTTCAAAACGCCAAACGAATGGCGGCTGACGGCGGCAGTCCCTGCACCGGATGGCAGCATCTTCATTGCCAATGGCTATGGAGACTCGCGGCTCTTCAGGTTCGACAGGAACGGTGAATACCGAGCAAGCTATGCCGGAAAAGGCAAGGCAGAGGGCTTGTTCGACTGCAACCATGGGCTGGCTGTCGATACGCGTTACGACCAGCCGTTGCTGCTGGTATGCGACCGTGAGAATCGCCGGCTTTGCCATTTTGATTTCGATGGGAAATTCGTACGCACAATCACTCTGCATCTGCGGCGCCCATGCCAAGTGAGTTTTCATGGGGACTATGCGGTGGTTTCTGAATTGGAGGGTCGCGTCACCATCCTCGACAAGGACAATGTTCCAGTGGCATTTCTCGGCGACAACCCGCAAAAGGCGCAATGGGCAAACTACCAAATTATGCCAAGTGAAATCGCAGCCGCATCCTTCAGCGCGGCGCATGGATGTCACGTTGACAAGAGCGCCAACATTTATGTTTCCGACTGGAATCAAACTGGCCGCGTAACCAAGTTAGTCAGGACAAACGTGTAACAATGCCTCACCAATGTGCCATCCTGTGCTTCAACGAAGTGACCAACGCAGTGATGAGGGGAGATTCAATGAAACAGATGATCCCGGAGAACTCCTCGCTTAGACAAAGTTGCGAATCGATTCAATGGAAGGGCCGCGATGCCATTCGGCTGGCGAATGGAATTGTGGAATTGATTTCACTCACGGGTGGCGGGCACCTGGCCGCGTTTCGATTCCTTGATGGGGATGACCGCTCCTCGCAGAACGTTCTTTGGGAGGCGCCCTGGACGACACTGGATCCGGGCCAGGACTGGTCGCCGGAGATGTCGCAGCTCTATGGCGCTCCTGAAACGGGTAAATTTATTGCTGGATATACTGGACATGCGCTCTGCCTTGACTATTTTGGCGAACCCTCAGCCGAAAAGGCTGCTGCAGGTCTTGGAATTCACGGTGAGGCGGCAATCTCACAATGGAAAGTAGTTGGCTCCGCGGAGCCGGGGAATGCGCATTGCCGGCTGACCGTGAGTCTGCCTATCTCACGGCTTACATTTGAAAGGGAGATTCGTTTAGCGAATGGACAAGGCGTCGCATATATTCAGGAGACCGTGAGCAATCAGCGAGACCACGAGCACAAGTTTGATTGGGTGCAGCACGTTACCTTTGGAAATCCATTTGTAAGTGAAGTGGCAAGCACCTTCGCCGTTTCCGCACAGTCCGGAATGACTTCACCGTTCGGTTATGAAGGAGACTCATTGCTCCCGGATAATTGTTTCTTTTCCTGGCCACATGTGAAGCAAGGAGACGGCAATAAGTCTGTTGATCTAAGGCTTCCATTTACAACGAAGAAGAAAAGCTATCTGGCTGGCCTAAGGCTGGATCCGAAACATGCGATAGAGCATCTGCTGGCAGTAAACTGGAAGTTCCGCCTGGGCGTGGGCTACTGTTTTCGACGGCAAGACTTTCCCTGGATGGCGATCTGGGAGGAAAACTGCACCCGGCGGTATGCGCCCTGGAATGGTAATACGCAGGCGCGCGGAATGGAATTCGGTACAACGCCATTGCCTCTGGCAGCAACTGAAGGTTTTTCAGACAAGCGCTTTTCTGATACTCCCCGAGGCTGCACGATCGATGCACGCGGCAAGAAAACCGCACGCTACATCATGTTTCTTTCCGCGGTACCAGAGGAAATGCAATCGATTGATCATGTTGTTCCTGTTGGTAATGCAATCCATATTTATGATGCGGGTGGAACAGCTTCTCTTCAAGTACCGGCAGACGGATGCGAGGAGTTTCTAGCTTAGCGACCGCGGAATAAATCTCGGAGCGGCAATGAACCTCTGGAGAATTTCGACTCAATTTGTGCCGACTTCTTTCTCGTGGCCAAACAATCAGGCAGAATTATTTATTTCGTTGACGCTCGACTCAAGGCTTTGATAGATTGCATAGTCTATGCCACTGTATGAGTATCGAAAAAATGCTCTCAATCGCGTAAACATCTCACCGGCCATCCAAAAAGAAATTGTTTGTGGAACGCGACAGGTTGTGACTCGCGTTATTGCGCTCATCGAAGAACGGAAGCGGACTGCGAGGCCAGTTACGGTGGCTATCGATGGATGGTATGGCGTGGATTGGGCGGAATTGAAGGCCGGCCTGATCAACGTTGCAAAGGCAAGCGGCTTGTCGATCGAAATTGTATCCACCGCCGGGCTCTATCAATCGGAAGACGAAGTTGAGAATTACCGCCGGCCCTTTGTTACTGACGATCCGTCCTTTGGGCGAGTCAACGGCAAGGGCGTGCTCGAAGATATTCTGGATAGCAATAAAGTCGGCGCATTGAAGGAGCGCCTTGCGGCTCCGGCGAATCAGATCACGAAGGATGCGCTGGTCGTGGTTGGACCGGGTGCGGCCCTCGCCGAATTGGAAGATCTCTATGATTTGCGCCTCTATGCCGATTTCACAATGCAACCGTTGCTCTGGCAGATGTGGGATGAGAAGCTGGTGGCATTCGGAAGCGACAATCCAGCCGCAAACTATACTTGGAAAAAATATTACTATTGCGATTTCTATCTTCTGCTGAGACAGAAGAAAAAAGCGTTCGCGCGCATGGACTACTACGTGGATGCGGTTGACCCCGCAGAATTCAAGCTGGTTTCAGCGGCTTCTTACAACTCCATCATCGACGAGTTGGTGAAGACGCCCATCAAGCAAGTCAAGATCACGCAGCCCGGTCCCTGGGGGTCTTACCGATTCAAGGAAATTTACGATAAAATTCCAGGCTTGGAAAACATGGCATGGAACGAACTCGCCGGAATCGAGCTGAGCATCCTGGTCGATGCAGGCGCCGCGTCAGCCTTCAACATTCCCTGCCAAAACATCATGCAGCGTCCGCTGCAGCTGGTGGGCGAATATGTTCATCAAAATTTCCCCGATCTGCTTCCTCTCCAGGTGTGGCTCGACGACGGTTATTTCAAAGATCCCGTTCCCTATGAACGGGGCAGCATGCCGATTCACAATCATCCAGACACGGATTATGTAAAACGAAATTTCAACGAGCCGCTCGGCCGTTATGAAACTTACTACATTGTGGAAGCGTACGAAGATGCGGGCACAATGATGGGATTCAAGGAATCAGCCGACCTGGAAGAATACGAGCGCCTTTGCCGAGAATCGGAAAACAAGAAAGTCTTCGACTGGCAGAAATTCGTGTGCCGCTGGCCAACGAACGTGGGCGATCTTTTTCTGATACCGCCGGGCACGGAACACGGGCATGGCGGCAACCAGATGATCCTGGAAATGGATACCGGGCCGAGCGTAGCGGGCACGGAGTATTCATTTTTCACCTATGATTTTGCGCGCAACACCTGGGATGACAAGGCCAAGAGCATGACCGCGCCGCCCATGAGAATGCACATTGAACACTCGTTCCGGAATAACAAGTGGAGGCGCGAAAAATATGTGCAGGAGCATCTGCGGGCCAGGCCTCGAGTGGTGAGGGGCGACGGTGACACACGCATGGATCGCTTCACAACCATCAGAGAAATGCCCTTCGAGATAGAGCGGTTCGTCTTTAGCAAACCGATGGCGCACAGTACAGAAGGCCGTTACCTCCAAATACCGACACTCACCGTTGGCAAGACGGTGCTGATCCGCTCGCTGAAGAACCCGGCCCTTGAAACAACCATTGAGTTTCTCCAGGCCTGCCTGATCCCGGCCGGATTCGGGGATTACGAATTCGTCAGCGTGGATGGATCTCAGTGCACCGTAGTGATGATCCGCCTGAAACAGGGGTAACGCTTAACGCTCGAAGGCGCGGCGGCATGAAGCGATCACCAGGCGCAGGCAATCGACAGCGGTCGGCGTTTCCGCCAGTACATCCATCATGGCAAAGCCATGGATCGTACCGAGAAAACGGACGGCCGTTACGGGAACCCCGGCATCGCCAAGCTTTCGGGCATAGGCCTCGCCCTCATCACGGAGCACGTCGTATTCACAGGTCGCAATCAGCGACGGCGGCAGGAGCGATAACTGTGAGATCGCGGCCTTCAGCGGAGACGCCAGAGCCTGCAAGCGTGCCGTTACGTCGGGTGCATAGAGATTCCAGAACCACTTCATCGTTTCGCGGTCGAGATTGAATCCTTCTCCGAATGCTTCATAAGAAGGCGTGCTAAAGTCGCAATCCAGAACCGGATAGAGCAGAACCTGCAAGCGAAGTGCCGGTCCGCTGCGCTGCGCTGCCAGAATTGCGACGGCGGCAGCAAGGTTTCCACCGGAACTGTCGCCGGCGATCGCCAACCGGGTCGGGTCGATGCGGAGAGAAGCTGCATGCTCATGAACATATCGGGTGGCCGCATAACAATCTTCTACGGCCCGGGGATAGTGGCTCTCGGGCGCGAGCGAATAAGACACAAACACTACGGCTGCGTTGGCCCCAACTGCAATCTCCCGCAATAACCTGGCATGAGTAGCCAGGTCTCCCAACACCCAGCCGCCGCCGTGAAAAAAAATCACAGCGGGCAGTGACTCGGGGCTGTGCCGCGGACGCACAATCTGCAACGAATATTCCCGGAGATCGATTTCCTGTGTTTCTACCGGGTAACCGGAAATGTCCGCTGTCTGCATCTCGCGCATCAGGGCTCTGGCCTGTGCGATGGAGAATTCGTGCAACGGCGGACCCTCGCTTGCGCGAAGATCGCGGAGATAATCGCGCGTTCGGGGATCAAGCCCCGGTGGAAGCTCCCGGTTTTTTTCTTTGCCGTTCAAAATGCAACGTCCTTTCAGGCGTTGGACCGCACAAACGCCTTGATCGTGCCGCACTGCTTGCCGATTGACTGTCCGTGCGGGCGAATTGTGTAGGCGCCGACCGCCGCAGGAACGATGAATGTTTCAGCGTAATGAACGACAAACGGCTCGAAGGCTGAAGTTGGGCTTTCAACAATTGCCTCATCGCCTTCAACCAGATTCAAGACATTGACGGTTCCGTTGGTGTTGTGGGGGACGGGCGAGCGGAACCAATGGCGCCTGGTTTCAATGAACTCGCGCTCGTGCAAGCCGGTGCGCTCTTCAGTCCAACCGTCTCCCGAAGATATGGGAGCAATTCGATCGACCAAATTATTCTGCACCCATGCGGTAGTGCGATCCCACTGAATATTCACTTCGCCATGGTCGATATGAATCGGCCGGGGCTCGCCGTCCAGTCCTACCCGGCCCCAATCCCAAAGCTTGAAGGTAAAGATGTAGGGGGTGGCGCTGATTTCGAGCACCATGCTGTTCTTCCCGGAGCAGTGGATGGTGCCGGCGGGAATGAGGAAATGATCGTGTTTGCGGGCCGGTAAGATATTGACGTACCGTTCAGCAGGAAAGTCAAAGTCGCCCTCCTGCGCTTTGCAGAGATCACGCAGAAGCTCAGCGGGCCGGGCTGAATCGAGCAGTCCAAGATAAACCGTTGCATCTTCGCCGGCATCGAGTAAGTAGTAGCTCTCATCCTGGGTGTAATGCATGCCGAATTTGTCCTGGATATATTCGGTCAAGGGATGAACCTGGAGAGACAAGTTGCCTCCGCCCATGGTGTCGAGGAAGTCGAATCGAATGGGGAACTCGGTTCCGAAGCGCGCATGAACGCTCTCTCCAAGCAGTTCATGAGGGTGCGCGAAGACCAGATCAATGGACGGGACTTCAACCCGCGTGTTGCCGAAGCCGAGCAGCAGGCTGTTCTCTTCCGGCACGCAGTCAAAACCCCAGGCATAGTTCGGGCGGTCGCGCGGAAGATCGCAGATATCCTCAATCCAGTGACCACCCCATGGCCCGGGATCGAAGTAAGGAACAACGCGGAACGGTCTTTGCGATGCACTGCGCAATGCGCGGCGAAATACATCGCCAGCAATCATTTTGGGGATTGATGGATCATTGGTATCGAGGAGAAAATTGAGCCGCGGCAACAGAATCTTTTTCAAACGGTCCGCGGCCCGCCACTCGACAAAAAATCCGCATTTATATTTGACTCCGATGGTGTCGTCTAAATTGTCGAGCCCCAGGTTTCCGATCTCCTTTCTTCGCCAGCGTTGCTGGATTTCCCAGCGCGCCATATCCGCATAGACGATCAATGCGGGACGGTCACAGAGGAGCGAGGCTCCAACTCCAATGATCAACAGGCGCAAAGCGCGATTGCTCTCGATCTGACGGCGGGCGCTCTCGAGACGCACCGGATCGAAGTAATCCTGGATTGTAATGCCGTTCATCCGGCCAAAGACCGGGTCGCTGCCGAGGTACGGGGAGACGAGGTCGCGAATTTCATCCGTGTCTTTCAACAGTTCGGAAGTTCGGATGACATCACCGGGCGCGAGAACTCTCCGCAGCGATTTTTCAATGCGATCTACAAATGCGCCCGGATAGCACTCCACGCAGATTACGCCACCGGAATCCGGCAAGCCGGCCAGCAGGGCGTTACCGATCTCATCCCATTCCTTGAGGCAATCCTTCTCGTCCCCCGAATGAATGGTTGGCAACTTATCGTAATTAGACGTTCGTGACATTCATGTACTCCAGAAAATCTTTTGCCTACTGCGTAATTCGACATGCGAATGCCGTTGGGGCGCTAGAGGCAGAAGTCGAGGCCGGATTACCTTTCGGAAGGAATGTGTGGCTCATGGCCTTAATCCACATTACGTATACGTCGCTGCACGAAGCGTTGTCAACAAATTATGTGCGTTTTATCACCATTCGACCATCCAAATGACTCTTTTGTTCATTTTTAGTAGATAATAATGACCGAATTCGCTTGACACCGTATTTCTTCGTACCTATACTCAACCGCGTGGAAATATGTCAAATGGCGGTAATCATTCAAGGAGGAGTGCAATGGCTGGTTTGTCACAAAGAGCGCACCATCTAACCTCAGGGCGCCTGGTCGCCGCGCTGCTGTTCATCTGTTTGGTGTTTGCGCTGCCGGTTGCAGCGCAATTCGACACCGGCACGATTAATGGAACAGTCGCCGATCCAACGGGAGCCATCATCCCGCACAGCGCGGTAACAATTACCAACTCGGGAACGGGAATCCAGACATCTATCTTCACTGACAGCAGCGGGAGTTTTTCTGCTTCCGCGTTGCCATTTGGGCACTACGTGGTTTCAGCCACCGCAGCCAACTTCGGCAAGGCCACATCCCAGGACCTGGTGCTGAATGTGGGCGCGACAGTACGCGTTAACCTGACCCTGACCGTCGCGGCGGCCAATGTCTCCGTCGAGGTCACGGGCACACTCACGTCAGTCGATACCACTTCAAGCACGGCAGGCACCACTCTGGACTCCACTCAGGTGAGCAATCTACCCGTCAATGGCAGAGACGTGAGCTCCTTTCTCGAAATCTCTCCCGGCTCCGTAGGCTCGACGTCATACTTCCAGGGCAGCGTAAACGGACTGGATAATATTTTTACCGGATTGAATATCAGGCTCGACGGCCAGTCATCGAGCCGCGGCGACGTCAACGGGTTTCTGGAGACCGAAGGCCAGGAAGCCGCGAAAATCACGCGCGCAAGCGTGGACAGCATCCAGGAGATCGACTTTTCCAATAGCGGCTACAGCGCCCAAAGCGGCTTCTCGCTCGGACCGCAGATGAACATCATCACCAAGTCCGGTACCAACAACTACCACGGCACGTTGTTTGAATTCCTCCGCAACGACGCTTTCGACGCCAGGGATTACTTTCAACCGGGTCCGAAAGTTCCTCTGAAGCTCAACCAGTTTGGCGGCAACCTCGCCGGCCCCCTCTACAGATCGAAGCTCTTCTTTTTCGTGAATTACGAGGGAGACAGGACACACCTGACGAATCCCCAGCCATTACACGAGGTAGTGAGCGCCTACGTTCTTTCGCAGTTCGCCCCTTCGATGGCGCCCATCGCGGCCTTGATGGCTCCCCTTCCCGCGGGCTGCGGGCTGGGTTCAACCACGGCAACCTGCGACTACGATACCCGTTACCCTGACAACGGGACGTATGACCTGGTCTTCACACCAACGAATTTTCCAGACATTCTTTCGGAAAATACCGGCTCGATCAGGCTCGATTACCACATCGGCGACAACGACAGCCTGATGTTCCGCTACAACATCAACAACTCTCTCACTACGTACACCTATGGCAACGCCCAGGGGCAAGTTTCTCCCCAGGCGCTCAGAACGCAGTTGACAAAGATCGATGAAACCCACATCTTCAGCCCGACGCTGCTCAATGAATTCAGCGTAGCGTCCAACCGCTTCCATTCCAATACGGCGTCGGACACCGGCACTCCTTATTTTTCGATTGCGAGCTTCTTCGTCAACCTCGGTGCGTTGCCGGGGGCAGATAGTTTCAATCAGAACAATGCGAATACGCAGTATGAGTTATTTGACAACGTGACCAAAACGCTGAAAGCTCATACGCTGAGGGGCGGCGTACAGATCCGTCTCAACCGGCTGAATACATGGCTGCAAAGGATCGAGGCGTACGACTACTACAGTTTTGACAGCCTGGAAACGAACCTTCCTTTTGTATTGCAGGTGTCGGGAACCCCGGGATCGATCGGCAACGATGATTCCAACTGGGATTTTTATGGGCAGGATGACTGGAGGGTGAACCACAACCTTACCGTCAATCTGGGCCTTCGCTATGACTACAACACCACCTGGAATGTAGCCCACGGCGACCAGCAGCAATTTATTTATGCGACGCAGAGCTTCGGTCCGCTGGGACAGAGCGCGTACAGCGCATCGAGAATTGACGTCGCTCCCCGCATCGGATTTGCCTACGACCCATTCGGCAAGGGAAAGACCGTCATCCACGGTTACGGCGGGCTGTTCTATATGCCCATGCAGCCAGCGCCCAACACGCTGGCGGATAACGTGCCCAAGAATGCGACCATATCCGACAACATCTTCGATTATTTGTTCGGCTTAGTCCCCTCCATCTCCTATCCCACGCCGAACCCGCCATTGCTTGCCAGCAATCAGAGCGTATACATCTTCCCGACCAACCCCAAAGATCCGTATTCGACGAATTGGCTCTTCGGCGTGCAGCAGGAAATCGCGAAAAATACTATCCTGACAGTCAATTACACCGGCAACAAGGTGCAGCACACGCAGGCCGGCGTAGCGTTTCAGGGAGTCAACCTCAATCCTTCCAATCCCAACACCAACGTACCCAGTATTCTCTCTTCCACGTCGCCCTACCAGAACGAAAACTACATGCCCGGCGTTCTCTTCTCCAAATACAACGCCCTGCAGGCGCAGTTGCGGAGGAATTACCAACATCTCACGCTCGAAGCCAACTACACCTGGTCGCATGAAATCGACGACGAGGTCAACGTCTTCGCCGGATTCTCCGACCCGTTCAAGCCGTCTCTCGACACCGGCAGCGGCGATTGGGATACACGGCATAACTTCACCGTCAGCGCCCTCTATGACCTGCCCCTGCTGAAAGGCCACAGCCGGCTCGAGCAGGAAACCCTGGGCGGTTGGCAGTTATCCAGCATCCTTCAAACCCGCAGCGGCCTAGCTCAAAACGTCGAGGTCACCAATGGGTTCTTCGGCAATTACATGCGGCCCAATCGCAATGCAAGCGTGCCCTTGAAAGTCCCCAATGCCAGTTGGCCCAATTCGAGCTACAACATAAACGCATTTTCGCTCGAACCGGGATTCGACGGTGTGTGGGGCGATCCCACCACTCTTGGCGACATCGGGCGCAACTATATTCGCGGCCCGGGATTCTTCCAGTGGGACTTTTCCACAATGAAAAATTTCGTCATCACCGACAAGCTCAAAATGCAATTCCGGGCGGATATCTTCAATATCCTCAACCATCCCAACTTCTCCAACATAGATACCGGCATTTGCAGCTCGGTATCCTACCCCAGTGCCACGTCCGCGGTCTGTACGCCCAACACCCCCGTGCTCGCGGGCGGTCAATGGACTGGATTTGGAGTTTCAAGCGCAACCATAGCTGGAGCCGATACCAACCAGATCGGAAACGGAACTGCGCGTCAAACTCAATTCTCAGTCAAGTTCCTGTTCTGAGACGCGACATCTTCAGCGCGGCCGGCTGTCACCATGCCCGCCGCGCTGAATTTTTTGAATCACTACCGTACTTTTACCTATGTGAAGCTGGAGATGCAGCCGTCTGTTTTTTCAATCTCCTTGAAGGCAAGCTATGCAGAACAAGCAAACGCGCGCGTTGATTCGATGGACAGCAATCTTGTTTTTGGTCTGTCTCTCCCTGCCGCCGGCACATGCCTTGGCGGGCAGCAAAGGTGGTTGCATGCCGTCGTTTCCGCTCAACCCAAGCTGGCAGGGCGCCGATGCCGCGTATTCCATTCCACTGCCCGATGAGCGCGATGTTTGGATCTTTGGCGACACGCTCTTCGGGAAGAATCGAGCGCTTGGTTCCAACGGCGATCCGATGATGGTCAGAAACAGTATTGGAATTTCAACCTGCGAAAAAAACGGCGTTTCGACGCTCCGCTATGTGATTCGCCACGATTCCAGCGGGCAGCCGGAGGACTTTTTTACCGCGCAGCACGCCAACACCTGGTACTGGGCCCTGGACGGATTTTCTTATGACAAGAGCTTATGGGTCACTCTGCTGTGCGTTCGCAATCTTCCCAAGACCTCATCGATGTCCATGGGGTTTGAGACTTGCGGAACCGACCTGGCCAAAGTGACGGGGCTTGGGCGCGATGCGCAAAAGTGGAAAGTTCAGTATTTCCCGCTGGTCGAGGACGGAGCCAAAGCGTACCCCTCTTCGAGTGCCGTGATTGAAGGCGATTATGCCTACATCTTTGCCCTTTACGAGGCCGGCAACCGCCCTGCCCTGCTGACCAGGATTCCTCTCAAAGGCTTGAATGATCCGCGACAGAATCTCGAATACCAGGCGGCAGACAACACTTGGCAAAAGGGATTCGACCCACACAATGCAAAGCATGTGATGGAGGCCGGAAGCCCTGAAATGTCAGTCCGCTGGCACCCCGATCTGAAAAAGTGGATTGCTATTCTTCTCGATCCTGCCGGCTTTTCAGACAAGGTGTTGTTGCGCGAAGCGCCTTCCCTCACCGGTCCCTGGAACGATGGAAAGGTGATTTACCGCATTCCTGAGTTGCAGCCGTCCACCCCCGGATATGACAAAGATACGTTTTGCTACGCCGGCAAGGAGCACCCGGAGTTCGAGGATCCGGGTTCGCTGGTTTTCACCTACGTTTGCAACACCCTGGATGTGAAGAAGTTGCCGGGCGAGACTTGGATTTACTTTCCCAAAGCCGTTGAGATGCCATGGCCAAAGCAATGATCGGCAAGAGCCGACTGCAGAATCGCCGCTGTATGGAATTGAACTTGATTTCGTCAACCAGCCACTCAGGGTTCAAAAGTTTCCCAGAGGCTTCCGGCCAGGGAAGGCTCCGAGACCCACTGCATTCGAGCCGGATCTTGGGCGAACTGTTCATAGATGGGCGGCGAGTCCGATACGCCAAGTTCCGGATAGGAACGTGCGGACCGGCAGATCAGTTCGGACGCCGCATAGGAAGAATTGCGCTGCCACTCGATGCCGTGATTCCCCAGCAGCGGAAACCAGGCCAGGCCGCGATGCGCGCGTACGCCGTCATATACGAACCCATATTGCCGGTCGCACCAGGCGCCGAAGACCATCCTGGTCTCGGGATTGCTGTTGATGACGCAATGTGCCCAGCCGGGCGGAATGACGATCTTGTCTCCTGGATTGGCCTCGATGGCAATGCAGCGCCCGGGCCGGTCAAGTGCCGTCTCCTGCGCATAGATAATGGCGTTGCCCTGCCAAATCTCAAAGAGTTCCGGGGTAGACCATCCACAGTGGGGAGCGATGGCATGCACGTGCCCCTGGCTGCGAACCGGTTCATCGCCCAGCTGGCCTTTTTCATAAGCCACCACACCGAACAGCAACATCCGCTGCCGCAGCGTCTCAGCATGTTCATTTCGCCCAACATCCATGGCAATGCAATAGACAGGATCGGGGCCATTGCACGACGGAGACAGCAGGCTATAACGAATGGCATCCAGGCTGCGCAACTCCGGAGGCGGCCCGAAGACATCCCGGCCGTACTCAAATGCCAGTGGTCCGGCGCTAAGTTGCACTGCGAGTTGGGGATCGAACGGCATAGAAGGGGGCTCAAAAACCGGCGCTCACGCCGGAATCACGACCGGGCCTCCATGGCGATGAAGAACGCGCGCGCCAAAGCCCTGGGTTTTGATGGATGCGTAGTCATGACCGGCATCGCTCGGCCAGCACGCCCAGAAGAGCAAGGGTTCATGGCCGGTATTGACCACGCGATGCGCATTGCCGCCGGCAATGTAGTGCAAACTGCCGGGAACCATCGCTTCGGTTCTGGTCGCGCGGTCTTCATCCATGAGCACCAGTATACCCTTGCCGCCGATGACGCCGTAGTATTCGCCGCGATCGCGCTTCAGATGGTAATGCCCGTGAGTCATGAAGTATTCATCGCCCACGCGCCCCGGTGCAATGGTCGTCGAGCCCCAGAAGAGACCGCCTTCCGTACCGCGAGGAACTGGTTCGGTCCACTGAATGCGGTAAACGACCATGTTTTCATCCATCGAGCGCAATGCGTTTGCGTCATGAAAGAGTCCGGCCATTTCGCCCAGAGTCTTTTTACTCTGCTGAACGGCAACGCCACGCATGCTGCCGGCCAGCCAGTCGACCTGAACGTCTTGGGAAACGAATTCTGCTTGAGCGCTCACTATCGGCCTCAGATTGCGTGGCCGGGCAACGGTGAAATTCGCAAAGGCTTCCCATCACCCGCCAAAGCAGCAATAATACATTTTATACTGCCCTCTCCATGTTCAAGCGAACAAAGAAACTCGGTAGTATGCAAGCGAGGCAATTAAGAGTGTCAAAGAGAAATTCATCCGTGACTTCTCAGGCTTTTGGAGCGAACGCCGCCGGCAACGCGCTATCTGACAAGCAAGCGTTGCGGCTCAAGGCGATCCTTGAAGTCCTTCAGGAAACAGGCTCTGTTTCCGTTGATGAACTAAGTTCCCGATTTGCAGTCTCGGTTGTCACCACCCGGCGGGACCTCGACGTTCTCGAAAAAGATGGACGACTGCGCAGAACCCACGGTGGAGCAGTCTCCATAGAACCCTTGTTTTACGAACCCTTCCGCGATGACCGCTCCTTCCAGGCACAGGTTGAGAAGTTCGCGGACGAAAAGCGCCGCATTGCCAGAGCTGCCGCGGCACTGGTCGGACCCGGCGAGACCGTTGCGCTCACCCCTGGAACTACAACTACTGAAGTGGTTCGATGCCTTCCCATCAATTGCAACATCACCGTGGTCACCAATACCGTCAACATCGCCATGGAACTGTCGAAGCGCAAAGACTTGAACGTCTTTGTCACCGGAGGCCATCTGCATGGGGACTGGTTTTCCCTCGTTGGTCCCACGGCGATTGAGAGTTTGAGACAGGTTATGATTCATACTCTCTTTATTGGTGCGGATGGCCTCGATCCGCAGTGGGGAGCCACTTGCTTCAGCTCCGATGAGGCGGATCTCAACTCGGCGCTGGTCCGCGTCTCGCGGCGAAGAATTGCAGTGGCCGATCACAGCAAGTTTGCCGTCACCGCCGGCTGGCGAATCTGCCCGACAACAGATATTCATATGGTGATCACTGACAACGGCACAACGGATGAGACGGTGACAGCCTTTGAGCGAAAGGGCGTACAAGTGCTGCGTGTTTGAGGTTGTCACCAAGGCAAAACTAAATTGATGACTCCCGCAGCGTAAGAATCTCTGGCTTAAGAGCAAGTTTACGCAATTTGTCACAAGCTCACTGCTAAACTAATCTGCACATTTTTTAATTTCCCTTCCGATCCACGCCGATGCGCCTGCGCACGCATTGCTATTGATTGCTTTGTCGCCGGGATTGGATGGCAGGCGCGCAATGTGCCATGATTATGTAAGCAGATCCTGAACAAATTCTGCGTTGCGGAGACTTGAATCATGATCGATTGTGAATTCGGAGAGCAGCTTCAACAGTTTGCAAGCGATAACTACGCGGGCATTTGCCCTGAGGCGTGGCGGGCGACCGAGGCTGCCAATCGTGGTCACGTATCCTCCTACGGAGACGACCCCTGGACTGCGGGAGCATCCGATGCATTTCGCGAACTCTTTGAGAAAGATTGCGAAATTTATTTCGTTTTCAACGGCACCGCGGCCAACTCGCTGGCATTGGCATCTCTCTGTCAGTCATATCACGGAGTCATCTGTTGCGATTCATCGCATGTGGAAACAGATGAATGCGGCGCGCCGGAGTTTTTTTCAAACGGATCGAAGCTGCTGGTCTCTCAAAGCGCGGAGGGCAAGCTGACGCCGGCGTCCATTCGCGAACTCGCGACCAAGCGTCAGGATATACATTATCCCAAACCGCGCGTAGTCACCATCACCCAATCTACTGAGTTAGGCACCGTTTATACATTGGATGAATTGCGCGCGATTTCCGGGGAATGCAAGTTGCATAATCTCTATCTGCACATGGATGGAGCCCGGTTTGCAAATGCCTGCGCGAGCCTCGGCTGCTCGCCGGCGGAGACTTCCTGGAAGAGCGGCGTCGATGTCCTCTGTTTTGGTGGCACGAAGAATGGCTTGGCGGTCGGCGAGGCGGTTATCTTTTTCGATCGCAAGCTCGCGGCGGACTTTGACTACCGATGCAAGCAGGCCGGCCAGCTTGCTTCGAAGATGCGCTTTCTCGCTGCGCCGTGGGTGGGGATGCTTGAGAGCGGAGCGTGGCTGCGCAATGCCGTGCACGCAAACAGTTGTGCAAAACATTTCGCGGCGCAAATCGCCGATATCCCAGGTATACGGATTGCTGCGCCGGTTGAAGCCAACGCGGTGTTCTTATCACTTTCCGAAGAGATTCTCAGTCCTCTTCGAGCCCGCGGCTGGAAATTTTATACATTCATCGGTGGCGCAACGCGATTCATGTTTTCCTGGGATTCCGATCTGTCGCGCGTCGATACCCTCTGTCGCGATCTGAAAGAATGCGCAACTCAGGCGCTCGTAGCGCACTGAAGGCGGAGAACACGTTTCGAGTCCGTCGCCAATTCCTCCCAGCGGCAAAACTACGCAGTTCCAGTGCGTTCAGCTTTTGCCAGCAATAAAGATTTTCGCCGGCTCAACCTCGCGCACAGCCAGATGGTCGTACCAGGTGAATTTCAAAATAGCCGAGGTCACGAGAATTGCTGCCAGGGCAATTGCGGCGCGTTGATATTCCTGAATCACGATATAGAGAGGCAACGTCACCAGGCTTACCTGCCACAGGATACCAACCGCGATATTGAACATATCGCGCGGAAAGTCACGGTTGCGTTTGAAGCTGGGATCTTCCGCCAGCACCTTCTTCAGGATCGGTCCCCAGAAACCCCATGGCCTGACGCGCCTATAAAAATCCTTCAGTACTTCTTCGTCGTCCTGTTTGGTGAGCAGCGTGCCGGCGAAACAGCCGATCAACGAGACAATCAACGTCAAAGGGAAAATGATTGAAACATTCAGATTGATGGAATATTGAGTAAGTAAATACTGCACAATCGGAACTTTTTCAATCACCAACGGCAACGTCAACGAAGACGTAATACCAACAACCATGCCCCAGAAGTAGCCAAAGCCATTGAACCGCCACCAGTACCATTTCATCATGTTGGATGCGGTATAACCACCCCACAGGCCGGAGACGAGCCACAGCACTACGGAGTTTACTGATGTCACATACCAACCAATCGCCACGCCGATCACGACCACGGCCAACGAAGCAAGGTAACTGAGCCGAACATAAGTCTTCAACGAAGCATTCGGATTGATGAAGCGTTTGTAAATGTCATTCACAAGATAAGGAGGAGCAGAGTTCACAGTAGCCGCAAAGTTTGACATAAAGGCCGCTAACATTCCGGCAATCAGGAATCCCAGCAGCCCGACCGGGACAAATTTGCCAAGCGCCATGGGCAGCACCAGCTCGAAATCCATATTCGGTCCCATTGCGCGGATGCTGTCACTGAAGAATGCCGCTGCCAGCACCGTGAGTCCGACAATAAGAAAGTAGCGCGGGAAGGTAAGCACAATATTTACCCAGGCGCTCATCATCGAGGCTTCGCGCGGATTTTTTGCGGCCAGAATGCGCTGCATATCGTAGCTGGGAGCGGGGCCGGCCGCCGAAATCAGTACGCCTTTGAACAGCAGCATGATCACGAAGAAACCGAATAGCCCATAACCGTCCTCGGCAATCTTGGCATTGGCCGATGGAATCAGCGCCGACCAATCCAGGTTCAAATGCCAGCCGAAGAAGACGCTGTCCCACCCGGCGGGCACTACCTTGCGTAGGGTTTCAGGCGCCACTTTGATCATGGCGATAATGCCGACTGAAAACGATGCGATGGCCAAGATGGCAAACTGCACCACCTCGGTAATCACCACGCTGATCATGCCGCCCTTGATGACGTAAATTGCCGTGATGGAGATGAGGACAAGCGCGTACATATTTGGGGAGGGATGCCACTGCCCGTGGGTCAATGTCAGAAACGTCGGATCAAGAAATGTAGCAGTAAACTTCCCAATGCCTTTGAAGCCGTAACTAAAGAATCCGAGTGTGCAGATCAACGCGTAGATGATCACGATCACATGTGATAACTGCGCGCCCCGTCCGGTGCCAAACCGCGTCTTGAGCCACTCCGCGCCGGTCATCACATTTGAACGCCGCATCCATGCGGAAAGATAAACCATCAAGAATATCTGGTTGAAGATAGGCCATAACCAGGGAATCCATACGCTTTTCAGACCGTAGATAAACATCCAATAGACCAGCAGCATGGTGCCGCTGATATCGAACATCCCCGATGCGTTCGAGATGCCCAACATATACCAGGGCATTTTGTTGCCGCCCAGAAAATATGCCTGCATGCTTTTGGAAGCGCTGCGCGAAACCCAATAGCCGATGAACACCGTGCTCAGCAGATAGAGCAGGATGATGACGATATCAAGAACGTGAAGATGCATTGAACCCTCATTGCCGACAGCGGGCGCGGATGGCTACCTGCCGCCTTGGCAACCTGTAACAATGAAATTGCTTGTTGTGCAAGTATACAGTGCGGTTGCCTGAGCTCTTCGTGGCGTCATTTACAATAGCTCTGCTTCCCAAAATCAGAAGTTTTGGTGCTGGCAAGTCAGTAACGTTTCACCGACGTCCGTAGCCACCGGTCTATCAAATTGTGGCAGGCCGAAGGCGGCGGGGACCAAGCTGGAACATTCAGCACAAAGAACTGGGACGACCGGAGAAAACAGATGAAACAAGCTGCATTCAAAAAGAGTATTCAGAGTCTATTCAAGCGGCAGGAGAAGCTGCTTTCACGCCGTAACCGCAAGGCAGCGGACGGCAATGGTATTTATGACCGTTATGATTATCCGGTCCTCACCGCCGCGCATGCGCCGCTGATTTGGCGCTACGACCTTAATCCCAAGACAAATCCATATTTGATGGAACGGATGTTCATTAACACCACGTTTAACGCCGGCGCAATCTTTCACGAGGGCAAATACCTGGTGGTCGCGCGCGTTGAGGGCGCGGACCTCAAGTCCTTTTTCGCCGTCGCCGAGAGCCCCAATGGCATTGATAATTTCCGCTTCTGGGACTATCCCATCCTGATGCCTGAGACGGAAAATCCGGACACCAACGTCTACGACATTCGGCTGGTCAAGCACGAAGACGGATGGATTTACGGCCTCTTCTGCACCGAGCGCAAAAACCCCGAGGCGCCGGAGTGGGAGACCTCTTCGGCAGTTGCACAGTGCGGCATTGCCCGCACCAGGGATCTGAAGAAATGGCAGCGTCTTGCCGACTTTAAATCCAAATCGGCACAGCAGCGGAACGTGGTGCTGCACCCAGAATTCGTCGACGGCAAGTACGCCTTCTATACCCGGCCACAGGATAGTTTTATTCAGACGGGCAAGGGCGGCGGCATCGGCTGGGGTCTTTCGTCCAGCATTGAAAAAGCCGTGGTCGATCAGGAAATCATTATCGACAGCCGCAGATATCACACCATCCAGGAGGTCAAAAACGGCCAGGGCCCCGCGCCGATCAAGACTGAAAAAGGCTGGCTGCATATGGCGCATGGGGTGAAGAATACGGCTGCGGGACTGCGTTACACGCTCTATCTCTTTCTTACAGAACTGGAAAGGCCATGGGTCATTACTCACAAGCCGGCCGGCTACTTTATTGCACCGCAGGGTGAAGAGCGCGTGGGCGACGTCTCCAATGTCGTCTTCAGCAACGGCTGGATCGAGCGCAAGAACGGCGACGTTTATATTTACTACGCTTCATCGGATACGCGGCTACACGTGGCCACCAGCACCGTCAGCAAGTTGCTGGACTACGTGATGAATACGCCGGCCGATCCGTGGCGCACCCACGCCTGCGCTGAACAGCGATACGCTTTGATCGATAAAAATATCGATGCGCTGAAGACGATGAAAATTCGTGCCGGCAAGAGTGCCGCGAAGAAATCGGCTGGCCGCGCAAAGGCGAAGAAGCGCTAGACAGTAGGCTTGACTCGACCTATTTCTGGTTCTGCTTCGCTTGCTTTGCGGCCTCGTCCTGCGCGCGAAGCTGGGCATCGATGCCGTGGCTTGGGTCACGATGGAGAAACCTCCGCGACAAGTCAGGCCAGAACTCGTCGAAGACGGCGGCGATGGTGCCTTCGGCGGTGACCAGCATTCCGTTGCCGAAGGTCTGGCCAATGCCGGAGTTGCTGGAAGGATAGTAAAGATTGGAGATTGCGCCCGAGACAATGTTGCCGGCTACGTTGGAGTAGTTGGGCTCCCACTTACCGGTATTGTCATGCTTGCAGATGAAGCTGGTAGCGGCGGAGTAAAGCAGCCGGCGTTTGATGGATCCGTGGCCCATGCGGAAGAAGCGAGGGTCCTGGTGCAGGATGGAGGGCAGAATGCCGTTGCCGATCATGGTGCCATCGAAGGCGTCGAGGTAAGCAGCGCCGGCCCGCTTTCCAAAGCCTTCGGGCCCCCATCCGAACCCAGTATCTTCGTCCTTGAGTTCTTTAAAGCCGGCGCCCATTAACCCGCCGATAAAAGTCACCGGGTCGATAGAGGAGCGAAAGGCAAGGCGCATTTTCTGTCCCGAGGTCATGGAGACGGCGTCACTGTGATAGGTGACATTGAAGGCGGGCACGACTCCCGCGACGCGTTGCTTCTCCTGCTCCTTGATCTGTTCTTCAGCCTTCTCATACTTGCTTTTTTTCGCATCGGGCTGCTGAGGAACAGATTGAGAGCTCGAACTGTCCTGCGCATTTGTACTCGGGGCCGGCTGCTGAGTGCTCTGGTCTTGCGGGTCAGACGGCGCGTTTGTGGCAACCACAAACTGAGGCTGTGGTGCTTCAGGAAGTTCCGCAGCCGCGATTAACCGCCGGCTCGATCCAGATTCCTGCGAAAGAAGTTGGAGGGGCGGTCCCAGTAAGGCAATGCTCACAAAAAATAGCGCTGAGGTCGAACTGATACCTGAACGCACCCATTCTTCGAATGTGCAGTCGCGGCCCATCTTCAGGGCGGTCTGATCCGCCGACTTTTTTATCCCAGTTGAGCTAGTAGTGTCGCGCATCGAATCTTTCAATTTGAGGTCGATTGTGAAGTGACGATGGCCTGAAATTCAGGTAGTTCCTTGCGAAGATCATACTGGCGAATGAAAACCACCGCGGCTCAGTGAGCTGCATCGGTCTGCGCTGCCTTCAAAGCCACTTTTTCTGCGTGCTTACGCTTGTAGTGACGCGCAATATCCGGCCAGAACTCAATCACTTCGGCGCCCACGATCCCTTCAGCAGAGACGGTCAGTCCATCGGTGATGGTGTCGGTGACTGTGCGCTGTGAAGCTGGGTAGTACACCCTGGCAATGGCAGCGCCAATCAGGTTGCCAATGACATTGGCATAATTCGGCCCCCATTTCCCATTGTCTCGCTTGCACCAGCCGGTGCTTTCGGCCGCCCACAAAGCCCGGCTACCAGCGGAGCCAGTGCCCTTCTGGTAGTAACGTGGATCTTCATGCCAAATGGAGGGCAACACCGCATTGCCGAAGAAATTGCCGATAAAGTAATCGGAATATGCGCCGCCAAATCGCTTGGCGTATCCTTCGGTGCCACCCCCCCAGGCCTGGGGGCTGCCGTCGGCCTGACCGATGCCTGCAACCACGGCCGCCAGTCCGAATGGCCATGGATCAGTGGCGCTCTTGAAGAAGAGCTCGTATTTCTGCCCGGGAGAAAGCGGAGCCGCGTTCTGGTTCTGAGTGGTATTGAAAGCGGCCATCACACCGGCAACCCTGTTATGCTCCTGCTGCTTCAGTTGTTCTTCAGCCAAGTCGTGCTTGCTTTTTTTAGTGCCCGATTGTTGAACACCCGCTTGAGAGCTGGAACTGCCCTGTGCCGCTGGACTTTGGTCCGGAGTGGCTTCCGCTGCGGGGGTGGTATTCGGCGCCTGCGGCTGACCAGATTGGCTTTGAGGAGCCGGGGGCGCTTGAGCCTGGGAAACCTCCAACTGGGAATGCGGCGCTTCAGGAAGCTCCGTGGCTGGAACAACGACTTGGCCTGAGAGAGGCTCCTGTGAAAACACAGGAGAGGACAACATCAGCAGAAAAATGCCGGATAAAATTGTCGCCGCCAGAAAACCAGAACTTAAACGCATTCATTCACCAGTCGTGCAGTTGCCCTCCGTCAGTCTGTTCACCCGTATGGCCAAATCAGATTTAGGGGTTATCTAAGACTAAATCATTCCAGCCATCTGCTGCCGGCCAACACGCCGCTGGAGTACGATTTTTCAACCTGTTTTACACAATGTTCTTCCGGCGAACTCGCACAATCCATAGCCGGTTAATAGTTATTGGATTTTCCCGGAGTTGTCCGTGCAGAGTACTCTTAGATTCGTCAGCGAGGAGATTGCACCAATGCCCCGCCACAATCATTGCCGGTTTCGCTAATTCTGAAGGCTCCTGGTGGGGATGGTGCAACCGCCGGCCGGAATGCGATCTGCTTCTTTACGCCGCAAAATCAATAAACCCGCGCTGCGGATCGGTGGCGATCAGCTTCACCGTTACCCTGTCGCCCACGTCCAGGCCTTTGCCGCCCTGCACCAGCTTTCCGTCCACGTGCGGATTGAGGGTGCGGACGAATGTGCCGTAATTATTCACTCCAGTGACGATAGCTGGAAAGCTCTGGCCGATCCGTGGGCGCAGCACAACGGCTGCGATGCGCTTCTGTATCTCCCGCTCAACCTTGCGCGCGCCGTCTTCCATCAAGGTGCAATGGATAGCAATCGAATTGAGCTGATCTTCAGAGTACGGCTGAGGTCCATGAGCGAGAAATGCCTTCAAAATCCGCTGCGACACCATGTCGGGAAAGCGTCGATTGGGAGCGGTGGAGTGGGTGTAATCCTGCACGGCCAGGCCGAAATGTCCCGGCGAAACCTCGTTGGGCTTCACGAGCACGTATTCGCCGGGTCCCATCAGCTTGATCACGGCCAGCGAAAGATCGGGAAAATGGTCGGGATCCTTCTGCTTCTGTGCCAGTAGAAAATCGTTGAGAGCCTTCGAGTCCGGTTGGGCAGGCAGGGTAGCGCCCAGGCCCTTGGCCACTTCCACGATGCGGTCCCAGCGCTTGGGGGTGCGTACGATGCGTCGAATTGAGGCCACACCATCCTTCTCAAAAGCGCGGGCGACGACGCCGTTGGCTGCCACCATGAACTCCTCAATGAGCGACGTGGCGCGATTTTTCTGTTGGCGCACAATATCTACTGCCTGACCGTCCAACAGGACGGGCTGGGTCTCGATGGTCTCCAGATCGAGCGCTCCATGCTGAAAGCGGCCGCCCACCATGCGCTGAGTCGCCACGTCCTGGAGCTTGAGTTGCGCGGCCAGATCGGCGCTGGCAGCTACCTTGGCAGGCGCGGGGCCACTGCCATCAAGCCAGGCTCCGACTGCGTTGTAAGCCAGCTGTGCCCGGTTGCACACCAGCGCGCGATATGCCTTTCCATCAGATGCGGTACCCATCTGATCCACGGCATACTCGACGACCATCGCCAGGCAATTTTGATTTTCATTCAGCGAGGTAATGCCTTCTGAAAGAACGGCCGGCAGCATGGGGAAAACCTTGACGCCTGTATACACCGAAGTCGTCTCGCTGCTGGCGTGGCCGTCGATCACCGTACCCTTGGCGACGCGCGCATCCACATCGGCAATTGCGACGAGTACGCGAATGCGTCCGTCGGGCAACTGCTCGGCCCACTCGACCTGGTCCAGGTCCTTAGAGGTGTCGTTGTCGATGGATGACCAAAGCAGTTTGCTCAGGTCCTCGATGCCGGGGACTGCGGGCGCGTCCGGATGGGCCTCGATTACGGCTAGTTCAGCATCGGTTCCGGCGGGAAAATCCGGATGGAATCCGTGCTCGATCATGGATGCGTGGGCCGCGGCAACTAGATTGAACTGCACAGGCTGGCTGGAATGCATGAAGAATAGCGCTCCTTGTATGTGAAAAGCCAGCCTATCACGTTCGGAGGGAGCCGGGGGTTTCAACCCCCGGAAAGAGCGCCAATTATGAAGGCCTTCAGGCCTAAGCCGTTGCCTTTTTTTGCCGATTTGAAGCAAGTACAACTGTAGTACTAAGGCGCTGCCAGAACGTTCACCGTCAGGTAGACGCTCTGGCCGACAACGGTATTGTCCACGTAGGCGGTAGCGGTGATCTTGAAGGTCGCCACGCCCAGGGGAGTGCCGCCTGTGGGAACAACAGATCCGCTGACGCTGGTGCATCCGATGCCTACGCCGCACAGGCCCACCAGCAGCAGGAGCAGCACCAGGAAGCGCCGCGTGGAACGGCTTGGCAAGATCCGTGCGCGCCTGCCGAACGGCAGCAGGAAGAATCCAAGCACCGCCAGCGCCGTACCGCCCGCCGCACGAGGCCAGATTGGCTCGCGATGATTCACGGATGCCGAAGGCCCTCCAGAAACGAAGGTCTGAACGGTGAAGGTAACCGTGCCGGGAGGGACAATCTGTTGCGGAGTTGCGGTGCAAGTCATATCGTCCTGCGAGGGCACGGCGCAAATCACCTGAACCTCACCGCCGAACCCGCCCTGCCCGCTGACAACAAACGAAGCAGTTCCCGACTGGCCCTGCACAATATCCAGATTGGTCAGAGGATTCGAGGGCGACGGAGTGATGGTGAAATTCTCAACATCGAGGGTGAGAACATTCGAAGTTTCGCTGTCATAGCCTGCGTCTCCCAGGTAGACAGCAGTGAGCTGGTCATAGCCGCCGGGCAGCGTCTGCGTGGTGACGGACGCCGTCGAGAAATCGGTCGACGGCACGGCAGTCAGAGCCGCCTCCCCGATCACGGTGGTCCCGTCGTAGAAGATGACGTTGCCGGTGGGATTCTGTTCTGCGCCTGCCAGTGGCGGAGTGTCCGGCGTCACCGTTGCCGTCAGAATCACCGCCATTCCTGGAAGCACAGGATTAAAGTTCGCGGCGAGGACCACGGTATCGGGCAGAATGGTAATCACGTTGATGTTCGTCTGGGCATTGGCTGCGGTGTAATTCGCATCGCCCGCATAGACGGCCTGCAGCGTATGAGTGGTCGCGGTAACCGGAACTGTGAAGGTCGCGGTTGTGACGCTGCCGACGGTTGTAACCGGCGACGAACCGAAGTCCACACCATTAATATTCAGCGTCACGGTGCCTGTGGGCGCGACAGTGCTGGCTGGCGGCCCGGACGTGGAAACTCCGAAGGTGACGGTAACAGTAATATTTGTGCCCACCGTCGGAGCCAGGTTGGAAGGCGTAATCGTTAACGTGGTGTTGCTTGGCGCCGTTGTGATGGTAATCGGATTTGAGTTTGTGGATGCGTAGGTGCCAGTTGCATCGTAATACGATGCTGCGACGTTATAGGTGCCCGCGGAAGCAAAAACGCTATCGAGGTTTACCATCCACGTGCCTGTTCCTGAGCCGTCAAGCGTTACCGTCGATGCCGAGGAAAGCGCTGCGGAGGTGGCCATGTTGAAGAAAGTAATGGTGCCGGTAGGCGTGGGACCTGCTTTCACTGGATCCACGGTGGACGTGAGCGTCACCTGGGCCGCCGGGTTGTAGATCGAATTCACCTGCACAGGCGAAATGCCGATGCTCACCGTGACCGCGGCGCCCGTCGCATCCGGAGTGGCCCAATGGTTCACCAGTTCCTGGGCGTTTACAGCACCAAGTCCGGTGGCCAAATCGTATCCAGTGCCTGCGGTATAGCCAATCAGCCCCGTAGCCCCGCATCCGGGACTGCCCGCAACGCACTTCAGTTGCGCGCTTCCCTGCTGCACATCTTCAAAGATCCCGTTCAGCCGGCTAAGCGCATAAAGGTTGGGCGTCAGGTTGCCCTGCGCGCCGTACTTCTGAGCCACAAGGGCCCCGATTCCGGCAAAGATGGCTGAGGCGGCTGAACTGCCTCCGCTTCGCGCCAGGGTGCATCCGCTGGAAGCAGAGGACTCGCCTAAACAGAAGGCCAGCCCGTGATTCACGCCGCTGTCGATGGCTGTGGGTAGGGCCACGTCGGGCAAAAGACGATTGTGGCTTCCCGTTCCGTCGCTTCCCTGCTGAGATTCTTTCGGCATCGGCTGCCAGATTGGCGCGGGATAGACCGTGCTGCTGCCGCCGCCGCCGGCATAGGCTGGATCTGTCGCGCTCAACGGAGACCATGCCGTCATTGCGGAGATTCCCGCCGCCGGGCCGCCCGTGCCAAATGCCGCAACACCTGCTGCTGTGTTCCAGGAGGTCGAGGCCAGCGCGTTCACACCATACCCACTGCTGACCGGTGCATCGCTGCCCGCCAAATGGCAGGCTGAAGGGCCGCTGTCGCCGGTGGCGGCAATCACCGCAATGCCTTCCGCAGCCGCCTGCCGGTAGAGCGCGTTATAGAAAGCCTGGTGCGACTGGCTTAAAGTCGCCTCGCACTCCGAATAGCCCACGGCGACGGTGTGTGCCAGCGCTTGGTCGACGATTGCTGCAAGTGACAAATCCAATCCGTCAGTAGCTGAGGTGGTGGCCGCAGGAACCAGCACGATCCGCGCGCCGGGAGCGGCAGCACCGGCCCAGGAAGCCTCCAGCGTGGCCGCAGCCTGGTCGCTGGTAGTTCCAGGGTCCGGCCCATCTGGGGTAACCGTGAGCGGGTACGCTGGCAATTTGAAGGCCGAACGGAAGGCGGCGACGTCCTGGCTGTTCACATTGCTGCGTGCCGCGATGGCGATCGATTCACCTGTGCCGTTCATTCCCGCGGAATGCAGTGCATCCAGGTGCAGAAGCTGCGCGACCAGTTGCGGAGTCAGAGCCTCAGCGTGATTCAACGAGGTTTCCGCTGCCAGCTCAGCCGCGGAGACCACGACGGGCTGCGGCGTTGTTAATGCGGGCGTGGAAAACGCTCCATCGAGCGAAACCAGCCCCTGCATCACCGGCGCAAGCGCCGCGGGAACTGAAATCCCTTGAACCAGCAAAGCTCGCGCTCCGTTGGCCGTATTGATTGAACTGATTTGCGTCTGAAACGCCGTTTCGACCTGGGCGACCGTTCCTGAGAATTCGATCCAGCCGCGGCCCGCCGGCAAGGGAGCGACCTGGAAACCCTGGCTCTCGAGCCACGCAGAAACTGCGGCAACATCGGAGGCGGAGTTTGAGTAAGCGGCGGCAAAAGACGAAGGCGTAAGCCATTGATGATAGCGAGGAGAATAGGAATTTTGGAGGTCTGCAAGTTCTACGGCCAGCGCCTGCTGCTGGTCAGCCGAGGGCGAGAGCAGCAGCAGCATCCGCTCTAACTTCATTCCGGCGGGCGTGGGGCCCTCAGCGTTCAAGTTGAAAGGCGGACGCGATGACGGAATCGCAAGGGCTTCAGAACCGTGCCAATCGCTGGCCAGACGGGAGCTTTGCGCCGGAACTTGAGCTACGGCCAAACGTGAGCTGGCCAGTAGGAGTATTGCGAGCGAAAGATAGAGGCTTTTCTTGTGTGCCATGTTCCTCTTTGTACACAAACCCGGAATGACCTTTACCTCGTTCCTGACAGGCGGAATCGGGTTTGTCCCTTCCCCCGTCGTGGAACAGGTCTGACTCCCGGCCGCTGTTTGGCTGAGGGCTGGCGGATTTGTGGCGCTTCGCCCAGATCGTATAGCGGTGGAGTGTATCTAGCACTAGATTATGCAGCGGCACGGGTACACTTAGCCAGTAATGATTCCCGCAGTGTCTCCAGTTTGGAGGGTACGGGTTGTACAGGCTTCGAGAAAACTCAATTCGGAGGAAGGCGTGGGCTTTACAGGCTGCTGAAAAACTCAATCCGGAGGGAGGCAGGGGCTTTACAAGCTGCGGAAGAACTCTATCCGGAGGGAGGCGGGGGTTTTAACCCCCGCATAACGCCAACATATTCCACGAGGGCTTTAGCCCCGGAGAGAGTTCTTCGCAAATTTACTCAAAAAATCGAGCTTGCCCGCAGCCTCTTTGGCCCCGAAGGAATCGTTTCTTTCAAACCGCCCCACTACCTATTGAATCCCCAGATCGGCAAGCACCTTGGGTTTGGCCTCGTCCTGGGCAAGCAGGTTGTGGCAGGCCGCGCAGTCATTGGTGATGCTCGTCTTGCCGTCCTTGGTTGCGTGGTCGCCATCATGGCAGCGCCAGCAGCCCGGATAGCTCATGTGGCCGATGTGGTTGGGGTGGGTTCCCCAGGTCACCTTCATCGAGGGAAACACGTTCTGGCTATAGAGAATCACCAGTTCCTGTCCCGCGGACTTCACGAGTTCAGCCTTTGCCGGCAGCACCTCAGGATGCTGGGTACGATAAAAGTCCGTCAGCTGCGCAGGAATTTTCGTGCTCGCCTCGGCCTCGGAAGCATAATCGGCTTTCAGCAACTCCAGGCCCTCCTTGTGGACCCAGGGTAGTTCCGCGGAGACCGCTCCATCGGTCATGGCCCGGTTGATCGCGTCTTCCGCGGTAAGAAAGGTATGAGCCGCCCTGTTGTGGCAATCGATGCAATCCATCACCCGCCGCTCGCCCTGGGGAACAGCGCCGTTCAAGGCAGATGCGCCAAACACCGTCTCTGAACCGTCGGCATTCCGCCTCTGCACCCAGGGGATGGTGGTTCGCGTTGGGTCGGTGGCGATGTACTCGATGTGGCCCAGGTGCACGCCGTGAATTCCGGTCAGATGCGAGAGCCCATCCATTCCGCCCAGGTGCAGCACTACCACCGTCTGGGTCTCAGTGTTCTTTTCGTCATCGGCAAAGCTCGATTTGACCAGCAGCTTTTCTCCCACAAACCGGGTAGGCGAGTGGCAGCCCTCGCAGGTATAGCGGGCCGGGCGCAGATTCTGCACCGGCGATGGAATCGGCGTCGGGTAGCGATGAAATGTGACCTCAACCAGTTGCTTGGTGCCGTTCACCTTGGCGGAAAAATACGCAGCCGCACCGGAGCCGATGTGGCAGTCGACGCATGCCACATGAGAATGCGGGGAGATTTTGTAAGCCGTGTACTCCGGGTGCATCACGTGGCACGACTGGCCGCAGAACTGGGGCGAATCCATGTATGCCGCCCCGCGATAGGTGGCAATGGATACCACCAGCAGGTTGGCAATGGTGGCCACCAGAACAATGTCCAGGCCGTGGCGGAAGATGCGGTCATTGAGATCGATCTTGGGAAATTCAGCCGGAATCTCACCGGCTTTCTGGAGTTTCCTGCGGCGGATAAACATGCCCACCGGAATCACCAGCAATCCGCCTATAAACAGAGCTGGCAGAAGCAGAAAGAAGATGATGCCGAGGTAGGGATTGTCGTAAGGCCGGCCGAAGATCTCCATCAGCCAGTTGCCGATCATGGTTGCGCCGGAGGCCGTGGTGACGGCTCCGCCTGCAAGGCTGATGGGGTTGTTGCCGAAGAACAGCGCCGGGCGAATCCAGTTTTCTCGCAGTTTTTGGAACACGAACACTTTCCCCCATTAGTTTGCCCGCCCCGAAGGGCGGGCTTCATAGGCTGCTACTTCTTCAAGGTGCGTAGATACGCAACGACGTTGTCGAGATCCGCGCCCGTAACACTGGCAACCGGCTTCATCGTGCCCGAACCCGCTGTAACAGCGCTCTTCAGTTGGGCGTCGCTCTTCCCCTGCACTGTGGCGCCGCCCAGAGGGTTCACCTTTGCTTTCGGCAGATTGCCTGAGCCGTCGGCGGCGTGGCACATCTGGCACTTGGCCTTGTAGACCGCCTGCCCGGCTGTTGCGGAGGCGGCTTGAGCCGATTGCACTACGCAGGCCATTGAAAGCACTACGGCCGGCAGCATCAGAAATCGAATTGTCTTTGTCATAGTGAGACTCCTTGAATTTTTTCGGTCAGAGTGGCCTAAAAGGCACCGACCGATTGTTTTTGCACCCACATACTTGAACCCCGGTTACTGACAAGAGTCGTAGGGTTTCGAGCTCGGATGACAAACTATATCATCCCCAATCGAAACGGCGCAGCCCCTTTGGATACAGGAACTGCGCCGATGGTTAGAGGGCTATGCCCCGTCAAAATTCGTAATGCACGCCCAATGTCAGGTTGTTCGCGTGGAAGTTTCGCGGTGCGGTCAGTCCGGAAGGCGGTTCGACCAGACCCGTCACGGTACTAGGAATCGCCGGATTATACAGAGATGTGCAAGGAACGACTACTGAAGACGCAGACGTTGAGGTGTTGCAGTATTGCGCGCCGGAAACGCCGCCCTCGCCGTAGCCGTAGTAATTGTATTCCGCTTTCATAATCATGCCCTTGCGCACCGTCCAGGCAAGATTCAAGTAAGGCGTCTCATAACTGGACACGAGCGAGCCGTTGACCGCTCGCGCATCGTTGAAAAACTGGCTGCCGTTCACAGAGCTGACGCGATACCCGATATTGGAGTGAATCTTGTCGATGGGCGACAGGTTGAGAGCCACCGTTCCATACTGCGTTGGAGCATCCATGAAGTCGCGGCCAAACCAGGACCCCAAAACAGGCGCGCCGCCGTGTCCAACATTGTAATTGCAGACGCCATTTGCGTAGACATTACCCGTCTCCGTTGCGGAGGCGGGGACGGAGCCTGGAGCCGGGGCAGCGCCGGGCAAAGTGGCCGTGCCGCCGGTTAGATAGCAGATGTTGGTCGCCGCATACACATCGCTATAGGCATAGTTGAAATCGATCCCGTAGTGCTCATTCGGCATCAGCACCGCGCCCACACTGAAGACACGGCTGTGATCGACATGATCGAGCGGTCCGTAGTACAGGTTCCCGGTGGCCGGGTTGTCGTTCGTGTTGTTATGTCGCTCCAGGTCGTTATAAGCCCCTGAGAGCGTCGCCCAGGGCTTTGGCTTGTACATGGTATGCACTCTGTAGTGCTTCGTTTGCCGTGGACCAACAGGGGTAAACGCATTGTCGTCGTAGAGTATTTCGACCGATCCGTTCACGTCCCAATTGTTCGTCGGACGCACGGCTGCGTTGAAAATTCCGCCGTTTTCTTGAATATTGACCGTTCCGTTTGTCGTCGAGCCTGTGGCTAACGGGGCGTTATGTGGAGTCCCTTGAGCAATGGTGTGATTTCCGTAGCGATAGGTAAGCGAGAGCGTGGTGCGAGGCGTGGCGTCCCAGGTTCCGGTCAGATTATTAACCAGGAAGCTCTGGCCAAAGTAACCGGGCACGGGGACACCGACAGCGCCACTGCCTTCAATTGTCGAGGTGGGCGGAGTGGTGGCGGTGTTAACTACCGTCGTGGTCAACGTTGGGTAGTTGATGGTTTCATCTCCCGCGAGCGCGGGTGTCGCCACAGTGGTCACGCTCGTCATGGTGGTGGTTCCCGGCTGATGAACGCTCGAGTAGGTAACCTGATCGGAGACACTGACCGTCTTGGCGGCCTGCCAGACGAATCCGTAGTCGGCGGCTACCACCTCGCGCTTTGCTGACGCGACACCCGTGTACGCCAGCGCGCGCGTCTTCCCATTCAGGCCCTGGTAACTGTCGTTGTAGTTAGGCAGGCTCATGTTCGCGTTGGTATAGCGGAAATCGCCGTTCATTGATACGTTCTTGATGCTTGTGCTTTGCAGCCGCAAAATCTCCGTGGGGTAAAGAATGCGAGTCGGCTGGGTGCGTGAGTAGTTGGTAACCACAGCGCACGCCGGATTAATGACCGGGAGGTTGCCGATGCTTGGCGCCGAGAGAAGCGGCGTGGTGCCAATGCTGTTTGCCGTGCAGGCGCTGCTGGGATATGGAGTCAAGCTGTCATAGTCGTCTAGCGCCGCTGGCGTTCCGTCCGCCTCCTGCACGTTAAAGTCGCCGGGGGCCAGCGTGAAATAGGAGTCCGCCTTGTAGTGGTCAATCTCCTCTTCAAAGGTCAACAACGTGCCCTTTACTGGCTTCCAGTCGATCGCCCCGGTGAAATCGTCGGTGCTGTTCCGCTGATACTCCTGAAGAATGGCGTTGTACTTGGCAAACCCATAACCGCTCGGGCTCAGGCTCGGGCCCTGAAAGATGTTCTGCGAATACCCTGCCCGAAATGTCACCTTCGAGAGCGGATAAAGCGTAAGGTTTGTGTCCGTCATCCGGCGCACAGTATTGAACAACACAGGCGATTGCCTGACCTGCGGCCACGTAATCAAGCTCGTTGGCGCGCCCAGAAGCGACTGCCCGCCGGGGATATTCGGATTGCCCAGCAGGTCGTAGTCAAAGTACTGGCGGTCGCGGCGGAACAGTCCTGAGAACTCGTAGATCTTGCCCTTGGAAAAGTCCAGCTTGGCAAAGTTGTTCGGGTCGCCGCCGAACCCGGCGCCGATGGCGTTGAGTGAATCGATCAGAGTTCCCTTTTTGCCGGGCAATGCGCGCATCTCAAAGGTCATTCCCTGCACGCGCGGCCCGCTCTGCAAATTGACCAGCGTATCGTACATGGCTTTGCTGCCCGAGATGCCGGCAATGCGCCCGCCTACATCCACGCTCTGATGGATCAAATACCCATCCGGAAGAGTCATCTCTGACTCCGGCTTGGGCAATGGCGCGGCGGGCGTGGGATTCTGGGCGGCAGCGATGCCGCCCATTATCGTCAGCAAAACAGCGAGCCCGACCTTTCCGGCGGTGTGCCGGAGGATTGCCATAGAGGACTGTTGATTAAACAGCCGGAAAGAACAGCCTATCTTCATCATAAAAAGCCTCACTAAAAGGAACGTCGAACTAAAATCAAGATCTTGCACTCGTGCTCAAACCCGTTACCCGATCCGGACCGCGCCGTCCGGCGACTCCGGAAGGTCGCGGCCTCGGTCCTTGACTTCTATCTGAGAAACGCCGGATTGATATTTGACCCATGGATCATGGTGTGGCAGTCGATGCACGGGGTAATCTCCGCCGATCCCGCGCCCATCGAGTGAACCGTGCCGGCGGCCACCGGACTATGGCACTGGTTGCACAACGTGTTGATACTCGGCATATTCAGCAGCCGCGCATTCTGTGACCCGTGCGGCGTGTGGCAACCCAGGCAACCTTCAGCCTTCACTGCGGCGTGCTCGTAAACGAACGGCCCGCGCGTCTCCGTATGGCACTTGGTGCAGATCGCATTCTGATCGGCCGTCGACTTTATGTTGTTGTTTCCGAAGGTGCCGTGAACATCATGACAGTCACTGCACTTGACCAGGCCTTCGTTTACCCGATGGTGGAACGGCATATTGAATGCCGGCTTCACATCGGTGTGGCACTGGAAGCAAAGCGTGGGCTGAGCAGCCTTAAGCAAGGGCTCTTCCTTGCTGCCGTGGATGTCATGACAGCCGATGCAGCTGACGCCGGCCTTGGCATGAGGAGAACGATCGAAGTTGGGGTGTGCTCCTGCGTGGCAGCCCAGGCACGTGGCATCCACGTCCTTGGACGAGGCCTTGGCGGGATCGAAGATCTTGGCGATGTCCCCACCCCCATCCACATGCCCCTTGCCCGCCCCGTGGCAGTTCTCGCAGGTCACCCCGGCGATGTTGCCGTGCATCTCGGTCATCTTGGTGTGCGGGTTGGAGGCGAACTTCTTGGACACCTCGTCGTGACAGGTCGCGCAGGTATCGCTGCCCAAATAATCGCCGGGCGCGGTGTCCTTGACCTGCGCCGTGGCCGGTTTGGCGCCCGCATCTGCTTTGGGCGCCTGAGCTCCTAGTGCGCTAGCGCACAAAATGCCTGCGCCAAGCATCAACATTAAACAGGCTCGCAGTCCCGGCCTCTTGCCCGGAGCCGCATCATTCTGCAATTGCGTAAAAGGCCAATCCCTATGCATGAAATACCACCTTCAATGACCTCGTTCTCACTGCTGGAAAAAGTTGTGCCAATCTTCGGCCTGTGTGGATCATCACTTCATTCGATGAATGCTACCGTCATATTACGCCCTTTACTTGTGATACACATCACGCTCGTTGGAGGGAGCATCAAGAGCATGAATCTCCTCGTCGAAAGTGACTCCGGTCCCTTCAATGAGCACACCATGAATACGACGAACGAGAAAAGCCCTGCTTCACAAAAAAGCTCAAGTGCCTCTTGGAGTTAAAAAGTCGGAACCAGAGGCTCATTCCCACGACAGGAGATCAGCATTGTGGTCTTATCGGCTGTATAAAATCGCTCATTTATCCCTCGAAAATCGATTGAGCCGGATTGGCCGAACAGGCGCCCTCC
Organism: Occallatibacter sp.; assembly: GCA_049515455.1. GTDB lineage: Bacteria > Acidobacteriota > Terriglobia > Terriglobales > Acidobacteriaceae > Telmatobacter. The sequence continues at coordinate 85,624 of JBEKUB010000011.1, forward strand.
AGCTTCGACAGAATTCGACGGATTCGAGGAACTTATTACTGTTCGACAGATGGCAGAAATAAACGCAGGAAAGGCGAATATCCAGAGGTTCTGATTTCGGTCTGCATGGCAGAGTTTGCAGTCTCGGCAGGGCAGTATAGACGTGAGGCCCATCACATCCATAGCCGTTGAGCCTCCGGCAAACTTTGAACAGACAAAAGTCACTTTTCCGGGAGTCCAGAGGATTTTCACCCGCTCTAACCCCTGTGGAGTTTCACTCGGGCTCAGCAAGAGGCAGGGATGAACCTGTCTGAAGCGGTAGCGGAAGGGGCAAGATCATGTTGGTAACAGAGATCTCGGCAGAAATCCACCCGCGGAAAAAGCACCCCGCACAGCCGGTTCCGGCGGGCTGCGCTGTCTGCGGCAATCGCCGTCCCGGTTGGTTCTGCTCCTTGGGCAGCGCCGTCTTGGCTGACCTTGAGCTGGCCACCAGCACTATCACCCTGCCCGCCCAGGCCTCGCTCTTTACCCAGGGTGAGGATGCCCGCTGTCTCTATCTGATATGTGGCGGCTACCTCAAGCTCACCGCCGGGCGCCAGGAAGATCGCCAGATGATCGTTCGCGTCGCTGGACCCGGCTCCATGCTCGGCCTTTACGCGGTTCTCTCCCACGGCGTCTATGAGGTCTCCGCCGAGTCGTTGACCAGTGCCCAGCTCCGCCCTGTCGAGCGCGACCGGTTCCTCAGCTTCCTGCGCAGCCACAAGGAGGCGCAGATGCGCGCCGTCCAGTGCATCTGCCAGGAATATCGATTTGCGCTGCAGGATGCCTGCCGCATCGCGCTGGCTGAAACCGTGGCCGCCCGCCTGGGACGGCTGCTCCTCGAGCTGGCACATCAGATCGGCGAGCACATGGATGACGGAAGCTTCCGCTTCCCGCTGCTACTGACCCATGAGGAGATGGCCTCCATGACCTGCACCACGCGCGAAACCGTCACTCGCACCCTGGGCCAGTTCCGCAAGGAAAAATGGATCTCGATCAAGGACTCCATTGTCACAGTCAGCCAGCCCGAGCAGTTGCAATCTCTGCTCTAGGGCTCTTGAGGACTGCATCAGGAACGTCCGCACAAACACGCCATAAACCTGGACTTCATTGAGGATTGCTCAAACGCGCCGGAGGCGCAGTGTTTGTTAGCCCCGCGCTTCAGCGTGGGGAAAGGGGATTTCACAAATTTGTTACGGAGTCCCGTAGGGACGGCGCGAGGACACTATCTATATAGGAACCAATAATATCGATTCTTTCACCGCTCCCTTTCCGACTGCTTCCGGAGTCCAAGGTTTATCATCTTTATAGCGCTGTCATCCTGCTTGGGAGTTCATGGTGCGTATGACCCGATTTGTACTTTGTATTTCTGCTTTTCTTGTGATTTGCTGCTTTGCCGCCGGACAGAATCCGGCCCCAGCTTCGGCCCGGACCAACGTCACCACCGCCGAAAGCCCTGAGATTCGCGAGTTCCAGAAAATTGAGGACTCCTGGGCCGACTCCATCAACCAGCGCGACCAGTACGGCCTCGAGTTGGTGCTATCTCCCTTATTTGTGGATGTATCCGCCTCAGGCGACATTACTACCCGCAATCAGCAAATCGCCTTGATGATCACCGGCGAAGACAAGACCACCCATATCGAACAACGGGTGATCACGGTGCGCATGCTGGGTGACATCGCCGTCGCCAACGGCACCTACACGCTCACCCGAAAGGTGAGTTCGTCTCAGTCGGAAGAAAAGGGCGTATTCACGCACGTCTACGAGCGCGCACACGGCACATGGCTATGCATCAACTCCCAGCGCACGTCGCTGCGCGAAGACTCGAAGTCCAAACAGAAGAAGCAATCCAACGCCGAGATGCCCTTCCACATCCCGCTGCTTTCAAAGTAGCCGATAAAAGCAGTGAGTGGCGGCCACGCGCCGTTTCGCTTCGCTGATTGGGATTCGATCCTCATCGAAGATTGGCAATTATTTTCCATTCAGTCATGCAAGGTTTTGCGCTTAGCCTTGCGGCAACGGGGAAAATCCTTTGATCCGCGCTTTCATTTTGGCAGTTAAATTGCATCCCCCAAAGTGGAATTGAGGGTTTGACGGTCTTACCATCCCCTCGCCTCATCCGCACGATCATCCGAAACCGTCCTGCAGTTCAGTCGCGGACCTTCAGCATCACCAACAGAGGAGACCGTATGAAGCGCCTATTCGCTCTCTGCGCCTTGCTTTCTTTGCCATTCGCGGCGTACGCGTCGACAACGACCTACGACGTGAATATCGCCACCTCAGACTACACTGCTTCGGGGACCATAACGACCGACGGCCATCTTGGAGTCCTCGGCAACGCCGACATTCTCGGCTACGATTTCACTATGTCCGCGGGAGGACCCTCCGAATCGTTCAATACCACCGACGGCTACTACGCCGTCCTTGGAGGCGATCTCACAGCAACCTCCGCTGGACTCTTTTACGATTTCAGCGACTCCTTCAGCTACGCCGGTTTCTCAAACAGCACGAGTACCGACGCGATTTGCTTCGGAGATGTGGGCGGATGCTTCATCGCTAACAGTTTCAGTGGAGTCAGTGTTGAAGTCGACGACACTGTCTATCAGGAGCCGGCGCTCACCGGTGATGTAGAGATCGCCACCACTGCGACGCCAGAGCCTTCCAGCCTGCTTCTCTTCGGCTCCGCAGCGCTGGGACTTGCTCTGCTCTTATGGCGGCGTCGCTTTACCGCTAACGCATCCGCGTACTGCAATCTGAAATAGAGGCAGCGTCTGGCGATGGTCCTCGGTTGAACGCGATGACGATCGCCAGCCGTCAGCAAGCCCGTGCCAGGCGCTCACTGAATTACATCCGGGTCGCCTGCCAGTCGCCGCTGGAGAGACACATTTGGACGGTATCGCCGTCAACCAAAAGTAGATACTTGCCGTCCGGCAGGGAGTTTGCAACCCACAGAATGGAATACCGGCAGTTCTTATATAGCCGCGTACCGGACAAAGCTACCCTCACAGCCGACACAGTGCAAAACGATCTCAACCCGTTGCCATTTAAAACTCCTGACATCCTGACGGGCTCTCGCGTACACGCCATTATTTTCCCTTTCTAAATGAAACGCCAGAGTCGGCTCCTGACGATTCGCAGGGCATCGTCTCAGAACACAGCTCCTTAAGCTAATCGCGCAACCTGGAATCTTGCTGAACTTTGGCACAGCCACAAACCCGCCGGCAGTCCAATTCTGTCGATCGCTTTGGTGTTTCTTGAGTAAGTATCGCGGAAACGAGCCGACGTGGAAATCGACGAAAGTCGGATTTCACGTAAGTCTTTCCGAGTAAGTCCAGTAAGGTAATTCCTACGTCAGCGGTTTGCATAATATATCCCCGCAGAAGCGCACAATCATTTCATAGCGCCTCCAGCGATCCCGGAGGAACCGACAAACGTCCATAAATCCTTTGCTGTCTATATTCTGCAAATAACTTCTTTAGAATCAAGAATTTTACAAAATAGGGTAGGGGGGAGGGGGGAGGGTCCGTCACACCTGTGCAGCCGCCTCCTGCCCAGCGGAACCAAATACATATCGCTGGCCGGTTAGCTTGCCAGCCGCCTGGCTCCCTGCACTCGAATGGAAACATGCACCAGGCTCAGTGCGGCCGGAGTAACGCCAGGAATGCGGCTGGCCTGGCCAATGGTTACGGGGCGCACCCGCTCCAGCGTTTCCAGCATCTCCCGCGAAAGACCGCTGATGGCTCCGTACTCAATCCACTCTGGAATCGCCACGGCCTCCGCGGCCTTGAGCTTATCGATGGATTTTTTCTGCTGCTCCAGGTACCCGGCGAACTTGATCTCGGTTTCCACCGCGCGGGCTTCATTGCGCAGCACTGCAGTTCCCACTTCAGCGTCCTGGCTGGGATTCGGGTTGATCGCGGCGAGCATATCCGCAAGCAGCGGATCTTCGGCCAAAGTATCGCGCAGGGCCGCAAGCACAGGCCCGATGGTTACTTCGGGCCGCTTGAGCAACTGCGCCCAGGTGAGACCGGCCGTCGCAGTCAGTTCGCCGAACCCGACGGCCGCAAGCCGTTCGGCATCGACTTTACCTGTGGTCAGCAGCTTGGTGAGAGCTTGCATCCTCGCCTGCTTCTGCTCGTACTCCGCCCAGGCCACATCATTGATCAGTCCCAGGCGGCGGCCGTATGGAGTGAGCCGGCGATCGGCGTTATCGATGCGCAAGTGCAGCCGGAACTCTGCCCGCGAGGTAAACATTCGATAGGGCTCATTGGTGCCCTTCGAGATCAGGTCGTCGATAAGGATGCCTGTGTAACCTTCAGTCCGATCCATCGTGAAAGCCGGCTGCCCCTTGAGCCACAGCGCCGCGTTGATTCCGGCCATGATTCCCTGGCAGGCTGCTTCTTCATAGCCGCTTGTGCCATTGATTTGTCCCGCGAGGTAAAGGCCTGTGAAGGCCTTCACGCGCAGGGTGCGGTCCAGTTCGGTCGCGTCCACGCTGTCATACTCGATTGCGTAGCCGGGGCGTAGCATCTCCGCCGCTTCCAGGCCCGGAATCGAACGCACGATCTGCCATTGAACCTCCATGGGCAGCGAGGTCGACATTCCGTTCACGTAGACCTCGTGCGTGTTCAGCCCTTCGGGCTCCAGGAAGAACTGGTGTTGCGTCTTCGATGGAAATTTCACGATCTTGTCTTCGATGGACGGGCAATAGCGCGGCCCAATTCCCTCGATCTGCCCGGAGTACATAGCCGAGCGGTGTACATTCTCGCGAATAACGCGCATGGTCTCAGGCGTAGTGAACGCAATGTGGCAGCTAACCTGTGGCTGGACAATTTTTCTGGTCCTGAAGCTGAAGGGCGTGGGATCCTTATCGCCCGGCTGCTCCTCAAATGCATCCCAGCGGATCGTACGTCCGTCGAGTCGCGGCGGCGTTCCGGTCTTGAGCCGGCAGGTCCTCAAGCCCAGTGCACGCAATGCCTCGCCCAGCAGAACAGAGGCCGGTTCCCCGCTTCGCCCGGCCGGATAGCGCTCCTCGCCGCAGTGGATCAGCCCGTTCAAAAAAGTGCCGGTGGTGATGATCGTGGCCCCGGCCAGCAATTGACGGCCGTCGCGAAGCCTGAGGCCGAGCACACGCCGCCGTGGATGGATGGGCCGTGGCAACCGATCGTGTTCTTCAAAAATTTCGGCCGGATCTGGCGCGACGTCCTCGATCACCAGGTTCACAACCTCTGCCTGGCGGATGTGAAGGCCCGGCTGCGACTCCAGCACCTCGCGCATCTTCACGCGGTAGAGCTGTTTGTCGCACTGCGCTCGCGGACTCCAGACAGCCGGTCCACGTGAGGTATTCAGCAGGCGAAATTGAATGCCCACGGCATCGGCCACTTCGCCCATGATGCCGCCCAGAGCGTCCACCTCGCGCACCAGGTGACCCTTGGCCACGCCGCCAATAGCCGGATTGCAGCTCATCTGCGCAATCAGGTCCAAGTTCATGGTGATCAGCGCTGTCTTGAGACCCATGCGCGCCGCAGCCATCGCCGCCTCGCACCCGGCATGTCCTGCGCCTACCACGGCTACATCGTATTTTTCGGTAAAAGCCATTCAAGTCTATTCTACGGATTTATGTCTTCTTGCGCCGATGGGCTTTGCTCCTCTATCCAGGAGAGGTTCTTCTATAATTGATCCGTCTCTTCAAATTGAAGCCGCAAGAAAGGTCAACCGGGCAACATGAATCTCTGCGCATGTGGAAACACGGCTGAGGTTAACGGCACACTTTGCCACCGATGCGCCGCTCTGCAAGTTCTCGAGCTTCGCGCGGGCGCATCGGAACGGGAGATCAAGGCCGCTTATCGCATGCTGGTAAAAGTTTGGCACCCTGACCGTTTCCAGGGCGATAAAGCACTGAAAGATGCCGCGGATGTAAAACTGAAAAGCATCAATACTGCGTATGTGTTTCTCACTTCGGCCCCCTCGATGGGAGATCGACGAGAATGCAAAAAGGCCGCGTCCCCGGATTCAGCTTCTCGAGAGCCGTCCACGAGCGAAAGACCGGCTGCGAACCGGCCACAAGCTGGCAAGGAACCGCCTTTCGTCAGCCCGGCCCGGAGCGCTTCCGCATGGAAATTCCCAATACGAAAAATTCTTTTCAGATTTGCTTTGGTTCTATTGGCGATTCTGATTGGCCGGTATATCTGGATTGCTTTCGAGCTTCAGGAGCTCACCAGTAAGGCCGCGACCGTGTATGGTTACGGCAAAGATAGTGTGTTGGATGTACTCGATACGCCAAAGAAAAGATTTCTGAATGCGGTTGAGCAAGACTTACGGAGATTGGATCCGAGCAGACCCTCCCCTAAAACCATGCAGCAAACGGAAGAGCCCGCATCGGAAACCAATTTACAACCCGAACAGAAAGCGCCGTGGAGCGAGCAAGCCAAGGTTAAGGTCGCGCCTCGTAAGATATATTCCTACATCACGGTCGGCTCTACACAGGAGGAGGTGCTGGCGCTGCTGGGAACTCCGACAGCAGCCTTAGAGAATAAATTCGTCTACGGCCGGTCTGAACTGTACTTCAAAAACGACAACGTAGTCGGCTGGAGAATCGACCCCGTTTCATCCCCGATCAGGGTAAAACTCTGGCCGGAATCTCCAATCGGCACAAGCCAGGATTATTTTACGGTTGGCTCCTCGAAGGACGTTGTGCTGGTGGTTCAAGGAACTCCGACGGCGTTCTCTGCGGATAAATTCGAGTATGGCGGATCTGAAGTTTATTTCCGGAACAATCGCGTCGTCAACTGGAAAAACGATCCTGCTTCCATCCAACTCCGCACAAAGATCGACTAGAGGCTCATCATAACCGAATGCCCGCGAAGATAGAGTATGGGAAACTGTGCTTCATGCGGCCCTCAGCCTTAGTAAGATGGCGGCACCACCGGGTTCCAGATTCACTGCCGAAGCGCTGCCATTGTTGTCGCGCAGGATGGAAGCGCAGAGGCTAAGTCCCAGGCCGGCTATCTCGCCGGCAGCCTGGGAGGGAACAAATGCGTCGAAGACGCGCTGGGGATCGAGAAAGCCGGGCCCGGAATGGGCAATGAGAATCTGCACCAAGCTTCCCTCGCAGGTTGCTTCTAAACGGATGGACCTGGCCTGGCTAGTTCCCGTGGCTGGCGCGAGTCCGGGAATAGAATTCGGATTGTCCACCGCTTCAACGGTAAATTGCAGGCATTGAAGCACGGCCTGACGCAACTGATGTGCATGGCACGCAACCCTGGGCAGCGCCGGAGCGATGCTCAATTGGAGTTCGATGGCGCGATGCAAAAACTCGGGGCGATGGAGCTCTTCCATATCGGCCAGCAATTCAGCCACTGAGACCGACGTCAGCTGGTCGTTTTGAGGATGCGATACGCGAGACAGGCTATCGAGCGTGGACTTCATGCTGCGCGCCTCAGCCAAAATTGCTTCCACGCCTTTCCGATCATGTGCGTCAAGCGAAGACGTCTCTTGCAGCAGCGAGGCATAACCCAGAATTACCGTCAGCGGATTGTTCAATTGTTGGGTGACGTTGCCCGCCAACTGGCCAAGACCGGCAAACTTCTCTGAGTTGATGAGTTTTTCAAGCATCCTGGTCTGGCTGCGCGTGGCTTGCAGGCGGGCGGTAAGCATTTCGATGGGCAGCAGATCGTCGGCGCGCAGCGGGTCATTGGAAATATCCTCAGATTTGCTGTTCCCCGGGCGCATCCCGGCCAGGAGTAACGCACCATCAATAGCCGAACGCCCGATCATGGGCACGGCCAGTGCCGAGGTAAACCGCAGCCGCTTCAGGTCGTCGCCGGGGCTGAGCCAGGGAGTGAGGTCGAGGCTGAGCGTCTGACTGCGCTCAATGGCAGGCAGAGCAGAGCCGGGCGCAAGAAAATCTCCCACCGGAATTCGCGCGGCCAGTTCGTCAAGCGCCGCGCCGGTCGCCGTATCCAGCCCCGCAGAACCGGCAAGTCGATACCGACCCATGCTTTCCAGCAGCAGTGCGGCCTGGGAAAATCGGCTGTGCTCCACCACGGTCTGGCAGACCTCGTTGCCCTGGCGATCAAAGTCATCCACTCGGCGCCGGGAGAGGTTGAGATTGGTATAAGCTTCCAGTTCAAGGCGCGCTCTGCGCTCGCGCTCCCGTGCAATCCTGTTTATGGCCAGTTCATCTTCCAGCACCAGCAGGATCATGCCCATTGCCGCGACGACGCTGCTCATCACCGCGATGTGAATCAACTTCAAGTCGAGATTCGGATCGCCGGCAATTGAAGGGAATATCTCCATTGTGCGAAGCGACCACGCCGTAAACCCGAGCACGCTCAAGACCACTCCCGGCGATATGCGACGGAAGACAAATATCAGCAGCACGGCGGTCAATAGGTGGTTGGCGCACTCGACATAGATAAGCGCACAGGCCGCTCCCTGTGTGAAACAAACCCAGAAAGCCATGCCACCAAGCGCGATGCAGGCGGCAACGCCCAGCCAGACAGGGACGCTCCCTTTGGCAGCGCCCCAGAAGCAGACCGCAAGCAGAGATGCCGCCCCCAGCAAGGGAAAGATCAAAAACAGCGGCCTCTCCGGCGGTATTCCGTTGAAGACGCCGTAGAGCAGTGCCGAGTAGACCACCAGTGGAACAATGTAGGGGACGACGTAAAGAACGTTGAATCGGCCTATACGAAAATGCAATGGAGACAGCGAGCCCATAAACAGCGCGGAACTAACCAGGGTAGAGGTCTGGGCGGCGGCCGCCAGCCAGGGATGATCCCCCGCGTAGAAACTCGACGGCCCTACCGCGTAGGGCATGACCATGGAGACGATGGCAAAAAGGAAACCAAGAAGCCAGAGCAGCGTGCGCGTGTCGCGGTAACGGAGATACAGATACTCGAACGCCGGAAGCAGGAGCATGGTCAGGATGAGCGCGGGGGTGTGGTAATAGTCGGGCATGACAACCGCAAACCTCCTTAAGTTCTCATCAAAGAAAATTGACTTGGTGCTTTCGCAGATATGCCCTTTTATGGTTGACGCGATGGGCAATGCGCCCCAAGCTTAGATTTTGTTACCTCTTCGCTTACATGTATATGCGCCTTATGTTGTAGCTATATGGCGGATAATGAAGGGGCCAGATGACTTAGTCAATGTCCCAAAGTGCTAATTCCATGAGGTATTGAGCCACTGGAATCAATGAGTGTGCAGCCGAAGAATTGCGATTAGCTGCCCATCAATAGAAAAGATACTTCCGCCAGCGGTCGTCGCCTCGGCCGAGCATGCGCATGATCTGCCGGCTGGTGTGCAGGGAGAAAGGACGTGGGTCGCGCAGGAGAATCATGTCGTCGATCTCGTGGAGCATGCGGTTGCCTTTGCGGCGGTTGCAGTCGTGGCAGCAGGCTACGAGATTTTCCCAGGTGGAATTGCCGCCGCGGGAGCGGGGGATCACGTGGTCCAGAGTAAGGTCGCTGGAGGGCAGCGCTTCGCCGCAATATTGGCAGGTGTTGCGGTCGCGGAGCAGAATATTTTTGCGAGAGAGGGCGCGGGTCTGGTAAGGGATGCGGCGGTATTCGAGCAACCGGATGACTGAAGGCATGGCGATGCGGCTGCGCTGGGCGTGAAGTATCAGGCCGTGCTCCTCCTCTGTGCGCGCAATGCCTTTTAGCACGAGCACGAGTGCGCGTCTAGCGCCACATATATTGATGGGCTCATAGGATGCATTGAGGACCAGAACTGGCATCTGCAACATGTGGCTGGGCTGCACAGCCGCGTAGTCTCCGCTATATGCGGCGGCCTTGGCAATGGACTTCTGCTTGCGAGCATGGATCATAGCTTTTCCCAGCGACATCTCTTTTCCCCTCGTCAAAAAGATGGTTGGTCTTGCGATGAATTAGAGCTTGCCGTTTCATAATCCGCGCCCGGAGAATTTCCGGACGGTCTTGCGTCGTTTTCCGTGGCATTTACAGGGATGCTGCGCCGGAACGAACTGATGGTGCGCGCTCTTGCGAGCGTTGCTACCCACACTGATGCGGCGCCGGCCTGGACCAGCGCTTGTGCAGCAGCGCGGGCGGTTGCGCCGGTAGTAAAAATATCGTCGATTACCAGGATGTGCTTCATGTTGACAGCAGCCGGATCGGAGACTGTAAAGGCGCCGCTCACATTCAAGCGCCGCTGGCGGAAGGTAAGCCCGGCCTGGCTTTCAGTGGCGCGCAGTCGCATCAGTGTGCTGGAGGCCAGCGTCAGCTTCCAATCGGGATGAGATCTGCGCAAATATCCGAGTGCGTAAACTGCCAGCGACCGGGCTTGATTGAAGCCTCGCTGGGCGTACTTTGATCTGTGCAGCGGCACGGGAACCACCAGCATCTCGGCCGGAGCGTCCGGAGCAAGTTGAGCGATTGCCTCAGCCAACATCTGGCCCAGTCTGCGGGCGGCCGGATGAAGCCGGTCATACTTGAGTGCGTGAATGGCCGCTTTCATTCGGTCCTGGTAAGGGCCAAAGGCCACCGCCCGCACGAATTGCGGAGGCGCCATGCGGCAGGATCGGCAAAGCGCGGCGCTGGCCGGACTCGAATCCAGCTGCGGCGCGTCCAGTACGTCGCCGCAGCGTGCGCACACTGGGCCGCTCTGGACAGGAAACTCTGCCCAGCAAACATCGCAAATTGGCACGGTAGAAAGCCGCGGCAGAGGGGAGCCGCAGAGAGTACAGAAGGCAGGAAGAAGCGCACAACCCAATGAGTCCATGGGACTTCGAAGCACACGGGCCACTGCGCGCCACCGCGAAGTTTCCGATGGTGGAACTGCAAGCGTGAATGAACTCGAGTCCCTGAGGAAGACACACCTCACATGGAGGAGGCGCAACCAAAATTTGAGCCGCCTTGGCGATAGTATACCCGCACAAGGCTGGATATTCCATGGCATTTCAACGAAGGCTGTATTCAGAGTCAACTTGCATCAGCCCCATTTCGGGGGCTTTGCTGTGGCACGTACTGAAAAATCCGCCGCAGAAAATAGCCGCCAGCCCGGCGAGGATCAAGACAAATCCGGTGACCTCATTCACGCCCCCCGCCGCGAAGAGGACCGATTTTGGCGCTGTCCGGTCCTCAATCGCGGCTGAATTGGGGCGCCTAACAGTGCTGATGGATTCCGGTATATTTATCGTGAACCGGTTTGGTTCTGCGTGGGCTGATTGCGATCTTTATTGATGACGTCGTCATGCACGTTTATAGAGCCCTTGTTCCGATCCGACGTACCAGGGACGTTTTCATTGCCTTTGCGGGGTTCATCTTTGGCCTTGTCCCAGGTATTGCCCTTTTGCTGTTGAGAATCGCCGTCACCCTGTCTACCGGTGCTGCCGCTCACGTTGCCAACATTGCTTGTTCTATCCTTGTCCATAACATTACTTTTGGGAGTATCCATAACATCACCTCTTCGGGTATCGTCACTCACTGTCCCAACGAACCACTGTCTCAAATAGAACGTTACAAACCACGCACGCATGCGTTCACGCACAAATCATTTCTTTTCTTATCGATCGAATATAGGGCCAGATAATCCCAGGGTGATTGGTATTATTTCTCTGGAGAACCGATGGTTTTTTTCGCCTGACGATCCGCCCAGGTAGTTCTTATTCTTTCGTAAGTGGCATGCATCTGATCCAGTTCCAAGTCACTCAATCGCTCGATATCGATCATTTGGTTTCGAGCCTTGTCCATAGCCAGTATTAACTCATTGAGTTTGAGATTGATTGCTCGCGAATCGCGATTCTGTGTGTTCTGGATCAGCAAAACCATCAAAAAGGTCGCGATCGCCATCCCCGTACTGATTGCCATAGCCCAGTGGGCTGAGAAATGAAATATTGGGCCAGTGACAGCCCAGATAATAACCACAACACCGGCACAAACAAACGCCCATGTGGAGCCCAACCATCCAGATACTTTTGCGGCGAAACGTCCGAAATGGCCGTGCACGCTCCGGTTATGCGACTCGATAGCTTGTTTGTTCATCTAATTCCGGCCTCCATAGACGATCTGCTCCTCGACCATAACACCTGGTTGATTCACTGTTTGGTATTAGAGAAACAGACACCTGCAGAGGTCGCACACTAAATTTGTCAATTGCATTTTGTGAAAGAGGGTGGACATTTCCCCTGGAAAGATCCACCCAGGCAGCGGATCTTGATATTTAAAACACGCCTGCCAAGTAAGCCTCACTTGATTCGAGCTTTCCTTCCCCCGCGCCGCACTCCGCTATCACGGCAGGAGAGAGCGTTATCACCGGGCAATGCGCGTGGGCCAACACTTTGTAAACCACGCCGTGGCGGGTAATGGCAGCGAATGCCGATGCACCGTGCGCTCCCAGAACGATGAGGTCAGCCATCTGCGCCTTGCACTGGTAGAGCAGTTCCTCTGTCGGATCGCCGGGCACTAAAACGGTTTGCACAGCGATCTTGCCCCGTAACCTAGACGGAACCAGGGCCAACAGATCGGCTTCAAGCTGGTCGAGGCTGTGACCGGCGAGGACTTCGATGCTTTCCTGAGGTCGGATTACATGCTGCAAGATCAAGCGTGCATTGTGCTGGGCGGCCAGTTCAGCGGCAAAGCCGGCTACCAGGTGACTCGCCTCCTGCAGGCTTACGGCGCAGAGAATGTTACTCGTTGCATATTTGCGGTAAGCACCGCTGACCGCCTCCGGGCCCACGATGCAGACCGGCACATTGGCGCTGCGCAACACGGCCTCGGCCACTGAACCCACCAGCAGCTTGCCGATGGGGCCGGGTGAGTGAGTGCCCATGACGATACGGTCTACCTCCCGTTCGCGCAGGAAGGCGAGAATCTGGTCAGCCGGCAATCCGGGGCGCACAACCAGTTCGCAGGGAACACCGGAGTACCGCGCTCTCTGAACCAGCGGCTCAAGCTGCTCTTTTTCAGCTCTGGCAGCGGCGGCATAGTCGTAATAGCGGATGCCGGTAGTCTCCGATGCGGCTACTACCAGGGTGTCGTATGCATGAATGATGATGAGATGAGCGCCAAACTCGACGGCTTGCGCAAGGGCGAATGAAAAGGTTTTTTCGTTGGCGGGAATCTCGGAGGCGTAGAGGATGGTGGAGGGTTTGCTCCACCCTGTCTTGACAACGTGTGCCATGGGGACCTCCTGGTGGTGCGGCAATACTTTGACAGGGTCGGGTTACGATTGCAGTGCTTTAGGGCACATGAACGGGTGATTTTACTCACCTTTAAGAGGCCATTTGCGGCCAGCATGCCGGGTCTTGCCCTGTTGACGACGCGCGCATCGCGATGGTTGCCTGGAGATTATGTGATCTCAATCACAGCCCGACTTGCTCAGGGGTGGTCTTCTGAAGCGGAATCGTGGCGCTCCAGAGCGATCAATCAATTCAAGGTGCTCTGCCTGAATCTTGCAAGACGGGTTTGCTCCAATGGAATATAAACCTTATCGGCAGAGCCTAAGTTTTCTTGAATGATCGGATTATCGCTCGATCCCCGGCGCAGGTCCCGCAGTCCGGACAGTTGCAAAGCGCTTTTGCTGCACACGATTTGGAGGTTGGTTATGGAGCCGATGCACAATATTCCCGCACGCGGGGCGTTAAACTTCGACGAAACGCCGTTCCTGGCGATCTGGGAGGTTACACAATCGTGCGATCTTGCATGTAAACACTGCCGGGCGGCAGCCCAGCCGATCGCCCATCCGGATGAGCTGACGACGACCGAGGGCAAGGCGCTGATCGACCAGATCGCCGCGATGCATGTGCCGATTTTTGTTTTTACCGGCGGCGACCCATTGAAACGAAAGGACGTATTCGAGCTGATCCACTACGCCGCCAGCAAGGGCGTGATGGTGGCGCTCACACCCAGCGCTACGCCGCTGCTGACGCGGGAGGCGATTTTCAAGCTGAAAGAGGCGGGGCTGGTGCGTCTGGGCATTTCGCTCGACGGCTCGACGCCTGAGATTCACGACGCTTTCCGCGGCCTTCCCGGCGCGTGGGCACGAACCATCCAGGCCATTGAGTGGGCCAACGAAGCGGGGATTCCGATCCAGGTACACACCACCATCAGCCGACACAATGCGCACGATCTGGACAATTTATGCGCGCTGTTTGAAAAACTGGCCATCGTAATGTGGAATGTGTTTTTCCTGGTTCCGGTGGGACGCGGGCAGTTGAGTGCCCTGCTCTCGGGCGAGGAGTTCGAGGAAGTCTTCGGAAAGATCTACGAACTGGGCCATCGAGTGAACTTTCAGATCAAGACCACGGAGGCGATGCACTACCGGCGCTACCTGTTGCAGCACAATTTGGAAGAGCGGCGCATGGGGCATGGGCATCCGCACAACGCAGGTGGCGGAAACGCAAAGGGTTATGAGGCAGGCGCGCCGACCAGCGATGCGCAAACGCGCACTGCGAGTTGGGCGACTCGGAGAGTGAACGACGGCAAAGGGTTCCTGTTTGTTTCGCACGTGGGCAATGTGTATCCGAGCGGGTTCCTGCCTATTCATGCCGGCAACGTGAAAGAGACGCCACTCCAGGAGATCTATCGCAACGCGCCTATTTTCAAATCGCTGCGGGATACGAGCAAGCTGGAAGGCAAATGCGGGGCTTGCGAGTACAAGGAAATCTGCGGAGGGTCGCGGGCGCGGGCATACGCAGTTACAGGCGATCCGCTCGCGCAGGAGCCGTGCTGCATCTATCAGCCGCGGAACTGGGACCCGCAGTTGGAGAATGAGGCGCATGCTTTTGCGAGGAACTAGCATCCGGCTGGACGTTTCAGGATTAAAATCACGGGGCAACTGACGTGCGAATTGTGAAATTCAATCCACCTATGGGACATGCCAACAGCAAAATTCATTCAACCTAATAAGCTGAGAAAAGAATGAATTTTGTAGGGTTATACGAATTCGGAATAAAGCGTATAGCTTCGTCCTTGAAGAAAGTAAGGGTATAAGTATAGATATTTGCCTGAAATGACCATTTATGAGTTGAGAAAAACATTCAAAACCGGCGCAAAAGAGAGCGTTTTAGCGCATTTTTGGGCTCTTTTGGTGCAAAACCAGAGCCGTTTTTTGAGGCTCGCGCACATAAATCATGGACATGATTTGGCCGGAGAGCCGGAGGCGGAGGATTTCCGTCTGAAGAAGCTGATCCGAGGCTGTGCAATCATGAATGAAACCTTGGAGGACGCTTCCCTATGAACCAACAGCCGATGCAGCACCCCAATTCACAGCTAGTCGACACATTCACTGATGCGGTTGAGGCTGCTTCATTGATTAAGAAAGAATACGTGGACCCAAGGATAGGTTGGTACAAGGCTCACACGTTCTTTCCCAGGTGGTGTTTTCGTGTAGTGGGCATCACAACGATTCTGCTCAGTGTTTCGCTGCCCGCGGTAGCAGCGAGTGGCTGGCCGAGGAAGGACATGGCACTCTCTGTCATGAGCGTCACTATCGCCGCACTCACAGGTCTAAGTTCGTTCTATCGCTGGGAGAGGACGTGGCGCGGAAACTCCTCTGCACAGATGGCTCTCGAACAACTCTGCGCCAAATGGAAATTGGAGTTGACCAACGCTCGGCTGATTCTTTCACCGGAAGAGCGTGTTAAGCACGTCTACCAAGCTACGGACGATCTACTGGCAAACGCTCGGAGTGTCGTATCCTCTGAGAGTGAAGGATTCTTCAGTGGGCTACAGTTCCCACAACAGAACAGTGGGCCGAAGGGTAGCTAATGCACCCTCCATGCTTGTGCCCGGATTACCGCCAAACCGGAAATTACTACTTGGTTATTGCCAGTTTGGCAACGATTCGACCGAGACTCCGATTCATGTGGATTCGCCGCTCACTCTGACGATCGAATGAATGTGGAGGTCCGGCAGTATTCCACGCCATTCACCGGCCTCGTATTCTCCCTTGAGCAAAGTCCCTTCCGGTTCAAGGACCACACTGGAAGGTGCTGCCGGCAGGCGCATCCGCAAGCGAATCGGGCCGGTTGGTGGAACAACACCAGTGTGGCGGAACTCGCCGGTTACGGGAGCTCCCGCTGAGTTGACCAGGTGAATCAGAGTTTGGTTGTCCTTCTTCCTGAGTATGATTTCCAAATTCTCGTAGTCACCATCAAGGCTGACAATCGGCGCATGCAAGGGGACAAGAAGCCGTCGCACCACTGAACGAATGATAGGGCTGCTGTCGTTTCCATAGGTTGAGAAGATCGGCCCAGGGCATACCAGGACGGACCCTTTTCCGTGATCCAGACGAATGGCCAGTGGCAACATATTTTTTCGCGTATCAACTGTGCGATAAGCAAAAGCAACAACCTCTGGCTGTGCAGCTTCGACCTCAACCCAACTTCCTGTTACCTCAGCAAAACCACTGTCATCGGCAACCAAATAGGTATGGTTCGCCGCTCGGGATGCGACCCGCAAATTGAAGATGCTTGAAAAAAGCCGGGCATTCTCCGCGCCGCATAAAAGCAGGTTCCCACCTTCGCTCACATATCGCGCAAGCGTGTTGGCAACATCGTCTCCCACGTCCTGCCAGTCGGGAACGACAATCAACGGGTACCGTGCGGCGCACTCCGCCGCCTGCCAATCAGGAATGAGATCGACAGAATATCCACAGGTAAGGAGCAAATCGACCGCTCCCGAGGCCGGTGCTTCGGCATTTCCCCAGGAGCCAAAAACCCGGCCGGCCGTGCGGTAAAGTGTACGGCCCGAAAACAGGACGCCGACTTCCGGCAGGCTTTCAGAGCCATGAGACCAGCGTTGGCGCTGACGACAGAATTTCCCCACCTCTGCAGCCTCTTTTACAATGCGATCGTCAATCCAGCCCGCCCGGCTTGGGACGTAGTAAATTTGAAAACCGCCACCTTGCGCCAACACGACGGCTGCTTCCTGCTCCAGTTCCACTGCGGGCTTGGTGGAGTAAAGTCCCAGGTGTCTCGTTCTCTCAAAGCCCCAGGACATTAAATCCCAAGGCTTGCCGCAGCGCGAAAGATAACGCGACTGGATGCGAGCCTGTCTTAGAGCAGCCCAGTCGGCGACGTCGCCGGAAAGGTAATCGAGCTGCACGGCAGGGCGCTCTGGCATGTAGGTCGAGTACATCCAGTTGCTGGTGACCTGGTAGCCCGGCTTGGCTCGGTGCAAGGCATCGACATACCGAGCCACGTATTGGCGAAACTCTTCGCGCTGCACTTCAAGAAACTCATTCCAGCCCTTGTTCTCAGGTTTCCCGGGCAGCGCATCCATTCCGGTTTTCTCGAGGAATCTTTGCTTCGCGGCGAGACAGTAATCGGGATTTACCGCCCAGCAATCCCCATCGACCCACGAACCGTCTAGATCGTATTTGAGCGCGACTTCGACGAGTTCTGGAATCATCAATGCCTGCTCGTACTCGCCGAACAGGCTGGTCTCTTGCGAATTGCGAGTGCCATCTGGAGCGACGCTCGCCCATTCCGGATGGCGCGTAACGGCTAGCCCGTCCAGCACACCGGAAAAGTGATTGTAGAGGGCGACGCCGTGAGCGGCGGTAGCACGACGCCAGATGGCGAGTGAGTCCTGCACAATGCCGGGAGCCGACATTCCAGTTTTGGATGGGAAGCCAAGATAGCCTGGGTGGCCCTTGGAATCATACTGGACGAAATCCGGACGGCAGCTTTCCAGAAGATTGTTGACCATTTCCTCAGTCAAATCTCGCCCGAGATCCTTATCCTCTGCCGTGGGATGCAGATCGAAGTGGAGGCCAAAATAACAGTCTTTTCGAGCAAGCCGCGCTGGCGCAACGGCAACGGCTGAGCGCGAAAGAATGAAAGCGGATGTAGTTGCTAGAAACTCTCTCCGGGACAGCTTCACGATCACACCTCTTGGGCACACCTCTTGAGTTGCCGGTTCAGGCTACCGATTCCGAACAATGCATGAGTGCCTACCAGTGTAAACTTCTTCGCGCGTTACGCTGCCAAAAGTACAGCATCGCCCTTAAGAAGGGCTCTGTCAGTTTCGGTTGAATGCCGGCCGAGCGGAAATTGCTCTTTGAGTGTTGGCTGCTTTTTAACTTTCGCACATGTCAGGTATCCCCAATAAGAGATTGGGTTGCGATGGGCGCAAAACTTCCCAGGGGTAATTGCGTAGAAAGCGGGGAAAAATTGAGGGCGGTTGGCTGGATACTACGGCTTGGAATAGACGTATCCCCGTCACTCCGCCTTGGTTGCACAATCGTTGCGCAGATTGGTCTCTCGCATCAGCCTCAGCCATTCAGCGGTTGAGATTACCTGTCGAGATTGGTAGTGCCTGATCCAAACGTAAGCGTAGCCGAGCAGGATGACGATGCCTGCGCCGATGATTGCATGCTCCATTTATTTAAACCTCACCGACGGTGGCGTGATCTGTCGTCCACCGAGCCATCAGCTTTTCAGAATGTTGTGATCATAGCGCGGGCGCGTTCAGTGCTGATGTGACGCATCTCACTTGATTCGAGCGATGAAAGCTCCCCCAAGTCCAAAATGCGAAACTCGGCACCCAGCGGTCGTCCGGAGTTTTGATATCGGTGTGTTCATTCCAACAGTGTCGTGACTGCCTAGAGTCACCTAGACGAAATGTCGTCATCATTTCTTAGTCACTTTCCATCCACTTGAAGCGACAAATCGGGCCCGTTGCCACCAACTGATTGATCTCAAATGATGAACGGACCTCGCACCCTGCCAGCCCAATTTGGCAGGCCAAATGCATAGCAAGTTGGTGGCGGCAGATACAAAAAAGCAGATAGCTTCCTCTCTTTTCGCCAGTTCTTGAATTGGGGGCGCGCTGTGGAGATGTTCCGGTTAGACTACCTTTCCTGTCTTCTTACTATTATTGCAACGATTCTTGTCGGACAAAAAAGTGGATCGGACTTGCCCTCTCGGGCGTCAACAGCCTGGTCGTTTGCGTGATTGCAGTTCATACGTCGCAGTATGGCTTCATCCCCGCAAACGTGTTCTGCATTCGTATTTACGCCTTCAATCTGAAGTCGTGGCGCAACATGGTAGAACAGTCACACCCGAACCAGACCAGTAAGCTCGCGGAGATCAGGAGGCTGTGCCTGCGCCCCTTTTGTTCGGATTCGATCCTTGGACAAGCACTCGAGGTTAGCCGCGTAGACCAATAGGCTGCGGTCTTCATCAGGTCCTAAAGAGCTTCTGGGTTCCATTCTCGCAACTTTTTCTAACACAAAGGTGGGAGTAGCAATGCCCCTTCTGCCGTGCGTCTTTGTCGGATGACTGGAGGGGATAATCGCTTTGCGATTGAAATTGTTGGTAGCTATACTTGAACTCTTCTTCGCCGTGAATACGCGGCCGCCCGGTCGCAGCAACTCCTTTCCGCTGTTATGATCGGGTAGGGCTGCAATGCACTCTTGAATCTGTGTTGACGCCCTTGTTCCGCCTTGTTTGGCTTCGTTTTATGGCAGGGGATGAAGATTGGTTCGAGAACTGGATTCACAGATTCCCGTACGATAATCATCATCCGGTAAGCCTGTGACACTTAAGGTGATATACAGCCCAACGAATCAAATAGATTTCAGAGGCGCGCTATAACTCTTGTCCAGTTTTGCTGATAATCACAAGCTTGGCCGTCAGCGCGCATCGCGGAGGATTGGGCCCTAGAATGAAATTGCGACGAAACTTCCTCACGGCCAGTCAACGAACGATTGTGCTTTTTGTCGTCGTTCTTTCTTTGCTCGCCGCTTCCTCCCTGTGGGAATTGAAGTTTCTAGATAGTGACCGGGTATTCCTCGTCGGAGAAGATCTGTGGGCAGGCGCTCAGAAGCGTGCCACGTTTTGCCTGCTCAGTTATTCAGTTTCAGGGTCCAGTGACGACCTTCAGTGTTTCCGATCTGAAGTGGCAGTCCTTGTAGGGGATATGCAAGCTCGACGAGAGCTGGACACCAAGCGGCAAACGTATTCCACTATCGCCGAAGGGTTCATTGAGGGCAGAAACCGGCCGGCAGACGTTCGAACAGCAATTATTTTCTATAACATTGCTCCGTGGAACGCAGAGTGCGAGAAAGCCATTCAAATATGGCGTGACAGCGACAAGGACACCTTACGACTGGTCGCTATTGCCGACGAACTCGAGCACGCTAGAAATGACGCAGAAAGGAGGACGCTAAGAGAAGAACTCCTCCAGATCGATCTTTCTCTCTCGCAAAGGGAGCGGTCCTTCGCTGAGCACCTGAACAATGGAATGCATTTTCTCGCCCTGGGCCTGTGTTTCGTTCAGGCAGTTTTCGCTATCGCGTTAGTGTTTCTGGCGATCATTGTCTCCCGACGCATGCTGGCGGTGCAGGCGAGTGCAGATAAACAGGTTCGAGCCCTCGCGTTCTATGACTCGCTGACGGGTTTGCCGAATCGCACCCTTTTGCTTGAGCGCTTGGCGACGGCGCTTTCGGCGGCACGCAATCGGGACAGAAAAGTCGCAGTCCTCTTTATCGATCTGGATGAATTCAAGGTCATCAATGATTCGCTGGGCCACTCGGTGGGCGATCTGCTTCTCAAGGAGGTCGCACGAAGATTGCAGGAGTTGATTCGCGATCAGGACACAGTTGCGAGACTTGGCGGCGATGAGTTCCTCGTTGTTCTCGGCAATCTGGAAGGTGAATCGGACGCGAGGCAGATCGCTGAACGAATCCTTAAAGCGGTAGGAGCAAGTTTCGTAAACGACAGTGTGCTTTTGAATGTGACTTGCAGCATCGGAGTCAGCCTGTTTCCGAAGCATGGAGACGATACTGAAACACTGATCAAGTTCGCCGATGCTGCAATGTACACCGCCAAAGAAGCCGGCAGGAATCGAATCCGGTTTTTTGAGGAGGAGATGAACGAGGTTATTGTCCGGCGACTGAGCCTTGAAAACCGTCTACGTTTGGCCTTGGAGCGGCAGGAATTTTATCTTGTGTATCAACCGCAAATGGATATCGCCACCGGATGTATCTCCGGGATTGAAGCTTTGCTGCGATGGGATCACGCCGATTCGACCTCAATGCCGACCGACAAATTCATCCGAGCATGCGAGAAAAGCGGTCTCATCATTCCAATTGGCGAATGGGTCATGAAGACGGCATGCGAGCAGGCCCGGAAATGGCAGGAACAGGGGTTGCCGGCTCTGCCAATCGCGATCAACGTATCAGCGATACAGTTTCGTGAGGATGGCTTCTGCGATTTGATTCGACAAGTACTTCACCAGACGGGGCTTGCCGCTGAGTATCTAGAATTGGAGCTCACCGAAGGACTTCTGCTATCAAACGAGGATGTCGTTTTCGGGGTCCTAAAGGAAATCAGGTCGATGGGAGTCGAACTGACAATCGATGATTTTGGAACGGGATACTCGAGCTTGAGCTACCTGAGGCAGTTTCCGGTGACCAGTCTCAAAATCGACAAGTCATTCATCAAGAACCTTATTGTGAATCGCGACGACGCCTCGATCGTAACTGCGATCATCAGTTTGGCAAGGAGTCTTAATCTGAAGGTGATCGCAGAAGGGGTTGAGACGGCGGAACAGCTTTCGTTCCTTCTTGATCAGCGTTGCGACAGCTTTCAGGGGTACTACCTCAGCAAACCTCTTGTAGCCGAGGAACTGATTCGAAACTTTCCTTCATTTCGGGCTCCACTGGCCTTAGCTCAGATTATCGAACTCTAAAAAATGGGGCCGACTAGGGCGTGGAATCGCGCCTGAACCGGTTGGCGTCAACCGAAGATCATACAGAGGTAAATGGCTGTGCCCGGGCGCCTTGGAGGCCCTGATCCATCGTCTGCCTTCACAGGGCGAGACCGCGAGGTTACGCGCGGTGACGGCGGCGAGCGTGTACGGCGCGGCGCGGCGCAAAGGTCCACTCCCTGATGGGACCGGTGTCTACATGGATGAATTGACCTTTAGGGTAGTACCCCACGCCACCAGCGTCGAGTGAAAGCGCAGCATCTCGCAGCTGCACCGCTGGAATGCCAGGAACCCGGAGATCGAGCGCATTGGCTTCGATATGCTGTGAGTGCTCTGCCGCGTTGGTGGTTCTGCTCTCACGGAGTGCATCGTTCGTCTCCTTTGTCCGGTAGCCGCAAAGGACCTCAATTACACTGCTCGATCGATTCAGCTTGGCAAGCATCGTGTGGAGCAGGTCGAAGGTGCGGGGATCGTAGCTCTTGACCTCATCGTTGTGGCTGTCGCGCAGAAATTCGCTGAGCTTATCGAGAGCCTCGGGGATATATGTGTCGCCCACCCTGTAAATGACGTCGATGATTTCGCCACCCCGCCTCGCGAGCTTGAGCTCATACTTTGGGCCATCCTCAGGCACGTCGCCTTCAGAAATGGAGCCCATCTCAGGCAAGCTTACGTTCGAAAGCATGTGCCTCGTCGCGTGGAGATGAGAATGCCTGTGGTACTCAGCGTTGCGCGCGCTGGCCATGGGACCGACAGCTACGAACACTACTAGAGCGATGAGTGCGCAAACATGACGGGCAGAAGCGAAGCGACGAATGGACGTGGCGAGATGAAGCGGGATAATGGCAGGACTCCTTAGTTCTATTGCCAGCTGCATCCCGTGGCATACCTCAATTTGGCTCGTTGCCACACTACAGCTATTACCCCCAATTCTACTGGAGTCGCGACCTTCCCGTCTAAGGATCGCTAATTCTATGAGTTCGCTGTTAACTATCCGACAATTGACCAATTAATTACGGGCCTTCCGTTACTTAAGTAACTACAACTTCAGTTTATCTCTACATATAAATTCACTTGCCTGTGAACAAATTGTCGCGCTAAGTTCCTCTCAAGAGAAACTTTGGGTGACTCACCGACGGGCTGGGGCGCCGGGGTCAAAAAACAGGAGCCTGATATGGTAACCAGTCGATTCCCCATCGGTTGGGTGATATCACGCCTTCACTCAAATGTGCTGAATTTTTCCAGCGTTGTCTTCTGCCTCGCATATCTTGCGAGCGGCACTCCAGCATCGGCCACAAAGGTGGCCACCCCGACCTTCAGCCCGGCGGCTGGAACCTACACCTCGACGCAGATGGTATCCATCAGCGATTCGACCTCCGGCGCAACGATTTACTACACCACCAACGGAAGTACGCCGACGACGGCCTCAGCGATTTACTCCAGTGCAATCACTGTCTCTGAGACGGAGACGCTGAAGGCAATCGGCACACACAGCGGCGATACGAATAGCTCGGTGGGATCGGCCAAGTACACCATCAAGGTAGCTACGCCGACCTTCAGTCCGGGCGCGGGTACTTACACCGCGACACAAACGGTGACGATCAGCGATACCACATCGGGCGCGTCGATTTACTACACCACTAATGGAAGTACGCCGACGACGGCTTCGACGGTTTATTCCGGTGCGATTACTGTGTCAGAAACAGAGACGCTGAAGGCACTGGCAACGCACACGGGCGATACGAACAGCGCGGTGGGTTCGGCGGTTTATACCATCCAGGTAGCTACGCCGACTTTCAGTCCAGGGGGTGGCAGCTATTCCTCGGGACAGACGGTGACCATCAGCGATACGACCTCAGGCGCGAACATTTACTACACCACCAACGGGACAACACCCACGACTGCTTCCACGCATTACACAGCGCCGGTGAGCGTTTCAGTCAGCCAGACACTGGAGGCGATCGCCACGCACAGCGGCGAAACCAACAGCGCTGTGGGTGAGGCTGTTTATACCATCGGTTCGCCGGGCACGCCAATCATGACCGTTCAAAGCAATAGCGGATCGAGCGAAGATAGCGATGCGCTGGCGGTTTCGTTTAACAACAACGTTACCTCAGGGAACGTGATCCTGGTGGCGGAGAGCACATACGACGCGGAGACGCTCGCCACGCCAACGGACACGATCGGCAACACCTTTACTCAGATCGTGACCGCGGGCACTTCAGGAGACTCGGTGGCTGCTGTTTACGCTGCTACCAACAAGAGCTCCGGCGCCGATACCGTGACGTGCAACGACAACGACGCCAGTAACAACCTCCACTGCAATATCTACGAGGTGCAGGGAATTACGACGACGGTGGACCAAACGGGAAATTCCACTGTGACCGGCACGGCGCTGACTGTGTCTACGTCCGCGGCAACCACGAATGCCGTCGATTACATTTTCGTGTTCTTTACCGACAACGCGAATGGAGCAAACATTACGGTTGGGCCGGGTTATGGAGATACCCAACTGTCGAATGACGGTGGCGACAGCGCTTTCTCAGAAGACTCGGTTGTGATTGCCACGGGAGTTCAGACGGCTACGGCGACGTCAAATCTGAGCGACGCCGATGTGAATGTGATTGCGGCCTTGAAGACGACGGGGACACCGACGGTATCCTTGCCGACTTTGAGCCCGTCAACGGGAACGTATATCTATCCGGTGTCGGTGACGATCAGTGATTGGACCAATGGCTCGTTGATCTACTACACAACGAACGGAACAACGGCGACGACCGAGTCGACGCTGTATACCGGACCATTCAATGTATCAGTAACGCAAGCGGTGGAGGCACTTGCCGTGGCGAGCGGCTTTGCCAACAGCGCGGTGGCATCTGCGACTTATACCATTACGCCGCCAGCAGCCACGCCTGGGTTCAGCCCGGTGGCGGGATCGTATTCCTCGGCGCAAAACGTGACGATCAGCGATGCGACCTCAGGCGCGACGATCTACTACACCACCAACGGCTACACGCCGACGACTGCCTCGGCGGTCTATAGTTCGCCGATCAATGTGTCGGTTTGGGAGACGATACAGGCCGTCGCCCTCGCACCCGGGTATTCGCTTAGCGCCACGGGCGTCGCGACATATACCATCGGCGAGGCACAAGCAGCGGGACCAACGTTCAGTCCGGCTGGCGGGGACTATGACACCTCGCAGACGGTAACCCTGAGCGACGCTACCTCGGGCGCGACAATCTACTACACGACGAACGGAAGCACGCCAACAACCGCTTCGACCAGGTACACGAGCGCGATCAGTGTTACCGCGACGGAGACGGTGGAGGCAATCGCAACGGCGAGCGGATATAAACAGAGCGGCGTGTCTTCGGCCGTTTATACCATCAACACGGCGACGGGACAATGCGACGGCATGTCGCTGGGCACATCTGTGGCAGGGACAGCTAACTTGAACGGATTTGTTCCGTTCCAAAACGCGACGAACGGCCTGGTGTCTCAATGGAACACCAACATCGCCAACGCGGCGGTTGATCCGAACAATGCCGCCATTCAAACTACGTCCGGATTTGCGGGTGAATCAACCCATGTGAACTTTGGTTCCTCGCCTGGAGACGGCGGCATACCGTTCATGATTGTCGATTCCGGGACAACACCGAGGGTGCCCATCAACGTGATCGACTACGCAAATAACAGCGATGTCGTTGTGGCACCGTATCCTGCAAACGTTCCGATCGAAGGCGATCTTGCCGCATGCTCGGGCTGGCCGGATACTTACCAGGGCGATGCTCATACCAACGTACTCGACCGCAACGGGTGCTGGGAGTATGAGACCTTCAACACCAACTACTGCAATGGGCTTTACGATGCCTCAGGAGAAGTGATCTGGGACATGGCCAACGGCAACTATCGTCCGTGGGGCTGGACTTCAACGGATGCGGCCGGGTTGTCGGTGATGGCCGGGCTGGTGAAGTACGATGAAGCGGCTTCAGGAACGATCAAACACGCGATTCGCTACACCATGCAGCAGTCCAAGAACGACGCTAACGGCGGGTACTTTGTGGAACCGGCAAGCCACGCCGCAGGCACCGTCTATGGCGCGCCGGTGGTGGAGGGGATGCGGATACGGTTGAATTCGACGTTCGACATCTCCGGCTACTCGGCGATCGACCAGGCGATCCTGACCGCATTCCAACAATACGGAATGATCATGGCAGACAACGGCGGTTACCTGTATATCCAGGGCGCAACCGACTCGCGCTGGGACGACAGCGACTTGGAGAGCCTGGCGGGAATTCCGTCGTCTGACTTCACGGTTATCCAGATGACGCCTGAATACCCCGGCTACGATTCAGTAACTGCTCCAACCGGATCGGCGCCGGTGATCAGCGGCTTTACGGTATCGGATCAGACTGTGTCTGCGGGAACACCGGTCACGTTTACTTACAGCGTGAGCGGAGACTCGTACGACTACATCGATATGATCGGGCCGGTAAAGGCCGGCGGCGGGAGCGTAACCATCAGTCCCACCGCGACCCAGACCTATACGTTGTATTCAGTGAACCAGTATGGAGACAACGGAGCGGGAGAGGGGTACGGCGTGACAACAAGCACCCCGATCACAGTTGTGGTACCTGGATCGACGGTGGTTGCGCCGACGTTTACGCCTTCGGCCGGCACGTATAGCACGGCGACAGCGGTTACGTTTAACTCGACAACGTATCCGTATGCGACGTTCTACTACACGACCGACGGGTCGACGCCCACGTATCCACCGACGGGGACGACGATGGAATACCCGGTGATACCGCCGCCAATGTCGCCACAGAACACCGGAGCTTTGGCGGATATTACCGTCTCCACATCGTCGACGATCAAGGCAATCGCGGTAGCTCCGGGGTATTCGTCACCCAGCGCGGTCAGCTCGGCGACTTATACCATCAACTAACTGCCGCTTTGGCTGAAATAAACTTGAAGGAGCCTGGGCAAATGCCCAGGCTCTCTTTTTTTGCGGGTTGGTGAATTGGTCCCGCTTGCTGGGCGAGCAAGTTGGGAAGTCAGCGGTAATGAAAAGATTTTGCTTGAAGCATTCGTACCGGGATGGAAACTGCTTTAATGATGGGTGAGGCGACTGGATGCGGACGGCGATCATCGGCGGTGGAATTGCGGGACTGGCGGCCGCATTTGAGCTTGAAAAGGCCAGGGCGGCGGGCGCGTGGATGGGTTACACGCTGTTTGAGGCGCAGGGGCGGCTGGGCGGATGTTTGGCATCGGAAATTGTGTGCGGCGCGGTGCTAGAACGGGGACCCGATTCGTTTTTGAGCGAGAAGCCGGCGGCTGCGGAGTTGTGCCGCGAAGTGGGGCTGGGAGACGAGGTCATCCCATCAAATGATGCGGCGCGCAAGACCTGGATCGTAGTGAACAATCGGCTCGTCGCGCTGCCGGATGGACTGATGTTCCTGGTGCCGACAAAGCTGATTCCGACTGCGCTGACTGGGTTGTTCAGCTGGAAAACAAAGATACGGATGGGGATGGAACTGATGCTGCCGCCACGGCCGAGCGGGCTGCCGGATGAGTCGGTAGCCTCACTGGTGGAGAGGCACTTTGGGGTGGAGACGGTGGAGCGGTTGGCCGATCCGCTGCTGAGCGGGATTTTCGGCGGGGACTCGGCACAACTGAGCGCGAGGACGGTGCTGCCGCGGCTGGTGGAGATGGAGAGCGAGTACGGATCGCTGACGAGGGGTATGCTGGCGGCGCACCGGGCGATGCGAGCCAGAGTAGCTGCTGGAAAGAAAGCAGACACCGGCGGAGGCGGCAATGCGAGGCCTGCTGTGCGTGGAGTTTTTTCCACGCTGCGGGGCGGGATGCAGCAGCTCGTGGATGCGCTGACGGCGCGGCTCGATCCTACGCGGGTGCGGTGCGCAACGCCGGTGACGGGCCTCGAGAAGGTGGAGGCGGGCTGGAAGGTACAAGCAGGCGGAAAAGAAGAGTTTTACGAAGCAGTGATCATGACTTCGCCTGCGTGGGCTGCGGGAGAGCTGCTGGGTAAGGTGGACGCGGTGCTGGGCGAGGAATTGAGCGCGATTCCCTACTCTTCTTCAATCACCGTGAACCTGATCTACGACAGAGCTAGGCTGGGGCGGCTGCCGAAGGGATTCGGATTTCTAGTTCCGGCCGTCGAAGGACGCGCGATGCTGGCTTGCACGTTTGCTCATCGCAAGTTTTTGGGCAAGACACCGGAACGCAAGGCGGTGCTGAGGGCTTTTCTAGGAGGAATGAGAAACGAGGCGCTGGCGGCTGAGACGGACGAGACGCTGGTGAGGACGGTTCGGAGGGAGCTGAAGGAGATTCTGGGAGTTCATGCGGTGCCAGAATATACGCAGGTATCGCGCTGGCGGCGGGCTATGGCGCAGTATGCCGTGGGGCACCAGGAGCGGATGGAGCGGATTGCGGCGCGCGTGGCTGAACTGCCGGGGTTGCGGCTGGCAGGGAACGCATACGACGGGATCGGGATTCCGGACTGCATTCGGCTGGGACGGAAGGCGGCTAAGGAGCTGGTGGCGCTAGATTAGTGGGGTTTGTGATGCCGATCGAGTTGAACCTCAGGGGCTACGGCTCATTTATTTTGCGTCTATTTTTTCAACGATCGTCCGCTGATATCAATCTGATAACTAAACAAAATTCCGGTTGTGCCAAAAAGCGCGCAAATAACCTAAAATGCTGCGGAGGGTTTTTCGCCATGACTTCCGCTTTGAAATTGCGTCAACTTGTATTTGTGCTCCTTGTGGCTGCGGGAGCGTTGTTGTTTACCGGCCGTGCGATGGCCCAGGACGGCCCGGCTCAAAAGATGCCCGCGGGGCTGACGGCTGCGTCGGGCACAGTTCTCGAACGGCTCGCTGGTTTAGAGGCGCTGCCGGATGGGGCGTGGAAGATGCATAGCGGCGATCTTGCGCACGGCGAAGCGCTGCATTTGGACGAGAGCTCGTGGCAGCCCATCGCCGTGGGGGATAAGGCCGGCAAGGATGCGGTGTGGTTCAGGCAGACTTACCAGATTCCGGCGACGCTGAACGGGTATGACCTGACCGGGGCGCGGATATGGTTTGAATTTCATGCGCGCGCGAATGGGCCGATTCCGCAGATTCTCTACTTCAATGGACGGCGCGTGGCTATGGGCGACGATCTTGAGCCGGTGGTTCTGTTTGACGATGCGCGGCCGGGCGATAAGGTGACGGTGGCCGTGAAGTTGCTGCATACGGTGGATACCAAGCAATTTCATGGGGCTGCGCTGAAGATCGACTTCCCTGAAAATCGGCCAAATCCCGGGGACTTGCGGCAGGAGTTTTTATCGGCGGCGCTGCTGGTGCCTTCGCTTGCGCCGGGAGACGCAGGGAAAATGGATACGCTGAATGCGGCGATTCAGGCGGTTGATATCGCGGCACTGGACCATGCTGCATCGGGTAGTGCAATCACGAAATCGGAGTCGCAGTTCGAATTCGATACATCGCTCAAAGCGGCGCGCGTCCGGCTTGAGGCGCTGAAGCCGCTGCTGGAGAAGGCGAGCTTTCATCTGACCGGGAACGCGCACATTGACGCCGCGTGGCTTTGGCCGTGGACGGAGACGGTGGACGTGACGAAGCGGACCTTCGGGACCGCGCTGCAACTGATGTATGAGTATCCGGATTACACCTATACGCAATCGGCGGCGGCTTATAACGAGTGGATGGCCGACAAGTATCCGGAGCTGAATGCGGATATCGCGCGGCGCATCAAAGAGGGCCGCTGGGAGATTGTGGGCGGCATGTGGGTTGAGCCGGACCTGAATATGCCGGACGGCGAGAGCCTGGTGCGGCAGTTGCTGGTGGGCAAGCGGTGGTACAAGGATGCTTACGGCGTGGACGTGAGGATTGGGTGGAATCCGGATTCGTTTGGATATACGTGGCAGTTGCCGCAGATCTATAAGAAGAGCGGCGTGGACTACTTTGTTACGCAGAAGATGACGTGGAACGACACGAATCAACTTCCGTTTAAATTGTTCTGGTGGGAGTCGCCGGATGGGTCGAAGGTGCTGACTTATTTTCCGCACGATTATGTGAACCTGGATATGCAGCCGGACCGGCTCTCAGACAATTTGAAGGTGGCGCGCCAGCGCTCGCCGGGCATGCTGGAGATGATGGATCTCTACGGCATCGGCGATCACGGCGGCGGACCTACGCGGGCGATTCTGGACGAGGCTTCGCACTGGGCTGAGCCGGGGCACGTCACTCCGAAGTATGAGTTCGGCACGGCGCAGAGTTTCTTTACTTCGATTGAAAAGCAGATTGCACCAGATAGTCCGACATGGAATTATCAGTCGATTGCCAAGGGATATACGGTGCCGGCGGCTGTGCCGGACAAGGTGGCCATTCCTACCTGGAACAGCGAGATGTATCTCGAATATCATCGCGGCGTTTTTACTACGCAGGCGAATCACAAGCGGAATATGCGCGACGCCGAGGAGCAGGTGCTGAATGCGGAGAAGTGGGCTTCATTGGCATGGCTGGATGGACGCGAGTATCCGGGGAAGGAACTGACTGAGGATTGGAAGAAGGTGCTCTTTAATCAGTTCCACGATCTGGCGGCGGGGTCGGGGATTGGCGTGATCTATAAGGATGCGCAGAAGGATTACGATGTAGTGCGCTGGTCTACGAATGAGATTTCCAGTGGGGCTCTTGAAACTGTCGCGGAACACATTAACACTGAGAGCGATGGGATTCCGGTGCTCGTTTACAACCCGCTGGGATGGGAGCGGTCGGGTACGGTAACAGTGAGGGTTCAAGGCAAGGCGGCCAAACCCCTTGAGGTACCGCTGCTCGTAACGCACGTTCCTGCGCTCGGATATAAGGTCGAGTATATTGGCGGCAAGAGGCATACCGACTACTTCGGTGGCGCTATGCCGGCTGAAAGCGGCAACCTAGTCACGCTCGACACCCGCCGTGTGCATGTGGCCGTAGACAAGACGACCGGATGCATCATGAGCCTCTTTGAGAAGGCGACAAAATCTGAAACGATAGCAAGTGGAGCTTGCGGCAACCAGCTTCAATTCTTCAAAGACCTGCCGAAAGACTACGACGCTTGGAACGTAGACCCAGGCACGCTGGATGCGACGCCAGCTACGATTACCAAGGCGGATTCCGTCGAGGTGATCAAGCCCTTCCTCGGCGCGGAAGCCATACGCATTACATACCACAGGCAAGACTCGAAGTTTGTGCAGACCATCTCCATTCCAGACGAGGCGGACTACATCGATGTCGAGAACGACATCGATTGGCATGAGAAGCATGTGCTGCTGAAGGCGGCGTTTCCGCTGGCGGCTTCGGGACCATTTGCTACTTATGAGATTCCTTATGGGACCATCGAACGGGCTACTACGCGGAATAACTCGTGGGAGAAGGCGCAGTTTGAGGTTCCGGCAATGCGCTGGGCTGATTTGGGCGACGGAAAGCATGGGCTGAGCGTGATCAATAACTCGAAGTATGGGTACGACGCGGTAGGGAATGTGCTGCGGCTTACGCTGCTGCGCTCGCCTGTCGATCCCGATCCCGAGGCCGACCAGGGGCATCACCACTTCCACTACGCGCTCTATCCGCATGCGGGGACGTGGAAGGACGCGCTCACCATTCGGCATGGGTACGAGTACAACTATCCGCTGACGGCGGTGGTGACTACGGCGCATGCGGGGTCGCTGCCGGCGGAGCACTCGTTTGCTTCGGTGGGGCCGGAAAATGTGGTGCTGACGGCGGTGAAGAAGGCAGAAGATGCGAATGGGCTGATTTTCCGCGCTTATGAGTGGGCGGGCAAGGAGACGATGGCGGAGTTTCATGTGCCGGCGGGCGCGACGGGCGCGACGGTGACCAATATGATGGAGACGCCGGAAGGCGCGGCGTTGACGGTTGCCGGCGACGTGGTGAAGGTTCCTATGCATCCTTACGAGATTGTGACCATTCGGGTGGATTATCCGCAGGGCGGGATGAAGCAATAGGGATTGCTCGATTACCAACGAAGGGGCTTCGGAGACGGAACCCCTTTTTTGGTACTCTGGAGCTCTGAGGAGCTTGCACAATGGACATTACTTCCCCCTACTTTGTGATTTCAGTGATTGTGGTTGTGTTTGTGGCGGCGATTCTGTATGGCACCAGCAGCAAGGAAGACGGGCCGCAGGCGCACTGACCCCAGAGCCGATTTTCCGGAACCTTTCCTGACCTGCGGACGTATAACAGGGAACGAGGGCGATTTGCATGATGACGAAAACGACAATTCTGCTGGCGGGACTGGCGCTGGCCGCCGGGCTGACGGGATGCTGGGTGCATGTGGATAAAAACTCCAACGGCGAGGATAAGAACGTCCAGGTGGATACGCCCTTTGGCGGCGTCCATGTAAATACCAACCAGACATCAGCATCGGACCTGGGATTGCCGGTGTACCCGGGTGCGGAGCAGAGGGCAGACGACGACAAGCACAAATCTGCCGATGTTCACCTGGGTTTTGGCGAGTGGGAGCTGCGTGTACGGGCGGTGAGCTATAGCACTTCAGACACGCAGGAGCAGGTGACTGCATTTTACAAAAAGGCTCTGGGCCGCTACGGCGACGTGATAACCTGCCAAGGCAATCAGCCGGTGGGAACCCCGACGAAGACGTCAGAGGGATTGACTTGTTCCGACGACAATGGCAACCATGTGCGCGTTAACCGCGGAGATTATAGTTCCGGCAAAAACGGGCCGGAGTTGAAGGCCGGTTCCAGGCGGCACCAGCATATTGTGGGCTTTGAGGAACCCAAGGACGGCAAGACGCGCTTTGCCCTGGTCGCGCTGGATTTGCCCGCCGGGATGGATAGTAATTCCTCGAAGAGCGACTAGAGCGATACCTCTGAAGTGCGTGAATTACGAGGAAAGCAACCGCAGGTCGTTCGACTCGCTGCGTTCTCTCAGGATGACAATCAAAGCTGGGGGCTGCCGGCTGATGCGAGGTCTGCGGAGGCAAGGGCCTGCCCTGCAACTGCTCGGATTCTGCTACACTGGTCGAAGCGCACTCAGGGGAAAAACGCGCCAGGCCGCGCCCCAACGATACGCTCTGCAACCCAAGTTCGGGGAGTGGCTCAGCCTGGTAGAGCACCTGGTTCGGGACCAGGGGGTCGGAGGTTCAAATCCTCTCTCCCCGACCATCCACACTTTGCTAGTTCCGCCGTCGGGAAGGCCCTTCGACGGAGTAGCGCTTCCTTCCTCCTCTTCATGTTCCTTGTCCGGTTCTGCAAAGACAGCCTCGACCACTCTGCTGACCGCATCCACTCGTTCGTTCCACCAGGTTTTCGAATAGACATCCAAAGTGATGCTGCCCGAGCTCCCTGCGTGGCCCATGTTGTCGCGGGCGACCTCAAGGCGAGCGCCGAAGCGCCGCATCAGGCTGGCATGCATGGTCCGGAAGCTCCGGAAGTCTATGGTCTTTGAAAGCCCCAGTTTCTCTGCAACCGGCTTCACGTGCCTGTGAAGCAGGTTATGCCGATCTAGCGCCTTGCCGGACTTGTTGGCAAAGATCAGGTCGTCCGGCTTACGAAACTTCGTGTTGCTGGCCCACATCCGCTGCACCGCCGCCAGAATGACGCCGTGCTTGTCGAACGGCACCTCGCGCTTGCCGGCATCCGTCTTCACATCGTCGAACTCATTGTCATAAACACGTTCGTCGACGACGATGCGATCGCGAAGGATATCCTTCCACCGAAGGGCAAGAACTTCACCCGGACGCATGGATGCGAAGACGATCAGCGTGATCATCGACTTCGTCGGTTCCTTCACCGTCTCGATCATCCGGCGGATGTCCGCTAGTGAAAGAAGCACCGTTGGCTTCACCGTCCGCTTTCTCGGCAGCTTCACCCCAACCGCCGGATTCCGGTCAAGCATGCTCCACGCAATGCCTTGGTTCAGAGCGGCGCGGAACGTTCCATGTATCAGCCGGATCGACTTCGGGGACAGCCCGGGAGACAACGTGTTGAAATATTCCTGGATATCCATCGTTGTCAGCTTGCGGACTTTACTACTGCCGAATTCAGGCAGCAGATGAGTTTTGAAGTTCTCCTCGTACTGTTTGCGCGTGGAGTTCTTCAGATGTGGCCATGTCAGTTCTTGGCACTTGTTGTAGACGGCCTGCACGGTTTCCTCGTCGCTTGCAAAAAGGTGTGGTTGGTTGTTCCGCTCATTGACTCGCTCCATGAACTGGTCGCCGAGCCGCTGTGCCTCGCGTTGACCTGGCACCCGGCTCTTCGCCCAGGACTTGGTTCGTCTCTGGCGCGGGGTTCGGTTGTAATCCCAATAGAAAAGTTTCCACTTGGACCCAAGATCTTGCACCTGGGCCCGCTGATAGCGTTCCTGCTGCACCACGGTCCTCCCTCCGGGGTGCTTCAATCGCGGTCTCTTTGTAGCATCAAAGGTCATCACTGCACAACCTCCGACCCCACGAGGAGCCTGTGGATTTCTGTTGGGCGGAATCGCACGTATCGGCCCAGGCGGAGCGCGCCGGGGATATCATCGGCGTTTGCGTACACCCAGGACTCGGGAACTTTCAGAAGTTCTGCAACCCGCTCCGCCTCGAAGAGTGGATCAAGGCTGCCTAGCCATCGCTCGACACTCTCGCTGCAGAATCGGAAGTAGGATCCGAGCCTCTGGAAGCCGGGAATCTCGCGGGCATGGAAGCGTACCCAGTCGGTTGTCATCACAAGGATTTGGGCAAGATCTTTATCTGAGAGCAGGGGCAGAAACGCCGGGACTGGCGTCTCGGCAAGCTGGATCTGATGTTGCGTCAAGTCTTTCCTCCGCTACGAGGTGGCCGGTTCAACCGGCACTCGTAACGGCGTTTTGGTGATTTCATTCGTGGCTTCTGTAACGCAGCCATGATGGTCGACTCGCATTGCATCTCCCCACGAAAGCTCGAAAGCCTTGTTTAGCCTTTTGTCACGCATCTGGGCGTGGTTCTAAACTCATAGACTTTGGTGATAATTGGTGTTGCGCCACGCCACCCAGCCATTTTGAAGTGGATGGCGCGGCCATACCCGAGGGCTAGGGTGAAATCCCCTGCCCTCCGGTCAGTGCTTCGCACATAAGCTCAAGCGCTCGTCGGTGTACCTGGATATCTGCAATCCCAGTGGAAATCCAGAGCCAGAGCTGCCGTGTAAGCCCGATCGCCTGTGCGGTCAAGGTCATTGAGGAAGCGCCAGCGAGACTGCAGATTAGCGATAGCAAAACTGGTATTGGTCATCATTTAGACCCGACCTTAACTCTGTGGCCTGCCCGAAATGCCATCAGGGTATCCAATTCATAGCGAACTGGGCCGGCTTGTCCGTATTGGAGATAGTCCGGACCCTGGTTGCGCTGGCGCCATTTTTTGAGTTTCTCGCTACTCAGCCCGAGGAAAGCTGCCGCGCTGCGCCCATCAAATATAGGATTGTCGTCGTAAGTCGAAATCGGTGGTCGTTCAATGGTCAAAAAGATCGCTGGAATCTGGGTGCGCCTTGGAATGGAGGATCCGTTCGACATTGGTGCCTTTGGATCTACTGCCGGATGGGAAGATGGAAAGGAAGAGGGAGGTTGCGGTTGAACTGCGGCAGGAGGGTTAGTGCGCGGACGAAGCAGAGGACTCTGAGCGCGCTGCTGAATATAAGTAGACATAAAGCTCCTTTTGGCCGGTTAGATTTGGGTAGGGCCAGCGGAGAGACGGCCATTTCAATCTGCTGTTTTCTTGTGTTTCTTGGTGCGGCTTGATGAAAGCTGTGCCAGGTGTGGCAACGTACTAGCATCGCGGTGGGTGCAACAACCAGCTTTGCCACTGGGTCAGCGCCGCGCGGTCCAGTTCGAACGCCTTCGCGCAACGCAGTCGCTATCCTCCCTCTGAACTATCTAGTATGAAAAGTAATCCTGCATAATATAGTGTGTCTTCTTTCGTGCTGCCGGCGTCTAAGGAAACATGGGCAATCCTCCTGGTGTTCGCCGCGACTTTGAGGAGTTGGAAAATCGCCGAATGAGGGCCATTGGCTTGTGCCAGCAGGGCGAGACTCAAGCCGCCGTGGCCCGCCGGGTCGGTGTGACGCAACAAAGCGTCTCCCGCTGGGTGCGTCAGTTTCGGCGCCACGGAAAGGCCGGATTGAAGATGGCTAATCGAGCCGGACGCAAGCCTGGGCTGGACCAAAAGAACCGCGAACGGCTGCTCGTGCTGCTGCTCGAAGGCCCCGAGAAGATCGGCTACAAAACTCCTAGATGGACCTGCCCGCGAGTGGTCGATCTTGTAGAGCGAAAGTTTGGGGTCCGGTACCATACCGGCCATATCTGGAAGCTGCTGAGCGCCCTGGGGTGGACTCCGCAGCGGCCCATCTGCTATGCACTTGACGACAGCCAAGCCAATAGAGTGCTCTGGAAGCACAATGGGTAGCCCATCAATTCTGGGGACAAGGGTAAGCTCATGCGGTCCTCCTCTGTCTCCAGAATCAAGCCGGCTGACGACCGCCAAGGGGTGGCCGATTCTTCAACCGGTACTATGCGGATTTTTGCACCGGCGCTGACAGGCCGGCATTGTTATGGGCTAATGCACGATTGAGATCATGAAGCTCAAAAGGGTGTGAGGTGGCCACTGACTTTCCGAATTAGTGTCTGCCCGCTGAAAATCAAACATTTCACTGCAGTTATATCGAGTCCACGCGGAACTGTGTGCGTGGGGAGCTCTCCAAAAGGTCGATTCATGGCCGCGTTTTGCCACCGCAACGGTACACTTCAATGAAGTAGCCGAGGTAGTTCATCGATAGAGCAGCTGATTCGTAATCAGCAGGTCGCCAGTTCAAGTCTGACCGTCGGCTCCATTAAATCAAGCAGTTACAGATTTTTTCCCAATCACTAAAGTGCCATGTCACTACCATGTCACTAATTTTCAAACGGCCACTTGTGCAAAGGAATTGGCTCCGAATTTAGCCTTCACTGCAATAATTGCAATCTTTGACAAACTATTGGTCGGTAGATGGGGTGAATAAAAATCTGCCCGCTCAATTTCGTTTACAATCAGGCGCGGCTGTGATGAATGGATTCTCTCAATCAACCAATACCTATCATCTGATTGCCACAAATGAGTCCCCGAAAGCGTGCAACTGGCCTTGGGCCAGACAGGATGAAAAGAAACGATATTTGTTCTTTGGGAGCCGGCATGGCTACTGGACTCTTGTACCCTGCCACTAGACGGGGTCCGCGGATGCTCCTGGAGCCTGCGGCGTTTATCGTTCCCGATCTTGGCCGCCTCTCTAAGGATTGAATGATCCAGGCGGATTGAGACGCCTGAATTCTTCCATACG
>JBEKUB010000012.1:0-109297 GCA_049515455.1 Occallatibacter sp.
TCGCGCCCCAGAAGCTCAAGAATATCGAACACCTTGGAGACAGCGGGAACGAGATAGGTTTTCTCCGGCTTGAGCTTGGGCACGTTCACCGTATGATCCTTTCCTGACTTCGCCCGCGACGGTCGTGCGCAATCCCCATACCTTACTGGCGCCAATTCATTTCTTGAGGCCCAGCGCATCCACTAGCCCCTCATCTACTCGAACTGGCTGTCCGTCCTCCTTGAACACCAATCCAAAGTTGTCGCGATAGTCCCACATCGCCCATCCGATGTCGTCCGCCTCCAATACTTCCCTCACATCGCGAATCCAATTCGCCCGCGAATCGGTGTCGGCGAAATCCCGAAAGACTCCAAATTCGTTGCAGATCAGCGGCAAGTTCTTTTCGCGCCCCCATGCCGCCGCCTCATCGATCAGCAGCCGGATATGATGCGCATCCCAGTGGTCCAACCAATACCGTTCCAGTTCATAACGACTGGCCGCATCGGGAACCTGCTTTAAAGATTCCTTCATTGAGCTCTCCGTGGCCGGATAGGGAATTCCACGGGTATAGGTCCACCACACGGGGCCCCACCCGGCTCCCTGGTGCGTGAACTGTGTCGGATCGTAGAAGTGGAAGTTATAGATCACATTGCCGTCGTTGAGCGGAAATAGATTGAGCAGGTCCGCAATGCTGGAACCGTTCGCTCCCGCGGCTATGATGGTGTGCCGGGGCGCCGCCTCACGAATCGCTGCCGCCAGCCGCACTTGAATCCCGGCCCAACGGTACTCATCAGTCATTCCCGGCTCATTCAATATCTCAAAAAAGACCCTTTCCGGGTCGCGTGTGGTGTAGTGT
This sequence comes from Occallatibacter sp., assembly GCA_049515455.1. GTDB lineage: Bacteria > Acidobacteriota > Terriglobia > Terriglobales > Acidobacteriaceae > Telmatobacter. The sequence goes on from JBEKUB010000012.1 coordinate 836, forward strand.
GCCGCCAGCCGCCGCCACAGCCTCGTCAACCTATCCACAGCATCATCGTTCGTGCTCAACTGCTGTTTGAAGCTGACCTCCGGGTGCAGGTCAATCTGGACCGCAAGTCCGTGCGCCAGTATCGTATCCACGGCTCGGTCAAGCCGGGCAAGGAAATCAGCGTTCAATCCATCCGTGCCCAGCGTTCCACTTTCCAGTGGCACTGCATCTACGCTCACCCTGACATTGTCAAAACCCAGCCGCGCTATCAGCGCAATGTCTTCGGCATCGATGTACCGGTTAGTCCGCGCCGCCGAGTAATCGCCCGGCGATTGGGCAAACCATATCGACGCATTGATTCCCCGCTTCAGATGTTGGGCACGGGCAAAGGCGGTCTGCACGCCCGTCGCCTGATCCTGCGCGACCGCATGACCTTGTGCCGCGGCGGAATGGACCAGAGCAAGCAAAACTGCAAGACAACCCAGACGGAAATGCACGAGAATCTCCCCTGTACACGACAATTCAGACCCTCAATCTGAGAGGTCAATCATCGTCGAAGTGAGCGGCGCGGCCTAAAAGGCCGCGCCGGCTGTTTGGTTGCGTTGCGGTTTAGAACTGGAACCTGCCCATGACCTGGTAGACACGGGCTTGGTTGGCGGCAGTTGACTGAGCGAAGCTTGAACTATTGGCCAGGTCGGTTGACCCGGGCATTTGAAGGTTCGCACGGTTGAGTATGTTGCTACCCTCGATGCCCAAGGTCAAAGTGCTTCCGGCGCCGCTTCCGAACCACGGCAGAAGCACCTTCTTGTGCAGCGCGCTATCGACCCCCAGGTATCCAGGTCCGTAGAAGCTGTTGAGGCTCTGGTTGCTGTAGACGGGAACGGTTCCGTATCCAGCCGGGTTGGAAAATATCCCTGCGGTGACGGCGCTGGCAGGGGTGACACCCGCCCCAAACATGCCAGACTCGAATTGGGTGCGGGAGTATCCCTTCCTCTTCACGCCCGGGCCCACGTTGACCAGATTGTCATTGAATCCGTTGGCCAGATAATCTCCGCCATTATTGGGGCCGGTAGCCGTCTTACTAAACCCAGCCGATGTTACGAACGAGAAAGGAGTCCCGGACTGCGCCGTTGCAACGGCGCTGATTTCCCAACCACCCAGAACCTCCCGTTCTGCGTAATTGTGCAGGTTCCTTCCGGGAAGTTCGTAGGCCACGGTTCCGTTGAAGCTGTGTGGAACTGAAGCGATGACCGGACCATAGTTGCGTTGCGGGTCATAGATGTTGGCGAGAACGCTGGTGGAGGTGTTATTGCCACTGGAGTTGCCGTTGACCGTGGTACCGCCGAAGGCGAGAGTCTTGGCCCAGGTGTAAGATGCCTGCCAACTCAAGCGGTGATAGTTTTGACGGGCAGTGAGAATGAGGGCATTGTAATTGCCTCTCTCGGCGCCCGTGGCCATGTAGATGCCTCCCCACTCAGGTGTGCAACTAGGTAGACCAGTTACCGGGAGCCGGCACTCGGTGCCGCCATTCGCAATCAGGTCGCCCGGGTAGCTATTGTAGTCCCCGCTCACGTACTGGTTCCACGAGAGCGAGCCGGAGTAACCCACGCCGGCAATCAGGTTGTGAGCGAACTCTTGCTCCACCTGAAGGCTGTACTGAGTGGTCTTTTGCGGTTGCAGTTTGGGATACACGGCACTAATTTGAGTGGATGTAATGCTGGTGCAGCCGACATTTGCGCAGGGCTCATTGTGACTGTCAAAGCCATCGGTAACGATGAGCGGATGGGTGTATGTGCGGCCGTACGGAGGTCCGATATTCGCGTTGGTTCCGTAGAGGTTCCGCGAGTCCACGTCGGCGGTGGGCGTGCCAACTGGGTTGCCCGTGTTGAAGGATAGGCTAAGCTGACCGGGAGTGTTGCCCGCCAACCCATTCACCACGCCGCCAAGGTTCATAGCGTCTTCGTAAAATCCAGCGCCGCCGTGAACCGTGAGCTTGCGATTCGGAAAAGGCGTCCATGCGAAGGCAACGCGGGGCATGAAGTTGATGTCCTGGGAGGAAGCAAACGCGTTGCTGACCGCGACCGTGGAAATGCTGTCGCTTTCGATGTTCGCCATCAGCGAAGCCCCCGCCGGCGACATCATGTTATGCCACGGCAGCGAGAGGTTCCCATAGCTTGATGGGTTGCCGTAGTCATCCCAGCGAAGACCGAGGGTAACCAGCAGATTATTTTTAATCTTCCAGTCATCCTGGACATAGAGTCCAGATTGCAGTACCTGGGATCCTGAAATATTGCCCCGGTACTTGCCGGTTGTTGCGGACAGGGTGCTGTAGAGGCTGTAAAACCATGGCTCGTCGTACAGCATGCTAGCGTTATTGCAAAAACAGGGGGGGCCATAAAAAACAACTTGCGGCTTGGAATCATAGCCCGCGTTGTTCTGGTAGTTATCCATGTGCGCAACCAGTAACCCCGCCTTGACGTTGTGCCTGCCGTGGGTCCAGGTCGCGTCCTCGTGGAGTTGATAGTTGTGGGACTTTGAATTTGTCGGGCCCGGCGTTCCGAAGTAATCGGTGGCCCCATCCCCGGCGCCAATAGCGAAATTGAAGAAAGGGATTGTGTTGGACGGGGCGGAGTCGAAGGAGTTGTAAAAACGCACAGCGCTGATGGCCGTCTGGCTGATCAGGTTGGGCGAGAAGATGTGGGTGTAGTTGAGGTTCACGTAACGGGTTCCACCGGGAGTGGTGGAGTTGAATCCCGGCCGGTACCAAAGGAAGTCAGATACCTGAGGCTCGAGGACGTAGGCGCCGTAGATGCGATCCTGTCCGCCCCGGAAGTATTGATCGATGCGGCCATCGAGCTGGAAGCCGTTGACTCTTGGAGCCTGGGATTGTATGACGTTATCGTTAATAACCTGGGTGCAGGGTATAGGAACGGAGGGGGCTATACCTTGTGGATCATTTATTATGCACACATTTGGCGTGCTGGTCCCGTACATATCCTGCGCGGTAGTTGCCACGTTGACAAATGTATTGATCGACGATTGACCCCCCGTGGCATTGCCGAGCGGGAATGGCGCGAGCAGGTTCGCCACGGTCACGCTGTTGGGAAAGTTTGCCGGAGCCCATGTCCCGGTAAAGGAATTGTCCATCACGGTATTTTCGCCATTTGGAACAGGAGTCGTTTGATGCTGAAGCAGGTAGGAGAAGAAGAAAAACGTCTTATCCTTCCAGATGGGGCCGCCCAGGCTTGCGCTGTACCAGCGGCGGGCATTGGAGACCTGGGGAACGGAACCGTATGCCACCGAATTCAGGTTGCGGTCGCTATACCGGTCGCCGATGGAGCCGTGAAATTTGTTTGTGCCGCCCTTGGTGGTCATGTTCACTTTGAACGATGAGGAACCGTTGGAGTCAGCGGAATAGGTGTTGACTTCGACAGCGACCTCTTGAACCACATCTTGAATTGGCGTAAAAGTTATTGGGCGGTTAGCGCCGCCGGCGTAGCCGGTGTTGTCCTGGATGCTGACGCCGTCAAGCTGGTAGGCGCTGCTGGAGTTAGGCCGTCCGTCGGCCTGGGCATTCGGTCCACCCTCGCTGCCGTTGATATTGATGATCCATAGCGAGCGATCCTCGTCGATTCCCGTGACGCCCGGCGCAACCCGCACCGTCTCAAGCACGCTCCCGTTCTGAAGCGGAAGGTTCTCGATCTGCTCCGCATCGAGCGTCGTTTGCAGACGCGTCTCATCGGGATTCAACTGGTCTGCTCGACCGGTCACAGTCAAGGTGGTAGAGGCGGTGGTCAGAGCGAGAGTGACATTCACGCTGGCAAGCTGATCCTGGGTTACATGCGCAGTGATGATTTTCTTCGCAAAGCCCTTGGCTTCGATAATAACCTGATAGTCTCCAGGGCCGATTCCGTTAAACCGGTAGTAACCCGTGGCCTGCGTTACATCGGTGCGATCGATCCCGGTTTCCGGATCGTGCAGAGTGACCTGGGCGTTTCCTACGACCGCCCTGGTCTGGTCGGTCACAGTGCCCTCAAGGCTGCTGTTGAACTGAGCAAGGCAGAGTGTTGGAAAGGCCGTCAGCAGCACAACCAACAGGCCCGCCATCACCATTAAGTTGCTTCTTGACTTCATGCTGTCCCCCGAAACGAACATTTGATTCTCCTTCTTCGTTGCATCTGTGGTTGCACTTGCCCTATTTCCGTATCCACCGGAACTGCCGGGAACGCTGCTGCGTTGCCGATCTCACTTCAGACGCGTACAATCTGTGACTGCACGGAGAATAGTCAGGTTTTTTGCGGCGTGGCAAGTTTCAACTAGGTTTGTCTAGGTTCTTGAAACAATTGCGGAGCGTAAACCTTGAATAATCATGTACATATGCCGGACGTTATAGAAACGTTACATGGTAATTCCCATCCCCAGGCTCCCATTCCGCAGGAATGCCGTGCACAGGTCGATCGCTTAATAAGTAGCCCCTTGCTACAGCGGTCCGAAAGCCTATGCAAATTGTTGCAGTACCTGGCAGATCACAGTTTGAACTCTCCCACACATCATCTAAAGGAGTATCAAATTGCCACCGAGGCCTTGGAGCGGGCTCCGGATTTTGACCCGCAGTTGGATTCGAGCGTTCGAGTCCTCACCGGACGTTTGCGCAGCAGGCTTGCCGAGTACTACCAATCGGCTGGAGCCCACGATCCGGTTCTCATCGATGTACCCAAGGGCACCTATACACTCTCGTTCGAGCGCAGAACAGACCTCCAGGAACCAAAGTCAACTGCGCAATTCGGAGTTCAAAGAAAGGTCGCTTTAGCACTCGCAATTCTAGCCTTCGTGCTGGTGGCCGGCGGATCCGTGATTTATGTTATCCACCGCGGGGCGCCGGAATCGGCCGTCGGGAAGACTGCAGCACTCCCATTGCCAACGTCGTTTCAGACTTTCTGGAACCCATTCCTCCGTGGACCTCAGGAAACCATTGTCGTTTTCAGCAATGCGATATTCGTCGGAAACCCCGAGACTGGGTTTCGCTATTTCGTACCGTCCCGAGACTCGCGCGATCAAATCAACCAACACTACACCGGAATCGGAGAGCTGCTGGGGGTATTGGAATTGGACCGCCTGTTCCAGAAAGCTGGAGCCCATTTCCTTGCCAAGCCGGGAGGCCTCTTCACATTTGACGAGGCTCGAAGCAACAATCTCATCTTCGTAGGATCTCCAATGGAGAATCTCACGCTCAGGCAGATCCCAACCACTCAGGAGTTTGTATTCCGCCGTGTGCCGATTGGGGAAAATAAGTGGAACGAAGTCATTGCCGATGTTCATCCGCGAGCCGGCGAAACAGGCATATATCCTCCCGCTTCGGAAGCCAGCAAGGAGGATACCGATTATGCCCTCATTGCCCTGATGCCCGGCCTGGACCACTCTCACTGGACACTGATTCTTGCGGGCCGCTCGACCGTCAGTACGCAGGCTGCCGTTGATTATGTTTGTGACCAGAGCTCTCTCGATGAATTACTGAAACGGCTGAATTATACAAGCGGAACGGACGTGAAGCCCTTTGAAGCATTGCTGCGGGTCAAATCGGCCCACGATGTACCTATTGAGACCAAACTGGCTGATTTCCGGCTGACCAACCGGTAATCGCTGGCAACGTAGCCTCAGATTTCCTATCCCGGCCATTTCCAGTTTCGAATTTCTTCTTTGTCGATGCCTTCGGTGTGAGCGTAGTTGATGCTCTCAATGATCTGACCCTTCAGCCATTCCTTGACGTGGGCGCCGATGGGGTGCAGGCGCGGAACACGATCGATGACGTCAATTGCCAAATCGAAGCGGTCGATCTGATTGAGAATCGCAAGTTCGAGCGGTGTGTTTATGCTGCCCTTTTCCTTGTACCCCCGCACATGGATGTTTTCGTGATTCGCGCGCCGGTAACTAAGTTTGTGAATCAGCGCAGCATAGCCATGGAAGTTGAAGATCACCGGCTTGTTGGTGGTAAAGAGCGAATCGAAATCGCGATCGGAGAGTCCATGTGGATGTTCAGTCTCCGGCATGAGGCGGAAAAGATCCACGACATTGACGAATCGAATCTTCAAATCGGGGAAGTGCTCCTTCAGGATTGCGACCGCAGCAAGGGACTCCATGGTAGGGATGTCGCCGGCACAAGCCATCACGACGTCGGGATCTTCACCGTTGTCGCTGGACGCGAAGTCCCAGATGCCGATGCCCTTGGTGCAGTGAGTGACTGCATCTTCCATGGTGAGGTATTGCAGATGCTCCTGCTTATCCGCGACGATGACGTTGACGTAGTCCCGCGACCGAAGACAGTGATCCGTCACACTGAGCAGGCAGTTTGCGTCCGGCGGTAAATAGATTCGCACGATGTCGGGACTCTTGTTAGTGACCACGTCGAGAAATCCGGGATCCTGGTGCGTAAAGCCGTTGTGATCCTGCCGCCACACCAGAGATGTAATGAGAAAGTTGATTGACGGCACGGGCGCTCGCCAATCGATCTCTTTCTTCGCCTTCTCAAGCCATTTGGCGTGCTGGTTAAACATGGAATCAATGATGTGGATGAAGGCTTCGTAACTTGAGTAAAACCCGTGGCGGCCAGTTAGAACGTAACCTTCAAACCAGCCTTCGAGCGTGTGCTCGCTCAACATTTCCATCACCCGCCCGGCAACATCGAGTTCGCCGCCATCGGCGTCTTCCGGCTTGAATTCGGCCAACCACGTTTTCTTTGAGGCAGCGTAGATGGCTGTGAGTTTGTTCGACGCGGTCTCGTCTGGTCCAAACACGCGGAAGGAACTCATGTTACGGCGCATCACTCCAGCAAGAAAGTGTCCGAGCACGTCGGTGGGCAGCGCGTAGGCCGCAGCCGGCGCTTTCACTTCGACGGCGTAGTCGCGAAAATCCGGCATCTCGAGCTCTTTTCGCAGCAGTCCGCCGTTTGCGTGAGGATTGGCGGAGATACGGCGTGAACCGGCAGGCGCAAGATCCTGCAGCTCCGGTATAAGCCTTCCGTTCACGTCAAATAGTTCTTCGGGCTTGTAGCTGCGCAGCCAGTCTTCGACAATTTTCAGATCCTTCTCATTCGTGGCTGGATCGGACACGGGGACCTGATGCGCCCGCCACGTACCCTCCACCTTGTGGCCATCCACCACTTTCGGTCCTGTCCACCCCTTGGGAGAACGAAGCACGATCATGGGCCAGCGGGGGCGCGTGGCAACGCCGGTTGAGCGGGCGTGATCCTGGAGAGAGCGGATTTCCAGGATGCACTGCTCCATGGTCGATGCCATTTTTTGATGCATCGCAGACGGGTCATCGCCCTCGACGAAATAAGGTGAGTGGCCGTACCCGATCAGCAACGCCTCCAACTCTTCGTGCGGAATGCGCGCGAGGATCGTGGGATTCGAGATCTTGTAGCCGTTGAGGTGCAACACGGGCAAAACAGCCCCATCGCGAATCGGATTCAGGAACTTATTCGAATGCCATGAGGTGGCGAGCGGACCGGTCTCGGCTTCGCCGTCTCCTATAGCGACGGCAACGATGAGATCAGGATTGTCGAAAGCCGCTCCGTACCCATGAGAGATGGAATAGCCCAGCTCGCCGCCTTCGTGAATCGAACCGGGCGTTTCCGGCGTGCAGTGCGAGCCTATTCCGCCGGGGAACGAAAACTGCTGGAAGAACTTGAGCAGACCGGCTTCATCTCGACTTTTGTCGGGATAGATCTCAGAATAGTAGCCCTCAAGGTAGCAGTTAGCCAGCGTAGCCGGTGCGCCGTGACCCGGGCCCGCGATGTACATGACATTCAGGTCATACTTCTTGATGAGACGGTTCAGGTGAATCCAAATCAAAGATTGTCCCGGGTCTGACCCCCAATGACCTAGAAGTCGATGCTTGATATGCTCCGGCCTCAAGGGCTCCCGAAGCAGAGGATTGGCACGAAGATAGATCATCCCCGCCGCTAAGTAATTGCAGGCATGCCAGTAAGCATCAATCTTTCGCAGCTCGTCGCGAGTAAGCGGCGCCGGGTTGTCAGCTGAGATTTGAGTTGTGCCAGCCATTCTGTACTCCTAAAAAAAACGATTCCGCTATTGGAAGGATGAACTTACTTTGCAGCTTGGTCCTGTGATGCAGCGGGCCTACAAAAAGACTTAGGAATTCCGGATTTTACCCGCTCTTTTGTCGCTATGCCGACTGATGCGAAAGGCCGGTCAATACCATCGTCTAATAGATTCCTCGCCCCACTTCTGGCTTAATAGCAACAGATGCAAGTGTGGGCATTGGCCTTCGAGCACACGGTGGGTGATGCGGATGTCTCCACACGCAAACTGCTCAGCCTCGCGGGCAGATGTTTGCAGCATAGTACTGCAGAATGAAACGATTGTTAAAAGAGAGGGAGAGAAAATGCCGGTTTCTTTCGAGAGGGACATTCGACCGCTGTTTAGGCAGATCGATATCGATCACATGAACAGGCATGGCGTTCTGCTCGACAACTACACATACATGTCAGACCCTTCAAACGATCACGGCAATGCTCAAGCTGTCGAGCACACTCTGACGAGCCAATCCATGCCTCCCGGCGGCCCTTACTGGACCGACGAGCAGTTGACCCTTTTGAGGCAATGGGGAAGCGATGGTTTTCTGCCTTAATCCATAAAAAGCTCCCGCTCGATCGACGCCTGACTCGTGTTCCTGGCGTCAGCTGATGGCAGCTTTATCACTGGAATCGACTTATTTGTCGACGTTGGTTCTTTCCAGGTCCAGAATCGAATTTTGTATCCTTGTGGATTCACGACTGAGGCATTTCAGCCGTCTGCCAGTGGCGGGCTTGGAAAAGCAAATCAGCAATTTCTGCACCGGGTCCACTGAGCGTGTTGTCAGCGAGCCGGTAGCAGATATCTGATCGATCAATAGATTGTTTTTGCCTTATGGATGATCGATCCAAATACGGCAGGCACCGTCAAAACAGGCAGAATGATAAGGTTTGTTCGGCCCGCCACGGGTGGCCGGTCCCTCAAGGACATCGATGCTTTGGATATGGTCACATTGCTTATCGGCATCTGCAACAGGTTTACCTGTTGCATCCAAACCGAGGAAGCATTGCGGATCGGAGAAGTGCAGACGTGCATAAGTCCTGTCGAAATCGGTCACCTTCAGCGCATTTGTCTGGTTGTCATCAACATAGATCGGATTATTATTTAGTAGGGGACCGCTGGGCTTCATATTGCATCCCGTTGCTGCCTTATTGAGTTCAGTGCAAATATACACGTAATTTATGGAACCGTCGTCACTGACGTCCTTGGCGTCGCTGACGCCCTTATTGAGCCGCATGTTAAGTGTGATTATCCAATTGTTCGGGAGGGAAAGTGGAACATCTCCCGCGACCTTGTTACCATTAACATCAAGCACATCAACGCCATCCAAATCGATGACGCTGGGTGGGCCACCGACATTCTCGCTGTAAAGGTTAAATAGATTGCTTGGAGTGCCTGGCTGAACCTGCCACCCGGGGTTACCACCGACAGTTGCATTATTTGCAAAGAAATTAAGGGATCCACCACTCACCACGATTGGAGAATCAGGACCAGGTTTGGAACTTGCCTTTCCACTCAGTAACCATAAACCCAAGCCTGAGATGACTGCTAACAGCAGTCCCGTACCAAATCCAACAACAAGAACTCCCTTGTCCCACTCATGAAATGGCTTCATCATCCGCTCCTCGATGGATTTACTTTTCACCCTTTTGAATTTGCTGTGTTAGCGCGCGTATGTCCGGGCGAGCGATATACTGCTGGACCGCTGCCGGTGCCCAATTTTTCCTAACTTTACTGAGTATGTCAAGAACTTTCTTCGAAGACGATTCGTAACCGGCTTCATCCTTCAAAGCTTTCGATGCCGCCGCGGCATAACACGCGCTTTGCAGTTCGGAGTCCACTTGACCGGATGAGGCAAAATAATCCTGCGCCGCCAACGCAGCGTCACGAGCCTGTTGGTTCATCCCCATCCAGAAATAGATTTCCGCTGCGGTCAGCTTGTCATGCGCAGTGTCAGACGGATCGTCTTTCTTCTGATCAGGGGCAACATAGGCCGAAAGCCCGGCAAGTGCCTGCTTCTTCATCCCCAGGTGCGACTCAGCGATGACCTCGTCCTGCTGAAAAGACCGCTTGCTGTCCGCCTCCATACTCCCATCTGCGGCGATCGTCCGTTGAGCGAGTTGCAGGGCGGCCTTGAATCTCTGCTGGCTCAGTAGCGAGTCAGCCCGACCCTCGGCCACGCTCGTCTGGAGCGATGCATTTCCTGCGGCCACTTTGAACATTTCCTCTGATTCGGCATACCGTCCAAGTTTCCATAACACCAGCGCGCAATGCAGCGCCTGATAAGAGCGCCGAGTGTCTGTGTCCGCCGAATCCTTCGCATTCCGGAAGTGCGTCAGAGCATCCGGATATTGCTCAAGTTCGAGATTCACGGTGCCCATGAGCTCTTCGGCCTGCATCCTGAGTGCAGGTATCTCGGATTGAGCGGCCATGGTAAGGAGTCCGTTGCCGGACTCGAGCGCCTGTTTGTATCGGCCTTGATTCGCTTCAGCGCGAACGAGGAGTAATGCCGCGCCTGTCGCTGGCGCGAAGTAACCGTTTTTCTTGTAATAATCGAGCGCCGCCTGGGCTGGTCCAGCTACCTCATTTGGTCGATTCTCCTGATCCATCAAGCTGGCCTTGGTGACATTAGCAAAGGCCTCAACCCGAGGCTGCGGGCTTTGGTGAAGAATCTGCATGGCCTCCTGCAACGGCTTCTCCGCTTCGTTCAAATGCCCTTGGCCCAATTGAACGCTCGCCAGCCTCACCAGTCCCATCGCAGCCCAGGATTCAAGTTGATTGTCCCTCGCGAGGCGGATCGCTTCCTCAGCATGTTCCACGGCCTGGGAACCACTGTCAGAGGCGGCCTCGGCGCTGCTCAACTGCGCCAGCGCGCGTATCTCCAGCTGTATGCTCGGAATCTTAGCGGCCTCGTCCCATGAACGTTCCAGAATCGGCTCGGCGTGTTTCGAGTCTCCCCTGTCGTTGGCCGCGTAGCCGCGTTCGTAATCAAGCTCGGCCAGGCCTTCTGGGTTTCCGGCTCGACCGAAGGAATCAACCTCGCTTTCAAAAATCGCCTGCGCGCGTGCAAAGGACTGTTCACCTTCCTTGACGTGATGCAGCCGGCTTTGAAGGATGCCGGTGTGCATGTAGGATGCGGGATTATTGGGGTTCAGGGACGCTGCCTTGGAATACATATCGAGCGCATGAGGAATATCTCCCGCCCGCTCATAGGCCATCCCCAGGTCCACGTAGCCCGATGACTTATCCGGCGACGGCAAATCGCCCAGAATCCGCTTGTAGTCCTCAACCGCACCGGAAGAATCCCCCATCACCGTTGCATGAATAGCGTCAAGATACATCCGATTAAGGGAGGACAGGCGGCTGCGGCCAGGGAGAGCGATCAGCAACTCCTGTTGCGCGCTACCCTTAAAGTCCAGGTTGTACAAAGCCTCGGCCATGCGGGCGTGCGCCATGACGAAGTGCTGATCCTGGTCTAATGCTGCCTGGAGTACACGCGTTGCCTCAGCGTAATGACCTTGCCGGATTAAAGAGAGGCCGTTGGTATACGTTTCGAGCGCTTCCGGTCTCGGATGGTAATACTGCCTTGTCTGCCACCAGTTGTAGACACCCCAGGCGAAGGCAGCCATAATCAAGGCGCAGGCAATACGAAAGAACCATGGGCGGTCCAGCCGCAGATTCCTGAGATTTGCGGGGCCGGCACGAAGCTCCTTTGCCACCTCGTCCGCGGACTGAAATCGATCGCTGGCCTCAAATTGAAGACAGCGCTGAATGATACGGTCCCATTTTCGAGGAATTGCACGATTAAGCGATGACGGTGGCGCTGGATGCTGGGCACGCCGGACTGCCGTGGCAACCGGCGTCGAAGCGGCATAAGGATGGAATCCGGTGACCAGCTCATAGAGTACGATGCCAAGCGCATATATATCGGTAGCAGGAGAGACCGGCTTCGCTTCGAACTGCTCAGGCGCCATATAGGCGGGCGTGCCCACGATGGTGCCGGTGAGCGTTCCAACCAGCCTGCCCTCATGTGCAACGGTTGGATCCGAAGCGACGTCAGAAGTGAATTTTCGCGCGAGCCCAAAATCCATCAGGACAGCCCGAAACGAACCTGCATGGCCGCACAACATAATATTGGCGCTCTTGAGGTCGCGATGGATGACTCCCTTTTCGTGAACCAGCCGAAGACCTTCGCAAATGTCGAGAGCGACAGGAAGCGCATCCTCAAAGGGTAGAGGTCCATCGCGCTTCAGCTTTTCCGACAGGGTGATTCCCTCAAGATACTCCATCGTCAAAAAGGCTGTGGCTGTATAGCCTTCGTTAGCGGGGAGAAGATAAAGCTCATGAATGCGGCAAACCTGCGAACCGCTCACATTTCTTGCTAACTGCACTTCCTGCCGAAAGCGTTCAAATGCGCCAGAGGATGCGATACCATCCCGAATCGTTTTAAGAGCTACGCGTCCGAGTTGCAGATCTTCCGCTTCATATACATCGCCCATCCCACCGCTACCAATCGGACGCAAGATCCGGAAGCGTCCCAGGATCAAGTCACCTGGACGAAAGCGAGACTCCTGGGATTGAAAAGTGCGAGCCGCAAAACCGCCAGGCGCTTTCGTCTCTTCTTGCCCAGACTGAATCAGACGCGCGAGATTTTCCTTCAGCTCCGCATCGTCTCCGCAGACTTCGCTGATAAACGCCACACGCTCGCCGGTGCCGCGATCGAGCGCAGCGTGCAATAGGGGCTTCAGGCGTTGCCAGAGTTCGGGTGTCATCTGAGTGGAGCGAACAGCTCATGTAACCAAGTGCGTACCATTGTCCAGTCGCGCTTCACTGTTCGGGTTGAGATACCGAGTTGCGGCGTGATCTCTTCGAATATCTGGCCGGCGAAGAGCTGTAACTCAAGAATTGAAGTCGGCTTTGATCTGCCAACTCGCACCCTTCAGTGGGGATGGCGATTCGGTCGGTCAGGAACAGTTTGAATTATCAGCGCCCATGTTAGCAAGAATAAAAATAACCTTGTAGTACCAACTCGCGAACTTGTAAGCTTTATGTCATTCCTGCTTCTGGATGATGATGAGTGACCCTTGGTTCGTCTTAGGCGCGATGAAGCTTAAGAAAGGCTTGTTTCGTGGAGGAAGTGTATGGACAGTCGAAGCTTCTCTCTCTCCCAATCGGTTTTCTCCGGAATGATCTTGCAATTCGCTCTCGTCCTCTATCCCGTATCCCTGCGGGGTCAGAACATAGCACCGGGCATAACTCCCGTAAGCCAGTCGGCCGCATCTTCTCAGAGTGAAACCACATTTCTTGAAGCAGCTAAACCCCTCGAGCGGAACTTGCAGGGCGGCGAGAAACATACGTACGAGATTCGCGCCGAATCCGGCCAGTTTATGCATGCGGTAGTGGTGCAGCTCGGTATCGATGTGGCCTTAACGCTTTTTGCTCCAGACGGCAAGCCGATCGGCTCAATGGATAGTCCGAACGGTACCGTCGGCCTGGAACAAATCTCCACCATTGCAGAAGCGCCAGGGGTTTACAGATTGGACGTTGTCTCCGGCGACAAGAATGCACCCGCGGGTCGTTACCGAGTAACAATCGAACCGATTCGGTCTCCCAGCGACCATGATCGCGCACGTATCGCCGCAGAGCGGGTGTTTTTCAACGCTGCACAGCTTGAGGGACAAGGGAGCGCCGACTCGTCAAAAACGGCGATCCAAGAGTACCTGAAGAGTCTTTCGCTGTGGCGTGCAGCGGGCGATCGCTATGAAGAGGCCTTGACGCTGGATAGCATGGGGACCATTGATTGCTCCTTGGATGAGATGCCGAAGGCATTGGACTATTTCCACCAGGCCTTGCCGCTCTGGCGCGACGCAAGGGATCCCGCGGGTGAGGGGAACACGCGAAGCAACATTGGTTTTGTTTACTCTGCTCTTGGTGAGAAGCAGAAGGCACTGGACTACTACAGCCAGGCTCTGCCGCTGCTGCGCGCCGCAGGTGATCGCCAGGACGAGGCGATCGTTTTGAGCAACATCGGCGTAATTTACCGCGATCTTGGTGAGAAGCAGAAGGCGCTGGATTACTACAACCAGGCTCTGCCGTTGATGCGCGCCATGGGTGACCGTCAGGGCGAGGCAAGGACGCTGAACAACATGGGTTTTGTCTACCGCGACCTGGGGGAGAAGCATAAGGCGCTGGATTACCTGCAGCGGACCCTGCCGCTTGAGCGCGCAGTTGGGGATCGTGCTGGCGAGGCGGCTACTCTGAATAACATCGGTGTGGTTTACGACGACCTCGGGGAAAAGCAAAAGGCACTGGATTACCTGAATGAGGCCCTGCCGCCCACGCGAGACATAGGGGACCGCGGAGGTGAGGCGATTACGCTGACCCACATCGGTGCAATCTACGACGATCTCGGGGAAAAGCAGAAGGCGCTGGATTACTACACCCGATCGTTACCGCTTTCTCGGGCTGTTCAGGACCCTCTGGGCGAGGCCGCCACTCTGGTACGGATGATGGAATATTGGAAGAACCTCCGGAGCCCAAGCCTGGCTGTGCTGTTTGGCAAGCAGGCTATCGATCGCTACCAGCAGGTAAGACGCAACATCGGCGGGCTGGAAAAGGAGACTCAACAGAGCTTTCTGAAATCCAAAGAGGACTACTATCGCGAACTTGCCGATCTGCTGATTTCCGGCGGACGCATTCCTGAGGCGCAGCAGGTGCTGGATCTGCTGAAGGAACAGGAGTATTCGGATTATGTTCGCGGGAAAACAGGGAGTATGTTCAGCCCTCTGGCGCTGACTCCGGCGGAGCAACAGGCGGAGGAGGATTATCAGAAGTCTACCGCGCAGATCCTCTCGCTGGGCGAGCAATGGGCGCAGTTAAAGAAAGTCAATTCTCGCACCGCGGAACAGGAGAAGCAGTACCAGCAGATTTCAGAACAGCTGGGCGCAGCAAGCAAGGGTTTGAACGATTATTATGCGCGGCTGTATGTTCTGTTTGGAAAAGACAGCGAGGCGAACAAGCAGGTGGCCGATGTGAAGGGCGACGTGAGCGTGCTGAAGCAGGCGATTGCCAAGATGCCACGCACGGTGGCGCTCTATACGTTGGTGGGCCATGATCGAATCAGCGTGATTGTGATCAGCGGTTCGGCGACAGTCGCGCGGGAGTATGCGATCAGAGAAGTGGAACTGAACAGGAAGGTAGCGGAGTTTGAGCAGGCGTTGAGAGACCCGGCGAAGGATGCGAAGCGGCCGGCGCAGGAGTTGTACAAGATTTTGATTGAGCCGGTAAAGGCGGAGCTGGATCAGGCCCAGGCTGAGACTCTGGTGTGGTCGCTGGACGGGGTACTGCGGTATGTTCCGATAGCCGCGCTCTACGACGGGAATAATTACATCGTTGAGAACTACAACACGGTTACGATTACTCCGGCAAGCATCGCACACTTGGTTGAGAAGCCGGAGGTGAGCAATCTGAGCGTGGCCGCGATGGGGATTTCACGCAAGTACGAGGACGGACTTTCTGCATTGCCGGCTGTGGAGGCCGAGTTGGGCGACGTCGTCAAAGATTCGCGGATGCCGGCAGCGCATGGGGTGTTGCCGGGATCGATCTTGTTGAACGGAGCGTTCACCGAGAAGGCCATGGAGAATGAACTGCAAGGCCAGCACGCGGTGGTGCATATCGCCAGTCATTTCGTCTTTAAGCCCGGCGACGACAGCCAGTCCTACCTGTTGCTGGCGGGCAAGGAGATAGGAGGCAACGGGTTTCATCTCACAGTCGCAGACTTCCGCGACAACCAGAAGCTGACATTGGACGATACCGACCTGCTGACCCTCTCGGCGTGCGAGACGGGGATGAGCGGCAACGCCGGCAACGGCCGCGAGGTGGACGGGTTGGGGACGACGGCGCAGTTGAAAGGGGCCAGGGCTGTGATCTCATCACTTTGGGAAGTTAACGATACCAGCACGGGCAAACTGATGGCGGACTTTTATCGGCGCTGGGTTGCCGGCGCAGGCAAGGTGGAAAAGGTGGAAGCCCTACGCCAGGCACAGATGGATCTAATACTGGGCAAGATCAGGCCGAGCTCCAGTGAAAGTGGTAGAGGTTTCGGCCTTAACTCCTCCAAAGCCCCTGCCACTTTCGAGCACCCCTACTACTGGGCGCCGTTCGTGCTGATGGGTAACTGGAGATGAAGTGTGGGTGCCCTGATCATCCAGTTGCCGCAGGACAGTAAAATAAAAGGCGGAGGCAAGTTCGATGCTCATTGTCCATGTGCGTGTACACGTCAAGCCCGAATCGGCGGAGGAGTTCAGTCGAGCTACCGTCGAAAACGCCCGCGCCAGCGTTCAGGAGCCTGGCATTGCGCGCTTCGATGTAGTGCAGCAGCAGGACGACGCATCGCGGTTCGTGCTGATCGAAATCTACCGCGATGCGGAGGCGGCGGCCGCGCATAAAGAGACCGCTCACTATGCAAAGTGGCGCGACGCGGTTGCGCCCATGATGGCCGAGCCGCGCTCGAGCGTGAAATACAACTCCGTCTTCCCCGATTCTCAAGGCTGAAAACAATGCGCTTTGAATTTTCTACCGCAACACGCATCGTCTTCGGCGAGGGCGCCGCTGCCACTCTGCCCGAACTTGTTCGCGGTTTCGGTTCCCGCCCCTTCGTTGTCACCGGCTCTTCACGCGAGCGCGCGGCGTGGCTTGTCTCGGCGCTGTCTGCGGAGACCCTTGCCGTCCCCGGCGAGCCGACGGTCAATCTGATTCGCGACGGCGCCCGGCGCGTGCGTGAAGCTGCTTGCGATGTCGTTGTTGCGCTGGGCGGCGGCAGCGCGATCGACGCCGGAAAAGCGATTGCCTGTGTCGCAAACAACGGCGGCGAACCGCTGGATTTTCTTGAAGTGGTGGGAAAGGGGCGTGCTATTGAGACTGCATCGCTGCCCTTTATTGCGGTGCCGACCACTGCTGGGACTGGCAGCGAGGTCACCCGCAATGCTGTCCTCGCATCGCCGGAGCATGGCGTCAAAGCGAGCTTGCGAAGCCCGATGATGCTGCCGAGAGTAGCCCTGGTCGATCCCGAGCTAACCTACGCGCTGCCGCCCACGGTAACAGCTTACACGGGACTGGACGCCCTGACGCAGTTGATCGAGCCATACGTGAGCGCGCGCGCCAATCCACTAGTGGATGCGCTTTGCATCGAGGGAATCGGGCGCGTCGCCGGTGCGCTGGGCCGCGTCTATCGCGACGGTATGGATCGTGAGGCGCGCCGCGACATGGCGTTGGCGAGCCTCTTCGGAGGCCTGGCGCTGGCCAACGCAGGGCTGGGCGTGGTTCACGGTTTTGCCGCGCCGCTGGGAGGCTCGTGGGATGCGCCGCATGGAGCGCTCTGCGCGGCGCTGCTGCCGCACGGCATGGCCGCAAACATAGCCGCTTTGCGGGCCCGAACGCCGGCGCATCCGTCCCTGGAACGCTACGCTGCCATTGCGCGCCTGCTGACCGGCTGCAAGCAAGCAACTGCGGAAGATGGCGTCGAATGGGTACGCGCGCTTTCGGCCGACCTAAACATTCCTGCGCTGCGCACCTGGGGAATTGCGCAAGCCGATCTGCCCGCCGTGGTGGAGAAGGCAGCACACGCCAGCAGCATGCAGGCCAATCCGCTTCAGCTAACAGGTGAGGAGTTACTGGCCGTGGTCTCGGCAGCGTGGTAATGGCCACGCTTGACTACGTGATGGC
Organism: Occallatibacter sp.; assembly: GCA_049515455.1. Classification (GTDB taxonomy): domain Bacteria; phylum Acidobacteriota; class Terriglobia; order Terriglobales; family Acidobacteriaceae; genus Telmatobacter. The sequence continues at coordinate 18,631 of JBEKUB010000012.1, forward strand.
CATGGGCGCGACTATTGTGATAATTCCGCTTTGAGCAGAACTCTCCATTCCTGTTGGTGCTTGTTAGCGATTCCCTGCAATACCTCAAGAGCCGACTTCATTCTACTGTCCGACTTCGCATCGGCTTTTGCCAAGGCTTCGATAAAATGCCGCGACGCATCTGTCTCGGAAAAGACCTCAAAACCGGCAAGATCATTGCGATATTGCAGATCGAGCTCTTCCAGTTTCGCCTTATTCTTGTTTATCGCGGCCGCCATAAAAAGAGCGAATACCTCTCCGCCTGAACTATCCTGTTTGCCGGATTTGCCCACCTCGGTCGCAGCCTTGGTCGATTGAAACAATATCGACAGTTTCAGCATTCTCAAAAAACGCTGCATCTGTTCAGCCGAAGGAGGGATGCTTTTGGCTTGTGAATCCTGTCCGTTGTTGGGATGCATCGCCGCAGTTTGCTGCAACCGGGGCGGCATAAACGAAACTATCCCTGCTCCATAAATGGAGCCAATCTCCTGTTGGAACGTCTGGAAGCGCTTTCCTTCCGGCGTGTCAAAATAGGCGAGAATAGCCTCAACGTCCGTTGGCTGTAAGTTGGATGCAATATCCTGCGCATAGCATTTCGCAGCTTCACACCGCTCCCATTCGGCGTATGCGGCCGCAGCTGCGGCAGGCAAAGTAGGCAGATCTTTTTCGAGATCGGCACGAATACGGTCACGGATGGGCTTCCATTTCGGATTCTTCTCGTCCCAATTCTTGTCGCCCATGCCGAGCCGCCGTGTCTGAATGGTTGCCACAACGCCCAGCAATCCTTGGTAAACAACGCCCTCTGTGCTTAAACCATGCGGGCCTGTTTTGCTAATGATGGAAGTGTGCAGGATGAGATCAATCTTTTCCGAATCGACCTGAGCACACCAGGCCGACTGCTCCAGAGTGAGCAGGCCGTATATGACCATAGACCCGATCAGAAGGAACCGCGTCTTTCGAAGTCTTTGCGTTGTGTTCATGCGAATGACAACATCATAGAACAGGTTTTCACCATGCCACATACGATCTGCGGCCATGTCGACCACTCAGGCAGTTTCAGGCCCTACGGGCCTCGGCCTCAGCCAGCCATCCGCGGCGCAGTGTTTCCGCCGGAATATTGGAGAGATAGGGCTTGATATCGAGAATGGGCGTCCCATCGAGCATATCGACGCCGCGCACGCGGAGCGAAGCGCTCTCGCGACCCAGCAAATCGACGATGGTGAGGCCGATGGGGTTGGGACGGCATGGCGATCGAGTGCTAAATACGCCGTGGGGACGGTCGTCAGTGGGCGGCGTCACCAGCAGATCAAAGCTGTCCAATTTATCAATACGGTCGAAGACCCACAACACGATCAGGTGTGAGTAGCCTTCGATATCCGTCAGCCCGAGAGCAAATTCGGGGAGGATTTCGAGCGAACCCTCGGCGAGGTGCTTTGCGCCCAGGCCCTTGGGAATCGCGGCTGCATCTTTGAAGGGGCTGCAAACGAATCCAATCGGCTGCGGCGTGAACATCGGCATCGGCATCTCCTTTCTTCTTTTTCAGCGAGTACGAGTCTTTCAGAATCGTCAAGCTTTCGCGATGCGCTTATAGGCCGCAGGGTAACGGTAGAGCGGACCGTAGACCGGATTCCTCGCTGCGCGAATCCCGCCGAGCGCAGCCAGATCGAGATCGCTCACCAGCACGCCCTCAGCGGAATCGAGCTTGTCCTGCGTTGCGCCCTCGAAGTCGAAGATTGCGCTGCCGCCGTTTGAGCGCGGAGCGGCAAAGTTTACCCGGGCAATAAAAACGCGGTTTTCCAGGGCGCGCGTCTGGTAGAGATGTTCGAGCAACGGCCGCGCGAAATCGGTGGTGCAATAGGGATTCAGCACCACCTCGGCTCCGCCCAGAACCAGCTCCAGCGTCGACTCCGGATGCTGAATGTCGTAGCAGATTTCGACACCCAATTTGACCTTGACGCCGTCGACCTCAACTTCCCATACCGGAAATCCGTCGCCGTGATTCACGCCTGAGGCCAGCATCCAGTTCTGCAGATGCACTTTGCTGTAGCAGCCAGTGATGTTGCCCTGGGGATCGATGAGGACTGCCGCGTTGAAGAGTTTGCCGGAACGATTCTCGTCCATGCCGAAGACGATCCAGATTCCCAGCTCACGAGCCAGTGCGGCGATGCGGTTGGTGGAAGGTCCTGGAATCGGTTCAGCGGCGGCCAGAATCCTTGCTCGCTCAGCAACGAGCTTAGAATCGTCGAGCGATACTCCGGGCGAATAAATCTCCTCGCTCACCCGTGCGTACCCTTGCAGCGCGACTTCCGGAGTGCACACAAGCTTTGCGCCGCGCGCGGCCGCCTGCCGTATCCACTTCTCAGCCTGCGCAAGATTGTATTCCTTGTCGTAGGTCTTCCCTCTCATCTGGATCAATCCGACCCGGATCTTCCGGCCCGGCGCAGACACACTGGTGACGCTCCCAACAATTGGTTCTGCAAAACTATCAGCGCTCATACTCATCAAGCCTAGCGCAGACGCCGATCCCGCCAGAAATTTTCGCCTGTCCACTGCTCCCCCTCAACTTATGCGATATAGAAAAGGATACGCCCGGCGCGAGGTTCAAAAATCCCGGCAAACGCAAAGCAGCCCGGCGCGCAATGCGGACCGGGCTGCGAGTTGAGTGTTTACAGCAGCAGAAATTTCGCTCTAGCTGCAGCCGCTGGTTGAGCCGCAGCTCATGCAGCGGTAGCAACTGCCGTTGCGTACCATGATGGCGCCGCAAACGCTGCAACTGGGAGCGTCGCCCATCTCGTACATTTCACGCATGGCGTCTGAGGCGTGGTAAACGCCGCGGTCTTTCAACTGGGACGCAGTCGCGGACGCGGACCCTTTCGCGTCGAATCCAATCTGCGATCCGTATTCATCGTAGCTGGCCTCGCGAGCGCTGCCGCCCACGGACCCCGGATTGCCCGGATTGCCGGTGTGGCCGCTTACCTCTTTCAGCCGCTTGGCAACCTCCTCGGCCAGGCGGGCCAGGTTGTTCTGCGATGCCATCGGGTCCTCGTCTTGTTCGTTTTCAGGAATCAGGCTGGGCGAGGCAGGCAGTTGCGAAACCTGCTGGCCCATGCCCACAAACAAAGTTAACTGCGTGCCGGAGAGAAAGCGCAGATTGAGCCAGCGGAAGATGTAATCCATCAGGCTCTTCGCGTAACCGATTTGCTCGTTGCCGGTCCAGCCCGAAGGCTCGAAGCGGGTATGGGCAAACTTTTCGCACAACACCTTGAGCGGTACTCCGTGCTGCAAGGCAAGCGAAATGGAGGTGGCGAAGGCATCCATCAGCCCGGAGACGGTCGAGCCCTCCTTGGCCATCTTGATGAAGATTTCGCCGGGCTGGCTGTTGGGATAGAGACCCACAGTGATGTAGCCCTCGTGGCCGGCGATGGAGAACTTGTGGGTGATGGAGGCGCGCTCGTCCTGGAGCCGGTGGCGAACGGCGCGAGGCGGCCCATTCAGATCCTGCGCCGCATCCTTGATCGGCTCCTGTGCGCTCTCAAGCGCTGCCGAGGACGTGAGTACCGGTACGGCTGCGGCTTCGGCAATCTCCTCCAACGCACGCTGGAAGGACGCGGCTGCGGCCAAGACCTGTTTCGCGCTCACCTCCAGCTTTTCGCCCGGCTTGGCTTCCAGAGCCTTCACGTCGATCTCCGCGGCTTTTTGTCCGGCGGCTAGATGAACCAGTACGCGCGAAGCGGCAACGTCAAGAACCGAAGGCTCCTTCTTCTGGTCCATGCTGGTGTTCAGCGGCTGTGTTCCCTTGGAGCCGTCGCGATAGATGGCAACAGCTTTGATTCCCTGCCTCCAGCTTTCGGCGTAGGCCTCGGCCACGTCTTCCACGCTGGCGTCCTGAGGCAGGTTCACGGTCTTGGAGATTGCGCCGGAGAGGAACGGCTGCGTGGCCGCCATCATCTTGATGTGCCCCATGTAATGGATCGAGCGCGTGCCCTTGGACGGCTTGAAGCTGCAATCGAAGACCGCTAGGTGCTCCGGCTTGATGCCCGGCGCGCCTTCGATCGTTCCCGTCGCGTCAATATAGCTGACGATGGCGTTCACGTCGTCGTTCGAATAGCCGAGCTTGAACAGCGCTGCGGGCACGGTGTTGTTGACGATCTTGATCATTCCGCCGCCCACCAGTTTCTTGTACTTCACCAGCGCCAGGTCAGGCTCAACGCCGGTGGTGTCGCAGTCCATCATGAAGCCGATCGTTCCTGTGGGTGCGAGCACCGTGGTCTGCGAGTTGCGATAGCCGTAGCGCTCACCGTAGAGCAGCGCCATATCCCAGCACTCGCGGCTTGAGTCGATGAGGGCATCGAGCTGCGGCACGCTGAAGGGATCGCTTGCGCTTGCTTTTCCAATATTGTTCACTTCTGCGCGGTGCATCCGTATCACGTCAAGAAACGGCTCGCGGTTGACGTAAAAACCGGGGCAGGCTCCGCCCAGCCGCTCCACCGATGCGGTGAGCGGAGTGGCCGAGGCCAGCGTGGGACAGTTAGCCGCGATGATGGCCGACTGCAGGTAGGCCTGGCCGCACATAATGGCCGTGAGAACCGCGGCAAAATCGCGCCCCGCCGCCGAATCGTACGGCAGGCCGAAGGCCATCAGCAGCGCGCCCAGATTTGCGTACCCCAACCCCAGCGGACGGTAGTCGTGGGAGTTGCGAGCAATGGACTCCGTGGGGTAACCCGAGTTGTCCACCAGGATCTCCATGGCCGTGATGACGATCGAGATCGAGTGCCGATAGGCGGGAATGTCGAAGACGCCGGCCGGGGTTACGTACTTCATCAGATTGAAGCTGGCCAGGTTGCAGGCCGAGTTATCCAGGAACATATACTCCGAGCAAGGATTCGATGCATTGATGCGCGCGGTATTTTTCGCTGTGTGCCAGCGATTGATGGTGGTATCGAACTGCATGCCCGGATCACCGCACAGCCAGGTGGCCTCGGCAATGTTATGCATGATATCCCGCGCCTTGAAAGTATCCACCGGCTTGTGGTCCCTCACCGTATAGGTAGTGAAATCGCCGTCGCTCTCATAGGCATGCATGAACTCGTCGCTGACGCGCACGGAGTTGTTGGCATTCTGGAAGAAAATCGACGAGAACGCTTCCGAGTCCGGGCCCGACCCATCGTAGCCGGCCTTGATCAGCGTGTGGGCCTTTGCCTCTTCGCTGGCCTTGCAGTTGATGAAGTCAAGAATGTCGGGGTGGTCCACGTCAAGAATCGCCATCTTGGCCGCGCGGCGGGTCTTGCCGCCGGACTTGATGACCCCGGCGAAGGCGTCGAGCCCGCGCATGAAGCTCAAGGGGCCGCTGGCCGTCCCTCCGCCTGAAACTGACTCCTTGCTGGAACGTAGCGAACTGAAATTGGTTCCCGTGCCCGAGCCGAATTTGAACAGCAGGGCTTCGGTCCGCGCCAGGTCCATGATGCCGCCCATCGAGTCTTCCACTGAGTTGATAAAGCAGGCCGAGCACTGCGGATTATGGTAGCCCGTCGCCCCGTGGACGACGCTGCCCGTGGCCGGGTTCCAGTGCCAGTTCTGCCCTGCCGCATCCGGCTCCAGGCGGTCGCAGCCCACGTTGAACCACACTGGCGAATTGAAGGCCACCTTTTGCGCCAGCAGCATATGCACCAATTCGTCGTGGAAGACAGTCGCATCTTCGGGGGTGGAAAAGTAGCCGCCGGCCAGGCCCCAGTCGCGAACCGTTTCCGCAACGCGCCCCACGAGTTGCCTCACGCTGGTTTCCCTCTCCGGCGTGTCCAGCTTTCCATGCAGGTACTTCGAGGCCACAATATTGGTGGCGGTCATCGACCAGTCGACGGGAACCTCAACATCCTTCTGCTCAAAGATGGTGTTGCCCTTGGCGTCGGTGATGGACGCTGTACGCTTTTCCCACTGGAAATCGTCGTACGGGGATACGCCCTCCGTGGAATACCGGCGGGAAAACATCAGTCCGTTCTGGGCGTAGGAAGGCTGCTGGGAAGTAGCAGAAGTCTGTATTTGGGTCTCGCTCATGGAATCTCCTCAATCGAAAAAAATGGTGAATACTACTCCCCGTCCGGGCGCGCTGCAGCCTGGAGGCTGGTGGGCTTAATCTTTTGACAAAGAACCGGAAACGGGGACAAAAGCTGCTGCGAATCTCTTTTTTTGACGGCTGCCAGCGGTTCTTCACGCCGAAGTTAGTTACAATCCGATTACAGCCGCAGATGAAAAAATACCGCTGTCTGTGGTACATGTCAACAAGAAACCACAATATCTTGTATTTAGCCCACATTCAGGGCATCTGGTTGCTAAACATTGGCAATCGCCTGTGGAAAGCTCAAAACAGCCTTTTACAGGGCGGATTCTGCAGCCCCCGATTCTGCCTCAATTTCTGTGCACCCGAGATCTGCGCCCCGTAATCTCACCTATTCAAGCCTAGCCCTCGCCGAGGCAGAGAACAAGATGCAAGGACTGTGCAGTTTGGCAGCGTTCCTGTGCAATTGTGGAGATTCGGTACGGATTTCGAAGGAATGTCGTTTAGACGCCAAGCGTACTTCGGCTGATAGGCTGGATTGGTGTCCGCCACCAATCCATCCCCGCTGAACTGGAAACCTGTTCCCGCGCCCGTTCCCGTAACCCTCCGCGGCCGGACCGTCACCCTTGAGCCGCTCGACGCGGCACGCCACGCTGCAGCCCTCTGGCAGGCGGTCAACGGGCACGATGAGCTGTGGGCCTGGCTACCCGACGGCCCCTACGCCACCGAGCCCGATCTGCTCCGGGCCATCGAGGAGAAACAGTCGGCCGCGGGAGCGGTTTTTCTTGCTATCGTGCCCGCGGCTACCGGAACGCCAGCCGGCTATGCCAGCTATATGCGCATGGAGCCTGCTCAGGGAGTGGTCGAGGTGGGCAACATTCTGCTGACGCCGGGCTTGCAGCGCACCACAGCAGCCACTGAAGCCATGTTCCTGATGGCCTCATACGTCTTTGACCGGTTGGGCTACCGCCGCTACGAGTGGAAGTGCAATGCCAAAAATGAGCCCAGCCGCCGCGCCGCCCTGCGCCTGGGATTCACCTTTGAAGGCATCTTCCGCCAGCACATGGTGATTAAAGGCGAGAACCGCGATACAGCCTGGTTCTCAATGCTCGATCACGAGTGGCCAGCCCGAAAACGAGCATTTGAAGCCTGGCTCAACCCCGCAAACTTCGATGAAGAGGGCCGGCAACGGCAAAGTCTGACAGCGGTTGCCAAAGCAAATCCAAAAGCCGAATAATCCTGCCCATAAGCAAAACGGCCCCGTGCAAACTCCACAGGGCCGTTCGGTTTGGTTGTGTCCGCCAGTCAGGAATTAGTTGCTTTCCTTGGTTTCAATCCTCATGCCATAGAACGATTTATGCACGAAGAACACCGATACCAGGAAGAATGCGACGGCCAGCACTTCCGTGAGCACCGGATTGCTCTTGGTGAGCGTCACCGCAAGTTCGACAGCAAGTAATCCGAATAAGGTCGTGAACTTGATCACCGGGTTCAATGCCACCGACGAGGTGTCTTTGAACGGATCACCGACGGTGTCCCCAATCACGGTTGCGTCGTGCAGAGGCGTCCCCTTTTGTTTCAGATCGACTTCGACAACTTTCTTCGCATTGTCCCAGGCGCCACCGGCATTGGCCATAAAGATCGCCTGGTACAGTCCGAAGATTGCAATCGAGATCAGGTAGCCGATAAAGAAGAACGGCTCAACGAACGCGAACGCAAGCGTTGCGAAGAAGACGGCGAGAAAGATGTTGAACATTCCCTTCTGCGCGTACTTGGTGCAGATTTCCACCACCTTCTTGCTGTCGGTAACCGACGCCTTCTCTGCGCCTTCAAGGTGAATGTTCGCCTTGATGAACTCCACCGCGCGGTAAGCGCCGGTGGTAACCGCCTGCATTGAAGCTCCGGTGAACCAGTAGATCATCGCGCCACCGGTGATCAACCCCAGCAGGAATGGCGCATGCAGCAGAGAGAGGTTCTCTTTGCCATGTGTCAGTCCGTCGGTAAGAGCCATGATGATCGAGAAGATCATCGTTGTTGCGCCCACCACGGCGGTGCCGATTAGCACCGGCTTTGCAGAAGCCTTGAAGGTATTGCCGGCTCCATCGTTGGCTTCCAGAAGGTATTTTGCGCGTTCAAACTTCGCGTCGATGCCGTAGTCCTTCTTCAACTCAGCTTCGATGCCGGGAATCGTTTCGATCAACGAAAGCTCGTAGACCGATTGTGCGTTGTCGGTGACCGGTCCGTAGGAATCCACGGCGATCGTAACCGGTCCCATGCCAAGGAAGCCAAACGCGACCAGGCCAAATGCGAACACCGCTGGAGCCAGCATCAGGGTATCCATCGACGGTCCAGTGCTGAAGTAGTAGCCCATTGACATCAGGCCAACCATGCTCAATCCCAGCCAGTAGGCTGAAAAATTGCCGGCCACCAATCCCGAGAGGATTCCCAGGGAGGCTCCGCCTTCCTTCGCCGAAGTCACAACTTCCTGCACGTGGCTCGAACTGGTGGAAGTGAATACCTTGACCAATTCGGGGATGATCGCCCCGGCGAGCGTTCCGCAGGAGATGATCGAAGCCAGCTTCCACCAGAGCGTTCCGTCGCCGAGATTCGGAATCATCAGGTAGGTGACGAAGTAGGTAAGAGCGATGGAAACGATGGAGGTGATCCACACCAGCGAGGTCAAAGGAGCCTCAAAGTTCATGTCGTCGGACTTCGCATACTTGATGCGAGCAATGATGCCATTGAGAAAGTACGCACCTGAGCTGGAGACCAGCATGGCCACGCGCATGACGAAGATCCATACCAGCAGCTGCACTTGCGTCATGGGACTCTTGACAGCCAGCAGAATGAAGGTAATCAAGGCCACGCCGGTGACGCCGTAGGTTTCAAAGCCGTCAGCGCTGGGGCCAACCGAATCGCCCGCGTTGTCGCCCGTGCAGTCCGCGATGACGCCCGGGTTGCGCGCATCGTCTTCCTTGATCTTGAATACGATCTTCATCAGGTCGGCGCCAATGTCGGCAATCTTGGTGAAAATGCCGCCGGCTATACGCAGCGCCGCGGCGCCCAGCGATTCGCCAATCGCGAAACCGATAAAGCAAGGGCCGGCGTAATTAGCCGGGACGAACAGAAGGATACATAGCATGATCAGCAGTTCGACCGAGATCAGCAACATGCCGATGCTCATGCCCGCCTTCAGCGGAATGGCAAAGCATGGATACGGTTTTCCGCGCAATCCCGCGAATGCCGTCCGTGAGTTCGCAAATGTGTTCACGCGAATTCCGAACCAGGCCACGCCGTAGCTGCCCGCGATGCCGACCAGGCTGAACCCCAGGATAATGGGCAGGGTCACCGCAACATTTCCCACCGGTTTCAGCCAGCCAAAGTACATCGAGATAATGACCGCAATGAAAGCCCAGAGCAGAAGAATGAACTTGCCCTGCGTGATGAGATACGTCTTGCAGGTCTCATAGATCAGTTCGGAGATTTCGCGCATGGAGCGATGAACCGGCAGGTTCTTTAGCTGCACATAGATCGCCAGGCCGAACAGCAAGCCGCCGACGCAGAACAGCAATCCGATCATCAGCAGGGAGTGCCCGTTGATGCCGAGAAAATCCACGCTCGACAAATCCGGCAGTGTCAGGTTGGCTTCGCCTCCGGCGCCTTGTTCCTGTGCACCGGCAAAAGCGGGCAGCAGCAGGCCCAGAATGGCCGCCATGGTTTTATACGGACGCTTCAGAAATACCCCGGCGCCGACCTTGATGGTTGCGGCGATCTTCTGCATTTCAGAAGTACGAATCTCCGAGCCAATGACAAACCGCGCGAAGTAGAATGCTGCCACGAGCGAACATGCGCTCACGAGCAGAGAGAAATACACCCAATACTGTGCCACAAATCCTCCGAACTTGAAGTTTTGGTCCGAAACGCGGATGGTTCCGGAGATATGCAACCCCACTTATCACTGGGGGAAAGCCATGGCAAGGCTATCATCCGTACACAGCACTGTCGAGTGATTGCAGTCACAGGATTTCCGGCCCGGCTACTGTTCCGGGATTGGACCGATTTGGGCAGTTGCAGGGGGCCTTCGCCCTCTATTCGGCTGGAATGAATACTTTTATCTTTTAGCAGCCAGATGTCTGCTTTTCCGCCTCGAACGGCTCGCGCACCCTGCCGCCAGAAAACGGAGTCAACTTTAAGATTACAAGAAGGTTATACCTGCTCCGCCACAAAAAATACCGGGGCCCCAGAAGGGACCCCGATCAGAAAATCTCGCCAGTTCGGCAAGGCTAGAAGTTCACGCGTAGACCCATAGTCACAATGCGGTTGCTGCCAATGGTATTGGTGACGGAGCCAAAGTTTGCGACGTTATTCGGGCATCCCTGAGGAGTGACGTTCGACCCTCCCGGCTCGCAGCTTCCCGCGGCGCCAACAGGGATAAATAAAGGAACGGTAAGCCCCGCGCCCGTCCCGTTCGAATAGGGCGGCTCATCCAGATTGGCCAGCGCCGATTGCTGATCGGCCGGGTTGTTGCTGGTGACGATCTGTCCGTAGTTCACGTAGTAGTACTGGCCGGGTGAGCAGTTGTTGCCCGCCAGCGTTGCGCTAACTGAGCAGGCCGAGTTCTGTCGAATCTGCCCCTGATCCTGCGGCACATCCAGACTAGTGGTGTTGGTGACGTTGAAGATGTTGAATTCATATTGCACATTAAACTTATCCGAGGCATGGATGTTCTTGCGGATGGAGAGATCCAGCCGGTACTGGTGTGCCTGGCGGAAGAGGTTGCGCTGTCCGGTGGGAGCGAAGTCCGTTTCGTAGATGTCCGCGGGATTGCTTCCCACCTGGGTAGGAATGCCGTCGGTGCCCGGCGAAAGATAGTTGATGTCAATCTGGGTGGGATCGATGGTGGGAATGTAGCTGCCGCCGGTGCCGCGGTCCTTGCCTGAGTTTCCGGTCAGGTTTGCCTTGGCGTTGCCGGGATTTTTGACTCCCAGCACCGGGTTCAACAGATTCGGAAAGTCTCCGTAACTGATGCTGGCCACCGCGCCGTAAAACTCATAGAGCGAGTACGGTTCGCCGCTTTGCATGATGCCCACGCCCGTCAGGCTCCAGTCGTTTGCGAAATAGGACGCAATTGTGTGGGGCTTGGCAAAGTTGGGCGAAATAACCTGGAAGTTTGCGCTGAAGACATTGGTGCGGTTGTAGTCGGAGGTAGCCCAGGAGTTGCGCAGCGTTGCGGTGCTGTTTCCGGTAAAGAACAAACCGATGTCGCTCTGCTCGTCGAGGGTGTGGCTCCAGGTGTAGCTGGCGCCGGCCATGAAGTGATGCGAGAGGCGCTTTTCGAGGTGCGTTTCCAAGGCGTCGTAAGCTGAGTTGCCCACCGTCGAAAAGAGCGTGGCGCTGGGGCTATAGCCGATATAAGGCGCGCGGAAGTCGGTATTGCCGCCGTCCTCACAATTCCAGGGCTCACCGGGGATGGGATCGTAATCGTATCCGTCGCTCATCGAGTTCTGGTTCAGCACCTCGAAGCCGTAGCTGCTCGTCTCGCCCCAGATCGGATTGGTTGTTGTGGCGAAGCCCGGCTGGTTGAAAGGAAGGGGAATGACAGCATGGCGGCCGCGATTGCCGGTGTAGCCGACGGTCACAGCCACATTATTGACCGGCTGCCATTGGATGTTCAGGGTGTAGTTGATGGTGTAGGGCAGCACGTTCTTCTTGTTATAGGCGGCGAAGTTCAGCGCGGATGGGCAGAGGAAATACCCTTCCTGGTTCTGGACGCCCCCGCAATTCGCGCCAAACTGAGCGTAATAGCCCGAAGATGGGGAGCCCGTCAGGGTATTCAGGGTCGTCTGCAACACCTGATTCATGACGGCGGGATTCGATGTTGGCGCGACGAAGGATGGTGAACCCAGGGGATCCTCCAGAGTAGACCCAACGCCTACCACATAGGCGGCCAGCGGAGCCGCCTCGGTGACGCCGAATGGGCCACCATAGCCGGCGCCTGCCGGCTGCGACAGATACTGCAGATTTTCGCCGCGATCAAAGTACATCCCCCCGCCTCCGCGGACGACCAGCTTGCCATTGTCGAACTTGGGAGACCATGCGAAGCCGACACGAGGCGAAATGCCCCACTGACGTCCGGTCAGAGTTGAATCGCTGACCCCGGCGCTGGGAAAATGCTTGTTGTTGCCGGCAACCACAAACCCCGAATTGTTCACTGTAAAGCCGGTGGTCGTGGTGCCCGTCACGCTATAAAGCGCAGGATCGAAGTTAAATATGTTGCCGTTCTTCTCGGTCATGCCGCCGTGGTAGTCATAGCGCACTCCGGCGGTAATGCTCAGGTTGGCCCGCGCCTGCCACTTGTCCTGAGCGTAGGCATCGATCTCAGTGGTGCGGTAATACCGATCCGCTTCGTTTACTGGTGCCGGTACAGCAGGCGGAGTAGCGATGGAATCCAGCACGTTGGATGAGTACGATTCACCTTCCAAAAAGGTCTCGAAGTTCTTGGTCGTCACCTGCGCAACTCCGTCGCGGTTGTTGGCGATATTCAACTGAGTGTAGCTGTAGCCGCCGCCGGCCACGATGGTGTGACTCCCTTTGGCGAAGATCAGGTTGCTGGAAGGATTGATGCGGTTCTGAAAGAACCCGGTATTGGCGAAGGAACTGAAGGGGCCGACTTTTACTCCCGGAGAATCGTTCTGAGCACTGGGAAAATGCCCCAGCAACATCCCCGGCAATCCAGAAATCAAAGCTATGCCGGAACTATTGCTTCCGCCAACGCCGAAATTTGCAGGGCCACCCGGATTCGTGAGCGTCTGTGTGAAGTAGCTGTACGATCCCTGGCGCGCAAAACCCACGCGCTGCTCCCAGTTCAGATGGCTGCCGATAATGCGCGTATTGTCAATGGCCGCCACCTGCGATCCATTTTTCTGCGAGGTAGGAAAGCCGCCGGTGTTGGAAAAATTGTACGGCTGCGTTACAGGATCGTCCTGAAAGTAGTACTTGGCCCCGATGCGATCCTTGCTGTTGATGTCGTAGTCCACAGCTCCATAAGCCATATCGCCGGTCATCAATGAAGTGCCGATCAGATTTACGTTGGGAACCCCGTACAAATACGGTTGCGACGGCGCCTGATTGCCCGGAATCAGGTAGCTCCCATCGGGTAGCTTGGCATTCATCATGGCGTACGCAACAGGGTCGATTGAGCCGCTAAAGGGGATGCCGTTATTCCAGGTGGTAGCCACGGCCTGCAGACCCGCCATTGTGCGCGAGCTGGCATCGTTGGTGAGCGCCGTGGGCACCGTAAATTGCGAGAAGCCGGTAGACTGGTCGGAATCGTAGAGATGCTGGTAGGCGACATAGAAGAATACCTTGTTCTTCAGCACCGGCCCGCCGACCGCCCCCCCGGTCGTCCAGCGATGCAGCGCCGGGTTAACCATCGACACAGGAAATGAGCCCACGCCCTGCTGTGCAAGGTCGTACTCCTGGTTGAAGAAGAAGGGCGATGCGTTCAAAGAGTTGTTGGCAAAGGTTCCGTACACCTGCCCATGCCAGTTGTTGGTGCCAGTCTTGGTATTGACGTCGATCTGCGCGCCCGCTGTGGCTCCCTGTTGGGCGTCGTACATCGAGGTATTCACGCGCAATTCCTGCAGAAACTCCGGCGGAGGCGAAGGCAGGCTATTGCCAACCGAGCCGTATACCGAAGTTCCAATAGGCGATGCGCCGCCGACCGGTCCGGCGCCGGCGTTCGAGGTGCCGGAGGTGCTGCCGCCGCCGATGTTGAAGTTGTAACGCTGCGAGGTCAGGCCGCTCGAGGTCATGCCGTTGAAGAGGTTGCTCGTATCCACGCCGTTCACCTGGAAGGTGTTGGACGTGGCGCGCTGGCCGTTGGCCCAGATGTTCTGGTTGCCCAGGCCGCCGTTGGTGTTGATGCCGCTGAGCAACTCCGCGTTCACGCCCGGCGAAAGTACGGCCAGTTGGGTGAAGCTGCCGGTGGCCAGGGGAGTGAGCTCAATCTGCGCCGCATCCATCGTGTAGCCATTCGTGGCGTCCGTGGCGTTCAGCAGCGGGGTCCCGGTAACAATCACCGATGACGTGGCCGATCCCACCTTTAGAGTTGCATTCACGGTGGTGGCGCGCGCTTCCAGAACTTCAATGCCTTTCAGTTCCTCTGATTCAAATCCATCGCGGCTAACCTTCACTACGTAGTCTCCGACGGGAAGGTTGAAGATTTGAAAGAATCCGCTCTTCTGCGTGGTGGTGGACTCGGTGACGTTGATTGAAGCGTTGCTCACTATGACGGATGCGCCGCCCACTGCGGCTCCCGACGGGTCAAGCACGGTGCCGTTCACTGATCCCAAAGTTTGCTGGGCCAGGCCAGACAAGGTGCAAACAAGGACGGCCACAACCACCAGGCCGCACCGCGCGACACTCCTCCAGAATTGATTCATATTTTCCTCACAATTGCTGGGATTTTTCGGCGTTGAGGTGCAGGCATGGTCTTACGGGAAGCTGCATCTCACCAATAGCTTGAGCGCTATTGTCGGAAAATCCAATAAGGAAATGACGATTCTGACATGAATAATCTATAAATGATGACCGGTTTTCCACCGGAATTGGCGAGATCTGTGCAAACACTGTGGATAACTGATGCTTCTCCGGCGGCAAGCAGGAAGCACCCATCCAACAGGAAAGTCAATTCACAGATTATTCATATGCCAGCGCGTCGATGGGATCCCTCCGCGCCGCCATCCAGGCGGGATAGAGGGCGCCGCATACCGAACCAACAAAGGCGATCGCTGTACCCCGAAGCACCCACGCCGCGTTCATATCCAAATAGAGCGATGGGAACTTCTGCATAAGAGCGGCCTTCACAGCAAAGGAAACCGCCACGCCGACCAGCACACCGGCTACGGCCAGCACGATTGTCTCGCGCACCACCACGCCCACAATGGTCAAATTGGATGCGCCCATTGACTTGAGAATGCCGATCTCCCGCGTACGCTCCAGAACCGACGTATACATCGACTGAAATATGACCATGAAGCCGATGATTACCGCGATGCCAATCACTACCCGCATGGCGATATTCAAGGCCGGAATACGATCCGGCGTCATCAGCGAATACCACTCATCCATGGTCATCACCTGGAAGTTTCCCAGGCCGTTTACAGCATGAATCTCGTTCGTGACTACAGGAATATTTTCCGGTTTGTCAGTCTTTAGATAGAAAGCCGAGGCCTTGTTCTCTGAGCCTGTCAATTCGCCCATCGTGGTAATGGAGATCAGTTTGCGCCCGCCCTTGCCGTGCTCGAAGATGCCGCTGATGCGAAAGGGGCGTTTGAGAATGAGTATCGTTTCGCCCACATGATGGCCCGGCCCGGAGGCCGCAAAAACATCGTCCACGATCACATCGTAAGGGTCCTTCATCGGGCCGCCAGACATAAACACGAAGGGGCTCAACTGGCTGTAGGTCGGGTAATCGACCCCCCACAGCACCTCCAGCCCATCGCTCATGGAGAGGTTGGTGATCACCGGGGAGGCCACAGTCACGTGCGGCAGGGTCCCGAGAAATGTGGCCAGCTTTGCTGACACCGGCGCGCCGCTGACCCCATTGAAGACCATGGCGTTGCTGGGGCGCACAATCAGATCGGCGCCGATACCGTTGTTCATCCGCTTCTGGCCGGTCAGTTGCCCCATCATAATTGCGATGATGGTCAGCATCATGATGACCTCAATGGCCACGGCGAATACGCTGATGATGGAACGCACCGGCCTTTGCAGCAGATTGGCGAAGATGAGCTTATTCATTCCCGAGCATTGCTCCCGTAACGCGGAGGGGCTATATTCGCCTGAAAATCCTCCGATTTCAGGGTAACAGCCTCAGCCGGTGCGGCCGGGTTAACTGTCCCGTGCAGCCGTTTGCCGGACCCAGGGCCCGGTTACTCGTTCCAATCCGGATACCCCTCGGCACAAACCGTCAAATAGGGCATCATTCCGCTTTGACGGAAACGAAAGCCCGGTTTATCGTTGAGGTGTTCACTTCCAGGAATTCACCTGTTACCGGTAGCGATGGGCAAATTTGGAGAAGACCTGCGCAAGGAGCGGATGTCCCGCGGCATTGCGCTGGAACAGATCACCGCCGAAACCAAAATCAGCCAGCGGCACCTGATGGCGCTGGAGCAGGAGAAGTTTCGTCTGCTTCCCGGCGGCATCCTCAGCAAGGGCATCGTGCGCGGCTATGCCGGAGCCATCGGCCTCGATCAGCAGGACTGGACGAACCGCTTTCTTGATGCCTATATGGCTTCAGGACAGGTGATGGACGAAGACCGCGGTTGGCTGGCCTTCGCCTCCAACGTGGGCAAAGCCCGCATCCTGCGCCACGATGCCGTTGAAGTTCGCCTGCGCTGGGCAGGAGCGATCCTGCTGATGCTGGTGGTGACCGCGGCAGGTTTCCTCACCCTGCGTTACTACGGCCTGCGTGCCGGGTGGTGGTCCACCCTGCTGCCCACTGAGCAACTCAACACCGCCGCCCATTTCATTTCTTCCGCGGCCCACGCCGTTCTTCTCCGCGTCTACTCATGGTTCGATAGCTGATTCCCGCTCCATGGCTCTTCATTGCGTAGGTATGGACGGCGATAATGGCGAAACTGTGGCCCCAGAAATCTTCCTCGTAAATGCCCATTCAGAGACGAATGCAAGCAGGTAACAACCCATCGCAATTAAATAGAGGAAGCGGAAACCAAAATACATCGAGTTATATTCGAGCAAGCCACCGCAGATGGCGCCCAGCAGATTCATCGCTATCATCCCTGAAACCTGCCCCTTGCCGGAGAGCAAGGTGGAGAAGATAGTGCCGGAAAACAGCAGCGGTAAGGTAAGCACGATGGTAGTTTCAAGCCGCCCCAGAGGCGTGGAAGCAAATCCGCTCCCTCGCGCGATATACCAGCCAGCGGCCAGCGTCGCGAAAAGAAACAGGTAGGGCGCAAGGGGACGCTTGATGCCGAACAATTGGACGGCGCAATTACCCAAAAACGCCATGATCAAGATGCCTGCGATCACGATGCCGATCACCTGCCACGTATTGCCAAAGGTAAGGCCCATTTCTGTGATCCCCTTCGTTTCAATCAACATAAAACCGGCGCCAAGGAAGAAAAAACATAGATGAGTGAATTTCGGCTTTTCCGGTATGAAGTTCAAACCGATGAGGAGTGAAAGAACCAAAACCTGAAATACCATGACCAGGTAGGACACAGGGTAGATGCGCCGCGGCATATAGAAGAACGGCCAATCATCTGTCGAGACGTCGGCGCGAAGGGTTGGATCGGCATAAAAAGCTGTCGCATCTGTAAACCCCTCCTCCTCCACCAGGCGAGGAGGAAGCGCCCACTCCGGGTCATTCGATTCCAGGAAAATAATCGATGTGTCGTAGCCGGCCTGCACGCAAGCCGGAGGCCTTCCGTCAAAAGCCTGCTGCAACATGAGATAGATTTTGCGCCCCTGGGCAGCCGATAAGACAGCGAAGGAGAGTGAAATCACACCGTCGGGTTTCAGCCGCGAACGAGCTTCGCGCAAAGCCTCCACGGTATAAACAAACGAATCAAGGCGCACGCTCGAACCCTGGCTTAGCAGTGTGTGCGAATCGAGCAGGCCGTAGACGACAAGGTCGAATTTTTCATCCGTGGTTCTGAGAAACGAGCGCGCATCGTTAACGACCGCATGAACCCGGGGATTGCTATACGGCTTCTCAGGATGGCTCAACTTACCCGTTAATAATATGACCGGGTCGATTTCTATTGCATTAACGCGCTGAGCGCCGGCACGCAGAGCCGCCGCGACGTCGTTACCGGTTCCGGCACCCACAACCGCAATGTTCCCCAGCGTGGGATGGGCCTTATAAGGGAAATCATAGTATCCGCGAACCTTGCTCCAACGGGCGCCCTGTGCTCCCGAGAAATCATAAATGCGTTGATAATAGTTGCCCGCGGCGTTAATCAGCGTCAAACCCGTATCCTCACTGCGCCCAATTTCCAATATCTGGTAGGGAGAATAGACACGATTCCAGAGTGGATTCGCCGGCCAGGCCAGCACGACTGTGCAGATTACCACAAAGCAAAGTCCGGCTATCATTTGCGATGACGTTCTCAACGTAAGAAACAGTACAGCAAGGAAGCAGAGCGCGAACCAAACCAATGGAGGCGTCCATAGATAACTCGCAACGAGCATGAGAAGAACGCCAAGCAGGCTGCCCAGCAGGTTCAGTCCATATGCCCGCAACTTGGCGCGGCGTTCCATAAGCCGACCGCATAACTGCCCAACAGGCATGAAAGCTAAAGCAGTCATCAGGAAAACCACGGCAAGGAACCCATTCTGAAAGATTGCTTGCCCCAAATGGCCAGTACCGACACCCATCGCGAGTTGCTCGCTGAAGGGATTTGTGGTGAAGCTGCTATGAAACCCATATCGGAAGATGGTCATGAAGCCAAACTGCCAAGCGAGTAACGGAAGCACAATTAAAAGCGGAATGCGATCTCGTGTGGCAAGAGCGTAGCCCAACCCAAGGCCCGCAAAACAAGCCATCAGACTGTAATTTTTGTAAAATGCGAAAAATGGAATCACCGCGGATTGCCACCGGATGATGCCGAGCTCAAGGAAAAGACTGAGCGCCGCGGAGAAGAAAATGGCGGAATCCACGTACTTTATATCCAGCATATCCAAGAATCCGGCTTGCGCCTGGGCGCTCTTATCGATAAAGGGCATTAGCCTTTTCAATGCATAATAGATAACCCAGGTGGCAACCACGGCAAGGCAAACAAGCAAAAAGCCAATGGCCTCGTGCGGTCTCGTCCAAATTGTGTCGGGCCTGCTGATGGCTTCCAAAGTGCGCAATGCAATGGCGCTGAAGCTCCCGAAGGCGATCACCACCATAAATCGAATCAGTGACTGAGTCATCGCGGATTGTGGCGCGACCTCTATAGATTCACTTAAGTCCATAAAACTCCTCAATTCAACCTAAAACAGCGCTTCATTATGAGCTTGGGCGTTGGCTTGGCGGGTCGACGATTCGCATGGATGTCTGCTAAAACAGGAAGCCGCACTAATTGTCTGTTCAGTTTACGCCCAGCGCCGCGCCCGCTGGGGTTAGCTCAGGCGCGTGCTCCTCGTTCGCTTCACCTGAGTCTGACGCTATCCCCTGACCCGGAGGATATTTGGCCATACAAGTAGGGTGAAGTAGTTCCCGGTAAGTCTCGAAATGTGACCAGAATTGGTGTGTTGGATTAGTAAGTCGACCATGCGCGAAGGTATCTGACGCCAGCAAATAGCTGCATTCGTGTGTTCCACCGGCGCAGGAACGGGCTTTTCGTGCAGCAGCGCGAGTCTTCCACCAAGACATAGGACGAAGAGCAAGAATGCCTGACTTTTGCGGCCGTGAGGGAGTTTGCCGATCAACCTTGAAATGCCGGGCAGTACTTTGAAAGCATGCAGCAAAACGGCCAGGACGGTCAGGCTGATGGCCCAGATAATCAGCCCTGATGCGAATCCCTTCTGGCTGTCCATCCCGGTCATCTCCTGCCCCGCCTCCTCATTTTGCATCAGTCTGGCAGGCCAAGCGTTCCATCGCCTGGAGGCATTCTTCTAGAGATAGAGCCGTGTCACTCTTTCTGTTTGTATGCTGTCATGACCACGCTTGCTGCGGATTAAATGAACAATGATGCCATTGAGCGTGCGCTGTGCCCCGTTCGCTGTTAGTCTTTGCCCCCAACCCCCCGCCGCAGTTACCATGTATAGATGCGCTTCTCGAGGCTACGGTCTCAGAAACGTTGTGAGCTATTCCGACGTGAGCGGGCAGCAGGTTGAAGAGAGCGGTTTTGGACTCTTCGCGGCTGCTCAGGATGCCCTCGCGGCACGCCACAAATATGAAAATCCCTTCAATGGGGAGGAATCTGAAGTTGAGCGATCGTTTCTTATTTACCTCTGAGTCCGTCACCGAAGGCCATCCCGACAAAATTGCCGATCAGGTCTCCGACGCCATTCTGGACGCATGCCTGGACCAGGATCCTTACAGCCGCGTTGCCGCCGAGACGCTGACGGCCACCGGCCTGGTGGTCATTGCCGGCGAAATCACCACCAAGGCCTACGTCGATTTCCAAACCCTGGTGCGCGGCGTGGTGGCCTCCATCGGTTACGACAACGCCGCTTACGGCTTTGACTCCAACACCTGCGCAGTCATCTCCACCATTAACAAACAATCCGGCGATATTGCCCAGGGCGTGGATACCGGCGGTGCCGGAGACCAGGGCATGATGTTCGGCTATGCCTCCAACGAAACTCCGGAACTGATGCCGGCTCCCATTTCGCTGGCCCACAAGCTCTGCCGCCAGCTTACGGCCGTGCGAAAGTCCGGCAAGCTGCCCTACCTGCGTCCCGACGGCAAGAGCCAGGTGACGGTGGAATACGACGAGAATGGCAAGCCCGCCCGCATCGACGCCGTGGTCATCAGCAGCCAGCACGCCGAGAGCGTCAGCAACGAGGAGTTGCACGCCGACATTCTCAAGTACGTGATTCAAGCTGTACTGCCGGCCAAGTGGCTCGACGAGCACACCAAGTACCACATCAATCCCACCGGTCGCTTCGTCATTGGTGGTCCCATGGGCGATACCGGCCTGACCGGACGCAAGATCATCGTCGACACCTACGGCGGCATGGGCCGTCACGGCGGCGGAGCTTTTTCAGGAAAAGACCCGACCAAGGTAGACCGCAGCGCAGCCTACATGGCTCGCTATATCGCCAAGAACATCGTGGCTGCCGGCCTAGCCGAACGTGCAGAAGTGGCGCTCGCCTACGCCATCGGTGTTGCGGAACCGGTGAGCGTGCGCGTCGACACGTTTGGAACCGGCAAACTCGGCGAGGCCGAGCTGACCGCACTGGTTCGCAAGAACTTCTCGCTCACCCCCAAGGGAATTATCGAGAGCCTGAATCTGCGCCGTCCCATCTACCAGAAGACTGCAGCCTACGGCCACTTCGGTCGCACCGAGCCGGAGTTCACCTGGGAAGCTACCGACAAAGCTGCCGCCTTGGCCGAACAGGCCGGCCTGAAGGCTGTAGCCAAGTAAGCCTCTGCATAGAGTGCGTTAACGGAAGATGGGATCCATCAATCGATGGGTCCCATTCTTTTTTCCCGCCCCTCGGTGGATGGAATAGAATTTTTTGAGGGTACCCAGCGCTCTCGAACGAGGAGCTATCGATGCGTCTTTCCGTAATTGCCGTTCTTGCACTCGGCCTGGCCGCCGCCGCCGCCGGGCAAACCTTTGCGCAGGCCACAACCCAATGGGACTACGAGGGCAAGCGAGGCGCGCTGGCCTGGCACCGGCTTGACCCGGCCTACAAAATCTGTTCGTCGGGCCACCAGCAGGCGCCTATCGACATTCGCGGCGCACGGCTCAACAAGTCGCTTAAGCCCATCGAGTTCCACTACATCGCCGGGCCGGTGACGATGGAGAACGACGGCCACACCATCGTGGCCCGCGTGGACCACGGCAGTTACATCATTGCCAACGGCGAGCGCTACGATCTGATCTATATCGATTTCCGCCATCCCAGCGAGGAGACGGTGAAGAACAAGCTCACCGATATGAGCGTCCAGCTGGTGCACCAGAGCGCCGACGGCAAGCTTGCGATCATTGCTGTGCGCCTGAAGGAAGATATGGGCAATCCCAACGCCGTGCTGGCCACACTGTGGCCTCACCTGCCCCAAAAAGCCGGCACGAGCGATAAGGTTGCCGATCTGGTGAACCCCGCCGGTCTGCTGCCTGCAGATCGCGGCTATTGGACCTATATGGGCTCGCTGACCACCCCGCCCTGCACCGAGGGAGTGCGCTGGTTCATCTTTGAGCAGGAGATCAGCATGAGCCGCGAGCAGTTGCGCAACTTCGCTCCGCTCTTCAAAGTCAACACCCGCCCCCTGCAGGATGCACACGGAAGGCGCATCGAAGCTAACGAGTAGAGGGCGACGCCTTTTTTAGATGCGTCTCTTTAGTCCCGGCAAATGCAACCCTGGGCGGGTCGCCAAACGTCACAGTGGCATCAACCGTTCGCTTGCGTGCGCCTTCGTCAACCTGGCTTTGCTTGAGCGTAATCGCGCCTTTGGCGATCTCTGTGTCGGAGCTCCAAAGGTCGAAACGGGCCAGCTGCGGCGGAACTGAACCGGAGGCCGCGGCGACAGCCCCATGCCGCCAATCGAAGTGCATGGTGCCTTTGGCCGATGCGGCCAGGTCTTTGCCGGTAAAACCGGAGAGATCGATCTGGCCGTTTCCGCTGAAGACGCCGCCCGACCACCGCTGCCCCAGCAACTGGCCCACAGCGGGAGGATTGAGCCTTTGAAAGCGAGCTTGCAGCGAATAGAACGGTTTGTCTCCAGTGCTCAGCGTGCCGTCTACTTGCACCTGCCCACCGAGCAGGCCGGCATTGAGCCCTGAAATCTCTGCTCCTGCAGGAAGAATGAGCAGCTTGGCCGACGGCTTGACGAGCGTAACCGGCCCAACGATGAGGGAGTCGGCGCTCACTGTGCCTTCCAGCCTCGGCCAAACGGGCGCTGCTGATGAATTTATCTTGCGCAGCCGGTCGATCAACGCAGAGAGCACCGTGCCGCGCTCGTGCGCTCCCAGAATCGCCGCTTGCACCACGCTCAGGTCAAGATCGCCGAAGTCCACCGTGAACTGCGGCAGGCAGGGCTGGAGCGGATCGCAGTTTGCGGGAATGCTCAGGCTTGCTGTTCCCTCTACCGGGCCGTAGGAGAAAACCACGGGGTCCCAGCGGGTTTCGCTTCCGCCCAGGTGAAGCGTTGCCGCTGAAATCATCACGTGATTGGCCAGGTAGTCGGACTTCCAGTTGGTATTGTGCAGAAGAACTGTTCCGCTCAGAGAATCTGTAACCGGTACGCCTGCTTCAGTCTCGGGTGTCGCTGCAGACGGGTTTTTTTGGTTCCCGTCCGGCGCAATGCCGTTCAGAGGAATGCTCGGAGACGGCATCCACGGTCCTTCGGCGCTCAGATCCACAGCGACTGGCTCTCCCACCAGGGCGTCCAATGCCCCGGCATTCGCCAGTCCGGCCACGTGCGCCATTTCCCTGGCCCGTGCAAGCGCAGCCTGGCCATGCACCGTTACCCGATAGCCGGAGAGCGCCAGCCGCGAGGTAACTGTAAGCGGGACGGTCCCGCCGGCGGCGATAACCATGGTCGCCGCCAGCGCCGGCGGCTCGGTCTGGCCATGATGCTGAGCCACGGCGCCGGCAACAGGTTCCAGCACCACTCTGGGAATGTGAATGGGCGTGTGCAGCGCGTCCCCGCCTAGTTGAAATCCATCTACAGTCACGCTGCCGGTAAATGGCCCCTGCGCTGCGGAATGCGCCTTCACGTTGCCGCCGGGAGCGGTCTTTTTTTGAACCATTTGGTCATAAGCGATCTTGCCGCTGATCGCGCCCCCGGCTTCAAGACCGGAGCCAAAACCACTTCGAACAGTGCGCAATGCATCCAGGACCGCGGCCACCGGAATCCGGTCAAGCTCGACAGAGATGCGCGGCTGCTGGCCCTCGCCCGGCAGGTCTCCGGCAATATGGACGCGGCCGTCGCCAAGTGGAGAATCACAGGCCAGATTGTTGAGCGCGCGGCTGGAATAGTGGTAGACAAAGCCGCAATTTGCATCGAAATCCATGGGCGCAGCCGGAGCAAACTCGGCGCGGTGAACTCCGGTGGCGCGCAGACGGGTCTTCACCTGTGCGGCTTCGGCGGTACCGTCCAGGTGCAGTTCGCCGGTCAGGTCGCCACGCCAGCCGGGATCGGAACCAATGACCAGCCGTGTGAGCTGGCCCAGTTGCGCCTCCCGCCAATCCATATCGAGATGCACCGGCATCTGGTGCAACTCCGGCGCCCGGTGCACGCTTGCCTCCAGCCGCACAGTCCCAGTATCGGCCTGTTGCAGGCTCACGTCAGTGCGAGCCGGCCTGCCGCGCAGTTGGATGCGCCAGTCTCCCGGCTCCTGCTGCCAGAATGAGAGTTCTGTATCGACCAGCGAATACGGCAGCTTTTCCGCGCCGCTCTTGATATTGATGCGGGAGTTGGTTGCCTCAAGGAAAGGCAGCGGAACAGCACGCCGGCCTGGGCTCTCCTGAGCCGACCCGGCGTGTGCGGCCGCGGTACGGAAAAACGAATCAAGATTCCAGCGGCCTTGCTCTGTGCGCACCAGGTTCAGGCTGGCCTCGTCAACGCTGATGCGGCCAATCTCCAGCCGTCCCCGCCACAGCGAAAGCAGACGGAACGATGCGGTAACGCTATTGGCGTGGAGGATAGGCTCGGCGCCGTAGGCTGGGTCTTCTTCAACGTTCAGATCGGTGAGCACAAATGCTGGCCTGGGCAACACGCGCAACTCCACTGAAGAAAGGCGCACAGGCCTGCCCAGGGATGCGGCCATCAAGCTCGTAATCTGGCTTTTGTAGCGATTGATGCTCACCAGCGGAGGCACAATCAGAACTGCCAGCAGAACCAACACCGCGACCAGTGCCAGCCATAGCCGCCTGTGATTTCGATGCCGGGGTTCAGCGTCTTCCGTCATGGTTTTAATCAGTGGTTAGTGGTTAGTGGTTAGTGATTAGTGCTCAGCAGCCCGTGTTTTAACTAACCACTATTCGCTGACCACTAACCACTGCTTTACCTCACTATATGCAGCGTCCGCTTCCAGCGCGTATCGGTAAAGAAGTGCAGAGCCTCGTAGCCCATTCTGGCCAAGGTATCGCCGATGCCAGATTGTTCATACTGGTCCTGTGAGGTCTTGAACGACCAGTAGTTGAACAACGGGCGGCCCTCAATATTTTCTCTGGGCACAAAACCCCAAAAGCGCGAATCGAGGCTATTGTGCCGGTTATCGCCCATCATAAAGTACATGCCCGGTGGAACCACCAGTTCACCGTTTTCGATGTGGTTGGGAAAGTCCACGGCCCAGGCCTCAGGAGTGCCTACGTTTGCATCCGGCGTGGGCACCGGCGGAACGGAAGGAAACTCGTCAAGAAAGTCTTGATGATTCTCTGGCATTGTTGCTTCGGCGTACGGCTGGTCTTGCGCCACTCCGTTGATAATCACGATGCCGTTGCGCAGATGGATATGGTCGCCAGGCACGCCAATGAGTCGCTTGACCAAGTGCATGTGGTCGCCATTTTTATCGGACACCGGTTTGTAAAAGACCACAATATCGCCGCGCTGGGGCTCACGGTAGTAAACGAGCGGCATCCATTTGGCGGGTGGAGCGAGGGTGATGCGATCTACCAGCAGATGGTCGCCCACCAGGAGTGTCTTTTCCATTGATCCAGACGGAATGACCATGTTCTGGCCTTGGAGCGTGGTGGCGAACAGCCATATCACGACAAAAACACAGAGGCCAGCCAATGCCTCAAAGGGCGTCTCTCCCACCTTGTCTCGAGTGGCTCCTGGCTCTTCGTGCAGTGCTTCTTTCTTCTTCATCCAGCCTCTACCTCACCGGGTGCAGCGTCCGCTTCCAGCGCGTATCGCTGAAGAAGTGCAGCACCACGTGGCCCATCCAGGCCACGGTATTGCCGATCCCGGTCTGTTCGTACTGGTTCTCCGAGGTCTTGAATGACCAGTAATTGAAGAGCGGTCTGCCCACAATATTTTCCCTGGGCACAAATCCCCAGTAACGCGAATCGAGGCTGTTGTGCCGGTGATCGCCCATCATGAAGTAGTTGCCTGGCGGAACCACCAGGTCCCCATCCTGGATGTGATTGGGAAAATCGGTGGCCCAAGCCTCCGGAGTGCCCTCGCCGGGATCAGGGGTAGCAACCGGCGGAACCGAAGGAAACTCATCGACAAATTCCAGATCGGCGCTAGGTGAGATCTTTCCTTCCTTCGGCGGGCTCTGGGCCACGCCGTTGATGACGACGATGCCGTTGTTGAGGTGAATGTGATCGCCGGGCACGCCGATCAGCCGCTTGACCAGAAAAAGGTAGTTGCCAGTCGAGTCTGCCACCGGCTTGATAAAGACCACAATATCGCCGCGCCTGGGCTCGCGGTAGCGCACCAGCGGCATCCACTTCGCGGGCGGGGCCAGAGTGATGCGATCCACCACCAGGTGGTCGCCCACCAGCAGCGTATTCTCCATCGATCCCGAGGGAATCACAAAATTCTGCGCCAGAAAGGTAAGGATGAACAGACCAATCACCAGCACCGAACAGATGCTGGCCACCGCCTCAAACGGCGTTTCTTCCACTCTGGTTTCCTGAGGGACCGGCTGTGCCTCAGTCGGCGTCTTGGGGGCTGGCGTCTTTTTCTTCGTCATCCTGTGCTCTTTGTCAGGGATCAGTGGTTAGTGGTCAGTGGTCAGTGGTCAGTGGTCAGTGGTCAGTGGTCAGTGGTCAGTGGTCAATGGTCAATGGTCAATGGTCAATGGTCAATGGTCAATGGTCAATGGTCAATGGTCAATTGAATAATGCAAAACATTCAATGCAAATCAAGAAATCTCTCTGTGACCTGGTCTGCTCGCGCTACCGGGGCGAAACTGATCACTGACCACTGATCACTAACCACTGTTTCTAATGCACGACGTGGAAGATGCGCTTCCAGCGGGCGAATCCCGTAAGTCTGGCCGAGAGTTCACTGTCGTGTCCGAGTCTATCATCCGCAGCCTGTTGCACATCGGTGGTGGAGGCGCGGACAACCGAGAAGTAGATGACCAGCGGCCGGGCCACAATCTCCTGCCGCGTTACGAAGCCCCAGTAGCGGGAGTCCGTGCTGTGATTTCGATTGTCGCCAAGTACAAAATATTCATCCTCTGGGACGACCAATTCGCCCTCGCGCGTGAGGCTCTGCATCTGTTTCCACCAGCCAGGATCGACCTCAGGATCGGTGTAGATCCTGGCGGGAAAGTCGTCGCGGAAGGGATTCGGCGTGGCGGGTTCGAAGGCCGCGTAAGGTTCGTCCAGGGTCAAGCCGTTCACCGTCACCCGCCCATCCTCAATGCGCAGCCGGTCGCCGGGAATGCCCACAACTCGCTTAACAAGATAGGGGTGCTGCGGGTGATGGAAGATGACGATGTCGCCGCGATTCACGTCTCGATAAGGCAGCAGCCACCGGGTGAACCTGTCAGACGGGGCAAAGACCTGCTTGTTCACCAGCAGAAAATCTCCCACCAGCAAAGTGCGCTCCATACTCTCGGATGGGATCAGATAAGGTTGCAGCACAAAGGAGTTCAGAAACAGCGCCGCTACCACCAGGGTAAGCAGCCAGGCCAGGGCCTCAGGCACGGCAGGCAGATGGTGCGGCAGCCCGCGAATGATCCAATGCAGCCTGTGCGTGCCGGGCTGTTCAACTGCGCTGCTCATTGCTCCGCGTGCTCCTCTTCGTTTGCGCCCGTCGCCGGGTCGCCGCTTTTGGCCTCGTTGGCCGTCAGCCCTTCCAGCGCGCGCCGCGCCGCATCCTGTTCTGCGAGCTTCTTCGTGGTTCCCTTGCCGCGCGCCATCGGTTTTCCTGGCCCTCCCTCATCCGCTTTAAGCAAAACCTCTACCAGGAATCGCTTGCGATGATCGGGACCACTCTCGCTTCTGATCTTGTAAACCGGCGATCCGGCCCGCGCAGCCTGAAGATGCTCTTGCAGCGCCGATTTATAGTTGCCCAGCGCGGCCCCGGAATTCAACTCGCGCGCTAACTGATCGGCGGCCTCACCCATAACCCAACGGCCGGCAAACGCCCTCACCGGTTCCAGCCCGCCGTCAAGAAACATCGCAGCCAACACCGCCTCCATGCTGTTGGAAAGCACGGTGCTCCTGTTCCTGAGTCCTCCGCGCTCCTCGCCCGGGCTCAGGCGCAGGTAGATGCCCAGCCCGATTGACTGGGCCACCTCCGCCATGTGCTGCCGGCTCACCAACTTGGAGCGTACTCGAGTCAGCTCACCCTCCTGCCACTCAGGATGCGTCTTGAACAGCTCTTCCGCCGCAACCAGCCCCAGCACGGCGTCGCCCAGAAACTCCAGCCGCTCATTATCCCCCATGGCCGTCAATTCTTCATGCTCGTTTTCAAGTGCGACCGCCTGCTGTTTTATCACCGAGCGATGCGTCAGCGCGCGCTCCAGCAACTCCGGCCTCCTAAAGACATGCCCCAGGGAAATCTCCAGTTCGGAAAGATTTACTTTCATCTGCGCCTCGACAGTTTCAAATCTCGATTGATTCGTCATGGGGACAGCGGCGCTACCAGCGGTTTCAGAAAAATTCCCCCAATATTTTTATTAAACTCCTTTGAGTTCCTTGAAGGTTGCGCGATGCGGGCTATTGCGGTTTTGCCGGTTGCTCTGAAGATCCGGTATCCGGTTTCGCCGCGCCGGAAGGATCATCCTGCGCATCCTCTTCGCAACTGTGGCCTCTGACGGCATAGGCTGCCTTGAGTCCGCGCTCCGCGGCCAGCCGGGTATCCTGCTGCCCATCGCGCACCGTGAGCGCCGCCGTGTACTCTGAAAGCGCCTCGTCGCGCTTGCAGTCCAGGTCCAGCATCCGGCCCAGGTAAATGTGCGACCAGGCCAGCAGCCGCGGTTCCTTGCTGGTGGCCAGGGTCTTCTGGAATCCATCCATCGCATCCCCAGGATGACCAGTGAGTATAGCTGCCCTGGCCAGGATGAAGTTGGCGCGGGCACTTGTGGCCACCGACTCCACGTTATCGGACTGCACGGTGAGCGCCTGCCGCGCCAGTGTGCTGGCCGTTGCCACATCGCCTGCCGCCAGCTTCGCCTCAGCCAAATCCAACCCGGTTAATTTGCGCGGCGTACTGCGTCCCAACACCTCGCCATCGGCTTCCTTGTCAAAGTCGATATTGCGAGCACGTTTCACCTGCTGATCAACGTCCATGCTGTAAACCATTTCGCCGATGGTATCTTTCAGGCTGGCCGCGTCCTTCTCAAACTGGATCAACTGCTCATAGAAGTACTGCGTAAACACAAATCCCTGCGTCATATCGTGGTGCACAGCGGCCCAGCGCACCACATCCACCTTCTGCTGGTAAACAATCCGCTCGTGCTCGTAACGCGGCAGATCGGAGCGGTCAACGCCAGCCGGAATCTTGTACTCGGGAATCCCTGTATCCATGGTTCTTGCCTCGATAGCCTTGATCAGGCACTCGATGGTCAGCGGTATGGAATCGGAGCGCAGACGAAAATCCAGCGGAGCGTCGCGCACCACCTTGAGAATCGGTTGCATGCGGTCAATCGCCGTAGCCCGCGCGTAGAGCAGCGGCTCGATAATGTAGTGCAGGTAGGTGTGGCGCACATCGCTCATGCGAATCTTGCCGTCCACAGGCGAAACCACCACCACGTAGTCGGCGCCGTAGATGCGTGCGTTGACCATGCGCGGTGAGTAGAGCGGCTCCAGGATCACAATGAACCGCTGCCCTTCGTAAGCCGATGCCGGCATCTTGAGGTAGAGATTGGTGTTGACGATCATGTTTGACAGCGGATCGTGCAGCCGGTTCTCTTCCTCGTCGTAGATATGGTGTACGCCAAGCCAGATTCCGTGCAGGTCCACGGCAGCCACAAAGTCCTTGAGCAGCGGCACAACCTCCGCCACCTGCGTGGAGTCGGGCGGCATCTCTGAAAGATCCTGTGTGACCTCAATCTCCGGCGGCGGGCTCAGATATAGCGACAGCGAAATGTACTGCGAAATATCCAGGTCCGAGCCCGTCAGGCGGTGCTGGGCAACGTACAGGCAGAGGTTGTCCCGTTTGGCGCGCGCGTCCTCGCTCTTCGCCAGTGCCTGGTTGATCTCGTCGCGCACCCGCTTGCGCACCGGCGCGCTCTCCTCCAGGCCTTCGTTGTAGCCGCATGCATTCAGAGCCGCGGCCATCAGAAAGACCGGCTCGGCGCTGATCAGCGAGATGGTAGGCCCGGCCGGATCGATCAGCGAAGGCGCCCGCTCCTGCGGCATTGCCGAGGTGGACGAACTCTGGCCCTTGGTGGAGCTGCTGTCTTTGGATTGGGCGCGAGCCGGTGCGGCCACAAACCCGGCAAACAAAAGAACGGCAAATAAAACGGCGAAAGATCGATGAGTGCGCAGCGTCATGAATATACCTTGCTAGCAAGTCTAGTTTAGTAGACGCAGCAGCCAGTGAACAGGGATCAGACGAATGAGCAGAGTGCCATCGAACGAGTAAAGGGCCATTTTGAAAGGTATGTGCTGGTAGGTCGGGGTTTTAACCCCGACCCGGATGCGTTTGCCCCTTTTCGTAATCGCGCTCAGCCCGTTCGCGAGTGGCAGCGCTGGCTTTGCCGCGAGCGGGAGGCTTCAGCGGTATACCCGCGCGCCGCGCCTCACTCAGGCCGATCGCGATAGCCTGCTGCGGCGACCGTGCGCCGTGCTTTCCTTCGCGAACGTGCTCCTGTTCCTGGCGAACAAACTCCCCGGCGGCCGTTGAAGCCGACTTCCCTTCCTTGATGTCCTTGCGTGCAGCCTCCACAGTCGATTTTTCTGGCATGGCAATCCTCCTTTTACGAGGAGTCAGATGCGCCTGCAACGGCGTAGGATGCAGGCCTCGCCAACGAACAGTGGCCGACCGCAAGCATCATCCATGCCGAAAGGCGTGCGGGAATGTAAATGAAGAGGTAACTGCCGGTTGGCCTGTCGCTCGCCCGGAATCCGTAGATTTGCCTGCCAGGCGCTAGATTCACACCATTGCGAACGCCCATTGATGTGACCGAGACGCCGGCCGCGGTTAACTGTTGTACAGTTCTTAGGATGCCTTTCTTTAATTATCTTTGGGCAATTCTCGTCCTGTTAATAGGCACAGTCGCATTCTACTGGGGGGTCACGGGTAAGGACCTCTACCCTCGGAGCAGTTGGGGGAGTAGCTCGATTCCCGTTCCAAAGCCTCTGGGCCGAGCGGTGTGCTTCATTGTAGCTGGATTAGCAATCTATATTCTAGTAATCGGACTGCACTAAATTGTCAGGTCGCATGATCGAGACAACAAACAACAGGAAGGCATTTTGGGCTTCCTTCTGAGCGCCTATATGACTGAATACGATGGCGAATTAACGCGGCTTGTCGAGCAAGTCAATCGTTCGGCCAGGGAATCCAAAGCGGACGAGATCAAACTGCTTGACCAGTTTCTGACCCTTGCGGCCCAGCGCCGGGCATCCGACCTTCTTTTGGTTGCCAACTCACCGGCAATCCTGCGGGTGAATGGCGCTCTCACTGCGGGGATTGGACAAAGTTTATCGCCTGCTGAACTGCGCAGCCTTCTGCTGCCCATGTTGACTTCAGATCAAATGGCGGAGTTGCAAACCCGCAAATCTCTCGATTTCTCCTTTGTACGAAAATCAATTGGGAGGTTCAGAGCCAATTATCACTACCAGCGCGAAACACTTGCAGCGTCAATTCGTCTTCTTCCAGAGCAGGTGCCTACTCTTGAGTCGCTTCACTTGCCGCCCGGGCTTGCGCTCCTCGCAGAGCGCCGCCAGGGCCTTGTGCTGGTCACCGGGCCCACCGGCAGTGGAAAAAGCTCTACGCTTGCCGGACTGATCGACCTGATTAACAACCGCCGGCGCGATCACATCATTACGATTGAGGATCCGATCGAATTTCAGCATTCCAACCGCAGCTCGATCGTCGAGCAGATAGAACTGGGACATGACACGCCAAGCTTCGCTCAAGCCGTACGCTCGGCGCTGCGGCAAGACCCCGATGTGATTCTGATCGGCGAGATGCGTGACGGCGAAACGATGGCGGCAGCGCTGACCGCCGCTGAAACAGGACACCTCGTTCTGAGTTCTCTGCACACCAATGACGCAGCTCAGACAGTTCTGCGAATCCTCGATATTTTCCCCTCCACCTTTCAGTCGCAAATTCGGCAACAACTGTCATTGGCTCTGTTGGCGATCATCTCGCAGCAGCTCCTGCCGACACCAGCCGGGGCCGGGCGCTATCCCGCCGTCGAAATCATGCTCGCTACACACGCGATCCGCAATCTCATTCGTCGCGGAGATGACCATCAGCTTCGCGCCCATATTGAAACAGCGAGATCTGAGGGAATGCTGACGATGGAACAGTCCCTGGCAGAGTTGGTCCGTTCAGAACGCATTTCACGCGAGACAGCCTTCGATCACTCGCACCATCCTGAAGACTTGCAGCGCCATCTCTCTTTGTAATTTATATACAGTTAACTTCCGCAACTAAACACGTAGCTGACCTCCTCGAGAGAGGTTTTCACTCCTGAATGGCGGAAACAATCCCCGGCGCATCTATATCACTCCTTCGTGTTCAGCCCGTGTTGTTGGCTACTCGTCCCTAACGTGATGGCGCTCACGTCGCTTACGTGTAGCCGGTGATATCTTCACGATCAACTCAGTTGTGCAGGATGAAGGTACCTCGTTTGGTAGTTACAAAATAAATCCCCTGATCGGGGCGCTGCCAACTTTTACCGAAGATGCTTGCAAGGAAGAGGAAAGTGTGGGGGCGACTTGCACGTTACCTGAGATCGAAACCCAATCCTTGGTCGGAGAACTCGTCACCCGGTTCGTAGTTGGGGATCGCGTCACTGTGAATGCTAGCTGCGGCGATAACTGCTTTAGCGGAGGGGAAGTCGGTACGGTCGTGGGCATCACCCTGTCCGGCAATCCCTTTGTACGCTTCACCAGCGAGGTTAATCCAGACAGCCTGGCTCTTCTTCCCAGTGGCATCCACGATGCTGTCATGGTGTCTGAAGACTTGGATTCGGCGGTAGCTACGGCATCCCGCATAAAACGCAGCTCATACACTTTGGAGGAACAGAGGCCACGTTACTCGGCATCCACCCCGAAGCAGTTTGCATAATTTATGCCCGCCGAAGCGCACAATCATTTCATAAGCCCACCCATAACCGGCGAAACGCCGGCAAGCGTCCGTAACCCCTTTTCTTTCTATATTATGCAAATAACTTCATTAAAATGAGGACTTTGCAAAAACAGGTAGGGGGGGTATGGGCAGGCAAAGGCAAACCTACACACCAGTGGTTGGTATCCGCTCTTTTTGAGATAACCGAAATTGTAGGTAACTC
The DNA here is from genome assembly GCA_049515455.1 of Occallatibacter sp. Taxonomy (GTDB): domain Bacteria; phylum Acidobacteriota; class Terriglobia; order Terriglobales; family Acidobacteriaceae; genus Telmatobacter. Next base: position 51,763 of record JBEKUB010000012.1, read on the forward strand.
AACGTGTGGGTCACACACCGGAACGAAACTGACCACTAATCACTGGCCACTGACCACTGTTTTATCCGCGTACTGAAACGCCGGAGAAGGAGAGCACCGCCAGGCCGCGAACTGGCTGGCCGAAGAAGCGGGCCGGCTCGAAGACGCTGAACAGAAGCACGTTTTCAATCTGCGCGCGGGTGGCTTCGTCAGTGGGTCCGGAGACGATGCGGTAGTCGTATACCCGGCCTGCGCCGTTGATATAAGCCTCCACCACCACGGGGCCGGAGATGTCGCCCATGCTGTTGTTGTCAACAGCGCTGGAAAGGTAAAGCAGACGCGGAGCGGTTGCGTTGCCAAGCGGTTCGTCCTTGCTGGCGTGGGCTATCTCAGGCTGAGTAAACATGGTGGCCAAAACGATGACCGAACCCATCAGCAGAACCGCGCTGGCGAAGCCAGCCGAGGCCTGCAGCAGGAACGGTCCCAGGGTATTTCTCCACACCAGGTTCCAGCCGGTAAAAATGCTCTGGCGGCTGCGAGCACGCTCCTGGCTGATGGCCACTCGAATCCGCAACTGCAGATCTTCAGGCTCCGGCGCCGGTCCAAGCGAGGCCAGCGAAGCCTGCATCTGGCGCAGCGACGACCACTCTCGTGAGCACTCCGGGCAATCTTCAAGGTGGGCCGCAATGAACTGCATCTCTCGTCCGTTCAGCCGGTCGTCTAAATACTCAGTAAACTTTGCTTGCACTTCACTGCAACCGTTCATCGCGCCTCCTCTCCAAGAGGTATCTCTAAACTGCTGTTTACCGCGTCAGGCGGTGCCGCGGACTGAGCCGTCAGAATCGCCTTTAAATGAGCGCGCCCGCGCACCAGTCTTGATTTCACCGTGCCCAGATTCACGCCCTGCATCTCCGCCACATCTTCGTAGACGAATCCCTCGATATCGCGCAGGATCATCGTGGCGCGAAACGGTTCCGGCACCTGCTGCAACGCCGCCTCAACCCGCGCCCTATTTTCCTCGTGCACAACCTGATCGAAGGGCGACTCCGCCGGATCGATCAGAGTGTCTTTGAGCAGCAGAGGCGTTCCGCAATCCCCGCCGCTCATTTCCTGCTCGATGGGCGTCTCCTGCTGCTTGTGCCGCATCCACCAGCGCCTCTGGTTTGAGGCTTCACGCAAGGCGATGCGGTAGATCCAGGTGCGCAAAGAAGACTCGCCGTGAAAGCTGCCCACGCCGCGGAAGACTTTTACAAACACTTCCTGGGTGAGGTCGGCGGCGTCGGCGCGGTCTTGTACGGAACGCGCAATCAGCGAGTAAACGGGCTGGTGAAAGCGCGCAATCAGCCATGCAAACGCCTCCTCAGAACCGGCCTGAAGTTCAGCGATCAGAGCCGCTTCGTCGGATTGGAGGGTCAGCGCGCTGGCAAGATTGCCCATGGTGAGGTCCACCTGCACTTCAGTATCCTCCCACCTCATCGCAATCACAAGTACTTAGGGCTTCTTGCCGGGTCAATCACCCGATGCCGATTACCCAAGTACCGATCGCGACCACTCCCCAGGGGCCCAAAAACTGTTGCCGGAAAACCCAACTGCCACGGAGTGCGCGGGAAACGGAACAGAGCCAAATGAGCAAATGCCCCGCGCGCTCTATTGTCTTAGACACCGAAGACCCCCCAAAGTGTTCCCGGTCACGGTAGTGGGCACTCTTTCGTAACCTGAAATTAAAGATTCAGGTTGTAAACACGATTCTTCGCCCCGGCTCGGAGCGGTTCCACCTCTGCTACGGGTTTCGCAGCCGGTGGGTTCCCGCCGGATTGACGAATCAGGCCAGAGCAGAGACAATAAGGGAGTTGCATCCCGCAAGTTAGTGGGCCTGTGGCGCAGCTGGGAGCGCGCTTCCATGGCATGGAAGAGGTCATCGGTTCGATCCCGATCAGGTCCACCAAATCACCCGGACAATTTATATTTATTTCATTCTCTCCCGCAGAGCCAGTGGTGCACCTGTGTTCGTTCAGGCTGTGCGGGGCGAGAAGTCTTGTGGGGTATATTGACCATGATGCTAAAGGGTAAATGGATAGTCGCTTTGCTGATGGCCCTCACGCTGCTGTCTGCGCAAATCATCGGCCAGGCAAACGGAAAAGCCGGCCCGAATCAGCAGCCTCCGTTTACTTCGCTTTCTGCCGGTAATCCAAGCCTCCTGCAGCAAACTCCGGCACTGCGGACTTCAGCGATCGTCTCGCCGCAAAGCACAAGCAGCCCCATCGCCAAGCCGGAGTGTGATGGCCTCCCCTGCGATTACCCTGAGCCGCACATCTCCGTTTCCAACCCGCCGCCTGTGGCCGAATCCTGGCCCACCCGCGACCGCATTACCTGGGCAGCCAACGTGGTGCTGGCCATCGTAGCCTACGGAGCAATCATTCTGGCCGTTTCCACGCTGAAAAAAATCGAGCGCAATACGCGGGCTACCGAGACCCTTGCCATGGCCGCGGCAGACAGTGCCCAGGCGGCGTTGTTAAATGCGCAAGCGGTCATCGATGCGGGACGGCCCTGGATGCTGATTTCGGTCGAGCCGTCGCGGAGCGTGTTGAACAGTTTTGTCATAAAGGCCACCAACCGCGGACGCTGCCCAGCAAACGTGATCGACTCAATGGAACGAATCATGATTGCACCCGATGAGTCACAACTTCCGCAAACCCCTGAGTTTGAAAACCAGGAATCGAACCCTCCGTTTGTCCCCATTATTTTGCTGCCAGGCGAATCGACAACCCTCAAGTCGTTTGGCCGCGACGATGTAAAAGGGATTTGCGAGTCAGAGGAGATCGCCAGGCGGATTGAAAACTGGGAAGATAAGGTATTTATCTATGGGAAGGTTCTTTACAGGGAACTTATCGAGTCCGCCGACAAACCGGTTCATGAAACTTCATGGTGCTGCTGGTATATTCACGGGCGCCAGAAGAGCGGATTGGTCATAGCCGGGGCGCCCGAATATAACCTGCACACTTAGGAACTCGTTGAAATCGTAACTCGGAGCAGTGAGGTTCTTTCGCAGGGGCCAAGGCCCGCATGGATTTTTGGCATTTGCGGCATGACTGAAGTCGTGCCCTGATACAAAACCAGGGCATTTCAGCAAGTACTCAGGGGATTTTCAATTGGAAGGTGGAACTCGCCGCGGTGATGCCGGAGTCATCCCTCAGGAATTCACCGCATCGCTCAGTTCCTGCTCATAGGTCGGCTCGGTTTCGTCAAGCCTGATCAGGCGATGGAGGTAAGCCCTGGAGATGCACAGGCTCCGGGCAGCCAGGGTCTTGTTTCCATTGTTATCGCGAACGGCGTTGACGGCCAGTTTGACTTTGTAGTCACGAAGCTGACGTTCGAAGGAGCCGGCGGGATGGTAGTCGCCGATATTGACTACGCCGTCGAGATCGGCATCCTCATCTTCCTGCACTGCATTCAGGGTCAAATCTTCCGCGCGGATGGTTACTCCGGGAGCGGTGATGATTGCCCGCTGCATGACGTTTTCAAGCTCGCGTACGTTGCCGGGCCAGGAATAACTCTGCAGCATGGCTAACGCATCCTGATCAATATCCTCCATGGGCTTTTGGAAAATTTCCCCGTAGTGCCGCAGGAAGTGCCTGGCGATGTTGGGAATATCTTCCGGATGCTCCTGTAACGGAGGCGATTCAATCTGCATGACGTTGATGCGGTAGTAAAGATCCTGGCGGAATTTGCCTTCGGCCACCAGTTTGGCCAGGTCGCGGTGAGTGGCGAAGACGAGGCGCGCGCGCAGCGGGATAAGCTTGTTGCTACCCAGGCGGCTGAACTCCATCTGCTGAATGGCACGCAGCAGTTTGACTTGCGTAAAGAGGCTGAGATCGCCGATTTCGTCGAGGAAGAGGGTTCCATCGGCCGCCTGCTCAAAGTAGCCTTCGCGCGCGCCCACCGTTCCGGTGAAGGCGCCTTTTTCATGCCCGAAGAGTTCTGCTTCAATCAGGGTCTCGGGAATGGCTCCGCAGGAAACGGCCACAAACGGGCGCTTGGCGCGCGTACCTAGATTGTGAATGGCGCGGGCGATTAATTCTTTTCCGGTTCCGCTTTCGCCGGTTACCAGCACCGAGGCATTCAGATTAGTTACGCGATGCACAAGCTCGTAAACATGCTGCATCATCGGACTCGAGCCGATGAGCTTGTCGCAGCTTCCGGGCTCTTCCAGCCGCTGCTGCACGGTATGCAACTGCTGCTTCAGCGTGGAGTTTTCATAGGCCCGGCTGAGCATGGTCTTGAGGTCGCGAATCGATGGCGGCCTGCGGCAGTAACCGAAGGCTCCCGAGCGAACCAGTTCAAAGGCCGTTGAGCGAAGGCCGTCTTCGGCCAGAATCAGCGAAGGCACCTGGGATGCAATGAAGCGCCGGGAAGACTCGAGACGGTCGCGCAAGGAATCGTGATTGGAGTAGATATCCAGAACCATTACATCGCAGGCCCCGGCCGACAGCAGGTCTTTCATCCCTTCCTCGCCCGACTCCAACAAAATCTTGAAGTCCTTTCCGAGCGCGGAGGAAAGAAGCGGGTACAAAGTGCGATCTTCTGAATACAACCCAATCCTGATCATTGCTTTACGAACTCTTTCTCTAGGTCAGGCCATACCGATCCATTCAGGGACCGGTGATGCTGAACTCATGCTCTTCTATCGACTAAGAAGATGCCAATACCAGCTTTGGGGCAGAACCATGCAACCTTAGTAATACAGTTTAACACTCGAATGGGTGATAAACCTCATGAAGAGAAACACATACAGGGCCATCATCTGGGGTTGGGGAAGGATCCAAAATTGTTAGAAAATGCTTATCTGTAAGTATTCACTAACCTGGGGGTTTCAAAGGACCAGCTCGATCCCGCCGTGGTGAAGCTTCAATGGAGGATTTCGCTGTCTTGAATCACCGAGAATCTGGGCGGTTCCAATGCCCGATTCAAGATCGAAAATATTCCGGCAACTTATTCATAATAAGTATCTTGTAAAGAACTGGTCACTTTGGCTCGGTGAGATTGAACGTCCGCCGAAATGAGGGAGCAGGGAGCGAATCGGCTGCCCAGTTGTTTTACAAATTGTCCGCCACAGGCGGATACAACTTAAGTAACATTCGTGCTGTCACTTAAGTTGTAGATAATTTCCTGCCGGGTAACCAACATCCCGCTCGAATAGGAGCTGCCGACTGAGCGATTGGTACAATCACGGGTGTGAACTCCAGGCAGAGACTTGAATTACTTTTCTTGGGCTGCGCCGTTGCCGTTAGCCGATTCCTGTTTCGTAGCCGTTTTCTCTACGATCTCGATTCAGTAAACTTCGCGCTGGGAATGGGGCGCTTTGACCCTCGTACTCATCAGCCCCATCCGCCGGGCTACTTCTTATACGTCTGCCTGGGCCGACTGATCAATTTCTTTGTCCATGATGCCAACCGGTCGCTGGTTCTGCTGAGCATTGCTGCGGGCATCGCTTCGGTGGTGTTTATCTACCTGTTGGCGCTCGAGTGGTTCAGTGAAAGAGCAGCTGTTTTCGCGGGCCTGTTCTTTCTGTTTTCTCCGCTCGCCTGGTTCCACGGGACGGTGGCTCTGACTTATAGCGTTGAGGCCTTCTTCTCGGCCCTGATGGGCTACCTATGCTGGCAGATCGATCGCGGTAGAGCCCATTGCATTCTTCCAGCGGCAATCCTGCTGGGCATCTCGGCCGGCATACGGCCGTCTTCGCTGATGCTTCTTGGGCCGCTGTTTCTCTACTCGCTTCGGACGGCGGCGATAAAGAAAATCCTGCTCGGAGTTGCTGCGCTCGGCCTCACCATCGTGGCCTGGTTCCTGCCCATGATTTGGGCCAGCGGTGGATTCGATGCATACTTCGGAGCACTGCTCTCTCTGTGGCGGCTGGTGCCCTCGAAAGATACAGTTTTCAACTCCTCGCCCGCCACTTCCATTGCCCGTGCCTGCGTGATCGTTTTTATCGGCTTTCTGTGCTTTGGGGCCGCATTGCTGGCTCCAGCGGGCGCGCGATACCAATCCGTTCCGGCCGACCGCGCCAAGAAGCTCTTCACCGCGGTCTGGATGACGCCAGCCGTGTGCTTCTTTACCTTTATATTCTTGAAGTTCGTAAACAGCGGCTACCTGCTGCTGCTGGTCCCGCCCGCCTCCATATGGCTCAGCTCGTGGGCAGCGGAGTGGTATGAGCACTGCGCGTGGCAAAAATCGCTGAAGATTGCGGCCATCGGCCTCTGCGTGGTCGTGAATGTTCTCATTTTTCTCGCCTTCCCGGCCTACTGTTCCTACCGCTCCGTGCGGCAGTTCGAGGGTAAGTTGGAGGGAATCCGAACGGCCTTACCCCAGCTTGGCGCCCCCAACGACCTCCTGATCCTGAGTTTCGACTCTCACTTTCTTGGCTATCGCCATGCCGGCTACTATCTGCCCGGCTACCTGACCCTGCAATATCCCGAGGTCAAGCTGAGTGAAGGTACGCGGATCTTCGCAATGCAGGGGCAGGATACGCGTTTGCTCGCGAGCTTGCCGGTTGGTTCCTATAAACGATTTGTTGTGTTTCCTTTACCAGGAACAGACGCCGAATACCAGCATTATCTCGACACGTTCAAAAAGTTGCTCCCCGCCTCCGACCTCGCTTACGTTAGCGTGGACGACCATCAGTTTGTAACCGGGCCGATTGGGGATCTACCTCTACTCTTCCCTAAAGCCGCTCAGGCAACCCGATAGGGCAAATACGTAGCGGTGTGTGTATACGACCCGCTTCACTCCGGCATCCAATTCGTAAACATACGATTACACCAGCCGCAACGGCAAGCAGCTAACTACGTGAATTCACTAGGCTTGCTCCTTCTGGAGTTTGGTCGGACAATTGCTTTAATCACAATGTTCCCTAGCCAAAAGGGAAAACGGAGTCTGGAATATGCACTCTTTTGCCTGGTGGCCGACACTCATCGTACTGGCTGTGGCCACCTTCACCGACCTGCGCAATCGCCGCATTCCCAACTGGCTGGTGCTTCCCTTTCTGCTGGTGGGGATCGTCGTTTCCGGTTGGCTGCACGGCTGGCACGGAGTGGGTCAGAGCTTCGCCGGCATGGGGCTTGCTCTCCTGATCAACGGTTTTGCCTTCTGGATGGGCTGGACCGGAGCAGGAGATGTGAAGCTGTTCGCCGCCATCGGCGCCTGGATTGGACCGGTACAGATGTTCTGGGCCATATTTTTCACCAGCATGGCCGGGGGATTCATGGTCCTTTGCTGGGTCGTCTACAGCAAGTTAATCAAAGGTCTTTTCGCAGGTGCGGGCAAGGCCGTCATCGGCTCGAAGGAGCACGGAACGCAGAGCGATTCCGATGCGGAGCCGGTCTCCTCCAATTTTCTGAAGCGCAAGATGCCCTATGCGCCTGCAATCGCAATCGGAACACTGATTTCATTCTTTGCTCACTAAAGATCGGAGTACTTAAATGATGAACGCGCAAGTGAAGTATCAATTTTTGATCGACCCACAAGAACCATTGGAAAAAGTTAGGAGCATAACTGACGTGAATGCGCATTCAGCTTCGTTTGCCGAACCCCAATTTCCTGACTCATTCGGCTCGGGGAATATGTCGATCGCGCTGATCGGCCCGGATGATCAGCGCCGCAAAGCTGCCGCCGAAGCCCTTGCTCTGTGCCCTGGAAACGACGTCCGCGAGTTTTCCTCGTATCCTCCCGGCCTGGACGATGTGCCGCGGATGCTGGAGCAACACAACGACGTCATCATCATTGACCTCGATAGTGACCCGGAGTACGCACTGGAACTGGTGGAAAGCATCGGCGCCAACGGCGCGACGACATTGATGGTCTACTCGGCCAAGGCCGACGCCGAGCTGCTGGTGCGCTGCATGCGCGCTGGCGCCCGCGAGTTTCTCACTTTGCCCTTCAGCCACAGCACCATGGCTGAGGCACTGATTCGCGCCTCTGCCCGCCGCCCGTCGGCGAAGGCCGCGAAGGCGGCGACCGGCCGGCTGCTGGTATTTACCGGCGCCAAGGGCGGTTCCGGAGTGACCACAATTTCAACCAACTTTGCCGTGGCGCTGGCCCAGGAATCAGGCGAAAGCACCCTGTTGATCGACCTCGACCTGCCCCTGGGGGACGCGGCGCTGAACCTGGGCATCGTGGCCGAGTACTCAACGGTGAATGCGCTGCAAAATGCCAGCCGTCTGGATTCGGCTTTTCTCTCCAAGCTGCTGGTCAAACATAGCTCCGGCGTATCCGTGCTCGCGGCTCCCGGAAAATTTCCCCAGTTCAACGCGTCCAACGAAGCCGTCGACCGGCTGATCGCCGTGGCACGCCAGGACTTTGATAACGTGGTGGTCGATATTGGCTCCAGACACGATTTGACGGGCACTGTCCTTTTCAAGGACGCCAACAGAATCTACCTGGTAACCCAGGCCGGCATCCCCGAGCTGCGCAACTCCAACCGGCTGATCAGCCAGTTCTACCCCGCCGGTGGCCCTAATCTGGACATCGTGATCAACCGCTACGAACCCCGTACTCTGGGAGTCTCTGAAGAGCACATTACCAAGGCACTTACCCGGCCGGCGCAGTGGAAGATTCCCAACGATTACGGCGCGGTGCGCAAAATGCAGAACACCGCTACGCCGCTGGCGCTGGCTGACTCGCCCATCTCAAGGCTGATCCGGCAGATGGCCAGGGCCATCAGTAGCAAGGCCGCGGCAGCCCCAGTAAAAAAGAAAGGCTTTAGTTTATTCAGCTAATGGTGAAGAATAGAAGTAACACCTCTCGCTCAGGTAACGACTCTCGCCCGATGGAAGGCTAAAACGTGGAACTGCTGAATCTTGAAAAGTATAAAGCGGAAATTCACAAGACCCTGATCTCCAAGCTGGATCTGGAAAAATTGTCGCGCGTCAACTCCAGCCAGGCTCGCCAGGCTGTTGCTGGCATTGTGAAAGAGATCATCGCCGACCAGCGTGTGCCGCTGAACTACGACGAGCAGGAAAAGATTCAGTCCGACCTGCTGGACGAGGTCTTCGGCCTCGGCCCGCTGGAACCGCTGCTAAGAGACCCGTCGATCTCAGACATTCTGGTGAACGACAAGGATCATGTGTTCATTGAGCGGGGCGGCCTGCTGCAAAGAGTGGATACCACCTTCCGCGACGACCGTCACCTGCTGCAGATTATTGACCGCATCGTATCGCGCGTGGGCCGCAGAGTGGATGAGTCCTCGCCCATGGTCGATGCCCGCCTGCCCGACGGCTCGCGCGTCAACGCCATCATTCCGCCATTGGCGCTGGATGGGCCTTCGCTCTCCATCCGCCGCTTCGGCACCGGACCCCTGGCAGCCAATCAATTGGTGAAGCTGCAGAGCATTTCCGCGGAGATGATGGAGGTGCTCTCCTCCGCCGTCAAAGCCCGCATCAGCATCATCATCTCAGGAGGCACCGGCTCCGGTAAGACGACGCTTCTGAATATTCTGTCGCAGTACATTCCTAAGAATGAGCGTCTGGTCACCATCGAAGACGCGGCCGAACTCCGGCTGGCTCAGGAAAACATCGTGCGTCTTGAAACCCGTCCCCCCAACATTGAGGGAACAGGCGCGATCAAGCAGCGGCAACTGCTCATCAACTGCCTGCGTATGCGCCCCGACCGCATCATCATGGGTGAGACGCGCGGCGAAGAAGCCTTCGATATGCTGCAGGCCATGAACACCGGCCACGAAGGCTCGATGACCACCATCCACGCCAACACGCCCCGCGATGCAATCTCCAGGCTGGAATCCATGGTTGCCATGGGCAATATGAACATGCCGGAGAAATCCGTTCGCCAGCAGATAGCCGCGGCGATTACCATCATCGTTCAAGCCTCACGCATGAGCGACGGGTCGCGTAAAGTGACCAGCATATCGGAGATTACCGGCATGGAGGAAAATGTTATCAGCATGCAGGAAATCTTCACCTTCAATAAGAAAGGAATCGGCCCTGACGGCAAGGTGATCGGCGCTTTCCAGCCTACCCGCATCCGTCCCCGTTTCCTCGACAAGCTGCGCGTCGCCGGCATCGTTCTGCCGGCAGCCCTGTTCGATACCGAAACGCTCGTCAACTGAGGCGGGAAGGAGACTCTGAAAATGGGAATAATGATCGCCTTAGTATTTCTTGGCGTCTTCTCGGTCGTTTCCCTGCTGATGATCGCCGGTGCGAGCGGGAAAACACAAGAAGCGAAGCAGGTGATCGCCTCGCTGGATACGGCGCTGGCGACTGAAACGCCGCAGGTGCGCGACCAGATCGTCAATCTTCGCAAGAGCGAACGGCTCAGCGGAATTCCCTGGCTTAATAAAAAGCTGCTGAAGATCGACCTTGCGCCACGTCTCCACACCCTGCTTCATCAGGCCGATCTTAGGTGGACCGCTGGAGGTCTGTTGGCCGGCTGCGGCCTCCTCTTTGCCATCCCGGCTTATGTGGTCTTTCTGCGCTTCGGCAACATATTAGTAGCAATGGCGGCTGGCCTGCTGCTGGGCATGATGCCCTTCGGATGGGTGCTTTTCAAGCGCAGCAGGCGCTTCGGAAAGTTTCTGGAAGCTTTGCCTGAGGCGCTGGATCTGATGGTGAGCGCGCTCCGCGCAGGTCACAGTCTCAACGCCGCCATGGGCCTGGTTTCCCGTGAATGCACCGCCCCCGTGAGCACTGAATTCAAGATATGTTTCGAGGAGCAGAACTACGGTCTGGAACTGAAAACCGCCCTGGATAACATGATCAGCCGCATTCCGCTGCAGGATCTCAGAATTGTCGCAACCGCGATCATGATCCAGAAGGAAAGCGGCGGCAACCTGGCCGAGGTTCTGGACAAAACCTCCCACGTCATCCGCGAGCGCTTCCGCCTGAAACGGCAAATCGGGGTACACACGGCGCAGGGCCGCCTTACGGGCTGGATCCTCACCTTTCTCCCCATCGTGCTGGGCATCGCTTTATACACGGTCAATCCTGAAATGATGAGGATTCTTTGGACCACCCCCATCGGCATCAAGTTGCTCTGGGCGGCCGGCATCGGCATCATCATCGGCGGCCTGATCATTCACAAGATTGTCAACATGGACGTTTGAGGAAGAAAAATGGGAGTTATCTTTCTTACTTTCGGCGCAGTTTTTCTCCTCATCGCAAGCCTGGGGATGCTGCTGTTTTATCGCGAGGCCATGATTCAGCGGATCACCGAGGTGATCAACCCGCAGCCCAAGACGAAGACCCTGTTGAGCACGCTTCAGCAGACCGGCGTTTCCATCAGCGAAGTGGTGGTGCAATTCCAGAATGTCCTGCCGAAAAGCCAGGCGGAAGTCTCCATTGTTCAGCAGCGGCTAACCCGAGCCGGCTATCGCAAGGAGTCGGCCATCAAGATCTTCTATGGCTGCAAGGTATTGGTTCCCCTCTTTCTCTGCGTCCTGGCGTTGGCCACCGGACTGGGGAATCTGAGCCCGTTTTTTGTTTATGTTTTGTGCCTGGGCCTGGGATATCTCGCACCCGATTTCTGGTTGGGAAGAATGATCTCCAAGCGGCAGTCCAAAATCCGCCGCGGACTGCCCGATGTGCTCGACCTGCTGATCATCTGCATTGAGGCTGGACTGAGCCTGGACCAGGCGACGGCGCGCACCGCCGAGGAACTGAAGAATGGCCAGCCGGAGCTGTGCGATGAGCTGGGCATTGTGGTGCTGGAGCAACGCGCCGGCCGGCCTCGCGCCGACTCATGGAAGCACATGGCGGAGCGCACCGATGTGGACGCAGTGCGCAACCTGGTTTCCATGCTGGTGCAATCGGAGCAGTTCGGAACCAGCATCGCCAAGACTTTACGCATTCATTCTGACACCCTCAGAACCCAGCGCGTTCAGGCTGTGGAAGAGGCGGCGGCCAAGACCACCATCAAGCTGATCTTCCCGCTGGTGTTTTTCATTTTCCCATCGCTGTTCCTGGTCGCCCTTGGTCCTGCGGTGATCTCGATGATGGATTCATTCAAACTGCTCAATGGAGGGCATTGAGGAAAGGAGGATTAGATATGGACGGTACAACAATTATTCGAATAGTGGCTGGGGCCCTGTTTGTAATCGTGCTGGTTCTGCTCATTCAGCGCCGCCGCACGCGGGTCAAGTAATCCAGATCAGACAGGTATTCCGGCGGCGCCGAAGAAACTTCTCGAGTCCCGCTGGCTGACTCCCAGGTCCTCAACGGACTCAAGGAGTGAATGCAGCACTTTTGGTGGAGAAAGGAATTTTTCATGGACGGTACTATGATTATCCGAATTGTTGCCGCGGTTTTGTTCGTCATCGTGTTGGGTCTGTTGATTCAGCGCCGCCGCACACACGTCAAGTAGTAGTCGAGGCTTCACCGGTGGCTGGTGGGCTCGAGAAGAGTTCCGCTGGCTGACAAGTTATTACCGGCCCCGACTGCAGGTCGTCGTTGCCGGAGTGGCTTGAGCGGAGACAGTGCCGTTTCAGAAGTGTACTGGCTCCACATCCTGTCTTGAAAACGGGAGAGGGGATTTGTACCCTGGCGGCCACTCCCAAAGAATGAAGCAAGGCCTGATTGCAGATCCAGATTCGTAGTAAGAAGGCTTGCTGAATGAGTTCGATTGGTGCGTTTGAAGAGCTTGAATTGATATCCGGGTCTCGGGATCAACGACCGGCTGGCGAATATTCGCCAAGGGCGAGAGGTTATATGGAGCTACGTAAACATTGCGCGTACAACCGCACCCGGGAATGCTTTCTGGGCCTTGAAATTGCTGCTGCAGATGTTCCGTTCGAGAGCCTGAAGGATATGATGGCCACGCTTGCTCTCAAGTCCGGCGAGGGCCTTTGGATGACGCCCTTCCGGGGAATTTCTGAATCCGGCATGCGCGCCCCGCTCGACCTGATTTATCTTGACGAGGATTGCCGGGTCATTGACGTGGTGGAGTCGTTCCCTACATTTCGGGTCACCCCTTCCAGTCCGCGGCCGGCCAGCGTGCTGGCATTGCCCACTCATTCAATTTATTCTTCGCAGACCCAACCGGGAGACCAGTTGCTGCTCTGCGAGGTCGATGAAATGGAGCGACGGCTGGCCCAGTTCTCCGGTACAAGCGCCGCCGCTGCCGTTGTGCAAAGCGCCGTTCTTTTGCGTGAACAACCGCTCTGGAGCGGGGGGCCCGGCGTGCTGCAACTCGAGGAGCGCTCTGCGGAGGAGCGTCCCGGCGCACAACAGACCCACGAGATGGCCCTGATCCAGCCGGGAATGAGAGACGTCAGGCCGCCCAAGAATTGGCTGGCGCGCTGGTGGTCGCCCGATCCGAGAAAAGCTCCACGGGAACCAGCATCCGGCGTGGCCGCCTATTACTGGTCCGGCGGCACTGCCCAGCCGCACGGGGTCAGGGATATCAGCTCGACCGGCTTGTACGTGGTGACTGAGGAGCGCTGGTATCCGGGAACCCTGGTACTGATGACTCTGCAGGATACAGAAGGCGGGCAGGAGACCACCGAGCGCTCCATCCAGGTACATTCCAGGGCCGTCCGCTGCGGCAGCGATGGCGTAGGCCTGCAGTTCATCGTGTCCAAGTCAAAGGATGCAAACGGAAAGAAGATCGTAGACGGAGCGGATCAAAAGGAATTGGATCGATTCCTTGAACGCCTGCGAAAAGGCCAGAGTTAGGTTAAGCTGTTGCAAGGTCGGTCCCCTAACAAACAAAATGACACTTAAGTAACACTGAAGTGTCATAGCTTTGGCTGTACCCAACGTAACTCTAATGTGGGATGGTCAGCCCCGCATTGTCTGTCTTACGGTAGACAATGCCAGAAAGTCTATGAGATGAAAACGCTTAACAAGAATCATCTGCAATTCACGGCCTTGACACCCAGCCTGAGGCACGCCGCAGAGTCGCGGGGCGTGAGCGGCAACCACCGCTTCTTCGGGAAGCGGTTACGCGCTCGTCTCCGCGGCGGTGAAGAGGGCGGGGCGCTGGTGGAGTTCGTCCTTGTGGCGCCTCTGATGCTGACGCTGATAACGGGAATGTTCTCAGTGGTCATGGCCCTCATGAACTATCAGGAACTCGGCAGCGCAACCAACGCCGCCGCGCAGGTGCTTATGACTGCCAGGGGCCAGAGTACCGACCCATGCGCAGTGGTGGCGTCGACGGTTACAGGCGCACTGCCCACCTGGACGGCGACCAAGTTTACGTACACGGTGACGATCACGGACTACGCCGGCGCCCTCCATACCTATGGGCCTACCACGCCAAGCGCCGGATCGCCATTTAGCTGCACCGCGGCGGCGGCGGTTTTGTCCGCGGGATCGGGATCGAGTGGAGCGCAGGGCGAACCTGCCTCGGTATCGGTCAGCTATCAGTACACCTGGATTCCCGCGTACCTGTTGAAGCTGTCTGGGAATCTGGCGACTTCCTCAACGGTACTAATTTCATGATGAAGAAGGAGTAAGGAATGAAATTCCATGGAGCTACATTTTTACGCAGGCTGCTGAAAGAAACCAGTGGCCAGACGATGTACATCGGGGCCGCAGCCTTGTCAGCGATCATCGGACTTTCCGGGATGGCGGTTGACTTCAGCCATGGATACTTTGCGCTGCAGGAGCTCCAGGCCTCGACGAATGCGACAGCAATGGCGGGAGCGTTTGCCATGCCCAACACCACCCAGGCTGCCACCAATATTGCGAATTACAGCTCAAAGGCGACAGGCTTGAACTCCAGCACGCTGCTGACCAGCGCTGTCGCGACGCCAACCTTCCTCTGCCTGAACACCCTGGTGAAGCAGGGACTGGCGTGCGTCGGTTCCACCGGCTCGACGAGCGGGACTTTCAATGCCGTCCGCGTCGTGCAGACCGCGAATGCCCCAACTTGGTTCGGGAGCATGTTCGGCCTGGCCAATTTCAAATTGACGGCAGTTTCCACCGCTGCCTACAACGGCGGCGCCGGCTCTCCGTGGAATATTGCCGTCGTCCTCGATACCACGGCATCGATGGGTGACAGTGATAGCGGCAAGCAATGCTCCGGCACGCAAATCTCCTGCGCACTAACGGGCGTGCGTGATCTGCTCTTGCTTCTGGATCCTTGCTCGTTGAACACAACCTGCACCGCGGTAGCAGGAACTTCTCAAGTTCAGAGTTCTGTGGCCAGCGTCAGCTTGTTTGTGTTTCCCGCCCTGGCAATCGCCACGGATCAATCCGACTACGGCAAGTACACTACTTCGCACGGTGTGACTACATTTGCCGCCGGATGCCCTGTCAGCACCCCCGGTATAGTGCCGTATACATTCCCCAGCAACACAGGCACGGGTTTGACTGAACAAATACCTTCCACACTTGGCACCTACCAGGTGATTCCGTTCTCAGGCGATTACCGCAGTTCCGACTCGGCTACTTCGTTGAATACCGCTTCGAACATCGTGATTGCATCCGGAGGAGCTGGTTGCGCAGGCATCACAGCACCCGGCGGCGAGGGAACCTACTACGCGCAGGTGATCTACGCGGCCCAGGCAGCGCTCGTTGCCCAGCAGAATGCCAATCCGGGTTCGCAGAACGCCATGATCATCCTCAGCGACGGAAACGCAACCGCTACCGCAACCGGCAGCAGCCCCCAGATAATGGTAGCGTCAGGCGGCGGCACTCTGAACGGAACCGGCAGCAACCATTCGTATACCTACCCATCCGCTCTGGGCGAGTGCGGGCAGGCAGTCCAGGCGGCCTATAATGCCGCTAACAACTCGAGTTACAACAACACAGGTTCCTTCACCAGGGTATACACGATCGGCTACGGTTCCCCGACGTCGGGATGCACAACGGATGCCACGTATAGTGCGACAGTAACAAACGGAGGCGGCAGTTGGGGGCCAGGGGACAGTCCCTGCCAGGCAATTAAGGCTATGGCCTCCGATCCAGGGTATTTCTACTCCGATGACGCCGACGGCTGCGCCTCAAGCAACGGCACAAATTACACCCAGTTGACGCAGATCTTCCAGGCCATTGCGACGAGCTTCTCCACCCCTCGACTGGTTCCCAACACCACCACATAGCTGCAAATGAGCAAAAGAATTGAGCCCGCATCCATTTCAGATGCGGGCTTTTTTTATTCTGGTATTTCGGTAATCACCAGCAGCACTTCCGCCACCTTCAAATTTTGCCCGCTCTGCGTCGCCTGGATCGATAACTTCAACGCCTTAGAAGAGGTCAAAATTTTGTTTGCAAAAAACCAGAATTAGGTTATGCTTGGGAAGGTCGGTCCCCAAGAACCAACTGCAAATCATGGCCCTGTAACAAAACTACGTTCCTTCTCTTTTCAGTACACCTGACTACCTTCTTTCTCTTTTCAGTACACCTGACTACCTTCTTTCTCTTTTCAGTACACCTGGATTCCGGCGCACCTGTCGAAACTGGCCGGAAATCCAACGACTTTCTTAACGGTATTGATCTCACGAAGGAGAAGGTGTAAGACATGAAATTCCATGGAGCTACATTTCTACGCAGGCTGCTGAAAGAAACCAGCGGCCAGACAATGTTTATCGCAGCCGCAGCCTTGTCCGCGATCGTCGGACTTTCCGGGATGGCGGTTGACTTCAGCCATGGATACTATGCGCTGGAACAGCTCCAGGCCTCGACGAATGCGGCGGCAATGGCCGGAGCATTTGCCATGCCCAACACCACCCAGGCTGCCTCCAATATTGCGAATTACAGCTCAAAGGCGAAAGGCTTGAACACCAGTCCGCTGCTGAACAGCGCTGTTGCGACGCCAACCTTCCTCTGCCTGAACACCCTGGTGAAGCAGGGACTGGCGTGCGTCAGTTCCACCGGCTCGACGAGCGGGACTTTCAATGCCGTCCGCGTCGTGCAGACAGCGAATGCCCCAACTTGGTTCGGAAGCATGTTCGGTCTGCCCAATTTCAATTTGACGGCAGTTTCCACCGCTGCCTACAACGGCGGCGCCGGCTCTCCGTGGAACGTTGCCATCGTCCTCGATACCACGGCGTCGATGGGTGGCAGTGATAGCGGCAAGCAATGCTCCGGCACGCAAATCTCCTGCGCACTGACGGGCGTGCGAGATCTGCTTGCGCTTCTCGATCCCTGCGCGCTGAATACGGCCTGCATCCTGAAATCCGGCAGCACTACTGAAGTTCAGAATCCGGTGGCCAACGTCAGCCTGTTTGTGTTTCCCGCCCTGGCAATCGCCACGGATCAGGCCGACTACGGCAAGTACACTACTTCGCACGGTGTGACTACATTTGCCGCCGGATGCCCCATCAGCACCCCCGGTATCGTGCCGTATACATTCCCCAGCAATACAGGCACGGGTTTGACTGAACAAATACCTTCGACACTTGGCACCTACCAGGTGATCCCGTTCTCAAGCAATTACCGCGCCTCCGACTCGGCTACTACGTTGAATACCGCCGCGGATATCGTGATTGCTTCCGGAGGAGCCGGCTGCGCCGGCATCACAGCCCCCGGCGGCGAGGGAACCTACTACGCCCAGGTGATCTACGCGGCGCAGGCAGCGCTGGTTGCTGAGCAGAATGCAAACCCGGGTTCGCAAAACGCGATGATCATCCTCAGCGACGGCGACGCAACTTCCTCCGCCTCCAGCGGCCAGATCGCGGTGGCGTCAGGCGGCGGCACTCTGAACGGAACCGGCGGCAACACGTCGTATACCTACCCTTCCGCTTTGGGCGAGTGCGGGCAGGCAGTCCAGGCGGCCTATGATGCTGCTAACAACTCGAGTTACAACAACACAGGTTCCTTCACCAGGGTATACACAATCGGCTACGGCGCGGAGACTTCGGGATGCACGACGGATAAGACATACAGTGCAACGGTAACCGGCGGTGGTGGCAGCTGGGGGCCAGGCGACAGTCCCTGCCAGTCAATTGCGGCCATGGCATCCGACCCGGGATATTTCTACTCCGATGACGCCAATGGTTGCGCCTCAAGCAACGGCACAAACTACACCCAGTTGACACAGATCTTCCAAGCCATTGCGACGAGCTTCTCCACCCCTCGATTGGTTCCCAACACCACCACATAGCTGCAAATGAGCAAAAGAATTGAGCCCGCATCCATTTCAGATGCGGGCTTTTTTATTCCGGTATTTCGGGAATCACCAGCAGCACTTCCACCCTGACATATTGCCCGCCCTGCGACGCCGGCCTGAACTCCCACTTGGCCAGCTCCTCCAGAACAAACCTGGTGTCCGGAAACTCAGGCGGGAAGGCGACGGCCAGTTGCTCGAATCGTCCGGCCTTATTCACAAAGCCGTGAATCATGAGGGCGTCGGCGTCGATTGAGCCGGGAGCGATGTTGGGCCGCACGATGTTATACGGCCAGGGCGCCTCAATGTGCGTGATGTTGCCTGCCGAGGACGCATCGTCGGCACGCGAAAGCGAATACTGGAGAATCCAGCTCCTGGCCAGGCCCACGTGCACATAAACGGTGTAGGACATCCTGCCGCCCCACAGCTCGGCCGTTTCAGGATATTTGTTTTCAATCGACGAGCCCACGACCACCGCTCCGAACTCACCGTCTCTGGGCAGCTTGATCACAGCGAATGAAGGACGGCTGCCCGCGGCGGAAGCGGAGTCTCCACCTTGCGCAGCTTCGGTCTTCGCGGCGTTCTGCTTGCCGTTCGTTCCTGGGTCTTTCGTCTTCTCACCCTTGCTGCCGGCGTCCTGTCCCGCACCTGCTCCGTCGCCCTTGGAATTCGAGTTGCCACTCCCGTTTTGTGCGTTGTCTTTTCCCTGCCCCGGAGCAAGCGCTCCCGGCGAGGATTTTGAAACCGTCACATTCTCGGGCGGCAGGCTGACGGTTCCATCCGCTAAGCGCATATCTGAGAGCGAAATGACCGAGGCGGGCGTGGGTTGCGCGGCTGAACTTGATGCGGTTGCCGGAGGCAGCTGCACGCGATCAGGCCCGTGAACCACAATTGGAGAAGTAGTGCTGGGCAGGATGGGCTGCTTCCGCGTCGCCAGGTCTGTGGCTGAGATGCCCAGGTCGGCCAGGTTCACCTCTTCATTGGGCGCGTCGAGCGAGGGCTTTACTTCAGCGGCAGTGGGCAGCGCAGGCTTGGGAGGAACAATGGTCTTGACCTCGGCCTTTTCCGGAGCCCAGACCATCGCCGTCGGAATGGGAACTTCTGTGACCAGGGTGACAGGATTTTTAATCTTCGGCTGCACCAGCGTCTGTGCGCCCGGCGCCCCTGGCGCGGTTTGCCTGAGAGCCGCCTGCTCGGTCTGCTTTCCGCCTGGGGCGGGCGTCTTCGGCTTGGGTCGCGCTCCAGGGTATCGAATACCTGCTGAAGTGTGCGGCTTCTGGTCCGGCGCGTGGAATTCGAGATGCCGCACGGCATAATGCTCGATGATAATCTGGGGATTCTGCGGCCCGTATAGAATTGCCAGCGCCACCACACCGATTACCGCGCCATGCATCAGAATCGAGACTGCAAAGGATGATCCCGAGACAAACTGATCTGGGCGGTCGGAAAAAAGCGTGATGGTGCGGGAAGACCTCATGACAAAATCACTATTCTCCCCCGCGCCGGATGGCCGTGTGCGTTGGAAGCCTCTGCATGTGCTCTCAGTTAATAAGAATGCTCAAAAAGTGGGGTACGATATCCCCTGAAAGTGGGGTACATACTCCCCCAAAAGAGGAGTAAGAAACTCCCATCTGAACTCCATTGTATCCTCTTTCAGAATTGCAAAAGGCGAGGGTCGCGGGGGTAGCTAATCAACTAACAAGTTCAGGCTTGACTTATGAATTGAAGGGAATAAACTAAACAGCAGTATTCTCCGACTTGATTGTCGATACGACCCTTTGGTCCGGGATGTTCGTGGCTCGCTTCCGAAGGCTTTCAAATCATCCTTGTGTGCGGAAAGACAGGACTGGCCGATCAGGCAGTCCCAGTAGGCTAAAAGATGAACCGAC
Organism: Occallatibacter sp.; assembly: GCA_049515455.1. Classification (GTDB taxonomy): domain Bacteria; phylum Acidobacteriota; class Terriglobia; order Terriglobales; family Acidobacteriaceae; genus Telmatobacter. The sequence goes on from JBEKUB010000012.1 coordinate 71,685, forward strand.
GAGTCGTTACAATTCTGGTCATCGCTTTCGTCATTGCAGGCGCTACAGCGTTTGTAGTTGCGCGTATGCTTGGCGGCATCAAGTCGGCGGCCAGGCCGGTGCTGACCACCAGCCTGGTTGCAGCCAATGCGGATATCAAACTTGGATCCGTCCTGACCTCCGGGAACCTCACCACGATCCAGATAACCGGTACGCCTCCCAAGGGCGCCATCCTCAAGCCTGAGGATGCTATTGGGCGAGGCGTGCTGGCGGACATCTATCAGGGCGAGCCCATTCTCGAGAGCCGCCTCGCAGCCGTGGGCTCAGGCGGCGGATTGGCAGCCACTATTCCTCAGGGCATGAGAGCCTGCGCAGTCAGGGTGGACGATGTGGTCGGTGTAGCTGGATTCGTCACTCCCGGAATGCGCGTGGACGTGCTCATCTCCGGCACTCCCCCCGGCGCGCAGGCCCAGAGCGCGCTCGAAGGCCTTCAGTCAAGAACCATCCTGCAGAACATTCAGGTATTGTCGGCCGGTACCGAGATTCAAAAAGATCCCGAAGGCAAAGCCAAGCCGGTGCAGGTGGTCAACCTGCTGGTCACTCCGGAACAGGCTGAGACGCTGAGCCTGGCCAGCAACCAGCAGGTTAGGATCCAGCTGGTTCTCCGCAACCCGCTCGATACCAAGACCGACAAGGTTCCGGGAACGGCCATGACCAATCTATTTGCCGATCCAGGCGCTAAGAGGCCGGTGAGTTCGGAGCACGTTCGCAAGGCGCCGTCTGACACCTTCACCATTGAAGTGATCAACGGCGATAAATCGGGCACGGAAAAATTCAAATCGTCCGAGGGAAAGCAGTGAAAACAACGGCTGGCAATACTCTCGCATGCTTCTGCGCAGTCTTTGTTATTGTCTGCGCCGCTTCGGGCCAGCAGGCTGACACCACGCCGGCTGCTCCGCAACCCGCCCCGGCCAGCATTCAGGACTCTGCAAATGACCTCTATGTGGCCGTAGGTAAAACCGTGCTTGTGGATACCGCCAAGCCCATCAAGCGCATTGCCATCGGCTCGGCCGAGATCGCTGAAACCCATGCCATCAACCGTACTGAAATCATGGTCAGCGGAAAACTCGTTGGTGAAACCAGCCTGATTATCTGGGACACGCTGGGCAACCGGCAGTTCTTCAACGTGAAGGTAAGTGGCAGTTCAGCGGCATCGGAAGGCAGCCTGGAGGCTGTCCGCCGCCAGCTGAGAACCGAGCTGCCCGGCCAGGCTTTGAAGGTCAGCTTTGACAACAACATGATCTTCCTGCGCGGCACGGTCAATAACTTGAACAGCTCCGACCGCGCCGTCAAGATCGCCTCCACCGCGGGAAAAGTCGTCAACCTGCTTGACGTCAAGGTGCCGCCCGCCGATCCTCAGATCCTGCTCAAAGTACGCTTCATGAGCGTTGATCGCAACAAGGCCCAGCAACTGGGCATCAACATGTTCGACAACGGGCTGGGAAACGCGCTCGGCGCGATTTCAACCACTCAGGTCATCACTCCTCCCTTGCTCGCCGCCACGGCGGGAACAACCCTTGCGACCAATCAGAACCTCGCGGCGTTATTCCCCGGCCTGGGCGGAGTGGGCGCATCCATCACTGCGCTCAATACCAAGGGCGTCACCGAGGATCTGGCGGAGCCAAATATCCTGGCGGTGAACGGAAAAGAGGCCAGCTTCCTGGCCGGCGGAGAATATCCCTACCCGGTAGCGCAGGGCACCTCCAACGGCACCACGATTACCATCATGTTCAAGGAGTATGGAATCCGCCTCAACTTCATCCCCGTCATTACTCCCCGCGGAACCATCCGTCTGCAGATTGCCCCGGAAGTCAGCGCGCTCGACTTTACCAATGCCGTGGATATCTCAGGATTCGAAGTGCCCGCCATTACCTCGCGGAAGATGAAGACTGAGGTCGAGCTGGGCGACGGTCAGACGTTTGTCCTCGCCGGCCTGTTGAACAACACTGAAACCGAAACCTTTGAGAAGATTCCTTTTATTGGCGACATTCCGATTCTGGGCAAGCTCTTCCAGTCCATGGCGAAGAGCAAGACCAACACCGAGTTGATCGTCCTGGTGACCCCAGAGATCGTGGCTCCCATTCCGGCCGGCGGCCAGTTGCCTGATTTGAAGTTCCCGACCAAGTTCCTGCCGCCCAACTCAGGCGTTCCCATGAATACTCCGGATGCCAAGACCGCTGACAATACGCCGGCTCCCGCGCCGACAGTCATACCCGTTGAGAAATTACTCGACAGCATGAGGCCCGAGCCGCCACTGGAGATCGAAGGCGCCACACAAGGCTTTGGCGCCTCGTCAAGCTCGTCCAGCAGCAGTACCACTTCTTCTTCGCCTCAGTAGCGCTTTCGCCGGCCGCCTTCACCAGGCTGCCGGCGGAAACGGCTCGTGAGCATTCTCTGTCAAACCACGGTTTAATATCTATTGGTTAGTTGAATTCGCGCATTCCCTCGTTCAAATGAAGCCCGCGTAGGCCGTTCATATCGACCACTGCGCATGGCCAGGCGAAAGGCATTCCGATGAATGTGCTCAGCAGGATCTTTGGCAGGCCGCGGAATGGCATCACTCAGGCCAGACCGCCGACCCCTGAAGCTCGCCTGCAAGTCACGAACCTCACCCGCCATACGGTGCTAGCCACCAACCTGGAAGTAGCCAACAGCGGGTCCACGCGCAGCAAGGGCCTGCTGGGGCGCGCGCGGCTGGCTCCCGGGGAGGGTCTGTGGATTTTGCCCTGCGAAGCCGTGCACACCTTCTTCATGCGGTTCTCCATCGACCTCGTTTATTTGGACCGCAAAAACCGGATCAGGAAGATCTGCGATGCAGTGCCTCCGTGGCGCCTTTCAGCATGCCTTACGGCGCACTCTGTTCTCGAACTCGCTCCCGGAACCATCCGAGACACGCAGACACAGCCCGGAGACCAGGTCGAGTTCTCGCCTGCATCTTTGCTCCATCACGGATCCCAGAGCCCTACTACCCAGCTTTAGGGCGGCCCAGGCAGTGCCGTGGGCAAGAGCCGTGGTTTGTCCGGCGCCCCATCATCCCACACAGTGCACGGGGACTTTTTCCGACAATTCCCGCTCAATTACCCGGCGCAAAAGAAAGAGCTGCCCCAATCCAAAAATGGCAAGCAGGATGGTGAGCGGCTGAATTCCATGCCTCATCGCAATCGCATCTGAATCCCATGAAGCCACGCATATAAATATCGACAGAAAGACCGCCCAGCGCATGGCCGTGCTCCACTCCAGCTCTTTCAGCGCTCCCAGAGTCACGATTGCCGCCACGGTAGCCAGAACGCAGTCGTAGCCCGGGACATAAACATTCAACAGCAGGGTCCAGGTAAGAGTCGCCGCCCACGCCAGGGATTGCGCAGGCCTGCCGCTCCCGGCAGACTTCCACAACAACACCGCAAGGGTGCCCGCTATCGCGCTGGCAACAGAGATAAAAAGAACTGTTTCAGTCATGGTCCGGCCGCCGCAAACCGTCTGAAAAAACGAGCTGAAGTCCACATATTTCCAGAGACGGAGGACCGGTTGACCGCCGAAGCCGGCGACGCGCCCAAAATAGCGCAGGAAGTGCGCGTAGGACGCCCAGATTTGTGTGCCTGCGCACGCCGTCGTGGCCAGAATCAGCGCTGCCACGCCGGTTATGAATCCAAACAGCGTCCTAAACCTCCGGGTCAGAAGCAGCATGGGGATGAGAAGCAGGAGCAGCGTCGGCTTATAAGCCAGAATAGAGAGCGCAAGCCCGCTCGAAAACAGTTTTGAGCGGCGATCCTGGGCGATCGCAAGCCCAACCGAGCACACCGCCACAGTACCGATCTGTCCATTCGCCAGTGTACTGTAGAGAAATGGAGCGAATGCCAATGCAAAACAGAAGATCAGCGAGACTTTGAGCCGCTCCCAGGGAAAGAAGCCCTTCACGGTGGCTGCGATCCCCGTAAGATAAAGAGCCAGCGAGACACTCGCCCAAAGGAAAAAAGCCGGCACAAACGGAACTCGCGCGAACGGGCCAAAGCACAGAGCCACAAAGGGCGGATAGGGGCTTGGTCCATAGGCGCCGTCGTGCAAGGCATAGATATCGTTAAATGTCTTCAGTTGCAGGTTGTAGTCATAGAGCCTTGCGAGTGGATACTCGTTGGCGATGCGGCCAATGCCATAGAAATAGATAAAATCGGCGGGCCGAATGTGAAAAGAACCCACTCCGGTCCTGAACTGAATCCAAAGGGGATAGCAGAACCGCGTCACCAATAGTGCGGCAAACACCCCCCAACAAACCAGATTCATCTCTTTCAGACCCGGAGTCGGACCCAGGATCCTGCTGGGCCACGGGAAGGGGAACTTTCTGCCGCCATCGAGATCAACAGCCCTGTTTTCGCCGTTCATGCCATTGCTCCATCGGTCGAGCGTTCACCGGATGCTGTTTCCTCCATGGTTGGCCTGAGGGATAGGGCTCATAGGTGTCGCCACCGGCGTTCCCAACAGTCCGCCTCCAAAAAGCTCCCGCAGCTCCAACCGCGCGCCTCGGTCATTCGTTCCCCGACTGATATTTTGCCGTTCACCTTCCCCGATACTACACTTTTGAGTCATGTATACAAGCTGGCGCTTCCCATGCGCCCTGTATACAGTCGTTTACACAGCTGCGGAATCCTTCGGGTTACCAACTTGGTAAGTTATTGATAAATAAAGATGACAAATCCTCGTGCCGAATGGCACGCCACTTGCTATATTGAGGGTGCCCTAGCTAAGGCTGGGAGAATCCATCTACGGAGAAACCACAAATGAATACCATGCTTATCAAGCTGTATGTGAAGTTCCAGGATCTGATGAACCGCGAGGAAGGTCAGGATCTGGTCGAGTATGCTCTTGTTGTTGCCCTTATCGCTTTCGGCGCCACTGCGGGCATGAAGGCTTTGGCCGGCGGCCTCAACACAGCATTCAGCAACATCAACACAGTTCTGGGCACATACACGGTCTAACCTCCTGCGAAGCAGGGTAGGGCCTTTACAGACCAGCATGTTTGCTCCTTCGCGGGAGAGTTACTCAACACCAGACCAGGTGCTCAGATAGCTCTCCCCACAAAAGGTGCAACATTTCCAGGTTACCTAGGGGTTTCAGCATGAATCCTAAACATCGGAAACTCATCGATCGAGTGCGGGATCTGTTGAGGCTGGAAGACGGTCAGGATCTCGTTGAGTATGCCATGGTCATTGCCTTGATCACGACTGGTGCAACAGCCGGCATGAAGGGCCTCGCTCTTGTTATGCTCAATGCCATGGTAGACCTGAGTAACACCCTTGGTAGTTACACGGTTTAATTCCTTCGTTGCAGAATCGAAAGATCAAACCTGACAATATCGCCATATCCCTCGAAAGATTGGCGCTGAAAGTTAGTGCCTGGACGATATATAATCCAGACAAAATTCCAATTAAACATTGCCAAACTGGAAAGGCAGACGCATGAGACCCGCCGTTCGAAAGCTTATTGACCGAGTGCAGTGCCTGCTCAAACAGGAGGACGGTCAGGATTTGGTTGAATATGCTCTGGTTGTTGCGCTGATTGCATTCGCCGCGACTGCCGGCATGAAGACCCTCGCCGGAGGAATCAACACTGCATTCGTCCATATCAATACGGTTGTCGGCAATTACACGGTTTAAGCCCTTCCAAATGAATAAATCAACCTAGGAATATCTACTGATGTTGCCATTGAAGGCGTGCGGCAGTTCCTCGCATGTTGGTGATGGATTTTTCGCATTTTCAGTTATTGGAAATTTATATAAGACGAATTGGTTAAACAATTGCTTCTGTATTGTCTGGATAGAATCAGCGCAGAGTTTCGAGAGCCACAACCAAAGTTGGATCTGCTAGCTTTGCCTGCGCGGATTTTATTTAAAATGCGCATCAACGGAACGTTTCGTGATGACGCGGAGGATACGAATGAATTGCCTCTTCCCCAGGCTGTACTTGATGCTCCAGAACCTGATAAACCGCGAAGGCGGCCAGGATCTGGTCGAATATGCACTGACCGTGGCTTTGATCGGATTCGGCGCCACGGCCGGCATGCAGTCACTGGCCGGCGGCGTTAACACGGCATTCACCAACATTTCCACAGTCCTCAACACTTACACGGTTTAAGTTCGGGAGGGGCGCCGACCGAAGGTAGCGCATTTTGACGTTACTTTTCGAGATGGGCTCGATGAGCTCGTTTTGTTGCGGTTTGCGCCCTGACCATTTACCCGCATCGAGTTTTGCAGGGTTACCCCTGAATAGGAAATTATTTGCACAAATATGTGAAATTCTTTGCCTAGTCCAACCTGAGTCGTCGTTGCTTCGAATGCGCGATGCCCATATTCCTTCCTGCGTTACGCCACAATTCGGGGCACACCAGCCACCCGACAGCATAAAATTAGCGGTATGCTCCTCATCGAAGGCGGCCTCACCCTGATTGCCATCGCCGGCGCGTTCTGCCTGCCGCATCTTGGTTCCTCTGTCTTCCGCCGCATGGAGCGCGCCTTCGGGCGGCTGGCGAGAAAACAGGGACTGGCCGTCGCGGTTGTTGGCCTTGCCACGCTTCTGTTGCGTCTCGCCATCCTGCCCTTTTATCCCATTCCTCTGCCCTTTGTTCCTGATGATTTCAGCTTTCTGCTCGCGGCGGACACATTCATTCACGGCCGGTTGGCCAATCCCACGCCAGCGATGTGGACCCATTTCGAAAGCATCCACATCACCATGCAGCCCACCTATATGTCCATGTACTTTCCCGCGCAGGGACTGCTGCTGGCTGCCGGCAAACTGCTTTTCGGGAACCCATGGTTCGGCATTCTGTTATCGAGCGCTCTGATGTGCGCCGCCCTCTGCTGGATGCTGCAAGCGTGGCTGCCTCCAGGCTGGGCGCTGCTGGGGGGAATGCTGGCTGTCCTGCGCCTGGGAGTTTTCAGCTATTGGATCAACACCTACTCCGCCGGCGGGTCGATTGCCGCTATCGGTGGAGCGCTGGTGCTGGGAGCCCTGCCGCGACTGATGAAGACAACTCGCCATCGATACGCAGTCCTGATGGCCGCCGGCATTGTGCTGCTGGCCATCACGCGACCCTACGAAGGCCTGCTGCTTTGCTTACCGGTAGCGATTGCTCTGGCCCGCTGGATCTTGCGCGGCAAGAATCGTCCATCTGCCGCCGCGCTGGTTCGATTGAGCGCTTTGCCGCTGGCCATGATCGTCGCCGCCGTCGCGTGGCTGGGGTACTACGATTACCGCGCCTTCGGAAGCCCCTTCACCCTTCCCTACACCGTCGATCGCGCCACCTACGCTGTGGCGCCTTATTACATCTGGCAGCAGCAGCGGCCCACGCCAGCATACCGGCACGAAGAGCTGCGCCACTTTTATTTCATCAATGAGCTGGGCGGCTACAAAAAAATCCATAAGCTCAGCGGCTTCTTCACTGAAACCTCGTTCAAAGCAATCCGATGCTTTGAGTTTTTTGCCGGATTCGTTTTGCTTCCTCCGCTCATCATGCTGCGCCGCGTCTTTCTCGATCGCCGTATCCGTTTTCTGGTTTTGTGCTCGCTCGTCCTGGCTGGCGGCATGGTCATCGAAATCTTTCTCATCGCCCACTACCTTGCGCCGTTCACCGCTGTCTTCTATGCCATCGGCTTACAGGCCATGCGCCATCTACGGGTCTGGAATCCAGGCGGGCAGCCCGTAGGCGCAACCATGGTTCGCCTCTTGGTGGTGATCTGCGTTGCGTTGGCTGGATTGCGGGTGTTTACCGTGCCTCTCCACATCGCGATCCCAGAGTGGCCGCCCTCTGAATGGGCTGACAAATGGTATGGCCCGGAGCATTTCGGCGTTGAGCGAGCGCATATTGAGGCCGGGCTGGAACAGCTCCCCGGCGATCAGCTCGTGATTGTCCGCTATACCCCAGGCCACAATCCGATCGATGAGTGGGTCTACAACTGGGCCGATATCGATGGCTCCAAAGTGATTTGGGCAAGAGAAATGGACAGCGCGAACAATCTTGAATTGATACACTACTACCATGGCCGGAAGGTTTGGCTCGTCGAGCCTGATACGCTGCCGGCAAGCATTTCTCCTTACCCGGTGCCAGAGCAGTTGCCCGCAGCCTCGCACTGAATTGGCCGTCGGGTTTCGGATAGCAGAATATTTAGGAGTCTTAGCCATGATTAATGGGAAGAAAATTGCGGTTGTCATGCCGGCCTACAACGCCGAAAAGACTCTGGAGCAGACGGTGTGCGAATTGTCTGACGTGGTCGACATAAAGATTCTTGTCGATGACTCCAGCAAGGACCAGACCGCCGCTCTATCCCGCAAGCTCGGCCTGCTGACCTTTGTTCACGACAAAAACTACGGCTATGGCCGCAATCAGCAAACCTGCTATCGCGAGGCGTTGGCTGCGGGCGCCGATATCGTGGTCATGGTTCATCCCGATTACCAGTACACGCCCTCACTGGTTCCAGCCATGGCGGGCATGGTTTCCAGCGGCGTCTACGATATGGTCCTGGGCTCGCGGATTCTGGGAGCCGGCGCGCTGAAAGGTGGAATGCCGTTTTATAAATACGTCGCCAACCGCGTGCTAACGGCATTCCAGAACCTGATGCTGGGGGTCAAGCTCTCCGAGTACCACACCGGCTTCCGCGCCTTCTCGCGGGAGCTGCTTGAGACTCTGCCCTTGCTTGAAAACTCCGACGATTTCGTCTTCGATAACCAGATGATCGCCCAGGCCGTGATGTTCGGCTTCAACATTGGCGAGATCTCCTGCCCGACGAAATACTTTAAAGAAGCCTCTTCCATCAACTTCAAGCGCAGCGTGGAATATGGATTGGGAGTGCTGGCCACGACGATTAGTTATGTCGCGCATAAGTGGAAAATCAGGCGCATACCGAGATTCGACTCCACAGGCCGCAAAGTGCATCAGAAGTATTATTCCGAGATTCCATTGGGCTCGTAAGACCCCGAATGAACGCCATGGCAAAGCAAGATGATCGGCAACTTGCGCTTCGCACCTGGCAGCACGCCGCCATCTTCCTGTTTGCCTGTGCGGTGATAGTTGCCCGCCGGCCTGATGCGATACTCAATGCCCAATTCTGCAATGAAGATGGACATGTTTTTTTTGCCGAAGCTTATAACTACAGTTGGTGGACCGCCTTGTTCCGCAGTTATGAGGGCTACTATCATGCGTTCCCGCGCCTGGGCGCTTCCCTTTCGCTGCTTGTGCCGTTAGCCCTGGCTCCCCTGGTGTTGAATTTGTTCGCCATCGGCATCCAGGCGCTCCCCGCGAATCTGCTGCTTTCATCGCGCTCCTCGGCGTGGGGGAGCCTGCGTTTTCGCAGTCTTCTGGCAGGCATTTATCTCGCGCTGCCGAACACTCGCGAAATGAGCAACGGCATCAGCCAGTCGCAATGGTTTCTGGCCCTGTGCGCCTTCCTCCTGCTTGCCGCTATAACCCCTAAGAGTGTCGCCGGCCGAATCCTCGACTTATCCATCTTGTTGCTCTGCGGCCTGACCGGGCCGTTCTGCATCTTCCTATTCCCCATCGTGCTTTTCCTCGCCTGGAGACGACGCGATCCCTGGCATTGGACAGAGGTTTGCGTTGTTGCCGCGTGCTGTTTTCTTCAAGCCTGGGGACTGTTCAGCGGAGGATTCTCCGGCCGGCCGCATTTCGCCCTGGGCGCCAGCCCCGCATTATTTGCGCGCATTCTGGCCGGCCAGGTCTTTCTTTCCACGCTTATTGGTGGAAACGGCCTGGCAGCACATTCAAATCCCCAGCTTCTCATCTTCCTCATCTGCGTTGCAGGGGGTGGAATCGCGATTGCCGTAATCTGCTTCGCCGCATCCACCTTGGAGATGCGTTTATTCCTTGTGCTTTCTTCCATGATCCTGGCCGCATCGCTCATTTCTCCCACGGCTTACCCACCTGCCGGCATCTCCATGTGGGATCTGCTTGCGGGAGCGGTTGGCATTCGCTATTGGTATTTCCCCACTCTTGCCTTCGCGTGGTCCATCCTCTGGTGCTTCCGCAGCGGAGAAGTCATGCTGAAGTCAGTCTCGGCAATTCTGTTATGTCTGATGTGTTTCGGAATTATTCGAGACTGGGCACATCCCGCCTATCAGGATATGCATTTTGCTGAGTATGCCAAACAAGTTGAAATTGCTCCGGCGGGAACAGTCGTCACGATTCCCGAGAATCAACCGGGCTGGAATTTACAGTTAGTCAAGCGCCTGCCGGGACGATGAGTTATGCGTCCGAAGTTAGCGCACAGGTTATGTATAGAAGAAACTTTCTCGATGAGTTACAGGTCAACTTCCGCTTGAGTAGTATTTCAAAGCTCTCTCAATGCCGTCCTTAAAGTCGATCTTGTGTTCAAATCCAAGCTGCTTCTGTTTAGCCGTATCACCACCCCGCGCATAAACTCCTGCCGGCTTGTCAGATAGGCCCTTCACCGCAGGGTGGTAGCCCGCCAACCCCGCAGCCAATTTTGCAAAGTCAATAAAGCTGGTAAGGATCCCGGTAGAGAGATTCACTGCGCCACCGTCGTCAATTTTATCCATCGTCTCCATCACGCCAGTCACGCAATCTTCAATGTGAATGAAGTCGCGCATCTGGGTTCCATCTCCCCACACATGCAGCGTCTCCGCTCCGCGTTCTGCCAGCACACGCTTGCAGATGCTGGGAAACGGATAAGCATCATCCTGGTCCTCGCCATATCCTGAAAAGGGACGATAGCAAATTGATTTCAGCCCATGCTTCTCATAGGCCAATTGAGCCAGGTATTCGCAAGTCAACTTCGCCCAGCCGTAGCTCATGTCCGGCATGCCAATGTCAGTATCGAAGGAGATCATCTCCTCTTTCAAAAGCACATAACCGTCGCGCCGTTGCAGCTTGATCGGGTAAGCCGCGCTGGAACTGAAGCATGCCGTCTTCTTCGGACGAGCCTCTTTGGCCCATCCCCAGTACGCCGCGTCAATAGCCAGGTCATCCGCCACAGCCAGTGGATTATTTTCAATCATCAGGCGCCCGCCGACCATGGCCGCTAAATGAAATGTATAGTCGAAATCTCTGTCCTTTACTCGACTGAACCAGGATCGGCAATCTTCTTTATAGAAATGAAAATGTGGATATTCTTGCGGGTCGAAGAGCGGCCAACCGTTTGCCGGATCGATGCCCCCGGTAAACTCCGCCACGCAATCCACGGCATGCACTTCATCCCCTGCTTCCAATAAGCGCTTTACCATATGCCGTCCGACAAATCCGGCAGCGCCGGTAACCAGGACCTTACGCATCTTTGAAATGCCTCCGATATAGTTCGAATGCGCGATTCGACTTCTCAGGCAGATACGACGCAATCGATTCAGGATCCAGAGCCAGATCCTGAACCAGCTTCAAATTGTTCTCATATCCCAAATACTCCTGCTTCATATCGCGAACCAGGTCGTGAGGATTACGCAGCTGATAGACAGACGCCTTCGCCCAAACGGCCCGATACCCTTTGGCCTGCAGGTAATAAGAAGCCCAAATATCGTCCATTCGTCCGATATGCGGAAACATGAAATAGTCTTTCAAGCATTTGCCCGCAATAAAAGTGTTCTGCGAGTTAAAAGGACCCATTTTGTTCGCGCACATTGGAAAATATTTCGGATTGAACTCGCACTCCGGTGCATGCTCCATTCGGCACAACGCGTCAATGTCAGGGTCACCATTCCAGAAGTCCGCCTGCACATCCACATGGACCGTCTTGCGTACTTTCTTCGAGTAATCCCGCTTTGGCAGCAATTGAAGCGGATAGCCGCGATGCCAAAGATGAGGATAGTTAGTTGCGCCTACAGAGTCGAATGCTGGTAACTCGGTCTCATAGCAATCCATTTCCACATCTCTGCCCACCAGCAGATGCTCGCCCCATCCATCGAGCGGAATATTATCATCGTCCACCACGGCCACAATGTCGGCCTTCATATCGTGGGCCCACAGCAGACCCATACTACGCCGCTGTATGCAATTCCATCCAATAGCCTCTGAAAGTTCAGGATCGTACTTCTCCTGCTCTTCGGGCGTGACGTAAACGCCATGATCGAGATGATAGCCGGCCGGCGTCTTTTTATCGCCAATAACGACCAGCTCACAGTCCTTCATCGACTGAAACTTTTCAATCGCCTCAGTGGGAGGGTTGATGGTTGTAGTTACAATGACGGTCTTCATACCTTGTCTCGCAATCCTCTATGTTTGAACCTACAAGTTGTTAATAGATGCGTGCCTTCTCGATGTTACCTCGGAACCCGCATTGTTCGAAGATGGATCCTTCACAATTGCCCTTTCAAGCGTAGCCTGAAAAGGCGCCATAGTTGCCGGAATGCTTCTTTCAGCGCAGATGAGCCAAGACGTGGACTTGCGGAACGATAAGTAATTGGCACTTCAACGAACTTCAGATTGCGGCAATACGTTTTTAACTCTGTCTGGAAGAAGTGCGCCCTGGATTGAATTCCACGGTCTAAGATCATACGAAGAGTTTGGCTTGAAAATAGTTCAAATCCGCTCGTCATATCCGTCTGTCGCGTCCCCAGCAGCAGATTCGAAAGCAAGGTTCCACCCCAACTGATAAAGCGGCGCTTGATCGAACTGTTTTCAATGCGCCCGATAAACCGGCTCGCGAATACGCAGTCCATCCCTTTTTCCATGGCATCAAAGAACTGCGGAATATCTTCTGGCTGATGGCTGAATCCGGCATCGATTTCCAGAATCCAGTCGCATCCTGCATCGAGAGCATCTTTGTAGCCGCGTATATAGGCGTCCACTACGCACCGGTTTTCAGGGGCCCACACTACCTGCAACCGCGGTTCGGTCCGCTCCAATTCGCGCATCTGATCCATGCTGGAATCTTTATTTACTCGATCGAAGACCGCATAGAATATAACTTTCTTGAAGCCCGCACACTGTTCCAACACCGCCCGGCAGAAGGCTACTGCCTGGTCTCCTTCATTCGCCATTGGACAGACGATGCCAAGCGTGACAACGCTGCGCGACAGCATCGTTCGTAGCGCGCTTTGACCCTCATTTTCGGCAAGTTTCGGCACAATCCTCTAATCCGTCAAGAACATCCGGATCTCTGCTGGGCGCTGTATCTTGACTGAATTCATTTTACTCGACTTGCACTTGGATCACGCGACAAATAAGGAGAATCAAGAAAGTCAAGAGCCTCCTGAAGCGAGACTCGCAAGAGTATGATGGTGGAGTCATCCTCATCTTCGCAGCCATGGAGATAGATATATGATCCCGCTTGCGCCAGGAATGAAATCCCAGGATCAAACCACCGTCAGATCATATTTATGCGTTCAGATGACCGCTTTGCTGCTTCCTCTAATTATTGTCGGAGTCATTCTGCTTGGCCTTATTCTTTCTATTTTGAAAATGAATGACGGTACCTTTCTATATACGATGGACGATCCGTATATTACGCTCGCGATCAGCGACCAGATAAGCCACGGCAATTACGGCGTGAATGCCGGATTGCATGCAGCTCCAGCCTCGTCGATCCTGTTTCCGTTTCTTCTGGCTACGGCAGCACGATTTCCCATCCATCCATATTTTCCTCTGATCATCAATTGCCTGGCGCTGTTTGTGACCTTATGGATCGTGTGGCAATTCCTCCAGCATTTGCATCTTGCCGGAGACACCTTCGGATGGGTGGTGCAAGCAATAGCCCTGGTCCTGCTGGCCGTATGCTTGAACCTGATCGCCGTTGTTTTTTGCGGCGCAGAACACAGTCTGCACATAGCGGCGGCCGCTGCCTGCATTTATGGGCTTGCATTATTTCTTGACAAAGGCGAGATGAACGCCTGGCTTCCTGCGGTCATAGTTCTCGCTCCATTGCTGCGTTATGAGGGATTGCCTTTAAGCATCGGAGCACTGCTGATTCTTGCGCTACGGGGATATTGGCGCACCGCGGCGGGAGCATTTGCATCCATCGTTCTCCTGCTGGGTAGCTTTTCAGCGTTTCTGCTCAGTATGAAACTGCCACCAATATCGAGTTCCATTCTCACTAAGTCCAATGTCGCGGCAAATGGAGTTAGCGGCGCCGGCGCAGGCCTTTTCCAATCGATCGGCTGGAACGTATTACTGATGGCCATTCACCCGGTTGGACTTGTGGTGCTGGCTATTGGCGTGGCGGCAGCGGTGCAATGTTTTAGGGAGCTCCCAGCCAAGCCCTGGCGCTGGACCTCACACGGATTGATGGCGCTGGGTCTGGTTTGCCTGATTGGCGGTCACGCAGCCGGTGGCCGATTCGGCGGGCTCGATCGGTACGAGGATTATGCGTTGCTGGGCACTGCAATGATGGGGATCTACCTATCGCAGAATGCAATCCGCAATGTGCTGGCCAACAAAAAGATCCGTCTCGCTGTCTGCTGCGCAACTGCGCTTTTTCTGGTCATTCTTTGCTTTCGATATATTCGGTCCACCTGGCTGGTTCCCCTCGAATCCAACAATATCTATGAGCAACAATTTCAAATGCACCGCTTTGTCAATGATTACTACCGCGCGCCGGTGGCAGTGAACGATCTCGGTCTTGTTTCCTACCACAATCCAAATTTTGTTCTTGATTTGGGCGGCCTTGCATCTGAAGAGGCCCGCCGCCTCAGATTCAGCAATGCGGGCGCCGATGCATATCGGGATTTTATCGCCAGTCACGGAGTTCACCTTGTCATTATTTACGACGAGTGGTTCGTCGGTCAGATTCCAGCCAGTTGGACAAAACTTGCGAGCATGGACCTATCTCGAAAACGCATATCTCCAGATAAGAAGGAAGTCCAGTTCTATGCGACTGATGCTTCTGCGGTAAATCGAATAGAGCCGGAGCTCCAGGCATTCAGCAAGAGCCTGCCGCCGCGGGTGAAGCTGATAATCTACAACACCGCCGCGAATGCATCTCGCTGACTTCGATAGGGAGTGGCTGTTACAATCCCGCTAAACCCGGAAGACTGCAATATGAAACCAGTTTCCCAACCAACCGGACGATCAGGCAGAGGAATGCAAATCCAACCAACAGAGCAGTCCCGTCTTCGCCCCTGGCACCATTGCGTGATTTTTCTGCTCGCCTGCGCACTTCTTGTATCGCGACGGCCGGATGCAATCACCCATGCGCAATTCTGGGCAGAGGATGGGCACGTTTGGTTCGCAGATGCCTATAACTTCGGAGGCTGGGCTGCGCTTTTCCGCACACAGGACGGCTACTTCCAGTTTCTTCCGCGGCTGGCTGCAGCGCTGGCAGTGCTGGTGCCGCTACGCATGGCTCCCCTGGTGCTCAATCTGATTGCGATCGCAATCGCAGCTCTTCCTGCAAACCTGCTGCTCTCTTTCCGGTCTTCGTTTTGGGGCGGCCTCCGCTATCGTGCCCTTCTTGCATTCGTCTACCTTGCGCTCCCGAATTGCTGGGAGATGGACGCCATTATTACCAGCTCGCAGTGGCTGATGACTCTGTGCGCTTTCTTACTGTTGGTTGCGACCATACCTAGAGGCGTTGCAGGACGTGTGTTCGATATTGCTATTTTGCTCCTGTGCGGACTGACCGGACCGTTCTGCGCATTCCTTGCTCCGGTCGCACTTTTTCTTGCGTGGAAGCGCCGCGAGAGCTGGCGATCGATCGAAGCCGGCATTCTTGCGGCATGCTGTCTTATTCAGGCGTGTGGGCTGCTCATTGTTGATCCCGCAGGCCGCTCCCACTATGCCGCCTTAGGCGCCAGCCCCGCTTTGTTTGCGCGCCTGCTTGCCGCCCAGGTCTACCTGGCTACGTTAATCGGTGGCAACGGGCTTGCGTACTATTCAAGCTCTCGCCTTTTCATCTTCCTTCTCATTGTGGCGATCGGTGGAACCATACTTATTGTTCTCTGCTTTATCAGGTCAACCGTGGAGATGAGACTTTTTCTCGCAGTTACTGCCCTTCTATTTGCCGTATCACTTAGTTCTCCAAATACCGGTTCACCAAAAGGCGTTACAGGCTGGGAGTTATTAACAAGTGGTGGTGGAATTCGTTATTGGTTCTTCCCCACTCTAGCCTTTGCATGGTCGCTCTTATGGTGTTTTCATAGTCGCATCCACTCGCTTAGAATCATCTCGGCTCCACTTATACTTTTGATGTGCTTGGGAATCATTCGTGATTGGCGGCATCCTGCTTTTCTGGATTTGCATTTCGCAGAACATGCGGAGCGCTTTGAAGCAGCGTCGGCGGGCACAGTAGTTAACATTCCGGAGAACCCGGCAGGCTGGATCGTCCGGTTGGTAAAACGCCCGGCTGGCAGATAGGGCATTGGTGATTTGATGATGATCCTCGCGCCCGACTCTGAAACCGGCCCTTCGCTGATGCTGATTGAAGCCGGCCTCACTTTGATTGTGGTCGCGGGCTCATTCTGCGTTCCCCGGTTGGCTTCCTCATGGTTCTCGCGCATCGAACGCGCATTTACCCGCCTGGCGCGAAGAAGACGTTTATCGGTTGTAATCACCGGCGCAACTGCGCTGCTTTTGCGCTTGGCGATTCTTCCTTTCTGCCCCATTCCCTTGCCCTTTGTTCACGATGACTTTAGTTTTCTGCTAGCTGCGAACACATTCGCGCTCGGCAGGTTCACCAACCCCGCTCCTGCAATGTGGAAGCATTTCGAAAGCTTCCAAATCACCATGCAGCCGACGTATATGTCGATGTACTTCCCCGCGCAGGGCCTGGTTCTGGCTGCCGGCAAAGTGCTCTTCGGTCACTCATGGTTTGGCCTCTTATGCGTGACGGCTCTGATGTGCGCGGCTATCTGCTGGATGCTGCAGGCGTGGCTGCCGCCCACCTGGGCATTGCTGGGAGGAATGCTGGCGGTCTTGCGACTAGGGCTTTTTAGCTATTGGATCAATACCTACTCTGGCGGCGGCTCTGTTGCGGCTCTGGGCGGAGCGCTGGTGCTCGGAGCGCTTCCCCGGCTGATGCGGTCGGTGCGCCTTCGCGACGGACTAATGTTGGCGGCGGGCATTATTTTGGTCGCCCTCAGCCGTCCCTTCGAAGGAATGCTTCTTTGCATTCCAGTCGTAGTTGTTCTAGGCCGATGGATCTTCTTCGGAAGAAATCGTCCTTCCGCTGCCATCCTTCTTCGCCGCGCCGCGCTGCCGGTGGCACTTATCGTCGCCGCCATTGCGTGGCTGGGATTCTATGACTATCGCGCGTTCGGGAATCCGTTAACTTTGCCATATACGGTGGACCGCGCGACTTATGCAGTCGCCCCCTATTGGGTTTGGCAAGCACCGCGGCCTGAGCCGGTCTACCGGCACAAAGTCATGCGCGACTTTTACGTCGACTACGAACTGAATTATGTGCGCAGGCTGCAGACTCTGCGCGGTTTCGTTTCAGAAGATCTTTTCTTCAAGCCTCTGCGGCAGCTCCTCTTCTATGCAGGCATTCTCTTGCTTCCACCTCTGATTATGCTGCGCCGCGTGGTGCTCGACCGGCGAATCCGATTTCTGGTTGTGTGCGTTGCAGTGTTGGCCGCCGGAATGTTGTGTGGAACTTTCCTCATCCCCCACTATCTCGCTCCATTTACCGCGGCCTTTTATGTTATCGGCCTGCAGGCCATGCGCCATCTGCGCCTTTGGAAGCCGGACGGGCGCCCGGTTGGGTTAGTAATGGTGCGCAGTCTGGTTACTGTGTGCATCGTCTTGGGTGGAATCAGGCTATTCGCCGAGCCGCTTCATTTGCGCCTCGCCGCCTGGCCGGGTTCTCAGTGGACTTCTACCTGGCACGGCCCCGGCCGATTGGGCGTAGCGCGCGAAGAAGTCAAGCGCAAACTGGAACAATTTCCCGGCAAGCAACTCGCGATCGTTCGCTATTCTCCGCAGCATAGTTCGCTGGACGAGTGGGTTTATAACGCTCCGGATATTGACGGATCCAAAGTCGTCTGGGCGAGAGAGATGGATGCCGCCTGCAATCTCGAACTTCTTCGTTACTACAGCGACCGTACGGTCTGGCTGGTGCAGCCAGATTTGGACCCGGCGGCTTTTTCTCCTTACCCCTTGCCTGAATAGCCAGCTACTTTTCGCCTTCCTGTTCGCCCGTATAGATGCAGCCGCTGGTGCATGTCTCTCTTACTACCACCTTACTCAACCAAGGGAGCGCCGATCGCAGTTCCTTCCAAATCCAGCGCGCCAGGTTCTCGCTGGTTGGATTCTCGAGGCCATCCACTTCGTTGAGGCAGCGGTGGTCGATGCGGTCCTCGATGCCCTTGAAAGCCGTCTTGATCTCGGCAAAGTCTATGACCCAGCCAAGCAGCGGATCGAGCGGCCCCCGCACATGAACCGTGACGTGAAAGCTGTGGCCATGGAGCCGGCCGCACTTGTGTCCCGTGGGGACGTTGGGCAGCCAGTGCGCCGCCTCAATCGCGAACTCCTTGAAAATTTCCATCGGCTTCCCTGATTTCAATTACGGAATACCCAGGAACTTGTGGGTCTGCAGGCTCAATCGCCACTGCGGATGATCTAGGCAATACTTGAGCGCCAGCTCGGTATTGGCGTTACGACTGGGCCCATCCATCGGCTGCAGAAAGTAATGCCGGAAGCTCAGGTTTTCAAACTCCTTCGGATCGGCATCAGCTTGCGGATAGACCAGCTTCAGTTCGTCACCGCTCTTCTGCACCAGCTTCGATCCGGCCTTGGGACTGACGCAAACCCAATCCAATCCCGCCGGAGCCTCAACCGTTCCATTGGTTTCAACGGCAATTTCGAAATCGCAAAGGTGCAGCGCTTCAACCAGGCTTGCATCCATTTGCAGCAGGGGCTCTCCGCCGGTGCAAACCACAAATCGTCTCCCCAACGAGGAATCCCGAGGCCATTTCTCTTCAATAGCAGCCGCCAAGTCTTTTGCTGAATCGAACCTTCCCCCGCCCGGTCCATCCACGCCTACAAAATCCGTATCACAAAAATTGCAGATCGCCGCTGCCCGGTCCGCCTCGCGCCCCGACCAGAGATTGCATCCGGCAAACCGGCAGAAGACCGCCGCACGCCCCACCTGCGCGCCTTCCCCTTGCAGCGTATAAAAGATTTCTTTGACCGCATAGCTCATTTGGAAGCCCCGTTTTCTCGATAGCACAACGGGTCTGCGATCCCATTTTCCCTAAAGCCTTTTTGCCTCAGCAGGCATGAATCGCATTGCCCGCACGGCGCGCCCGTAGGCGATGGATCGTAACAACTGCTGGTCAGCCCGTAGTCCACGCCCAACTCGATTCCCTCGGCGATTATTTGCGCCTTGGTGAGCGCGATGAGCGGCGTATGAATTTTGAGCGCCTGGCGGCCTTCCACACCGGCCTTGGTGGCCAGGTTGGCCATCTTCTCGAATGCCTCAATGAACTCCGGACGGCAATCTGGATAGCCCGAGTAGTCCAGCGCATTCACGCCAATAAAAATATCGCTCGACCCCAGCACCTCAGCCCAAGCCAGCGCAAATGACAGAAAAATCGTGTTGCGCGCCGGAACGTAGGTGATCGGAATGCCGTGCCCCATCTCGTCCGCCGTGCGTCCCTTGGGAACGTCGATGTCACCCGTCAGCGCGGAGCCACCAAAGACGCGCAAATCGATCTCCGCAATTCGGTGAGCCGCAACGCCTATGGATGCGGCAACGCGGCGCGCTGCTTCGAGTTCATAAATGTGCCGCTGGCCGTAGGAGAACGAGAGCGCGTAAAGCTCGTAACCTTCTCCGCGCGCAATCGCCAGCACGGTGGCCGAGTCCAGGCCGCCGCTCAGCAGCACAACTGCGCGTTTCGGTCGCGTTTTCATTACTTCAGATCCCCGCCCTTGCCAATATCCATCGAAGGCGGAAGCGGGTTGCTCTCGTCAATGGATGCTTCGATGCATTGCTGCAGCACGCCTTTTGCTTCAAGGATAAACTCGATCGCGTCTCGCGCGGCGCCTTCGCCGCCCTTGTTTGGAGTTACGTAGTGCGCTTCGGCCTTCACCTGTGCCCGCGCGTTGGCCGTGGCGACGGCAAATCCGCACTTGCGCATCACGGCAAGATCGATCACGTCGTCACCCACGTAGGCGATCTCCTCCAGCGTCACGCCTTCCTTTTCCATGATCTCGCGCACGGGCCGCATTTTGAAGGCCTCACCCTGGTAGACAAACTCGATTTTGAGATCGCGGGCGCGCAAGGCAACCGTTTCAGAAATCCGCTTGGTAATAATGCCCAGCTTCATGCCGCCCAGCCGCGCCAGAGTCATCCCCGCGCCATCGTGCGCGCAGTAGCCCTTGACCTCGATCATTTTGGGGTTCGTCGTTCCGTCAGGCTCGGGAATCGGAAAGGGAAATAACCAGATGGTCCCGTCGGTCCAAACGCCGTCAACGTCGAAGAGAATAATCTTGATGCGGCGGGCACGGTCTTGTGCTGAAAGTGTCATGCATCTATTTTACCGATAGCTTTTGAGGCGCATTTCGCACAGCGCCGCTTCCGGAGAAAATAGAACCATGGATCGCATTCCACCTGCCGCCGCTCCAGGGCTGCCCGCGCTTGAACCCGGAGACTATTACTACGATGGACCGAACCTGGTTTTCACCGCGGCGTATCACCTGAAACGCGGCTCGTGCTGCAACTCCGGCTGCCGCCATTGCCCTTATGGGTTCGCGGGCGAAGGCACACCGGCAGCGCCCGGCCCGGCTCCTGAAGATTGACCTGCAGCCGGAGCCGGCTCCCTCACCAGGATCGCAAAGCGCGGAAATGCAAAGCTGCCGCCGGCATCGTCAATCACATTTAGCTGGCACAAATATGGACCGGGCTTGAGCGTGGTCAGCGGCACATCCAGCTCGATTGCTACCGCATCACGCCCCTCCACGTTGATCGCTTTGGCCTCGACCTGCGGCGTTTCGTACACTTTCGCCGATCCTTGGATGAGTTCCAGACTGCTGAGCAAATCGATGCCTGATTTCGTTCCCTTTGCCGCATCGGCCGCAGGCTTTACGTGCGCCGGGGCATAGATTTCGTAGAGCAGATAGAGATGCTGGTCCTGGCGGAAGACGTGGGTAATGTTGGGCACGTATTCTTCTCCGCCGCGCACCAGTGGAGTGTCTTTCTTGCTCGGCTGGCGCATCGATGCCAGCACGATGGAACTCATTTTGAGCGGCGCCTTCTTCATATCCGGCAGCGTGATCTCAGCGTCGAACGAACCCATCTGGCCGGTCTGGTTTTCGCGCACCACAAATTTCAATTGGTACTTGCCCGGCGGCAGATTGAAGCTGGTGGTGTACTGAATATTTTTCTGTCGCGCCTGCAAACTCGGATCGAGATTCAGCTTCACCGTCTCCCGCGCGTGCCCGATGGGGTGCTTCGCATCGTCGATCACTTCTCCAATAATGTCCAACGTAGCCTTATCCTTGTCCCCGCCTTTCACAAAAGGAATCTGCGAGCCGGGCACAATCAGCGAAACAGGAACAAAGTAGCTGTTCTCGCTCATACGGAAGTACATCGCGTCGAGATAAACGGCCATATCAGTAGCCGGCAGGTCGCTGGCCAGTTGCTCTTCAAGATCGCGCTCGCGGTCCTCGTGGCCGGCATGCTGAAAGTCCGCCGGCGCATAGTAGCCGGGCCGGTATTCCAGTTTCACTTCCGGCCGGTCAACCTTGATGGTCAGCTTGCGATATTTCCCGTCGCGCGCGGGATTCGAACTGTGAAATCCGATTGCGTAGTAAGCCGACGTATCGCGCTCCACCTGCGCAAAGGCCGGTGCAAAATCGTTGGAATCTAAGAACGCCTTGCCGCCTGTATCGGTGGAGAGCGTCGTCATCACCTCCTGCGTGGCTAAGTTGTTGTTCATGTTGTTCAGCAGCGCGCCGCCGTTGAAGGCTCCTGTCCCGCGCAAGCTCCCGGTGGAGGCGTCGCCCACAGCAGAAATAGCCTGCAAGCCGCGCGTATCCACGCTGTAGATGGCCAGGTTAGCGCGCACCGCTGCGTTGACCGCCGAGCGTAATGAAGCCTGGTTCTCAATTCCATCGCGCTGGATGCCGCCGGAAAAGTAGAGCAGCGACTTCTTCTCCGTTATTTTTTCTAGAGATTTTGCCACGGCCCGCAGTGCGAAGAGTTCGCGGTCGGTATTGATGTCGTTGTACTCGCTCTCGTCGGCCGTGTAGCCGGTGGTATCCTCCACCTGGTTTGGATTCGCAGTTGCGCCCAGGGCAAAGCCCTGTCCTTCAGTACCGTTGTAAACGCCCACTTCATTCGTCAGCGCGTCCTTGTCGGTAGTAAAGTCCTGGTCCACCTTGAGCGTATTGCCGAGAGAAACCAGAGCCACCAGGTCCGCGGGCTGCATTTTATTTTTGAGAAAATCCTTTGCCGCCGCCACGCTGCGGTCAAGGTCTTCAGGCTGCATCGAGGTCAGGTCAAAGAACATTACGATCAGCCTGTGATTCCGCAGGTCCTCGGGCATCGCCGCCACTACGGCATTGTCTCCTTTGCCGCTGATTCCGCTGGCGAGTCCGCTGACCGTGGCTTCGTTGAGCGGCGCTGCTTTGTCCATGCTCTGAAAGTCGAAGGAATCGACTTGCTGCTTCTTGCCGTTCTCGTAGATGCTGAAGTCGCCCTCTTTGAGTCCCTGCACAATCTCGCCGGTTTTTGCGTCGCGTACAACCACGTTGGTCAGCACCAGTTCGGCATTCATCTTCAGCACAAAGCCGCCAGGCGGTATACCCGAGTCCTGCGAGCTTGATGTGCCGCCCGCATTCTGCGCAAGCGCGGGCTGCATCCCCGGCAAAACCAGCGCCAGCGCCGCAATCCCCGCCCCGAACCTTTGTGCCCAACCC
This sequence comes from Occallatibacter sp., assembly GCA_049515455.1. Classification (GTDB taxonomy): domain Bacteria; phylum Acidobacteriota; class Terriglobia; order Terriglobales; family Acidobacteriaceae; genus Telmatobacter. The sequence continues at coordinate 94,525 of JBEKUB010000012.1, forward strand.
GCCATGAATTCCCTTCAGTACATCTCGTGGGTGCCCCAGGTCTTGCGTTTGAGACCTGGGATCGCTAATACCTGAATCTCGCCGTAAATTGAAACGCTCGCATGGTTGTGGTCGATGTTACCTGCCCGAAGGAAGGCGAAACTACATTCGTATCCACGCCCGAGTACTGCACAGTATTGAAGACGTTGCTGGCTGTGGCGCGCATCTCCATGCTGCGCGTTCCACCCAATTGCATCGTCTTCGAAAGCGACATATTGTTTGTGATTGTTCCTGGACCAGCAATCGAATTACGCGATGCATTGCCGAAGACAGCGCAAGGATAGCTGGAATTGACAGGCGTAGGAGCCGTGAATGCCGCGGGGTTGAACCACTCTTTCAGCGTGCCTGCGCCCGCCGTGATCGAAGTGCCCGGCTTGAGATCGGGACGCAGGGAACCGGCCGTGCCGCAAGCGACGCTCGATGGTGCCGCCTGGTAACTCGGATTTAGAGGCGTACCGGTGGCGATAATATAACTTCCAGAGACGGACAATCCTTCCAGAACGTGCGAAGCCGTTCCCGTAGCTACCCAACGTTTATCCTTGCCAAAGGGTAACTCGAAAAGATAAGTCCCGCTAACACTATGGCGGATGTCGAAACTTGAGTTCCCTTCATCATGGCTAAGGTGCTGCCAATCTTGCGCCACTATAGTCGACGTTCCGCCCACCGAACCCGCGTCGTCGATGGAATGCGAATACTGATAGTTGGCTCCCAGCGAAATTCCCTTGCTCAGCCGCTTGTTTACCCTGATCGTCCCCGCATTGAACTTTGAAAACGACTCCGCCTGCTCATAGTTGAAGATCAGACCAGTGGGATCGGTGCCGGGACTGGTTGCGCTCGGGCGCGGCGCGATGGTGTCGTCCAGGTGGTTGCCCTTCGATCCGTTGTAACCGATGTTGAGCACCACGTTCCAGGGCAAAGTCTTCTGAACGTCCAGATTCCACACCTGCACATAGGGCAGGTGATAACGCGGATCGAGCGCGTAATTGCCTATGGTGTCCGGCGCGGGAAATCCATTCTGCAACGTAAGGCAATCGGCGGGCGCGGATGCGCAGGCGCTCGCTTCGTTAATCTGTTCGTTGGCCCAGGGCGGCTGATGCGCCATCGTCGGAGCGAGAGTCGCGTACTGGCCTACTGTGTAGTTGATGCCATACCCGGCCCGCAGCACAAATTGTTTGGGCAGCCGCAGAGCCAAACCAAGCCGCGGCGCAACTGCCGTGCGGTACGGATAGACCAGCGCATCCGGCAGCTTGCCATTAAAAATTCCCGTGCCTCCAGCCTCCACTTCGTCGACTTCATCAAACTGAGCGGGGTTAGTCGAATTCATTATCGGGTTAGTGTCCACCATGGCCAGGTGGCCATACTTCTCCGTATACGGTGCATAAAACTCGTAGCGAACTCCATAGTTCAGCGTGAGAATCGGCAGCACGCGCCAGTCGTCCAGAGCATAGAGGTCCATCACGTTATCGCGCAGGTAGCTCTTCGAAATTGCGGAATCGATGCTGGTCTCCTCCGGCTCTCCCAGCAGAAAATCGCCCAGCGCGGTGCCGGTGAAAGCCCCTGTGAAATAGAAAGTCCCGGTGGTATTCGAACCGCCCTGAAAATCGCGATGCACGCGGCGATAGTCGCTCCCGAAACGCATATTGTGCTTGCCGTAAATCCAGCTCAGCGTCTCGGAAAGCGAGATGGTTTGCGCGATGGAAAGATTCGGCTGTTGCTCGCTAAGCCCGGTCAAATTGCTGAGGACCACATCAGGCAGTCCGTTATCGAACGGGCTGGAATTCAGCGGCGGTGTACAGACAGATCCCGTGCAGCCAATAGGTGGCGGTCCGTAGATCTGAAGTTGACTCGCAATATCATCCACATTAGTAAAAAAGTTGATCGCCCGGCTGGCGCTGCGATTCCAATTGGCGTTGAAGATGCTGGTTATCTTGTGATAGCCCACCGTGTACCCGGCTTGCAAGGAGTTGGAGTTCGTCGCAGTCTTGCCGCCCAATTGCGGGAAGATGTTCACGTTGTCCGCGGCCGTGCCGATCCAGTTGTAGTTGAAGTTGATGGTCTGCCGCAGCCCCTGATTCTGCGATCTGCGCCCGCCGCCGCGCCCTCCAGGCAGTGTCGCGTTTTTGCCCAGGCTGCGAAGATAGCGCACGCCGGCCTGTGTAGTGTTTGTCTGCGCGGTAGTCAGCAGGTGATAGTTTTGCGTGTCTCCAGGCAGGTTCGGCGCGGGAAAGAATTCAGGAAGAGAGTTCGTTCCATTCAACAAGGTGTACGCAGGAGACGGATCAATACAACCAAGTGGAATCATGTTCCCTGGAAAAGGTTGACCTGGTGTTGGCGGCGGTTGCCCCGGTGCATGGAAATTGACGCAAGTAGTGTCAGCGGCCGGATCGATGATGGTAGGCTGGCCGGTGAAGTCGCCCGTCCGCTCATCGTATGTTCCAGGGAAGGTGCCATCCGTTGGCACGGTCGCATATTGATCTGACGGCGTAGAAGCGCGCGTGCCAGAGAGCGTAAGAAAAATCGTATCCTTGCCGCTCGGCTTAGTCAGATGCGGAAGGTAAGGCTCGCTCATGAAGGTGATGCCGAAGCGGTTGCTCCCTGAGGGCGGCTGCTCCTGCGGCTGGCCCCGCAGCGCAAACGGCTCCGCGTTGAGCGCCGAGTTGCTCCCAATCCAAAAGACGGCGCCGTGCGGTTGTCTGGGATCGAAGCCGCGGAAGTTTCCCCGTCCGCCGCCGAACCCCCCGCCTCCAAATCCTCCACCACCTCCGCCGCCGAAGCCGCCTCCGCCTTGCCCCCCGCCAAATCCCCCGCCACCCTGGCCGCCATTCTGCCCGCGCGCCGAATCGATCGCGTCCCTGGTTCGGTCTGTATCCCCGCCGGCTTGCGGGCTTACCGTTCCCGACTGCCCGCTGATGGCCACCGAATCTGCGCCAAAGTCAGAGTTGCCGGCGATGGAGGGCAATTCAGCACCACCGGCGCCTGCCTGGACGGACAAATCTCCCTGGGTTTCCGTATCAGCTTCCAGAGCCCTCTGCAAGCTCAGGTTTTGCGCACCCCTACTGTACTGTTGCCGTGTTGCAGGCTTGCTGGCTTGCTGACTCGCTGACTCGCTGTGCTGCTGCTCCGCCGCCCGCGAAGCCAATATCAATGCAAATGTCACGGTCTGATCATTCTTCGCGGCGTTGAGCTCAGCCTCCTGCGTCCCGGGAGCAAAACCCGCAAACTCTGAGCGAATGACGTAGTGGCCATCCGGCGGAACGTTCAGCGACCAAGCTCCGTTAATGCCGGTGGTAGTGGAATAGCGTTTGCCGGTGACCGTGTTTTGCGCGGTCACAGTTACGCCGGGGAGTGGAATGTTGCCGCACTGCACCATGCCGTGCAGCCTGCCCCCGGCCTGAGTTTGAGCAGAAGGAGTTTGAGCCCGCGCGGTCTGATCCGGCTGCACCTGAGTGTTTGGAGCCTGCGAGGTTGTCGAATCAGCCGGCGCAGAGTTAGCCTCACCGGGAGCAACGCCCGGAGTTTGGACCGGAGCTTGCGCCCATGCCGCAAAGCAGCCTGCCGCGACGATCCCCATCCAAGCTGCCCACAACCCTGACCGTCGCATTCAAACTCCTGGGCATTTCGTGCCGTATGCTTGTCTGACGGACCACGCGCCACGAAGGTTTACTTGTCTTTGGCGTTCATGCACCGCGCATCATTAATTTACAGTCCCGTGGAAGAACTCGTGCATCAATAAAACAAGTGGTCGCTATGAGAGAAATTTTTGACTCCGGCGGCCATCTCTCAAAGACAATCGACTCAGAACCGAGGTTTCCCCATGAAGTTTCTGCGCACGCTCCTCTTCGCACTGCCTGTGCTGCTTGCCTTCCTCGTATTCGATTCGAGCGCCCAGCAGGCGGTCACATTCCCCAGCGGCGACGCGACGGCCCACGGACTGCTCTACCTGCCCCACGGCGCCGGCCCGCATCCAGCACTGATCGTGATCCACGAGTGGTGGGGCCTGAACGACTGGATCAAGCAGGAGGCGGCCGGCTATGCGGCCAAAGGCTATGTGACGCTGGCCGTCGATCTCTATCGCGGCAAAATTGCCACCACCCCCGACATGGCTCATGAACTGATGCGAGGCCTGCCCCAGGACCAGGGTGTGCGCGATCTCACTTCTGCCGTCACGTATCTTGAGAGCCGCAAAAACGTCAAGCGCAATCGCATTGGCGCCGTGGGCTGGTGCATGGGAGGCGGCTACGCATTGCAACTGGCCATCGCCGCGCCCTCGCTTAAAGCCGTGGCCATCAATTACGGCGCGCTGGCCACGGACAAATCGGACCTGGCCAAGATTCACGCCGCCGTGCTCGGCAACTTCGGCGGTCAGGATCACGGCATCACGCCCGACTCTGTTCATGCATTTGAAGCCACGATGAAGTCGCTGGGCAAACCCGTAGATGTCAAAATTTATCCCCAGGCCGGTCACGCCTTTGAGAATCCCAACAACGCCGCCGGCTACCGCGCTGACGACGCCGCAGATGCCCTAGCCCGCGTCGACAGCTTCTTCGCCGAGAAGCTGAACCACTAAAGAATTTTCACTGAAAGCAAAAGTGCGGGTGCCCCACCCTCGCGGCGTCTTTGTTCTTGCCGCTAGGGTGGGAAATCATCAAACAGAAATCCATTAACAATTGCGCTTGCATTCTCCATTCGAGCATGTTAACTATTAAGTCATTAATCTTTTGGTTGCTGCCATTGGAGTAAACTTCGGCAGACAGCGGAGAGGGACCCATCCCACCATGAAGATCGGCACCACGATTCGTACTTACAGGCTGCAGAAAGGCCTGTCTCAAGGGGATATCGAAAAGAAAACCGGCTTACTGCGCTGCTATCTCTCGCGCGTGGAAAACGGTCACACCGTGCCCTCGCTTGACACGCTGTCAAAGATTGCCCTGGCGCTCGACATTCCCATCGCCCAGTTCTTTGCCGACGACACGCTGGGCCACGAGTTCAACCCGCAAAAGCTCTCAGACGAGGAACTCCGCTTCCTCACCCAGATCCGCCGCTACAGCACAAACCTGAACGAGAGCGACCGCAAGCTTCTGCTGGCCATGGTCAAGAAATTCGCCGCCACGGCGATCCGCTAGCTACCTGTGCCTTGAATCGGAATATTGGAATAATTGACCGTCGGCTTGACTGGACGCGCCGTAATGGTCACGTCCAGAGAAGGAAGCATTTCGACTTTGGGATTCGTTGAGGCTTCTATTTCTTCGCCAGAAATTTTATAAGTAAACGTCACTGTAAACGCGCCGTTTACACCATCGTCAAAGCGCCAGGTCTTCAGATTTGCAATCGTAGGTATCTGCAGCTCAGTTCTACCCGACTTAACATCGGTTCCAACGATTCGCCCATCTTTGACGGTCAAAAATACGACCACCTTACCGGTGATATGTGCAGTTCGCCAGATTGGAGGATAGATCGGCATGGCAGCCTCCAGCAGAATCGGAACTTCTGGAGCCTTCGCTGCTTGAGTAGTTTGTCCAAAACACGGAATACCCAAGAGAAAGACCAACGCTAATTGATTCCATTTCCCCATATTTATTCCTCGTCAAGCATTACAAAATTGCCAAGCCAGCCCTAAACGTCGTTACCCAGGTGGAAGATCGGTTCCACTGCGTGGGCGCCGCTCAGTAACGCCTGCTCCTCGTGCGCTTCCAGCGGTTTGAAGTTTTGCGCCACGTCCATCGCCAGGCGGAAATACTGCTCGTCTCCAGGCGGGATGGCTGCGGTAATGGGATGGCCAAGCGTCCAACGCAACCCGAGCGATGCTTCGTCGGGAAAACCGGCAGGCTTATACCAGCAATTCGGCTGCGGATGATGCGGCTTCTCGGCAGTGGGCCAAACCGTCTTGGCCATACCCTTGATGGCCAGAATGCCCATCTTCTTTTCCTGCGCTCGCCTCAGAATCTGCGGGCCAAAGTTAGCCTGGGAAAACAGAACCCAATTCACAGGGAAAAGAACAGTATCGAAGTTGTATCGATCCATCGCCGCAAGCGCGGTCTCAACCGAATGAACTGAAAATCCAATAAACCGAATCTTGCCTTCCTTCTTCGCGGCCTCCATCGTTTCCATCGCGCCGCCCGGCCCCAGAACCTTGTCCAGGTCGGTCATTTTGGTCAGTGCGTGGAACTGGTAGAGATCGAAGTGATCGGTCTTGAGCAGCTTGAGGGATTGCTCGAGTTGTGCGCGTGAATCGTCTTTCATGCGCCCTTCAGTCTTGCAGGCCAGAAAGCTTTTGTTCCTGTAAGGAGCCAGCGCCGGACCCAGCCGCTCCTGCGCATTGCCGTAGCTTGGCGCTATGTCGAAATAGTTGACGCCGCGATCCACCGCCTCGGCCACCAGGTTCGCGGCCATGCCGGGGTCGCCATTCATCAACATGATCCCGCCAAAGCCGATGATGGAGAGCTGTTCGCCCGTCTGGCCCAGTGGCCGGCGCGCGATGGGGGCGGAATGCAACGGAACGCTCGCGTTCAGTCTGCTGGTAGTTGCAACGGCTGCGGCGGTAATGCCGGCTTGCTTCAAAAACTCGCGGCGATTCATAATCTGTCTCCGGGGTTAGGAATGAGTCGGGCTGCGTACGGAATTATTCTTGCACATGCAGTGAATCGACGGCGGCCAGGAGCCAGCCGCTCATCGGCAATCAACCCGCCAACTTGGACAGGTAAAACCCAAACAGCACCAGTAAACCCACCACCATGACGGTAGCAACGCGCAGGCGGGTCTCGAACAGTCTGCGCGGTGAACCGATCCGCGGCACCATGGGAGCAGCAAAGAGCAACCCGCAGGCGCAGCCACCCAGGTGGGCCATATTGTCGATATTTAGCCCGGAGTGCGCCACCAAATTACCAAAACTGATGGAGAGGCCCAGCACCAGGTTGAGCGCGGCAAAGTAAATCACCGACCGGCGCAGCTTTTTCAGCTCGACAGGCGGCACTGGCAACCGGTGCGATTTGAGCAGCACGATCAGCGCGCCGGCAATCCCAAAAACGGCTCCCGAGGCTCCTGCGCCAGGAGGAAATATTTGAGTGGGATCAACTGCCCCCGCCGCATGATACGTTTCCCAAACATGGTGAAACAAATACCAGCCTCTAAATGTTGAAAGCAAATTGCCCGCCGCGCCGGTAAGAATGTAAACCGCCAGCACTCCCGCCGACCCCATCACCGGCTCCGCCAGAAGGCCGAGATTCCACAGACACCACATATTCGTAGCCAGGTGAAGAATGCCCACGTGCACAAACATGGCAGTCACAATTCGCCACCACTGATCATTAATCAGCACCGAGCCAGCGTTATTCGCACCCCAGAACATCAGTTGACTCGGCGTGGGGTTCCAGATGCTCAGCCCGCGAGCCACCATGGCCACAAACACCGCGCAGTTAATCCCCACCAGCAGGTAAGTCGCGGGCGCAACCGCCCACATCGGCCGCGGCTTGCGAACCGGAGGCGGCGGAGGCGATACATATCCGGTTCCGGGAGGAATATAAACCGGCTCGCTGCCGAATCCTTCTTTGCGGGATGGAGGAGGTGGGGAATAACTTCCCATAACTCCACTCTAAAGCATTTTCAAAGACTATGTGGAATGAGACATAAATCCCCAATGAATCGCAGACCCCCTCCACGCGCGATTTTTTCGCCGCCAAAAATCCATACCCGATACCACGTTGTAATCTGGTCTTTGGTATTTGGCCCGCTCAAAGGGGAAAACTGCCACGAATCTTCCAAGAACGAGGAGTGCAACCGTGAGCTCGGAAAAGCGAATCCGCAGAGCGTTGTTAAGCGTCACCGACAAGAACGGCCTGGTGGATTTTGCCCAGGCACTGGTCGGCTTTGGCGTAGAACTGGTCTCCACCGGCGGAACGGCGCGTGCTCTGCGCGAGGCCGGCCTGGTGGTCAGAGACATCAGCGACCTGACCGGCTTTCCGGAGATGCTCGACGGCCGCGTCAAGACCCTGCACCCCAAGGTCCACGGCGGCCTGCTCTATATTCGCGGTAACAAGGAGCACGAAGCCGCCGTCGCCGCCCACGGCATCGAGCCCATTGATATGGTGGTGGTCAACCTCTATGCCTTTGAGAAAACCGCCGCCCAACCCGGCGTAGCATTTGGCCATCTGATTGAAAACATCGATATCGGCGGGCCCTCGATGGTCCGCTCCGCCGCCAAAAACTTTGAAGACGTAGCCATCGTCACCCGCGCCGCGGACTACCCCGCTCTCATCGAAGAACTGAAAAGCGCCGGAGGAGCCCTCAGCCGCGAAACCCGCTGGCGGCTGGCAAAGCAGGCCTTTTCTACCACCTCCGCATACGATACGGCCATTGCCAACACTCTCGACCAGATCGCCGAGGCTCCCCCACCCGATCAGGCTCTGCCGGAGGCGTCTGCCACGTCGCAGTTGCCCACCACGCTGCGCATCAACCTGCCGCTGGCCCAATCTCTCCGCTACGGCGAAAACCCCCACCAGCGCGCCGCGCTTTATTCTGACGGCAGCGGCACGGGCGTTGCGGGGGCAACCCAACTCCAGGGCAAGGAACTCAGCTTCAACAACCTGGTCGATCTCGACGCCTGCTGGGAGCTGGTCCAGGAGTTCACTGAGCCCGCGGTAATCATCGTCAAGCACACCAACCCCTGCGGAGCGGCCACCGGCGCAATCGTCCTCGAAGCCTACCAGAAAGCCCTGGCCAGCGATCCGGTCTCAGCCTTCGGCAGCGTCATCGGCATCAACCGCACCGTGGACGCCGATGCCGCGGCTGAGATTGCCAAGCTCTTCGTCGAGGCCATCGTCGCTCCTGCCTTCACGCCAGACGCCCGCGAGCGCTTCGCCGCCAAAAGGAATCTCCGCCTGGTTCAGGTTCACTCCGCCCCGCCGCGCCCCATCGTCAAGCAGGTCTCCGGCGGCATGCTCATGCAGGACGCCGATACCGCCCGCGTCGCCGAATCGGAGCTCAAAGTCGTCACCTGGCGTCCGCCCACCGCCGAGGAGCTGCGCAGCCTGCTCTTCGCCTGGCGCGTCTGCAAACACGTAAAATCGAATGCCATTGTCTACGCCCGCTCCGGCCAGACCCTCGGCATAGGCGCCGGCCAAATGAGCCGCGTAGATGCCGCCCGCTTCGGCGCCATGAAAGCCGTCCTACCGCTCCAGGGTTGCGTAGCCGCCTCCGATGCCTTTTTCCCTTTCCCTGACGGCCTTGAAACCGTAGCCCAGGCCGGCGCAACCGCCGTAATTCAGCCCGGCGGCTCCGTCAAAGATCAAGACGTAATCGCCGCAGCCGACAAGTTAGGCGTAGCCATGGTCTTCACCGGCATCCGCCACTTCCGGCATTGATACTCAAGAACCTCCGAGCAGATACCGGGCGTTCCACCTGCGCGCCGGGGTACCCTCTGGGTCGGGGCACGACGCTTTTGTTTTTGTCGCCAGGGCGGCATTCCACTCATCCGTTGAGGAATGAACTGTTTCACCCCTCTCCTTAGCCCGCCCTTACCCAAAAATCCCCTGAATCGACGTGCCTTTGCGACCAATCCCGCGTAGAATCGTCTTTAGTAATAGGCAGAGTTGCTCCTACCGGCTGCCTGTGCTGCCTTGTGGTGCTCCGGCGCGATTTTTTCCCCATTCGCCCCGGCCCCAAAAGGCGCGGAACCTCCAGGATGATGAAACCAAAGACCTTCGTATTGCCACTCTGCTTCGAATTTGCCGTTGCACTTCTTTTCATGCTGCCGGCAACGAACTTCCGCGCCCAAACCACCACTGACCAGATGCCGCCGGAAACAACCGCGCCGGGCAAACCAGGCCCAGCTTCCGTCAAGCCCGCCCTTGCCGAGCCTGCCGCTTCCGAGACCCCCGCGACCGCCGCAACTCCTGCTGACCGCGCCGTGGCCTACTATCATCTGGCGCTGGCCTCCACCTACGAAGACGAGGCTCTCGAAACAGACCGCCCGGAGTATGTAACCCGCGCTATCGACGAGTACAAGACGGCCCTGAATGCCGACCCCACCTCTCCGCAGTTGAATGACGGGCTGGCCGATCTATACCTCCGCACCGGCCGTACCCACGACGCGGAAATTACGGCGCGCGCCTTGCTCAAGAACTCACCCAATGACGTTGACGCCCACAAGCTGCTGGGCAAGATTTATCTGCGCCGGTTGAGCGATGCCTCCAACTCCGTCTCCTCCACCTCGCCCTCCGGCAACACTCTTGACCAGGCCATCGCCGAGTACGAAAGGATCGTCGCCCTCGAGCCCAGGAGCGTCGAGGACCGCATGGTTCTGGGCCAGCTCTACACCGTCAAGCACGATTCCAAGAAAGCCGAAGAAGAGTTCAAGACCGCGCAGGCCATCGAGCCCGAGTCGGAAGAAGTGGTGCTCAACCTGGCCCGCCTCTATGCCGAAAGCGGCGACCTGCGGCATGCCGCCAAGGTGATTGAAGACGTGCCGGAAGACGACCGCACACCCAAGATGGAGCTGGCCTTGGGCGCATCTTATGACCAGCTGAAGCAGCCCAAAGAAGCCATCACCGCCTATAAGCGCGCCAACGACATGGAGCCCGGAGACCCGCGCACCCTTGACGCGCTGGCCGAAGCTCTGCTCAACGATAACCAGTTCGACGAGGCGCAAAAGCAGTTCAAGCTGCTCGCCGACGCCGATCCTGAGAACGCTGAGACCTACGTTCATATCGCCGAGATCCAGCGCCGCCAGGGAAAGTACGAGGATGCGCTGGCCACCGTCCACACCGCGCTCAAAAAGGACCCAACTTCACTTGAAGCCGGCTTCAACGAGGGACTGCTGCTTGACGTGCTGGGCCGCCTGGACGAGGCCGCGCAGACTTACGAGAACCTGCTGCAACAGCCGACGCTCTACCATGCCAACGGCGCCTATACCTCCGAAGAGAAGAACAACCGCGGCATCTTCCTTGAGCGCCTGGGCTCCGTCTATCACGAGCAGAACAAGGTCGATAAGGCCATCGCCACCTACCAGAAAATGATCGATCTCGGCGGCGATATGGCTCTGCGCGGCTACCAGGGCCAGGTGGACATCTACCGTGACGCCAGACAGTTTGACAAGTGCATTGAGGTCTCGCGCAAAGCCGTCGCATCCGACCCCAAAAATCGCGACCTCAAGCTGATGCTGGCCGGCGAACTGGCGGACCAGGGCAAAGCCGATGAAGGCCTCGCGATGGCCAAAGGGCTCCTCGATAACTCCGACAACGATCGCACCGTGTGGCTTGCGCTGAGCCAGATGAATATTCGCCTGCGCCGCTGGAAGGACGCCGAGGATGCCATCGACAAGGCCGCCACGCTGACCACCAAGAAGGAAGATAAAACCTACCTGGTCTTCCTCAGGGGCGAACTGGCCGAGCGGCAAAAGCACTATGAACCGGCCGTGCAATTGTTCCAACAGGTCCTTGACCTGGACCCCAGCAACGCCATGACGCTCAACTACCTCGGCTACATGATGGCCGACAAAGGCACCCGTTTGCCTGAGGCGCTGAAGATGATCCGCAAGGCCGTGGAGTTGGAGCCGATGAACGGCGCCTATCTCGATTCCCTCGGCTGGGTCTACTTCAAGATGGGGGAATACGAGCTCGCCGAGGAGAATTTGCGCCAGGCCGTCTCCCGCGACCAGTCCGACCCCACGGTCCACGACCACCTTGGCGACCTCTACGAGAAGACCGGACGCATCCGTCTGGCCGCCGCACAGTGGGAACTCTCGCTGGCAGAGTACGCAAAGTCAGCGCCCGCCGACGTGGAACCCGGCGACGTGGCCAAAGTGCAGAAAAAGCTGGAGAGCGCCCACGTCAGGCTCGCCAAACAGGAAAACGCCATCGGCACGCCCAAACCGGAGTAGAAACCGGCGCTACTGTTTGGTATCCAACGGGTGCTGTGAATCCTCGAAAAATTGATTCTGCAGCTTGAGGCTTGCCTGGTCGGCTTTGATCGTCTTCAGCGCCTCGGCAATCTCACGCGACCATTCTTTCTGGTCAAACTCGCCAAGCTCTTTGGTCGCTGCCGCGCCCTCGCCCGAATAATGATTAGGGAAACGCGCATACCACCAGATCCCGGTATAAACATTCTCCGGCAACGACTGCCGGTTCAGATCAGTGCCTGATTCCTCCGTTGCGCGATTCATGTGGACCAGGTCTGGCCGCGCAATCAGCATCAACGACGTCTCCGTTTCGCCCGCGTGCTGGTCGACTTTGGTTTTCAACGCCGGGCGTCCCGGCGCATTCTTGTTCGGCAATCCCAAAACGTAAACCACGTAGTCGCGCGGGCTGGCAAGTTGCGCCTCCGCGAACAGCGGCAGCAGGTAATTGTTTCCGCCGTGGCCGTTCACAATGAGAATCTTCTTGCAGCCGTTGCGCGCCATCTCCTTCACCGTTTCCTGGAGCAACGTGAGCTGTGTCTCCAGGCTGTAGGCCACCGTTCCGGGCTGCTGTTGAGCCTCAAAGATCTGGCCGAAATAATACTCGGGAAACACGACTGCATACTCCTGCCGCACCGCGTTGAAAACCGCGAATCGAACATCGAGCAGGTCGGTTCCCAGCGGCAGGTGCGCTCCGTGCTTCTCGAGGATCCCGAAGGGCAGCACACAAACCCCTTGCGACTGATGAATCGCCTGGATAAAGTCGGGCCCGGTAAGCTCCTCCCATTTTGCTGAAAGGTTCGCCTGGGAATAGCAAACCTCCACTGAGAACAGAAGCAAAGACAGAGCGAGAACAATGCCGCGTCTTGTTTTCATCTGCAAACTCCTTTGGCCTGCCAGCCGCCGTTCATGCTACTCTTGCGGGCGGCGCACTGACAAACATCGGTAGGAATGGCATACTAGTGCGCATCGACGATGACGAACTCCGAATCCAACTCTCTCAAAAAACTTCACCCGGAAATTGCCGTCCGCGGGGATGGCGAACTTGCCGCACGCGCGCACGCTGAATCGCCTCATCCCTATCGCAGTCCCTTTGCCCGCGATGCCGCCCGCATCCTGCACGCGCGCGCCTTTCGCCGCCTGGCCGGAAAAACCCAGGTCTTCCCCCGCCTGCCCGCCGAATCTCATTCTGACCACTTCCGCAGCCGGCTCACCCACACCCTTGAAGTAACCCAGATCTCCCGCACTCTCGCCGGAGCTTTGGGGCTGAACATCGAACTGACTGAAGCTCTGGCGCTAGCCCACGATATCGGCCACCCGCCTTTCGGCCACGCAGGAGAAAAGGCCCTCGACCACTGCCTGCGCGGCGCTGGCCTCACCTTTGACCACAACCTTCACGCCCTGCGCATCGTCACCTGGTTTGAGGAGCGCTACGCCGCCTTTCGCGGTCTCAACCTCACGCTGGCCGTCCGCGAAGGCATCGTCAAACACTCCCACGACTACTCCGCCGCAACCCACCCCGATCTGGCTGAATATTTCCTCGATCAATTCCCGCCGCTTGAAGCGCAACTCATCGACCTCACCGACGAGATTGCCTACCTCACAGCCGATCTCGACGACGGCCTCGACTCAGGCATTCTCACTCTTGAACAGGTCCGCGAAGGCGTGCCCCTGTTCCGCAGCTTTCACGATGCCGTGCTCCGGCAATATCCCGCTGCCTCGCCAAAACTAGCTGGCTATGAGACCCTCAACCGCGTCCTGAACGCCCTGGTCACCGATCTGATCAGCGAAGTCCATTCCCGCGTGGAAGCTCTCCACGCAACCACGCTCGACGATATTCGCCGCGCGCCCAGCCGCCTGGCAGCCCTCAGCCCGCCAATGGAAGCCGCCCGCGCCGCCGCCAAGGAGTTCCTCTACGCCAGCCTTTACTACTCCCCAGTCATGGAGGAGGCGCACGCCCACGCAACTACCGTCGTTGAAAGCGTCTTTGCCGCAATCATCGCTGACCCCGGCACGCTGCCCGAAGATCATCAGGCGCAAATCCCCACCCAGGGCCTGGAACGCACCGTAGCCGACTACATCGCCGGCATGACCGATAGTTTTATCGAGCAATTATGGGAACGCCGCGGCAGGTGAATCATTCTGAAGAGTGCGGCTATTTCGCAGGAAGAAATTCGATGCGCGCCAGATCGGCAACCACTCTAAAGCCATAATCAGCGGTGACCAAAACGTGATCCGTGGATTCCATCGCCAATTCGAGCGCAAATGCATCAGCGTAGGAGATATTCCGGTCGACACGCAACTCGGCCGAGCGCGCTGCACGCTCACTGCTCGCAGGAACGATCTCTAGCTCTAGGGGAATCAGGCTGTCCAGAATGCGGTTCTGATTCGACGCGCCAACCTTTCTGCGCAGGATTCCGGCAATCTCGCCCCATTGCACTGCAGAAATGCGTACCTCTGACTTCCGGCGCACGCATGCCTTAAAGATCGCGATCACGCGCTCTGAACCAGCTTCTCTAGCGATGTACCGAAGGACAGCCGACGAATCTAGAACGTACACGGTCATTGAAAGGTCTTACCATCCCTCTTCTCTTAACTCCCGCTCGCGCTCTAGTCGCCTATCCTCGAGCAGCATTTCGGTCATTGAAGGGCCGCCCGCAGTGATACCACACAATTCGTCGATCCTCCGCAGTTTGGCAGCAAGCGTATCCGGCTCCAGAACCAGCCGCGTCCCTTCTTGGCGGATTGCAACGCGCGTCCCAGCTTCAATCCCCATTGCCGTGCGAATTTGTGCCGGAATCACCATTTGACCCTTGCTACTGACGGTAGTAAAGACCTGCTCCATGA